>NZ_JAUSLE010000072.1 GCF_030646845.1 Rhodoferax sp. | reverse complement strand
CCCAAGACTTGCAAACTGGTGGAGAAGCGAAAGCTGGCGAACATCGTGGCTGGTAAGCTCCAATTGCAATGGTCACCACAGCAAATTGCTGGATGGCTAAAGCATGCTTATGCGGACGACGAGAACTATCAGGTGTCAACTGAGACCATCTATCGAAGTCTCTTCATACAGGCCCGTGGTGCCCTGAAGAGAGAACTGCTGCAACATTTGAGGCGCACCAGGGCCATGCGCCGTTCGCGCCACCACACCCAAAAGACAGACAACCACGGCAAGATCACCAACGCCGTATCCATCAGTGAGCGCCCTGCCACAGTGGAAGACCGGGCTGTACCGGGCCACTGGGAAGGCGATTTGCTGTTTGGCAGCCTCAACACCCAGATTGCGACACTGGTTGAGCGTCAGACGCGTTACGTGATGCTGGTGAAGGTTGCCCGCAAAGATACCCAGACGGTCATCACTGCACTGATCAAAAATGCTCGCAAGTTGCCCCAGGAACTCTACAAGTCGTTGACTTGGGATCGGGGTCATGAAATGGCGGACCACAAGCGTTTCACATTGGCCACTGACATCAGCGTTTACTTCTGTGATCCTCAGAGTCCTTGGCAGCGAGGGAGCAATGAAAATACGAACGGACTATTGCGGCAGTATTTCCCCAAGGGAATCGATATCTCGAACTACTCACAAGCACAACTTAATGCAGTGGCGAGAAAACTGAACGAACGTCCAAGGAAAACTCTAAACTACGAAACGCCTGCTGAACGATTCAGCCAACTTGTTGCATCGACCGGTTGAATCCAAGACCCTCTGCTGACATTCGCGAATGGCAGGTATCTGGAGCCTGAAATTTGATTGAGGGTGTTGCCTGGGATCGGTCACTCGCCACCGCCGGTTCGTGCCCATTGCTGCCAGTGGCGCAAGCTCCGCAAAGCGGTCCCTCAACTCTCCAGATTTGTTACCCGCAGGACTTACGATTCTTCCGACATTAAGCATGTCGCAAAAAATATTGCATGCGTTCGTGCACCTGATTGACCAGCTTGGTAGACTCACGCGAAGCCCTGTTAGTTTTGTCAGGTCTGAAGTCCAGAGTTCAAGTGTGGATAGGCCGCACTCTAACGCAGGCGGCGCACGCACAGGTCAACAACAAATCGGGCAAAACGCTAGGTGGCTGTTGCGGAGGTGGCGACTTGGCGCCGCTCTGGTACTGCTCGACCACCAAACTGGGACGATCGTGACACCCGCCGCGATGCCGCGATCCACGGCGTGTTGCGGACTTTGCGCATTGCCTGGGCGCGACTGCTCAAGCCCAGCTTGCTCAGCACATTGTGTACATGGTGCTTGACGGTTGAGAGACTCAGGCAAAGCTCGCGTGCTATTTCTTTGTTCGATAGTCCACGGCCAATGAGCTCCAGGACTTCGCCCTCGCGCTTAGTCAATGGCTCTGCGATGCATGACTCTGAGTCGTCTGACATGGTGCGATTGAGTGCGCGCAGCAGCCCACCTGAAATTTGCGAACTGCAGTCGAGCCGTCCGGCCACGATGTCGGGTAATGCTTTGCAAAGCTCGTCGATAGACGAACTGCGGGAGATGTAACCCACAAATCCTGCGCGCCCGCAACTAACTACTTCGCGGCATTGTTCCAGCAGCCCCAGCGCAACGAGCGCGACCGTCGGATGCTCGCAAGCAATGGCGCGAACCTCATCCAGATCGATACCCTGAGTGACGTCGATAAGGACCACTTCCACCGGCCGGGAAGATAGCGAAACGCGTAGGGTTCGCAAATCTTCCACTGTTGATTGCAGGCGCACGCCGTTTCGCCCGGATAAACAAGCAGCCAGGCCGTCGCAAAGTAGACGAACTGGTGATACCAAAAGTAGGTCCATCACTGCCTCCCGTAATGTGCAAACGACAGCTGTCTGCGGGTGAAGCGCCAAGTCTACGCCGTAATGTGCAGAGCACATTTTTATATTGCCTCTGTTCGGTGTCAGATTCACACCGAATATTTGGCATGCGCACGAGACACGGCAGTACATCGATCAAAGGATTCAGGAAAGTATCGGGTCGCTGCTGGATCCATTGTCAGTTCCCATGACTTGCCAACGCGATCGAACGCTTGGTCATCTATGGATCGTCGTGATCGTAGACGTGAATGGAATTGCCCATCCTTAATACAGACATGAACCCGTTCCAGGAAAAACGCATGTTCCCTGTCTTGGTGGCATCGTCATCTGGCGACCTCACGGCCGAAGTCCTTTCGGCTGCGGTCGTGCGCTGTGACGACATGCGGCTGATGGGCGACCGTGTGATCTCGCTTGCGGAGATTGAAGGGCTATTGGCTCAATTGCCCCCACTGTCAGCCTGCGCACTGCTTCTGGTGGGGCGTTCAACGGACACCGAACAAATTGAGCGCTGCTGGCTGAGCAAGTTCAAGCGGCTCATTGTGTTGCGTATCAATATTGTGGATGACCTTGTAAGCGTTGCTGTACGGCGCGTTGGCATGCGTGGCCTGATGGGCGCGATCCGCAGTTTGGTGCGCGACGCGGAAGGCGCTGTTGAGTGTGTGGCGGCAAACACCACTTTCACTGATCAATAGCATGATGGAATCTGAAAACGTCGGATCGAAGGAGCAAGACACGCAAGGACCCTCGTCTATGGCCGCACCGCAGGTGAGCATGCCAAAGGGGGGCGGCGCGATCAGAGGACTGGGCGAGAAGTTTCAGACCAATTCTGCTAACGGGACCGCGTCACTCACAGTCCCCGTTCCATTGAGCAAGAGCCGCAGCGGGTTTCAGCCTGCGCTTTCACTGTCCCACAGTTCAGGTTCGGGCAACGGCCCGTTCGGCCTGGGCTGCACGCTAGGCCTGCCGTCAATCTCGAGAAGAACCGACAAGGGCGTTCCCCGCTACGCCCCCTTCGCACGCCGTGAGGAAGAAGTCGCGTCTGCGGATGCTGCAGCAGACATCTTTTTGCTCTCTGGCTCGGAGGATCTTGTGCCGGTCTGCAACGATGATGGGTCGGGGGTTGCGAGAGACACGAAAGGCTACTTTGTACGCCGCTACCGGCCACGTATTGAAGGCATTTTCTCGCGCATCGAGAGTTGGACACGCCTTGCAGACGGCGATACGCACTGGCGCACCATCTCCCGGGACAACGTTCTTACGGTCTACGGTGAAGGCGCTGAGTCGCGTGTCGCCGATCCTGAAGATGGGCAGCGCATTTTTGAGTGGCTTGTATGCCGTAGCTACGACGACCGCGGTAACGCCATCGAATACGAGTACGCCGCGGAAGGTGGTGATGGTGTTGATATCAGCCGCCTAAACGAACGGTTCCGTTCGCGCAGTGCAAACCGGTATCTCAAACGCGTTCGGTACGGAAATCGCAAGCCGGTGCCGGCCGTGCTGGCAGGCAGTGCAGCGGGTAGCCGCCATTTGCCGCGCCCGCACATCGATTCAGAGACCGGGTGGCTGTTCGAAGTCGTGCTTGACTACGGCGATGAGCCCTTCAATCATGAACCGGACGCGGACGGTTTCGAGAGGGTAAGTTGGACGCAGGCTGCACCGGGGCCGAGGCCCTCGCGCCGCGATCCGTTTTCAGTCTCACGGTCCGGCTTCGAGGTTCGTACCTATCGATTGTGCAAACGCATTTTTGTGGTGCATCGCATGCACGAGATGCTTGGGGCGGCGCGAACACTGGTGCGCGGCGTCCACCTCCGCTACGACGAGCGGCCCACCGGCACGCGGGTGACAAGCATCACGCAATCCGGCTACCGGATGCTCGACGACGGGTCGTATCGCCGCCGATCGCTGCCCGCGCTGTTGCTGCACTATGCAGAGAGCCCACTCGATGATCCTGCGCCAAGGAACTGGGCCGTTCGACAGTTGCCCGCCGAAAGCCTGGAAAACCTCCCCACCGGGATTGGCGGGCCAGGCTACCAGTGGACAGATCTTGACGGCGAAGGCATCGCGGGTGTGCTCGCCACAGAGCCTGGTGCGTGGTACTACAAGCCGAATCGCGGACAAGGCCGGTTCGGCCCTGTGCAGGTGGTTCGCAGCATGCCGGTGGGGGATGGCGGGCGATCACAGCTCATCGACCTTGACTCGGATGGTCGGCTCGAATTCGCCACGCTCGAACAGGGCATCGGCGGCTATTTTGATCGCACGGCCGACGCCGGGTGGATGCCTTTCCGTGCGTTCCGCTCGTTCCCGCTTGTCGATTTTGCAGATCCGAATGTCCACCTCGCCGATCTCTCGGGAGACGGGCTCGCCGACATTTTGATCACAGACGATCAGGCAATCATTTGGCACCCTTCCCTTGGCGACGACGGATTCGGCGAGGCCATCCGCGTTCGCGTTCCATGGAACGAAGAGGGCGGTCCGCGGGTCCTGCTGGGGCAGGCGGACCAGTCAGTGTTCCTTGCTGACATGTCCGGCGATGGGCTCGCGGACCTTGTGCGCATCCGCAATGGCGAGGTCTGCTACTGGCCCAGCCTTGGCTACGGAAAGTTCGGGCCCAAAGTCACGATGGACGCATCGCCCTGGTTCGATGAGGAGGGCTTGTTCGACGCGCGACGCCTGCGCTTCGCCGATACGGATGGCTCCGGGCCGACGGACGTACTCTACGCCGGGCGCAAGGGCGTCAAGGTCTACCTCAATGAGAGCGGCAACGCACTGAGCAAGCCGCGCACGGTTTGCGAAATGGTGCTCGTCGAAGGCATTTCACTCAGCGTTGTCGACCTGCTCGGCCGCGGCACGGCCTGCCTCGTCTGGTCGACAGCGCTTCCAGGCATGGCATGGCGTCCGGTGCAGTACATCGACCTGATGTGCGGCGAAAAGCCGCATCTGCTGGTGCGCTCGGAGAACCAACTCGGGGCCGAAACGCGTTTTGAGTACGCATCCTCCACGGAGTTCTATCTGGCCGATCAGGAAGCCGGCCGCCCTTGGCTCACGCGCCTGCCATTTCCAGTACATGTCATCAAGCGCATGGAGTCGATTGACCACCTTAGTCGCAGTCGGTTCGTCACCCGCTACGCGTACCACGACGGTCACTACGATGGCGTTGAGCGGGAGTTTCGCGGCTTCGGCATGGTGGAGCAGTGGGACACAGAACAGTTTGAAGCGCTCAGCGAAGGCAGCACTCCGGCAGACAACATCGCCGCCGCGTCGCACGTTGCGCCCGTGCACACCAAGACCTGGTTCCACACCGGAGCCTGGCTGGGCCGGGAGCGCATCTCCCGTCAGATGGAGGACGGGTACTTTCGGGAGCCCGGGCTCAGCAAGAGTGCCTCACGGGCGCTGCTGCTTGACGACACGATTCTGCCGCGTGGCCTTACACCAGAAGAAGAGCGCGAAGCCTGCCGCGCTCTCAAGGGTTCCATGCTGCGCCAGGAGATCTATGCCGATGACGCCGGGCATCCCGGCGCCACGCCAGCACAAGTAAGCCGGGCCCGCACACCCTACACCGTCACCGAGCAGAACTTTCGCATCCGCATGCTGCAGTCCCGCGGCGTGAACCGGTATGCGGTTTTCTTCACGCACGCGAACGAGGCGCTGACCTACCACTACGAGCGCAACCCGGCCGATCCGCGCATCCAGCACGCGCTGACACTGGAAGTTGATGACCTTGGCAACGTGCTCAAGCAGGCGGCCATCGGCTACGGCCGACGCGTCTCGCCGCTGTCGCAAGCGTGGGATCGCAATCGCCAGACGACGGCTCTGCTCACCTACACCGAGAACCGCGTCACCCATGCCATCGCGACGCCCGAAACCTACCGGGCACCGTTGCCCTGCGAGGCCATTACTTACGAGCTGACTGGCTACACGGCTACAGGCCCCGCCGGACGTTACAGGCCCACTGATTTGGTTGAGCCGGATCCCGCCGCTGCCGGACGTCTGCGCCACAAGTTCGCCGCACCTGAAGTCGCCTACGAAGCCATTGCTGGCGCAGGCCAGCGCCGCCGCCCCATCGAGTGGCTGCGCACCCTCTACCGGCGCGACGACCTGAGCGGCATCCTGCCGCTGGGTGAACTGCAATCGTTCGCGCTGCCCGGCGAGACCTTCAAGCTCGCCTTCACGCCAGGCCTCCTTGACCATGTGTTTCGGCGCCCACGCCAAGGGCAGCCGGATGAGCCCCTGTTACCCAACCCCGCCGACGTTCTCCAAGGGCAGGCAGGCGACCGCGGAGGCTACCTGCAAAGCCAAACCCTCAAGGCCGATGGCCGCTTTCCCGCGAGTGACGCGGACGACCACTGGTGGCTGCCCTCGGGACAGGCGTTCTACAGCGACGACCCTGCCGATGACGCTGCCACCGAACTCCTGCGCGCCCGCCAGCACTTCTTCCTGCCCCGCCGTTACGCCAACCCCTTTGGCCAGCTCGCTTGTGTGGACTTCGACGCCTATGACCTTCTCATGACAGAGACGCGTGATGCACTCGGCAACCGTGTCACAGTCAACGCCAACGACTACCGCGTCTTGCAACCGCGGTTAGTGAGCGACCCGAACCGCAACCAGACCGAGGTTGCCTTCGATACGCTGGGCATGGTGGTGGGCACCGCGGTGATGGGCAAGCCGCTGCCTGCACCGGTGGAAGGGGATGCGCTCACTGGCTTCCTTGTTGACCTCACGCAGGCCCAGCTGGATGGCCTGTTCAACGCACCCGATCCGCACACCCACGCAGTGGCATTGCTGAAGGACGCAAGCACCCGAATCGTCTACGACCTCGACCGCTTCCGCCGGACCCGGCAGGAGAACGCTCGGGACTCTGTGAAGTGGCAGCCTGCATGCGCCGCCACCCTCGCCCGGGAAACGCATGCCAACGCCCCCTTACAGACGCAGGTCCTGAAGATCCAGCTCAACTTCAGCTACTCCGACGGCTTCGGCCGCGAGATCCAGAAAAAAATCCAGGCCGAACCCGGCCCGGTGCCCCAACGCGATGCCAACGGCAACATCCTCGTCGGCGCGGATGGACAAGCCATCACAACACCGGGCGAGAAAGGCCCACGCTGGGTGGGCAGCGGCTGGACAGTGTCCAACAACAAGGGCAAACCGATCCGCCAGTTCGAGCCCTTCTTCACCGACACCCACCGCTTCGAGTTTAATGTGCGCATCGGCGTGAGCCCGGTGCTGTTTTACGACCCGACGCAGCGCGTTATCGCCACGCTGCACCCCAACCACACTTACGCGAAGGTGGTGTTCGATCCCTGGCAGCAGACCACTTGCGATGTCAACGACACCTGCGCGTTGCGCAACCAGCAAACCGGTGACCCGCGCACCGACCCCGACATCGGCGGCTTCGTAGCGGAATACTTCAAGACCCAGCCCGCTACGTGGCAGACCTGGTACGCGCAACGCATCGGTGGCGCCCTCGGCACGGAGGAGCGCAAGGCCGCGCAGCAGGCTCAGGCGCATGCAGACACGCCCACCGCTGCGCATTTTGATGCCCTGGGTCGCCCCTTCCTGACCGTCGCACGCAACCGCGTCGTCTGCCCCGGTCACGACCTTGACGGCAGCGAAGACAGCTTTGCTACCCGCATCGAAATGGACATCGAAGGCAACCAGCGCGCTGCGCGCGATGCCGTTCAGCAGGCCGGCGACCCGCTCGGGCGTATCGTGATGCGCTCGGCCTACGACATGCTTGGCAACCACATCCACCAGCAAAGTATGGAAGCAGGCGCGCGCTGGATGTTGAACGACGTTGCCGGCAAGCCCATTCGCGCCTGGGATAGCCGCGGTCACAACTTCACCAAAACGTACGACACGCTGCGCCGCGCATTGGGGCAAATGGTCCGGGGCACCAGCACCGAGTCCGATCCCCGCGCCCAGGGCCGCGACATCCTCATCGACAAGATCGCGTACGGCGAGGCGCTGCCCAACGCCGAGGCGCTCAACCTGCGCATGCGCATCTTCCGGCACTTCGATTCCGCCGGCGTGGCCACCAATGCGCGACTGGATGCAGACGCCCGCCCGATAGAGGCTTACGACTTCAAGGGCAACCTGCTGTGCAGCACGCGGCAACTGCTCTGTGACTACACCGGCATCCCCGACTGGTCGCTGAACCCGACCTTGAATGATGAAGTTTTTGTGGGCAGCGTGCGCTACGACGCGCTCAACCGCCCCATCCAATCCGTCGCCCCACGCAGCAGCGTGGGGCGTGGCAAGTTCAACGTCATCCAGCCGATATTCAACGAGGCCAACTTTCTGGAGCGGATGGACGTGTGGCTGGAGCGCGAGGCAGATCCAGGCGCGCTCATTGACCCTGCAAGCGAGGCAGCGTCACCTGTGGGCGTCGCCAACATCGACTACGACGCAAAAGGCAAGCGCCAGCGCATCGACTACAAGAATGGCGCCAGTACCACCTACCGCTACGACCCGCTCACCCTGCGGCTCACCCAACTGCTGACCAAGCGCCGGGCGGCTGACTTCCCCGGTGACGACCCGCGGCCACCCGTTGCCGACTGGCCAGGCAAACAGGTGCAGAACCTGCACTACACCTATGACCCGGCCGGGAACATCACCCATATCCAGGACGATGCGCAGCAAGCCGTCTACTTCAGGAACAAGCGGGTCGAGCCCAGCAACGATTACACCTACGACGCGCTCTATCGCCTGATCCAGGCCACCGGCCGCGAACACCTCGGCCAGAGTAGCGGCTCCGTCGTCCACGCGCCCAACGATGCCGGTTGCGGGGGCCCTGCCAGCGCCGATGCCGTCGGGCAGTTTGCCGCGAACGACGGCAATGCCATGGGTACCTACATCGAGCGCTACGTCTTGGATGCCGTCGGCAATTTCCTGCAGATGCAGCATCGCGGCAGTGACGTGGCGCATCCTGGCTGGACGCGTGCCTATGACTACCTCGAACCCAGCTTGATCGACGACGGCAGCGGCGCAACGTTGCAAAAGAACAGCAACCGCCTGACGCGCACCACACTCAACCCCGCTGGCAACACGGCGCAGCCACAAACGTATCTGCAGGACGCCCACGGCAACGAGCTGCGCATGCCACACCTGGGCGGCGCAATGCCCGGGCCGAGCATGCACTGGGACTACAAAGACCAGTTGCGCCAAACGGACTTGGGAGGTGGTGGCACGGGCTTTTATGTGTACGACGCAGCAGGCCAGCGCGTGCGTAAAGTGTGGGAGAAGGCCCCGGGCCTTATCGAAGAGCGCCTTTATATCGGGGGCTTCGAGATCTTCCGCAAGCACGGTGGGCCTGTCGGGCATGACTCGGTCACTCTGGAGCGAGAGACGCTGCATGTGATGGACGACACAGGGCGCCTCGCCCTTGTCGAGACGTGCACACTCGACACGGCAGGTTGCGACAAGTCGCCCTGCCAACTCATCCGCTACCAGTTCGGCAATCACCTCGGTTCGGCCAGCCTTGAGCTCGATGACCTGGGACACATTATTTCGTATGAGGAATATGCGCCCTACGGCAGCTCGACCTACCGGGCCGTGCGCAGCCAGACCGAGGCGGCGAAGCGGTATCGCTACACGGGCAAGGAACGCGACGAAGAGAGCGGTTTGTATTACCACGGGGCGAGGTACTACGCCGACTGGCTGGGCCGGTGGACGGCGACCGATCCTGCCGGACTTGTTGACGGACCCAATCCCTATGTCTACGGCCGCAGTAACCCTCTGAGCTTTACCGACTCGACCGGCACGCAGTGTGATCCAGCTACTCAGTCTTGTGTCGATCCGACATTGGCCTCAGGCAATGACGCAACGCTCACATGCAGCATGGATGATGGCTCGTACAGTTCATCGGCGTTCGCAAGCGGTGGGTTCTCGGCCGCAGGGAGCTTGATGAGCAGCCTCGCGCCAGCCGCTCCTACAAGTGTCGCAGCGCAGGCAACTAACTCCATCGACGATTTGCTGACGTTCATTCATGCCCAGTCGGGATTTGAAGCCGGGACTCTGAGACCGCCAACTTTCAGTCCGCGCTCTGCGAGTCCGTTCGGAACCGCGGCTCACGGGCAAGCCACGGGTGTGATCCAGGAATTGCAAAGCATGGGCTTCTACGATGCGGGAAGGATCTATTCCGAAGTGCGCACAGTAAACGGTGTGGTGGTGCAGATTGGTGGCACGCCAGGAGGACCACGAGGATCTTTCAACATGGACATCGTGGTTGCCCGTCCGGGTACGACCATCGCGGTCGGTGACAACTTAACGGGCGGTGCAGCCGGAATGATCGGTGACCTGAAATACGGAGGCGGGGTTATCAACCCGAAATACGGGGCTCTCGGTTCGCCGCTCGAAACTCTCACCGGGCGCACCCCCTCTGGTCCGATGCCAGCGTTCCCAGAGGTGGCGGCGCCAGGAATGGCCAACTCAGCCCGCTTCTTTGCCGCGGGTGGCGGCGTATTCAATTTCGCCGGCGGTGCTTTCATGTTAGCCAGCATCGACACCGAGCACGATCCCGGCATCGTCACGGTCGGCAAGGCGACCAGCGGCGGCGCAAGTCTGGTCGGCGGCGGAATGATGATCGGCGGCGCGTGGGCGGGCGAGGCAGCTCTCGTCGCGCTGGGGGGATCGTTCGCAGCGGTTGGAGGAGTCATTGCCGCCCCGATCATGGTCTATGAAATGAGACCGAGAGGTTGGATCGCCATTGATCCGGTGCTGATGGAGCGAGACACCCAACGGTTTCGCAATGGCGAAAACGTCAACCCGTTCTGTGCGCAATGCCATGGCACAGGCGGGGCGTTGGATCCAAACAATGACTGGAATGCAGGGGGCGCTCGACGTGCTGCTTTCCAAAGCCGATTGCAATGGCGGTATCTAGGGGACTGATTGCACCAACAGCAGCACATTGAGGAGCCACAGTTATGCCACAAGTAATTCTCGTCCGCCTCGTTCCGATGAAGCCGACCAGCGCCGCCGACTTCACCAACTATTTGGCCAACTTATCCATTCGCGCGTTCGACATGTCGTTCGGCAACTCGGCGGACGGCACACTGGTCGGGCAAGCCCAGGGCGCCTGGATTCCGAACGCGGGCCTCAATGCCACTGGCCCGGCATTCACCCCTGCGACGCAAAGAATCCTGCAGCACTTCTCGATCTATCCGGTGCAGCTCAATCCGCTGCCTGCGCCGCCCGATCCGGACGTGCGCCTCGAAGCGGTGGCAACCGCAGTCATTGAGCTGAATGCACCGGCCACAGAGTTCAACACAGCCGATCTGCGCCTGGAGATCAAGCAGGGTACGCAACTCGTCGCATTTGAGCGCCTCAACTTCAATGTCAAAGTCGAACCGAACGCACCGATCTCCAACAATCCGCTGACCTACATCCCGGTCTTGTTCTCGGGGACGATGCTCGGCAATGCGGGAGAGCCCGCCTTCATCGTGACCTTGCCGGACCCTGGCGTGGCGCTGGATCCAAACGCCGCGTTTGTCGAACTTCCGGCAGATGGCACGCCACCCCGGTTTGCACCCTTGCGCGCCGCGATCGACAAGGTGCTTGCACAAGACCCGGCCGGTGGCGCCACGCTTGCCAACCGCAGTCCGTTGACGGCGGCCCAGGCACGCCAGGTCGCACGCGAGATCATCTGGAATCCCAAGGTCACACCGCCGCCCGAACGCCCGAACAAGCGGCGGCTCGAGGACATGTACACGCGCCCACAGTCCGACACCTCGTGGAGCAACGACGATCGGGACAAGGCGGACATGGATCGCAAGCAGTACGAGGCCAGCCTGCTGGGCTTTTACGCCCTGCAGAGCGCGAACTCGGATCGGCTGGCGCAATATATCTTTGCGGCATCTGCCGCCGTGTGGGCCGAACAGCAGAGTGCGGCACCGGTGCGTGCAAGTCTGCATTTTCCGGTTGAAACCGGCACACCGCCGACGCCTGGCTCGACGTTCCGGCAAGCCGATGTCGTGCTCGAAGACAACGGCGCCCTGACGCTCAACTTCCAGGTGCCCGCAGACTATTTCTATGCGCTCTCGGCGATGCTTTCGGCGAACGTTACCGCCGATCAACGTTACCGCATGGCGACCGACGATGACGCGTCGCGCAGCATCGCGGGGATCAAGGCAGCGATCGACGCGCACACCATCACCCTGGCAGCGATCTCGCCGGAAAATGCCGCACGGCGCCTGGTTGCCATCGGCCGCGGGCGCGTGCAGCGGCCGCCACTGTGTCCGCTCAATCCGGCCGTGAATGCGCTGGTGACCGCCTGGCTCGCAGAAATGGGCGTGTTAATCGATCCGTTCTGGCAGCAAGCCCCATTCCCGGCGGCGCTTGTGCCGGGCCATCTCGATCTCGTGTTGGCCGTCGTGACGCAGCAGACCGTTGTCACTCCGAACTCGACTGCGTTGATCGCAACGATCAAGACGATCCCGGTAACCAACACGGGGCAGCTCAAAGCGCTCACGGTCCAGCAGTGGATGGCATTCTTCCTTCCTGCCAACGTCAGTTTGCTGCCCGACTTCACCCATCCTGGTACTCCCGAGGAACGCGTGCAAGCGTTCGTTCGGCAAGTCCGCAAGTACTTCGACGTGCTGTCGATTTCGCCGGCACCCGTACTGGGCGCGGGCGGTGACGCATTGACCCTGCCAATCGCTGAAAATGATCCATTGAGAGCGTTTCTTGCGGCGGCACCGGGCTTTGCGTTCCCCGTAGCGAACTGGAACGCTCCCCTCATCCTGAATGCGTTGCAGGCCGTATTTCCTGGCGACGCAAAGGCGCAAGCATGGCTGCTTGACGCGCTTCAGACGATCGACGAGCTGCTGCGCGCGACCACCGGCGTGGGCCCCGCATCGCTGCAGTTCTCGCTGCTCGAAGCGCTCTATGCGCGTGGATTCACTTCGCGCTCACAGATTCAGGCGCTGTCGCCCACAGAGTTCGCGTACGCGCTGACGGGTACCGTGGCGTATCCGTTCGCCAGCGCCATTCAGACCGCGGCGGGTGGCTCGGTCGCGGGTGTGCCCCCGGTACCCCCCGGTCCGTTCACGCCCATCAATCCGGACGGATCGCTCGTCAACTGCATCCCGCCGTGGCATTTGTCGCCGTTGGGCCCGGTGAATTACCTGCACGATTTGCTGGCCACCGGAGTCGGCGCGACCTGCGACCACCCGGCAGCAATGGCCGCTACGCTGGGCACCTTGATCGCGCCTCGGCGCGGTCCACTCGGCGATTTGCACGCCACCGCCGCAAACGTTTGCACAACGCTGCCGCTCATCGACATCGTCAATGAAAACCTTGAGGCGCTCGTCGACGGCAGCACGGCGGGCGTCGTGTGGAACAGCAACGGCAGCACACTAGGCGGCCACACGCTCAAGGCACCTGATGACAAGGAAGGCGCGGGCCACGCGCCGAATGTGCTTTTTGCCGCGTTGCCGGAACACTCAACACCTGCAACGCCCGTGGCAAGGCCGGGCGCCTACACCACGGTTGAAGCGGACTTTTCGTCGCCACTGCTGCCGTACGCGCAGCCGCTCGACATCTCACGGTCGTATCTCTGCGCGATGGGCGTGTCGCGGTTTGCGACAATGCGGGCGTTTCGCGAGCAGATCACCGAGTTCGCCATCGACGCGAATGAAGAAGCGGTGGATTTCCAGAAGCACCTGTGGCGCTACCCGGTGCGAATCGAGCTGGCGATAGAGTACCTGGGGCTCTCACCGGCGGAGTACCAGACGCTCTATGTGAACCCCATCAGCGCTGCCGCGTTGCGCAACATGTACGGGTTCCCGGCCGACCTGATCGATGGTGTTAACTGGCAGTCAATGGTCGTGCACGTGCCGGAGTTCCTGAAGCGCACGGGGATGGCGTATTGCGAATTCCTCGAACTATGGAAGTCGAAGTTCGTGGAGTTCGAGCGGCAAGTTCCCGAACAGGTGAACGCCGATGGCAATCCGGTCGGTTTGCCGCAGGACACGGGCTTCCCCAACTGCGAGCCATGTTGTCCGGAAGACCTCATCATTCGGTTCATAGAACCAGAAGGATCGGAAGACGCGCTGCGTCGGCTGATGGTCTTTATTCGCCTCTGGCGATCGCTCAAGTGCCTGCGCGGCGCGGGCTACAGTTTTGCGGACCTGCGCGACATCTGCATGGTGCTCGGGTTGTTCCTGGGCGGCAACATCAACCCTGGGTTCATCCGGCAGCTCGCGTCGTTTCAGATGCTGCGAGACGACTGGCGGCTGCATCTCGGGTCAGATGCTGCCGTGCCGACTGCCACGGGCGCCACACGCACGCGGCTGCTCGGTCTGTGGAGTGGCGCACCGGCCTCATCGTTGGACTGGGCGGTGGCGCATCTTCTCGACCAGATCGAAGATCGGGCCGAGCGCGAGCACGTGCCCGGACGGCGTCCTGGCAGCCACCGCCGCCATCGTCCGCCGGAGTTCATGAAGATCCTGCGCGAGAACCTGGACGCGCTCGCGCTGCTCAGCGGCTTCGATCCGGCCGCGGCGCGCTGGAATGCGCAGCCGACCAGCACACTGCGCTTCGCGGAGATCCTGGCGAAGATCTACGCCTCATCGTTCACGACGGGTGAGTTGCTGTACCTTTTCTCGGTCGATCAGCATCTCGACGGCGACGATCCTTTTTTCCAGCAGGATGCCAACGAAGCGCTGGATCAACCCTTCGATTTTCCTGAAGAAGGGCATCCCTTCGACTTGTGGAAATTGCGCGAGAAACTGCTGCACGCCCACGCGAAAGACGAAGACTGTGCCGCTTTGACGTGGACGGCGCTTTCGACGGCCATGCACACGGAGTTTGGCTATGACCCGTCGGTGGGTTTGGACCCGCTGCAGCGGCTGGGCGAGCATTTCTTCCCCGAAACGCTGGCGCGATCGGGCGTTGCCGCAGCAGCACAGGCGCGTCAGTACCGGACCGCACTTGCGGGCACGGTTGCAGGGATGTGGAATTCGCCCCATCCCGGTCCGTTCCAATACGATGCCGGGGCGCAAGAGCTCGTCACGTCGTTGCCGCTGCGCGAAGCAGACGTGCTCCAGAAGCTCAACGCGATCGAGCAATTGACGGCGCCAGAGCGCGCCGCGGTGCAGCAGTTGTACTTCGCGCCGCGCGCCGAGCTTGCGCGGTTCTCGTTCCTGTTTGCGAGTCTGGTCGAGGCCGAGAAGGCGCTCATTGAAGAGGCCGACGAATTGAAGCGGTGGGAATACTTTCGCCGCGCGTTTGCAACGTTCGCATTGCGCGCGCGCGTCCTTGCGGAACATCTCGCGGGTCACGTGGCCTATGCGTCAGACGAGGGCGAGGTGGAAGTCGGTCTTGCGTCGCTGATGCTTCGTCGCCTGCTGGGCGACGAGAATCTCGCAACAAGTGCCTGGGAGCAGGACAACGGCCAAATGCCAGCGGGCTTCACCTGGGCGCAGCCGACCGGTGGCGCGTTCGCGGCCCTGACGGCCCTCACAGGCACCGGCCTGCTCGGCGAAGTGACCGATACGAGCGGCGGTGTGTGGCCCCAATTGACAGGCACGATGAGCGCCTTCACATCGGCCGCCAACGAATGGAATACACCGGTCTTCAGCATGGTTCCGCCACTCGATTTCACGCTGCCGATGTCCAAGCACGAGTTCGCGCTGATCCGCAACGGGCTCGCGCTTCGCGAAGCCGACGGACTGCCTCTGGCTGGAGCAGCGGGATTCACGGCGCACTGGTCGGGGGTGCTCATCGTCGAAAAAACGGGTACGTACACGTTCTTTGGCGGTGCACCGACACCGGACTGCGAGCAACCCGACTTCGAGAAGTGCAGCCACAACAAATGGCGTGTGAACCTGCGGCGCGGGCAGCGGACGTTCCGGCTGCTGAACTATCGGTGGGCGGACGAGCAGGCACCCGACCGGATCTCTGGCCCGCTGCCCTTGAAGCGCGGCGCCTATTTCATCGACATCGATTTCGAGGAGACGGCGCCTGCGTTCGACGAGAAGAACGAGCTGGTGCGCGCCCGCACCGGTTTCACCGTGAAGTACCAGGGCCCGGATACGCAAGACTGCATTACCGCGTTGCCTGTGGAGCGCCTGTATCGCGATGTCACAACCGGTCCGCTGGTGAGCAAGCAAGCCGCAGTGCCGTCGGCAGCAGCGTATCTTGCCCAACAGTACACGGGTAGCTTGCGTGACATTCGCCGCACCTATCAGCGCGCGTTCAAGGCGCTTCTCTTCTGCCATCGGCTGCGCTTGTCGGCAGGTCGGGTAGCGCGGGCGAGCGGTTCCGAGACCGAGTACATGCTTTCGTCTGCCGATCTGTTTGCCGGCTGCACCTACGTGGCTGGCGTACCGTACACGTCGCACCGGGCATCGCTGGATTTCAATTTCCTGCCGATCGGCGACGTCTACGGTGGCGATCCGCAGCGCAATCCGCCAGCACTTCTGGATGCGCGTGCGACGCCGTCTGTGTGGCGCAGGCAGGCCTTGTTCGACTGGTTCGAGCGACTGGTCGACTACGACCACATGAGGCGAGCGGTTCACAAGCGCACCGAGCGTCTCAGCTGGCTCTGTTTCGTCGAGGCATCGAACCAGCAACCGGTCGATCCGGTGCCCTTGCTCACGGATCTGGGAATCGACATGGACCACGCGCCGCTCGTCCTGGATTTCCATGACAGCGTCACCGTCGATTGGACAAAGCTCTGCGACGATCGTTGGCCCCTTCGCTGTTGGCATGCGTCGTTGTGGGTGCGCAGGTTGCTAAAGGCGTTCGTGCCGCTTGATCTCTCCTTCGCGCAACCCGACCTCTGGGCCGCGAGCACGGCTGCGGCGATGGCCAGCGGCAATGCGAACCTGACGAAGTTCTATCGCGATGGAATGATCGAGCAAGTCCCCAGACGCTATGCCGATCTGGAGCGGCTCAACAATCTGTTGCGCGTGCGCGGGCGTACGGCCTTGCTCGCCTGGCTCACCGGCATGAATCGCGTTACCTTGCCCTTTGCCCCGGGCGTGTTTGCAACGTCGGCGAAGGACATCGGCGCGCTGCTGCTCCAGGACGTAGAGGTCGGTGTTTGTGAAAGGGCGAGCCGTGTCGAGGAAGCGATCACCGCCGTTCAATCATTCGTCGAGCGCGCGCGACTCTCGCAAGAACCGGGCTTCACGGTCACCGTGGAGTTTGCGCTGGCGTGGGACAAGATTTTCGCGACGTTTCGTACCTGGCAGGCTTGCCGCCGACGGGTGTTGTACAAAGAGAACTGCGTCGAGTGGAGCGAGCACGAACGTGCGATCCAGACCGAAGCGTTTCGCTTCCTCGAGTCCGAATTGCGGCGCGCCACACTGACGGCACCCCAACCGGGCGGCATGGAGTACTGGCCGGCGCCTTATTGGCCCGCACATGCGTCGCTCACTGCCTTGCAGCACCGGGATCCCTCCTACCTCAAGCAGGTGGCGCAGCCGGAGAACCTCGGATTGATGGGTCGACCTGAGCGGCACGCGCGGCCAACGTGGCTCGCGCCGTCGCAACTGCAAATCGCAGGCGGTGGTGGCGACGGGCAACCGAACCCCGATGGCAACCCGAACGATGGTGCGGTCATCGCGCTCGCTGCCGTGGCGCCGGGCGCGGCGAATGGCACCGGCGATGGAAATGGCAACGGCAACCCGGATGGAGCGTCGTCGCCGCAGCTTCCACTCTGGCTGCAGGCCGCGATCCGACTCGGCACCCGCTTCTTGCGCATTGCTGCGGCCGGGGAGCCACCGGCCACGTCCTCGTTCATGCCGCTGGCGACAACTCCTTCGCCATGCTGCTGTGATTGCGGGCGGGTTCATCCGCCGGTGATGGACGAGTACTACTTCTGGCTCGTGAACTCGGAGTACTACGATCCGACCGATCTGAATGTGGCGGACAAAACTCAGTACCAAGACGCCGACTGGGGCGCCGCCCCCGGTGACCTGACGTCGGATTGGCACCGCCCCACGCAGCTCCCCAAGCTGCTCGCTTGGCCAACCAAGCCGATGGTGAAACTCGCGTGGGTCCGCGTGCACAACGGCGAATTCCAGACGCCACGTTCGTCGGACGATGGCGCGCATGTGAACCTCGCGGCCAGTGAGCCGCAGCTCGCGTTCGACGGCCGCCAGGGAGACTCGCTGCGATTTCGGGTCACGAATGCCGATACGCTTCCGCTTGGCTACACGGATCCTTCGCCTTGGGGCTTCCGCTACGACCTCGCGCCGGACACAGCCGTGGTGCTGCCCGAGGTGATCGCGACGCCAGCGCCAACAGGCTCGTTTGCGCCCCCGCTGTCGGCCTACCCGTTCTTCGCGTACTTCCTGCCCGGCGCGCCGCTTGAGCCGTCGGTTTACGCAACGGCGATGACGGTCGCTGGATCGCTGCGTACCCACTGCCGCTTTGAGGCGGCGCTGAAGTGGTATGAACTCTATTTCGCACCCGGCGACAAGGATCTGCGCTGGGCGACCTGCCGCAAGCCACCGCACGATGGAAGAGACGTTGCGGGTGTTCCGGCCGGTGGCGGCGACAACCAGCCGGTCGTGCTGGCAGCGGTGCGCGGTGTCGTGCGAACAGAGCAGGATCCTTGTTGCGACACCCTCGTGCGTACCGATCTCGCGGCGCGCGAACGCAGTGTCGTGTTGTCGTATCTGGAAACACTGCTTCAGTACGCGCAGGCGGCAATGTGCAAGAACTCGCCCGAAGGTTACGCGGCGACGAAGGCGCGCCTGGATATGCTCTGTCGATTCCTCGGCGAGCGCCCGCGCACGGTCTTCGGCCAGGATGATGGCCAGAATCCGCAGTCGGTGGGCGCGTTCGTGCCCCGGTTCGCGCCGCTCAATCCCCGTCTCATGGAGATCTACGACAACGCCGTTGATCAGCTCGATGCGCTTCACGAATGCATGACCAAAGCGAGGCTCAAGGGCGGCGCGCTGCATGGGGATACCTCGTATTGGGGCGACGATCCGGTCCGCCGCGGCTGGAGAACCGCCGCTTCGAATTGTGTGATTGATGACGGCTGCTGCTGTCCGCCCAGCCCGTACCGTTTCCAATTTCTGCTCCAGCGCGCGCTGGAAACGGCCGGTGAGGTGCGAGCGTTCGGCGCCGAACTGCTGGCTGCCTTCGAGAAGGGGGATGCCGAATTCCTCGCGGCAATGCGCGCCCGGCACGAGCGGCAGCTACTGAACCTGACGGAAGAAATCCGTCGCATGGAGTTCCGCGAAGCGGACTGGCAAGTCCAGGCGCTGCGCAAGACCAAACAGGCTGCCCTGGCACGCCGGCAGAACTTTGCAGACCTGATTGCCAATGGGCTCATTGCGAAAGAGCAGGGTTACGAAAATCTCACGGGTGTCTCCATGGGCACCCGTGCCGCAGGCAATGTGGTGGAAGCGGTGGGACAGGTGATGAACCTGATTCCGGACATCACCCTTGGTGCCGCCGGGATTGCCTCGACACCGGTAAATGTGTACCAGTTGCCGATCGGCACGAAGCTGGCCCACGCCTTCTCCGCCGCGGCGAGGATTCTCTACACGGTGGCAGACATCACCGGCACACAGGCTGGCCTGTCGCTGACCGAGGGTGGATGGGATCGCCGCGAAGCCGACTGGGTTTTCCAGGTCACGGTGCTGGATATTGAGATCCAGCAAATAGAGCGGCAGATTCTGGCCGCAGAGCGCAAGCGCGATTCAGCGCTGCGCCAGTTGAACAATCTGGTGCAACAGAAGCAGCAGGCGGCGGAGATCCAGGAGTTCTTGCGCGACAAGTTCACCAACCACGCCCTCTACCTGTTCCTCCAGCAGGAAACAGCGGCCCTGCATCGTCAGATGTACGACATCGCATGGTGCTGGGCGCGCCAAGCGCATCGTGCGTTCCAGTTGGAACGCGAGCTGACAACGCAAACCTACCTGCCGCTGAACGTTTGGGACGGGTTGCATGAGGGGCTGCTGGCTGGCGAACGTTTGTCCACCGCCATGCGCGCCATGGAGAAGGCGTACTTTGATCAAAATCGGCGGGAACAAGAGTTGGTCACACGACTGTCCCTACGGCTCGATTTTCCGCTTGCCTTCCTGCAATTGAAGGCCACCGGCGCCTGCGAGATCGACATTCCGGAATGGCGGCTCGACCGGGACTATCCGGGTCACTACCTGCGGCGGATAAAGTCCGTCAGCCTGACGATCCCTTGCGTTGCTGGGCCCTATACGGGTGTGCACTGCAAGTTGACGCTGTTGAGCAGCGCGACGCGTGTGGAACCCACCTTGCTCGACATTGAAGACTGCTGCCCGGGTGAGTGCACCTGCGGTTGCTGTGATCGCCAGCGTTACGAGAGCATCAAGGGCGATCCGCGCATCGTGAAGCGGTATGGTGCGACCGAGGCGATTGCCACATCCACGGGGCAGAACGACGCGGGATTGTTTGAGCTGAACTTCCGGGACGAGCGGTATCTGCCGTTCGAGTATGCGGGCGCCGTTAGCCGCTGGCGGATTGAGCTGCCGATTGAGACGAACGCATTCGACATCGACACGGTGAGTGATCTCATTTTCCAGTTGAGTTACACCGCTCGAGAAGGTGGATCTCTGCTACGAAAGGCAGCCTGGGCCGCGGCCTCTTGTCTGCTCCCCGGTGGCGGGCTGCGCTTCTTCGATTGGAGACAGGACTTTGCCGACACTTGGCAACGGTTCAAGGCGCTGGCGCCAGTCCCGAAATCCGAGCGCGACGCGTGCACACGCTCTCTAAGTTTGAGGATGTCTCGTGGCATGTTTCCATACTTGCCTGGACATCGACCAGTCCGCATGCGACGCGTCGAACTATGGTTCGAGGCACAGGCATGCGAAGGCGTGCGGAATCACGAGATTGAGTTCGTGCCGGATCGCAACCGCGAGTGGGGCGAGGAGTACGACGAGTGCTGCGACCGCTACTTCCTAATGTGCGTGGCGAGTGAAGACTGGCCTTGCCTTTTTCACGGCGTTATTGAGTATCCGTTCCCGTACCTGTGCGACGAGCGGCCGCTCACGATCGGCGATTTCTTGTTTTCGGGACAGATTGGATCGATCCACCGTGCATACCTAGTGTGTTCGTACGAAGCGGGTCCGCCGGAGCGCTGCTTGCCGACGCTTGCACCTTGCGAAAGCGACTGCAAAAGCGTTTGTTAGTTGACGATTTCGAGGGTCTGGGCAAGCGGCACAACGACGTCCGAGTCTTCATGCGCGGTTCAACAGAGGAGTCAGCCAATGCGAAAATCAGACGATGCAAAGACACCACCTTCCCCCCACGGTGGCGTAAGCAAAGCCCATCGGGCCGAGACGCTCCCTCATCAGATGGGGGAAGCGACAAAGCTCGTGGAGATAAGGGTCGGCCTTTTTCTCAACGTGGACCAGATCGTCACCTTGCGAGTATTGCCGCAGAAGGATGGCGACACTTACGCGATCCTGCAGCTTTCGAATGGCGACAAGCTAAACCTCACTCAGGTCGAGTTCGCATTGATCAGCGGTACGGAACCTCGCTTACCAGTCCGGTTGCCGCAGAGTTTACGGGCGACGTAGTGCTCCAAGTGATATGCCGTCCGACTCCGGTTTTTACTTGGTTCGTCGGGAGTTGCAGGCTGCGCCGCTCTCTATCGAGTTCTGTCCAGGCGACCTAGATCACTGCCCCCAGCTTCCTCGCATCATGTGCATGCGGCGCCCACCGGCTGTGCATCACCGTCTGTGGGCGCATCACGTCGGCTTTCCATGGAGATTGTTTGAAAAAGCGAATTGTCAGACTGTGAAAGCTACGGCGATGAAAAACGACGAATCAGATCGGGCCAAAACTCGCGATCGCGATCTGGGCAAGGGGTGAGTGGCCCCCGCAAAAACTGTTCTGTTGAGTTTTCACACACTCTCCAGGTCATCAAGTCGCTGCTGAAAGCAGCGCAACCCATCATTCCAGAGGACAGCCTTCGGCGGTCGCTGATTTCAAACGTTGAGTGACTGCTTTTCCCTTGGCCCACCGGCTGCAACTGGTCGTCACGCGACGACCACTATGAAGATGGGCCATCCACATAGCGGACATTGACTGCAACTTTAGTCTGCTGCACGAATGTCAGCTAGCGGGCGATGACTTCGACAGTCGCTAGGACCGCAGTGCAGCGTAAGCGGGTGCTCGTTGAGCTCAGGTGGCGGTCAGGTCTGGACCAGAAGCGGAAGTTCGCCCCAACCTGAATGCGGTCGTTGGAACGGCTGCTGCGCTCCGAGACCTGCCGTAAAGCCAATTCACACAATTCGGCCTTAGCAGACGTCAAGGCGATATACGCGACAGTCCTGCGACAGTCCAGTAGCGTTTCACCAAAACGGGGTTATGGTGTCCCATTTGTTCCCGCACTATCCAAAACGATCACTCAGAAATTCGACAGGGGCACCTTTAGCTCTAAGATGGCGGGGTGAGCGTTGCCTCTGCGAAGCGGATCTGTCCGTCATCACCCGCGATAAACGCGCCGTCGGTGACGCGACAATGGAAGTGGACCTAGGCGTCAGCTTTCTATTGTCACCGCCGGAGTCTCGGGTCAGGCGGTTAAAGCCTTGTTCTTGCGCCTCGTTACAGATGCGAGGATTCCAAGTCCAGCTAGGACGAGGGCGTAGGTTTCAGGTTCCGGGACAGGTTTGACGAAAGTGAAGTCGTCCATGGCAAACCTTCCCAGTATGGCGCCTCCACCAAATCCGGCACTAAAAAACAACGAATCAACTCCTGCAAAGCCAAAGGAGTAGTAACCTGCTGGACCAACGGGCAATAAATACGACTGCGAATAAAGGGGGATCCCTTCTTTAGAGCCGAGTACTTCGATAACCACGTCAAAAATCTCGCCGGAAGTCAGATAGGCCCCGACGAAATCAAACGGTGATCCCGACGATATCGTCATTCCAAGTGGTGGGTTCGTTGCAACGTTTGTCCCAGAAACTATCCCACCGCCAAGAACTGCGAAGTAAACACCGCCGGCATAGGCTGCAGGATCTAGCACTCTGACTCCGTTCCAACTGAACCCCCGATAGCCATCTGGAACACTCGGGAAATCGGTGGCATGATCAAAATTAAGGTCTTCAAAATCAATTACGCTGGCTCTAGCAAAATTCGGCAAAGCTAACAAAGCTCCGCACAGCACGGCAGGCACTATCTTCATAGTCGTTCCTTTGCAGCACAAATGTCTGTTTAACCGATTCATAATATACCTAATCTACGAAGCACAACAGGGGACAGACCACGGTTTCGTCTTTTCTAGTGGTTGCGCGGCTAATTTTGAGGATTCTGAACGACTGGAATGGCCGATCTACTGTCCGTGCCGGGACGTGCCGGGCGACTGCTCCACTCAGATACCGGCCGTTGAACACCTAAAGGGCCGACCGGCGGCAGTGGGTCGGGACATGCCCGTCATGGCGAAAACCTGAAAGTCGGCAATGGGTCTTCAAGAGACTTTCACATTTGCCGGAAGCCGACCGTCAAAATTGAACGTCAGCAATGGAGCGCGGAGTACTTCGGGTGCGCAGCGCAAGCGGTCGGTCGCGACGAAGCCCGGGATTGCGTTGGTTTCTCGTAACCGGTCATTACCGTCGCGGGTCCAATTCATCATTTTCCCGACCCCAAAAATCGACACCGGTCATTCAAGTGCGACGATCAGTTTTCGGCGCTGTCTGTCGGCAGCGCAGCGATACCGGGTATTCGGGGAATCCATGTGGTGGGCAAGTCCCGGCCATCAAGCGACACTCGTGCACGAACCGCAAAGCTGCCACTCAACGCGCACAGCAACTCCGTGAGTCCGCCACAGCGTTCAGTTTGTCCTTGCAGGGGACCAACTGCTCGTCTATCAATACTGCCGCTTAGACACGAAAGTGCCGATCAACAGTCCTCGATGAGTCAATTATCTGCAGCCATGACCTGCAGGAGCCGTACTGTGGCATTCGCGTCCCATTTATCAAACATCGCGTACTCACTCCAGCGTTCGGCCAAGAGGTTGCGTTCGGCGACACGGTCGAACATGGCCTGCGGGTAGTCGAGAGTCTTGCTTGCCCAGTCCTTCTCCGTCGGCAACTGCAAATCAAAGTCGCCGAGCTTCATGGAAACCCGCCTCGGAGTTGGCCTTCCGTTGTGATCGTCGACCTCCGTCAGAGTTACGTCAGGGGAGATATCAAACATCGTTAGAAGCCATTCCGTCGCGCCCTTCCTATACTCCGGAGTCAAGGCCCGCAGTGTTTGCGCTGACGCGATCGGCTGTGTGGCCGCCAGCGGGACAGAAACGGCTGGTGCCAGCACCGCTGGATCTGCCAATTCATAGAACGGCCCGAGGACGCCAGTCCGATATGTGAGGTCGCTCGCCTTGCATGGAGCTGGTGACGCAACAGATGCGGAAGCAGATGGGGCAGCCCGAGGTACAGCGCACTTCTTCTCCGACTTCTCCAAGACGATCATTGCGACGTTTCTGCGGAGCCACGGGTTGTCGGGGTTGCTCAGCAGCTTAGCCGCCGCAGCCTGCGCGGGCGTTGGCTGCGCGGGCTGCTTCAGCGCCTTGGCGACGGGGTCCCACAACTGCTCATAGATGAAGTAGGCAGTGAGATCCCCGTAGGTGAGGGCCTGCTGTGCAACAGCGACGTCGGTCATCATCAACCCGCCATAGAGAAGTTCCTTGCCGTAGGGCGTGGGCGGATTCGCAGCCAACATTTGGTCATATGTCATCGGCAGGCCTCCGGACCCGCCTCCAGGTGCAAAGTTGTAGGCGGGCGCGGCCAGGGCTGTGTAGCGAACCAGCCAAGACATTTGATCGCGCACTACGGGCTCTGCAAGTAGGGTAGAGACACGTTGATGCGCCATCCCTTCGCGATCGTGGTTTGGCGGGTCGGTACACAACATGTCCTTCCCTCGATCGCTGAGCAGGCTTGCAGACCCGCACGCGCTGAGTGTCGAACCGAGCGAATCAAGTTTCCGAACTCGTGCCAAGAGTTCGGTCGAAGTCGACGCTGGCGAGGCAAGAATTCCAAACGAACCGGAAAATGGGCCCCATGCTGGATGCTGCATAGCCCGCTGAATCCAGGATGCCAAAAGAAGTTTGTAGGCTGGGATGTAGGTTTGGTCCAGGAAGATCCGAAGATCGTTATTGGAGTAATACCCTGTTCCGCTTCCGCCAAGTGGTTGGGTAACGGCGTAAGTCAGCTTTATAGGGTCTCCGAATATGGCAGAGTTTTTCAATTGGCTGTACATGTAGCTAAGCTGAGCGGCGCACGTGAAGGCAGACCCGTGTCGCGCACTGAGGAAGCGTTTAAGCCCGGTCACTGAGGAGAAAGTGAGCGTGTCCGACCTAAACCCATAAAGCGGCTGCGCTTCTTGCATGTCATTCGCGACGGCGTCCCACATATGGCCGCATGATTCGTATGGTCGCCATAAGAGAACCTTGTCAATGTCCGAAATGACCTTGAGATCGAAGTCGATGCTGTCAAGCCGTATATTAAACCGTCGCTCCACTTCAGCCAGCTGGCTCGACAGCTGCCCAATTGCTTCCAAAGTCTTAACTTGAAGTTCGAGTATCTTGTCTAGTCGTTTCTGGACTTGTGCAAGCTGAGCGAAGACCTTCTGAAAGTTCGCCTCGACTGGATCCTGCTTCGCGCCACCAAACAAGCCGGACACCGCAGCAATCGCACCAAGATAATTGCCTGAGAACGCTTGGCTTAAAGCTGTCGTGGCAATTGAGCCGTACTTGACGAGGTCGCCAACGCGCTGATCGGCGATCCCGAAGTTAGTCATGATTGTGCTTATGTCGCTGACGACATTAACGACCTCGCCGGCCTTCGCGAGGATCTGCTGCTGCTTGACTTGAACTGTCAGAACCTTCTTCAGCCTATCGCGTTGCTCAGCGGTAAGCCCGGGTTTGGCATCGTTCTCCAGGAGAGCTAGCTTGGTCTGTGGCGACTGCTGGTCGAAAAGGATCTCCTGGATAACGCCGATTTGGTAAGCGTTCTTGTTGGTATCGCTCCTCAGATCGGCGATGTCGATTGACATGCCTGCAATGCTCGATTGAAGTTCTTCAGACTTGTCCCCGAGTTCCTTCAGCTTCTTGCCTACGTCTTTGCTGAAAGCCGTCGTTATCTTCATCTGCTTTGCAAGGGATAGCTCAATGTCTTGTACTTGCGCGTGTGTACGACCCTGGTCAATTAAAACTGACGAGACGCCTTGTTTGAGCGACTCTATTACATATGAGTGAACGTTCGCAGCTGCGTCGCGATCATCCTTCAACACGCTTGCCATCTTTGCGAGCTTGCCGGTTCGTGCGTCGAACAGGACAGCGGCCCCTTCGTAATCTCTGTTGTTGATCTTCTCATCGAACTTGTCGCGCTGGGCTTTGCTCATCTTTTGAAGCCCCGAGCTCAACATGCCCATGGCCCGATCTTTCCCTTCCTTTGCGAGATAGGACGCGAACTTGTCATTGCCGTACCGTGCCACTGACGCTACCGCGGCCGCCGGGAAGGCGCCAACGCCTGTCAAGGTCGCGCCGACTTGCAGCGATGTGATGACCAGCTCACCACCAGCCTGCATCGTGCTGCTTGCAAATGCCGCTTTATTGACGGTAGTTTGGTACCGCGATGTCATCGACGACAGGTCGGCGCCGAGAGCTAGTGCGTCGGCCGGTGATTGAGGGTTCTGTCCCTGCGTGATCAGCTTCGCGGAGCCGATGGCGACGGTGGTGCCAAATTTGGCGAGCGCCATCGCAACTGCCGGGTCCAGGGTTTGCTCCTTGGGTTGACCCATCGCGGAACCCGCCGCAAGCAGGCACCAGACCGCGGGTACGAAGTGATGGTGGGCCATATGGCTCCTCGTATCCGGACTTGCCGGAGAAAACATTGTCGAATTCGACGGCCCCACATAAGCGCCTCGATTTGGGCGTGCCTCTCCGCCCACAACTGCGCCGTCGAAGCCAAGGCCCCAAGCTACGGCGTCGCCTTGCGGACGCGATTTGTGAAAGACGCATCGCGCGCAAGGGCCTCAGCGATTCTGGGAATCAAGACTTCGATGACGCTGTCTTGAGACGCGAACCTCTGTGGCATGGCATCCAACCTGCTTAGCGTCTCGTCAAGCACCAGCTTTCGCCATTCGAGATTGTCGCGGTTCAAAGCGGCATTCTCTTCCCTAAGTTTTGCGTTATCTGCGATCAGAGCGTTGACTTGGCTCTGAAGACGGTATGTGAAGTTTCCCAAGTCGACGAATACCTCAAGACGAGACTTCGCTGGGAGTATGGGTGGCGGGTATAGAGTAGATTGTCGTATGGCCGCGAGAGAGTCACACGAGTCTCCGAACGGAGTGCTCAGTATTGGGCCTAGTATTGCACCGCCACGCGTGTCAGCACAGAAATTAGCACCGGAGTCGATTCTGAACTGCGGAGAGGGCGGGATATTGACGACGGCCATTGTTTGAGCATTCGGGGCATGACTGCCGAGTACGCCAACAACGAACAAAACTGTCTTCAGAGTTCGACTTCTCATCTGCTACCTCGCTGCAGGTTGTTGAGTGAGGGCTTCATACGCACTGACGTGCAGCCGTCTCTGCCTCCGCTATCCCCAGACAAACATCACAGGCCCTCAGGTCCCTAGGCGACGCAAGAGAAGAACCGCCGCTGCATCTGTTTGTGCGGCCCATGGCGCGCTGCACTCCCCCCTTGCGTCATGGATCGAATGTACAGCGTTTCGCGTTCGACCGTCTTAGGCATCTCGGCTCCTTGGCCGCCATGAATGTCCGGTCTTTGTGGCCGCGACCGTCAACTACGGGTCGGGACCGGCCTGTCGCCAGGAAAGTCTGAATGCCCGCAATGGGTCTCTTGGAGTCACCGAGTTAAGAAATGCCGATTTCCCTGGCCACTGACTTCAACAGACTGTCATTGCCGACCTACAGATATCGGAACTGCCAGCCCCATAGCCGACATTGAAAGCGATAGTTTGATCTCCGAAATATGGGAATTTTTTCCCAGGCGGGAGAGCGTAACCCGACTACGAGGTAAATCGGCGCGCAACTCGTGACAGATTAAGCTGACGCGTCTGACGCGCCGCGGTGCGCCATGTGTGTGACGTACCCATGGTACTGAAAATCACTCTCGTGGACAGCGCATTTTGGGCGGGGGCCTGCTCCACGCCCGCACCGGCATCACTACTTTGAAGCGCTTGCATCGAACTCGCCACTTCGGACAAGCAGTGACAGCCCTGGCTACTTCCCTATAGCGGTGGCAAGTCCTTCTGGATCGGCGACGCTCACCCATAGCGTCGAATGCCTTCTGAATCCGATGACACGTGGCACTTTTCCGACGAACTCAATGCTCAGCCCCTTTTTATGATTGGTGCCAAAGGTGATGCTGTCGTCAGTCAAGCTCAGACGCAGTCCAACGGCGGTGTACCAACTGTGCGGACCGGTCACAAGTGTGCGGCTAACGTTATCTCTTGTCGTTTTCACTTTGAATCGTCCAAAGGTCGCGACAAGATCGCCGTTGTCGTAGATCGACACGCCGTCGTTCTTACTGACGCCAAGTGCCCAGAACAACACGCTCCAACGTCTGTCGAATCGATAAGGGAAGTGCATTGTGGCGACGGTTGTGGTTTTTTTCATAGTCTGACAAATCAATTAAGGGGCGAGACGCCCTCAAGCAGCGTCAGCAAAAGTCCGGCAACTGGTGGGTGATTATGAATTGAGCGGTTGATCAAGGTATCGGGAGGCTGTGCGATCATGACGGCGATTTCACGCCTCCGACTGGCTGCCCCAGAGCTGTCGCCGTCAATGAAACTTTGTCCGGTTGTGCCGAATTCATTTTGACGAGTGATTCTCCAATGAATGCCCTGGTCAGTCCGTGATCGGCACAGCGAGCAAAAACTGGCCAGGACGACATCGGCGCCATCAGCCTGGATGCTTGACGGGCAATTCAAACCCTGTAATCGAACTTCCAAGAGGCAGCCGGTGGCCAGTACCCGCAAACGCTGCACACCCGAAGTACGCTGCGCTCCATTGCTGACGTTCAATTTTGACGGTCGGCTTCCAGCAATTGTGAATGTCGTTTGAAGACTGTAGCCGGCTGTAGATCTTTTTGATCAGGTCGCTCCAAGCCCGACGCTGGCACTGATTCGTCTCCGCACACGGGCCACCGTGGTGGACGGACTGTGACGCGCATATCGATGACGGGGCACAAACCGAGCCGGCCTGGGAAATGGCAGCGCGACCGGCACCCCATTTTGATGCTGACGATCGCGTGACCTGGTGACAGGGGAAGACGGCGATTCAGACTCGGTGCGAGTGTATGCCGGCGTCTGGCACGCGCGGCGCACCGGAAATCATTCTCCTGATTGGCGGACATTGGTTAGTGCTCCTGACGGTGCGACAAACTCGGCCGCTCAACACTGACCTTCGCTATCCCAAACAAGGCCCATATCATCAGCAGGGGCAGCAGCAAGGTCTGCAGCAGGAAGACCACCATCAGCTTGATCATGTGCTCCGTTGAATGCTCCACGGCCTGTTTCATCTTGGTATACCGATCCTTCACCTCCGACATGCTTGGGACCCAGCTGGGCATTTTGGGTAGCCACGACTTGTCGTCGCTCGCAGGTGGTTCCGGGGCTTTCACTTTTCCGGCCTCTGCAGTCGTTGTATCGATGGCGCTCTGGGCCGCCGTGTAGTCTGCCGCCAGGAATTTCTGCGAAAGCGCGTCAGTTCCTAGCATGGCCACCGGTATGGCGAAGCGCAACATCAACATCAGCACAAGCGCCCTCGACAACCATCTGGGCGCTTGGCTCTGTCGCAGATGGGACGCCACCCACGCCAGCGCCACCACAGTCAGAGCAACGGAGATCAACCAATATCCGCTGATGCTGATCAAGACCTTTTGAATTCCGAACGCAACGCATGCCAGCAGCATCAAGTCGGCGAAGTGCTTCACCAGCTCATTCACCGGAGCCAGCAATTGCCCAGGTGACAGGGTGACCCCAAGGCCTGCCGGTTGGATGTCCACCTGTGCCGCTTGGACTACCGACAAGAAGCCATTGAGGGCCCGTGCGGAAGCAAAGCTGACCAGCGCCCTCTTGAGGCCAGCATCAACCTGCGTCATGGCCGGCGCATCCATGGGTGCAATCCACGAACAGACGAGCACCCCCAGCAGGCCAAGGATCAGGGCGATGTGACGGGCGATTTTCATTCTCGGTTCCTTAAAATCATGCGTTGACGATCGTGGCGGCTTTGTCAGTGCCCGGCCGAAGGCATGAGATCTCGCCAGCAGCAAGGCTCCCAGACTGTGCACGATGCACCATAACGCCAGCAGGAGTCCGATGACCAACATGACCAGGCTTACGTTGCTGTCCGAGGCGTTTATCTTTCGCTCGACCCATCCAGATTCAAAAGCTCAAATCGAATAGAAGATTCTTTCAACGCGGTCACCATCCGATGGTTTCGGATGATCTGGGGCAGGTCCGCGTAGTCGACCTGCGCACGCCGGCGTCCCATCTTGGCAATGGCTCGCGTGAAGCCCTCGAGTTTATTGCTTTGCGTTAGCTGCTTGGCGCGGTTGACATGTGAGACTTCAATTCAGCTAATTTGGCGTCTAAGGTTATTTTAGGTTCACTCGAAAACTTCAAGTTAGAATGCGTGATACTGTTAGACAGAATTGATCGTAAGTCCTTGATTTGTAATGAAAATGCTACAGGTTTGGGACCAGAGGGTCGAAGGTTCGAATCCTTTCGCCCCGACCATATCTTTTTTTCTCTCGATCTCTGCCCGTAGCTCAGTTGGATAGAGCAACAGCCTTCTAAGCTGTGGGTCGGGGGTTCGATCCCCTCCGGGCAGACCAAATCACTGTCTCAGGTTGTATCAAACACTGTCAAAGCCCGCATGTTTCCTGGCATGGCGGGTTTTTTGTTGCGTCATACTTCCATTTGCCTCCAACTGGTTCCCGTTACCGCATTGATGAGTTATGCTGAAAGCCAGTGCTCTCAATGCGGAACTAGGCAGAGGTGTGAGATGAGGGGTGTTTTAGGTGTCTTGAGTTTGTTGATCGTTGTTGCGGTCATCGGGCTGCTTGCCAAAAAGCAGGTCGGAGCGTTGCCGGGCGCTGGTATTGCGTCAGGAACCTCCGTTAACGGGTCCGTGCCGGTGGTCAATCCACAGCAGCAAAGCCAGCAATTGCAGAAACATGTGAAACGGTCGGTTGAAGATGCGATGAAGCAGGCACGACCGGAGGTGGAGGACAAATGATCGACCTGAATATTTGTATCGATACTGTTCGGATGCTGCTGCTCGGCTTGGTGCTGGCGGGCAGCGCCGGCGACGGCGTGGCGGCTCTTGGAAAAGCACCTTCAATCTTCCCGGCGGCTTCATCTGCATCGCCGATGCCCGGCCCAAAAGCACTTGCCGCCAGGTCAACTGTGCAGTCCAACCTTTACACGCTTCACGAGGTGCAGCTTGAAAACGGGACGACCGTCAGGGAATATGCCACGCCCGCCGGACTGGTTTTCGCGATTTCATGGCGTGGGCCGGTGTTGCCGGACCTGCGTGCGTTGCTCGGTGACTATTTCAGCACCTTCAAGCTCGAAACCGACCAGGCGCGAATGGCGGGACGGCGCGGCTCACCGGTAAACATGGAAGGCGCGGGTCTTGTCGTCAGATCCAACGGGCGTATGAGAAACTTTTTTGGACACGCGTATGCGCCTGCCCTGATTCCAGTTGGGGTCAATATTCAAGATGTACTTCAGTGATTTTTTGATCCGTGCCGTATTGATGGGGCTGGCGGCGGCCCTGGTTGCCGCATGCGGTGGCGGGGGCGGCACTTCGGCGACGTCCAGCGTGCCGCTGGAGAACAACGTAATGGCCATCACGGTGGACAGTGGACCAGCAAACACAGGCTACAACGTGAACCGTTTGTACGCCAGTGTGAGAATTTGCGTGCCTGGCACCATCACCTGTCAGACCATTGACCATGTGCTGGTGGATACCGGGTCCACCGGCTTGCGGCTGCTGTCAACGGCAGTCTCACCGGCCTTGAGCCTGAGTCGGGTAACCGGTGGCACTGGTTTTCCATTGCTCAACTGCGCGCAGTTCGTTGACAACTCATTCGCCTGGGGTCCGGTGGCAACTGCGGACATTGTGCTGGGCGGCAAGACGGCGGCGAGCGTGCCTATTCAAATCATTGGAGACCCGGCGTTCAACAGCTTGGCTGCGGCGTGTTCGAGTGGCGGCACGGCCATCACTACGGCGGCCACGCTCGGTGCGAACGGCATTGTCGGGCTGGGTCTTTTCAAGGAAGACTGCGGGTCAGGGTGTGCCGTGATTCCCGCCAATGGCTTCTATTACACCTGTGCTGACTTTACCTGCACGACCGCCGTCGCAACTACGGCAAGTATTTCCAAACAGGTCGCGAACCCGGTGTCGCTGTTCGCTACCGACAACAACGGCGTGCTGATCGACCTGCCGGCCGTAGGCACCATCAGCGCGCCCAGTCTCAGCGGGTCACTTATTTTTGGCATGGGCACGCAGGCCAACAACCAGCTGGTACCCAGCGCGGTTCTGACGACAAACGCTTCAGGCTATGTCACCACACTGTTGGCGGGACAAACGTTGAGCAATAGCTTCATTGATACTGGATCCAATGGCCTGTTCTTCGATCTCGCTTCAATCCCGGTCTGTGAAGGCGCCAGCATCGGCTTTTATTGCCCACCCCCAGCCAGCCGAGTCGATTTGTCGGCCACTCTGGTCGGCACCAATGCAGTGGCTGTGCTGGTTTCGTTTGCGGTTGACAACGCCTTGTCACTTTTTGCCACCGGTCAACCAGTGCTACCAACTTTGGCAGGCGACATTGGCTATCCCCAGATTTTTGACTGGGGCTTGCCCTTCTTCTACGGACGTCGTGTCTTCATAGGTATCGAGGGCCAGCCCTCATCGCTCGGAACCGGTCCGCTCTACGCGTTCTGAAGCAGCCTCAGATAGCCGCTTCCAGGCCGTTCTTGAAGTGTTCCTGCATGCGCTGCATGGCGAGGGCGGCGTCCCGTCTGGCAATGGCAGCCATCAAGGCGCGATGTTCATGCAACGATTCCTCAATGCGGCCAGATTTCAGTAGCGAGTTGTGGCGATTGAGCTTCATGACTTTTCGCAGGTCGGCCACCATCTGGTCGCGCCAGCGGTTGTTGGCAATCTCCAGCAGCCGCATGTGAAAGCGTTCATTGATCTCGAAAAAACGCTCCCGGCTTTCCAGACCTGGCTTGGCGGCAGCCTCCAGTTCATGGTGCAGCGTCTGCAATTCTTCGATTTGGGAATCGGTCGCCGCCGTTGCGACCACGCCGGCGGCGTCAGCCTCAAGCAGGCCGAGCAGGTGGTACACATCTGCTAGATCACGCTCGGACACTTCGGTCACATAGGCGCCACGCCGCACTTTCATGGTGACCAGGCCCTCGGCGGCCAGCACTTTGAGCGCTTCACGCAGGGGTGTACGGCTGATGCCATAGGCCTCGGCGATTTTCAACTCGTCAATCCAGCTGCCAGGCGCCAACTCACGCGAGAAAATGCGCTGACGCAGAAGTTCAGCCACGTCTTCATAGAGTGCACGGGGAGATAGGGAAAGTGCTGCCATGGCCCGGATTGTAAGCTTGAAACAATATTTTGAATCAATAATTATAAATAACGTAAACTACGGGTAATTCATAGAATCGTGCTTGGGCTGGAGCAATCCGTATCCTGCTCGGGGCAGATCATTTCGATAAACTCATCGCAAACGCCATCCGTCATGACCCCAAAATATCCTGAATTTCAGATCGCCAGCCTGGAGGCGTGGGCCAAGGCGGCCGCCAAGTCCGCACCGGGTGGCAACGTGGATGCACTCAACTGGCTGACCCCCGACGGCATCACGGTCAAGCCGCTTTACACCGCAGCCGACACCCAGAACCTGCCTTACGCCAACACCTTGCCGGGGTTTGAGCCCTACCTGCGTGGCCCGCAAGCCACCATGTACGCGGTGCGGCCCTGGACGATTCGGCAATACGCGGGCTTTTCCACGGCAGAAGAATCCAACGCGTTTTACCGCAAGGCGCTGGCCGCCGGCGGCCAGGGCGTGAGCGTGGCGTTCGATCTGGCGACGCACCGTGGCTATGACAGCGACCATCCGCGCGTGACCGGTGACGTCGGCAAGGCGGGCGTGGCGATTGACAGTGTGGAAGACATGAAGATCCTGTTCAACGAGATTCCGCTGGACAAGGTGAGCGTCTCCATGACCATGAACGGCGCCGTGCTGCCGGTGCTGGCGGGCTACGTGGTGGCCGCCGAAGAACAGGGCGTGAGCCAGGACAAGCTCTCGGGAACGATTCAGAATGACATTCTGAAAGAGTTCATGGTGCGCAACACCTATATCTACCCGCCCGCGCCCAGCATGCGCATCATTGGCGACATCATCGAATACACGGCAAAGAACATGCCGAAGTTCAACTCGATTTCCATCAGCGGTTACCACATGCAGGAAGCGGGCGCCAACCAGGCGCTGGAACTCGCCTTCACGCTGGCCGACGGCAAGGAATATGTGAAGACCGCCATTGCCAAGGGCATGGACGTGGATGAATTTGCCGGGCGCCTGAGCTTCTTCTGGGCCATTGGCATGAACTTCTATCTGGAAGTGGCCAAGATGCGTGCGGCGCGCCTGCTGTGGTGCCGCATCATGAAAGGCTTTGAGGCCAAGTCGCCCAAGAGCCTGTTGCTGCGCACCCACTGCCAGACCAGCGGCTGGTCGCTGACCGAGCAAGACCCGTACAACAACGTGGTGCGCACCACCATCGAGGCGATGGCGGCAGTGTTCGGCGGCACCCAGTCACTGCACACCAACAGCTTTGACGAAGCGATTGCGCTGCCGACCGAGTTCAGTTCGCGCATCGCCCGCAACACCCAGCTCATCATTCAGGAAGAGACGCACATCACCAATGTGATCGATCCCTGGGCCGGCTCCTACATGATGGAAAAACTGACGCAGGACATGGCCGACGCCGCGTGGACCATCATCGAAGAAGTCGAAGCCATGGGCGGCATGACCAAAGCCGTCGACAGCGGCTGGGCCAAACTGAAGATTGAAGCGGCCGCGGCTGAAAAGCAGGCGCGCATCGACAGCGGCAAGGATGTGATCGTCGGCGTCAACAAGTACAAACTCAAGACTGAAGACGCGATTGAGTCACGCGACATCGACAACGTGGCCGTGCGCGACGGGCAGATCGAACGTCTGAAGGTTATCAAGCAAAAACGTGATCCAGCCCTCGTGGAATATGCGCTGGCTGCTATCACTTCTGCAGCAGAATCGAATTCCGGCAATCTGCTGGACCTGGTCATCAAGGCCATGCGCCTGCGCGCCACGGTAGGCGAGGTGAGTGATGCGCTGGAAAAAATCTACGGGCGCCACCGCGCCGACACACAAAAGGTGACCGGCGTGTATGCAGCAGCTTATGACTCGGCCGAGGGCTGGGAAGCCCTCAAGACTGAAATCAACGCCTTTGCGGAAAAGGAAGGCCGTCGCCCGCGCGTGATGATTTCCAAACTCGGGCAGGACGGCCATGACCGTGGCGCCAAAGTGGTGGCCACCGCCTTTGCTGACCTGGGGTTTGACGTGGACATGGGGCCGCTGTTCCAGACACCCGAAGAGTGCGCCCGCCAGGCGATCGAAAACGACGTCCATGCGGTGGGTGTGAGCACGCTGGCAGCGGGCCACAAAACGCTGGTGCCGGCCATCATCGCCGAGCTGAAGAAACAGGGCGCCGACGATATCATCGTGTTCGTGGGTGGTGTGATTCCACGCCAGGACTACGAGATGCTGTACGAGGCTGGCGTCAAGGGCATTTACGGTCCCGGTACGCCCATTCCGGCCAGCGCGAAAGACGTGCTGGAGAAAATCAAGAAGGCGCTGGCCAAGTAGGAATTTGGGGTTAGATCCCAATTCAGGAAAAGCATGCCGCCGGAGACAAACAACCCGCAACGAGATTGGGCCCCAGGGCCAGTTTCTCCCATTTCCGTTACCGCGATCGTCAATTCGGTCGGGAGTGCGCAGCGCCGCGCCATCGCCAAAGCCATCACCCTGCTCGAATCGACCCGCGCCGACCACCGTGCGCAAGCGGATGAACTGCTCACGGCGTTGCTGCCCCACACCGGCAATTCGTTTCGCCTCGGGGTCAGCGGCGTGCCGGGTGTCGGCAAATCCACCTTCATTGAGGTATTGGGCCTTTATTTGATTGAGCAGGGCCATCGCGTGGCGGTTCTGACCATCGATCCATCTTCCACTGTGTCAGGCGGCTCCATCCTGGGTGACAAGACGCGTATGGAAAGGCTCTCGGTCCACGAGCAGGCCTACATCCGGCCCAGCCCCAGCAGTGGCACGCTGGGCGGCGTGGCCGAGAAAACACGCGAAGCCATGCTGGTGTGCGAGGCAGCGGGCTATGACATCGTGATTGTCGAAACCGTGGGCGTGGGCCAGAGCGAGACAGCTGTGGCCAACATGACCGACATCTTTGTGCTGATGCAACTGCCCAACGCGGGCGACGATCTGCAGGCGATCAAGAAGGGCGTCATGGAGCTGGCGGACCTGGTGGTGATCAACAAGGCCGACATTGACGCCGTTGCCGCGCAGCGCGCGCAATTGCAGATTACATCTGCCATGCAGCTGCTGGGCCTGTTTGGCAGCCACGATGAAAAGAATTGGCATCCCAAGGCGCTGCTGCTCAGTGCCCTGAACGGGCAGGGCGTCGACATCTTCTGGGCTGCCGTGAGTGAATTCAAAACCCTTCAGACCGCCAACTGCAAGCTGGCGGCACGTCGCCAGCAGCAGTCGCTGACCTGGATGTGGGAGCGCATTGATGCCGGTTTGAAACAGGCGTTTCGCCAGCATGCACAGGTGAAAGAGTTGCTGCCGCAACTGACGCAAGAGGTGTTGGCGGGCCGCCTGGCGGCATCGACTGCGGCAAGAAATCTGCTTCTGGCCCACAGGAACAGGGCGTAGATAGCTATCAAAATAATAGCGACAAATCAACGAGACGATCAGTACTTCGCAAAGAGAGAAAACCATGCACGACATACTTGAACAACTTGAAGCCAAGCGCGAACTCGCGCGTTTGGGTGGTGGCCAGAAACGCATCGACGCGCAGCACAAAAAGGGCAAGCTCACCGCCCGTGAGCGTCTGGAGCTGCTGCTCGATGAGGGCACGTTCGAAGAGTGGGACATGTTTGTCGAGCATCGCTGCGTCGATTTCGGCATGCAGGACAACAAGATCCCGGGTGATGGCGTGGTCACCGGCTACGGCATGATCAATGGTCGTCTGGTTTTCGTCTTCAGCCAGGATTTCACCGTGTTCGGCGGTGCCTTGAGCGAGGCCCATGCCGAGAAGATCTGCAAGGTGATGGACCAGGCGATGAAGGTCGGCGCGCCGGTGATTGGTCTCAACGATTCGGGCGGCGCGCGCATCCAGGAAGGCGTGGCGTCACTCGGCGGTTATGCCGACGTCTTCCAGCGCAACGTGATGGCCAGCGGCGTGGTGCCGCAGATCAGCATGATCATGGGCCCCTGCGCCGGTGGCGCCGTCTACAGCCCGGCCATGACCGACTTCATCTTCATGGTGAAAGACAGTTCCTACATGTTCGTCACCGGTCCGGAAGTGGTGAAAACCGTGACCCATGAAGACGTGACGGCGGAAGAACTCGGCGGTGCCATCAGCCACACCACCAAAAGCGGCGTGGCCGACCTGGCGTTTGAGAACGATGTGGAAGCGCTTTTGATGCTGCGCCGGCTCTACAACTACCTGCCGCTCAACAACCGTGAAAAGGCGCCGGTGCGCCGCAGCGGCGACCCGGCCGACCGCATGGACATGAGCCTGGACACCTTGGTGCCTGACAACGCCAACAAGCCCTACGATATCAAAGAGCTCATCGTCAAAACCGTGGACGATGGCGACTTCTTCGAGCTGCAGCCCGAATACGCGAAGAACATCCTGATTGGTTTTGGCCGCATGGAAGGCCAGACCGTGGGCATCGTGGCGAATCAGCCGCTGGTGCTGGCCGGTTGCCTGGACATCAAGAGCTCGATCAAGGCAGCGCGCTTTGTGCGCTTCTGCGATGCCTTCAATATCCCAGTCATCACTTTTGTGGACGTGCCCGGTTTCATGCCGGGGACGTCGCAGGAGTATGGCGGCATCATCAAGCATGGCGCCAAGCTGCTCTACGCCTACGCCGAGTGCACGGTGCCGAAGATCACCGTCATCACGCGCAAGGCCTATGGCGGCGCCTACGACGTGATGAGCTCCAAACACCTGCGCGGCGACGTCAACTTTGCCTGGCCCAATGCCGAGATTGCGGTGATGGGCGCCAAGGGCGCGGTGGAGATCATCTTCCGCGAAGACAAGGGCGACCCGGTCAAGCTGGCGGCCAAGGAAGCCGAGTACAAAGCCCGATTTGCCAACCCGTTTGTGGCGGGCGCTCGCGGCTTCATCGATGACGTGATCCTGCCGCATGAAACCCGCAAGCGCATCTGCCGCTCGCTGGTGATGCTGCGTGACAAGAAGCTTGAGAATCCGTGGCGCAAGCACGGCAACATCCCCCTTTGATGGCCCGAGGAGAAAAGAATATGTTTACCAAAATTCTGATTGCCAACCGCGGCGAGATCGCCTGCCGGGTCATCAAGACGGCCCAAAAAATGGGCATCAAGACCGTGGCGGTTTACTCTGATGCAGACCGCGACGCGCGCCATGTGATGCTTGCCGATGAGGCCGTCCATATCGGCCCGGCGCCCAGCCGCGAAAGCTATCTGCTGGCCGACAAGATCATCGCGGCCTGCAAACAAACCGGCGCGCAGGCAGTGCACCCCGGTTACGGCTTCTTGAGCGAAAACGCCGGCTTTGCGAAGCGGGTGGAAGAAGAAGGCATTGTCTTCATCGGCCCCAAGCACTACTCGATTGCCGCCATGGGCGACAAGATCGAATCGAAGAAGCTGGCCGGTGCGGCGGGCGTGAACTGCATTCCGGGTGTCAACGACGCGATCGAGACGCCGGAAAAGGCGGTCGAGATTGCCAAGGGCATCGGCTACCCGGTCATGATCAAGGCCAGTGCCGGTGGCGGCGGCAAGGGCCTGCGCGTCGCCTTCAACGACAAGGAAGCCTTCGAGGGCTTCACCAGCTGCCGCAACGAGGCGCGCAACAGTTTTGGTGATGACCGCGTGTTCATCGAGAAATTTGTCGAGGAACCGCGCCATATCGAAATCCAGCTGGTCGGCGACAGCCACGGCAATGTGATCTATCTGAACGAACGCGAATGCTCCATCCAGCGCCGCCACCAGAAGGTGATCGAGGAAGCGCCGTCGCCGTTCATCAGCGACGCCACCCGCAAGGCCATGGGCGAACAGGCGGTGGCGCTGGCCAAAGCTGTGAAGTACCAGAGCGCAGGGACGGTCGAGTTCGTGGTCGGCAAAGACCAGAGCTTCTACTTCCTGGAGATGAACACCCGTCTGCAGGTGGAGCACCCGGTGACCGAATGCATCACGGGGCTGGACCTGGTGGAGCTGATGATCCGCGTGGCTGCGGGCGAGAAGCTGCCCTTGACGCAGGCCGAGGTCAAGCGCGAGGGCTGGGCCATCGAATGCCGCATCAACGCCGAGGACCCGTTCCGCAATTTCCTGCCATCCACCGGCCGCCTGGTGCGTTTTCAGCCGCCGCAGGAGACCATGTTTGCATCGGACACCAGCCAGTGGTACGGCGTCCGGGTCGATACCGGCGTGCAGGACGGCGGCGAGATTCCGATGTTTTACGACTCGATGATTGCCAAATTGATCGTGCACGGTAAAGACCGGCTGGATGCGATCGCCAAGATGCGTGAAGCACTCAATGGCTTTGTGATCCGTGGCGTCAGCAGCAACATCCCGTTTCAGGCAGCCTTGCTGGCGCACCCCAGGTTTGTCGCGGGGGATTTCAACACCGGCTTCATTGCCGAGAACTATTCGCAGGGCTTCAGGGCCGAAGATGTGCCCCATGACGACGCCAATCTGCTGATTGCGCTGGCTGCTTTTGTCAACCGCAAGTTCCGCAATCGCGCCGCGGCCATCAGCGGCCAGATGGAAGGCCATGAGATTGAGGTGGGCGAAGACTTCGTCGTGGTGACGCTGGGGCAGCAAGGTGTCACCACGCCAACGCCTGTCACCGTGACCGACTTTGAAGGCAAAACCGGCTCCAGCCTCGTCAAAGTGGGCGCCAGCAGCTACAAAATATGTAGCAACTACCGGCTGGGCGAAGTTCGCGTCAGCGGTACCTGCAATGGTGCGCCGTTTACGGCACAGGTGGAGCGCGGTGGCCTGGCAGGCAAGAATCCGCTGGCGATCCGGGTCTCGCACAACGGGACGCAGATCGACACGCTGGTGCTCTCCAGGCGCGCGGCCGAGCTTCACGCCCTGATGCCTTACAAGGCGCCGCCTGACATGAGTCGCTACGTGCTGTCGCCGATGCCGGGGCTGCTGGTGGAGGTGGCGGTGCAGCCGGGCCAGAAAGTGCTGGCCGGTGAGCGTGTGGCCGTGATCGAAGCCATGAAGATGGAGAACGTGTTGTTTGCGGCGGCTGACGGCGTGGTCAAGTCGATTGCCGCCGGCAAGGGCGAATCGCTCACCGTGGACCAGGTGATTGTGGAGTTCGCATGACGCTGAACCGCCCTTTCAAAGTGCTGGGCATCCAGCAGATCGCCATCGGCGGCCCCGACAAGACCCGCCTGCAGAAACTCTGGGTCGACATGCTGGGCCTTGAAGTGACTGGCACCTTCCGCAGTGAGCGCGAAAACGTCGATGAAGACATCTGCACCATGGGCGCTGGTCCGTTCAAGGTCGAGGTCGACCTGATGCAGCCACTGGACCCGGAGAAGAAGCCGGCCGTTCACACCACGCCCCTCAATCACGTGGGCCTGTGGATTGACGACCTGCCCCGCGCCGTCGAGTGGTTGACGGCCAAAGGCGTGCGATTCGCCCCGGGCGGCATCCGCAAGGGTGCAGCCGGGTTTGACATCTGTTTTCTGCACCCCAAGTCGAATGAGGAGTTCCCCGTCAGTGGCGAGGGGGTGTTGATTGAACTGGTGCAGGCCCCGGCGGAGGTTGTCGCTGCATTTGGCCAGCTGGCGGCAGGGGCCGCGTGACGCCAGCTGGCGTTTCAATCCCCGGAGTTTGCGCTGCGTCAACATCCGGGTCAATGGCACGCCACTACGGGATTCACCCGAGAGCCAATGGCAGGCCTGCAGGCGTAGACTGTTTCCATCCCCAGCCGGTCATGTGGCGCAACAGGGGAAGAGGAGACAGACGTGCAGCCTACCAACCTCGCCGATCCGGCCTATTTCCACAAGGTTGTTGATTGCCAATGGGCCTGCCCGGCCCATACGCCCGTTCCTGAATACATTCGCCTGATTGGTCAGGGGCGTTACAGCGATGCCTACATGATCAACTGGGTGTCCAACGTATTCCCGGGCGTTCTGGGGCGCACCTGTGACCGGCCCTGCGAACCCGCCTGCCGCCGCGGCCGTGTCGAAGAAAACAATGGCCCCGGCGCCGGGCCGCCCCAAGCCGGGAGCGCTCCCCTGGGGGGACGGAGCGAAGCGCCTGAGGGGCAAATTCGGCCCGAGCCGGTCGCCATCTGCCGGCTCAAGCGCGTGGCCGCCGACATGAAAGACGACGTGAAGGGCCGGATGCCGACGTTGGCACCCCGCAACGGCAAACGGGTGGCCTGTGTGGGGGCAGGACCTTCTTCGCTCACCGTGGCGCGGGATCTGGCGCCACTGGGCTACGAGGTGACGGTCTTTGACGGCGAGGCGCGTGCCGGCGGCTTTATCCGGTCACAAATCCCGCGCTTTCGGTTGCCAGAGTCGGTGATTGACGAAGAAACCGGTTACATCCTTGATCTGGGCGTGGACTTCAGGAGCAACCAGCGCATCGACTCCATGAAGGCACTGCTGGCGCAGGGCTACGACGCGGTGTTCGTCGGTTGTGGGGCTCCCCGGGGGCGGGATCTGCAGATTCCGGGCCGCAAGGAAGCCGCGGCTCACATTCACATCGGCATTGACTGGCTGGCATCGGTCTCGTTTGGGCACGTCACCAGCGTGGGCCAGCGAGTGATCGTGCTCGGCGGGGGCAATACGGCGATGGACTGCTGCCGTTCGGCCCGACGATTGGGCGGCACCGATGTGAAGGTGATCGTGCGCAGTGGCTTTGAGGAGATGAAAGCCTCGCCGTGGGAAAAGGAAGACGCTGTTCATGAGGGCATTCCCATCGTCAACTTTCACGTGCCGAAGAGTTTCGAGCATCGCAACGGCCAGTTGGTGGGCATGAAGTTCGAGGTGGTGCAGGCCGTCTTTGACGGGGAGGGCCGTCGCAGTCTGGTGCCAACCGGCGCGCCAGATGTGTTTTTTGAATGCGACACGGTGCTGTTGGCCGTCGGCCAGGAAAATGCCTTTCCCTGGATCGAGCGCGACAGCGGTATCGAGTTTGACCGCTGGGGGCTGCCGGTGCTGCGCAAGGAGACCTTTCAGTCCACCGAGCCCCGGGTGTTTTTTGGTGGCGATGCGGCGTTCGGACCGAAGAACATCATCACGGCGGTAGCGCACGGGCATGAAGCGGCAGTGTCAATCGACCGGCTGTTGCATGGCGAAGACCCCGCCCGGCGCCCGGCGCCGATGACCAACCTGATGTCGCAAAAGATGGGCATTCACGAGTGGAGCTACCACAATGATGTGTCAGGCGACACGCGCTTCAAGGTGCCATGGGCCAAGGCGGAGGTGGCCCTGGCCAGCATCCGGGTGGAAGTGGAGCTGGGCTTCGATGCCGCGACGGCTTTCAAGGAGGCCAGCCGCTGCCTGAATTGCGATGTGCAGACGGTCTTCACGCGTGAGACCTGCATTGAATGCGATGCCTGTGTGGACATCTGCCCCATGGACTGCATTACCTTCACCGCCAATGGCGAGGAGACTGATCTGCGCACGCGCCTGAACGCGCCGGCGCTTCATGCCACGCAAGACCTCTATGTGTCGGGCGCGCTGAAAACGGGACATGTGATGGTGAAGGACGAAGACGTCTGCCTGCATTGCGGTTTGTGCGCCGAACGTTGCCCCACCGGGGCGTGGGATATGCAGAAGTTTCTGCTGAATACCACCCAGGCGGGACCCCGATGCCGTGACGAAAAAGCCGGCAAACGTCTTATGGAGGTCGCATGAAGCGCATCGAAGCCATCAACGATTTCGTCATCAAGTTCGCCAACGTCAACGGCTCGGGTTCGGCTTCGGCCAACGAACTGTTCGCCAAGGCGATTTTGCGCATGGGTGTGCCGGTGAGTCCGCGCAATATCTTCCCCAGCAACATCCAGGGCATGCCCACTTGGTATGAGGCCCGGGTCTGTGAAAGCGGCTACCAGGGGCGGCGCGGCGGTGTGGACATGATGGTGGCCATGAATCCCCAGACCTGGGACGCCGATGTGGCGGAAATCGAGCCGGGTGGTTATCTGTTTTACGACAGCACACGGCCTGTTCCCCCGTCAAAATTTCGGCCGGATGTTCATGTCATCGGCATACCCTTGACCGAAATCAGCAACGCGGCCTACAGTGACCCCCGTCAACGCCAGTTGTTCAAGAACATCATTTACGTGGGCGCGCTGTCAGTGCTGCTGGACGTCGAGGCCGAGGTGTTCGAGAAGCTGTTTGCCGAGCAGTACAAGGGCAAGGAAATGTTGCTCGACTCCAATGTGCGCGCCCTGCATCTGGGGCGCGACTATGTGAAACAGCATCTGGCGGCCCCGCTCGGCATCCGCGTTCGTCGCGCGGACAAGGTGGGCGACCAGATATTCACGGACGGCAACAGTGCAGCCGCGTTGGGTTGCATCTATGGGGGCGCCACGGTCGCAGCCTGGTACCCCATCACACCTTCGTCGTCGGTGCCGGAGGCGTTCCAGAAGTACTGCGACAAGTACCGTGTGGACCCCGCCACCGGCCAGCATTACTACGCCATCGTGCAGGCCGAAGACGAGCTGGCCTCCATCGGCATGGTGGTTGGCGCGGGCTGGAATGGTGCGCGCGCCTTCACGGCCACGTCGGGTCCGGGCATCTCGTTGATGACCGAATTCATTGGTCTGGCCTACTTTGCCGAGATTCCGGTGACCATCATCAATGTGCAGCGTGGCGGCCCATCCACCGGCATGCCCACGCGCACACAGCAATCGGATTTGCTCAGTTGTGCCTATGCCTCGCATGGCGACACCAAGCATGTGCTGCTGTTTCCGGAAGACCCGCACGAATGTTTTGAACATGCCGCGGCCGCGCTGGACCTGGCGGACCGCCTGCAGACGCCCATCTTCGTGATGACCGACCTGGACATCGGCATGAACCAGCGCCTGTGCAAGCCCTTTGTCTGGGACGATGCGCGGGACTATGACCGCGGCAAGGTCATGACGGCGGAAGAGCTCGAAGCCGGCAAGGATTTTGGCCGCTACAAGGACGTCGATGGGGACGGCATTCCGTGGCGCACGCTGCCCGGCACGCACCCGACCAAAGGCAGCTTCTTCACGCGCGGTACCACGCGCGACCCCTATGCACGCTACTCCGAGCGCGGACCGGACTACATCTACAACATGGAGCGGTTGCTGCGTAAGTTCAAGACAGCGGCTGCGCTGGTGCCGCAGCCCGTGTTGCGACCGGCCCCACGCCCGACGCGCGTGGGTGTCATCTATTTCGGCTCGACCAGCCCGGCGATGATGGAAGCGCTGGATGTGCTGACGCAGGAGGGCATTGATCTGGATGCGATGCGCCTGTGCGCGTTTCCGTTTCCGGAGTCGGTCGACCGCTTCATCGCCGGACATGACAAGGTGTTTGTTGTTGAGCAGAACCGCGATGCGCAAATGCACTCCCTGCTGGTGAACGAACTGGCCATCGATCCGGCGCGGCTGGTCAAGGTGCTGCACTATGACGGCACGCCCATCACCGCGCGCTTCATCACTCATTTCATTGAGACGAATCTGCAACCGGCGTCGGCGTCCGTCCAGTTGACTCCCGCGCAAAAGGAGGCCGCATGACCTACCTCGCCAAGCCCAGGCTGCACCACCCCACGCTGACCACCAACAAGGTGGGCTACACGCGGCGCGATTACGAGGGCCGCATCTCCACCCTGTGTGCCGGCTGCGGACACGACTCCATCTCGGCGGCGATCATCCAGGCCTGCTGGGAGCTCGATATCGAGCCGCACCGCGTCGCCAAACTCTCGGGAATTGGCTGCAGTTCCAAGACGCCGGACTACTTTTTGGGTGCCTCGCACGGTTTCAACACAGTGCATGGCCGCATGCCCTCAGTCCTGACCGGTGCCAACCTCGCCAACCGTGATTTGTTGTACCTGGGGGTGTCAGGCGACGGCGACTCGGCCTCCATCGGCCTGGGGCAGTTTGCCAATGCCATGCGCCGCGGTGTCTGCATGGCGTACATCGTGGAGAACAACGGCGTTTACGGCCTGACCAAGGGGCAATTCTCGGCCACGGCAGACCGGGGTTCCAAGAGCAAGAAGGGCGTGATCAACAGTGACAACCCGATTGATCTGGTCGGGCTGGCGCTGCAACTGGGCGCTACCTACGTGGCGCGCAGTTTTTCGGGTGACAAGGCGCAACTGGTGCCTCTCATCAAAGGTGCCATCGGCCATGGCGGGGCCGCGTTCATTGACGTTATCAGTCCCTGTGTGACCTTCAACAACCACGGCGGCAGCACCAAGAGCTATGACTATGTGCGACAACACAACGAGGCGGTCAGCCGTATCGATTTCATCACGCCGCGCAGCGAAATCACCACCGACTACGCACCCGGCGAGGTGGTGGAGGTACAGCAGCACGATGGCTCCACGCTGCGTCTTCGCAAGCTGCATGCGGACTACGATCCGACCGATCGCTATGCTGCCCTGAGTTACATCAATGCGCATCAGGCGCGCGGCGAAGTGGTGACGGGGCTGCTCTACTTGGATTCGCTCGCTACAGACATGCATCTGGCCCACAACACCAGCGACACACCACTCAACCAGCTGGGGGTCACGCAGTTATGTCCTGGCGCCCAGGCGCTCGAGAAGCTCAACGCGTCCCTGCGCTGATTTTGATTTAAGCAGGAGGGGAATCATGTCTGAACGTACCGTATTTCAATCCATGTCGCAGCGACATGTGGTGAGCCTGCCCCCGCACGCCAGTGTGTGGGAAGCCGCCTGCATCATGACCAAAGCCAACTGTGGCAGCGTCCTGATCATCGATGGCGCCAGCGTCATGCAAGGCATTTTGACTGAGCGCGACCTGATGACCCGTGTGCTGGCCAAGGCGCTCAACCCGCAAACCACCCAGGTGTCGGAGGTGATGACGCACAACCCGCACAGCGTGGGGCCGGACATGAAAGTTTCCGAGGCCGTGCTGATCATGATCGAGCGAGGCTTTCGACACCTGCCCATTGTCTCGCCGGCGTCCAAAATTCTGGGGGTGTTCTCGGTGCGCGATGCCTTGCCGCGCGAGATTGGTAACGCCGTCAGTCTCGCCGAGTTTCATGATCAGGTGAATGACGCGCTTGGATAGGGGATCTGTGTAAAAGAAGGGTGATTGGGGTGCAGTAAGGATATGTAAGGTTTCTGTTGGACACTCCCCTGTATAAGGTCAGGGTTATTTATTAAAACTATTATTGAGACTGATTCATGATGTTTGGAAAATTACTTATCCCTGGTCTGTGGCTCATGCGGAACATGCGTTTTGCCGGCAAGGTCCTGCTGCTGGCGGCCATTTTGATGACGCCGCCGGTCGTCATGCTGCTTCAATATTTTTTGAGCGGACCCGCGGGATCCGGTGCAACGCTGGTGGCGTGGTTGAGCGGTTTGTGCGTGGTGCTGTCGGTGTATTTGTTGCTGGCGTTTTACCAGAGCTTTGCCCAGGATTTGGGGCAGGTGACGCAAGCCATGGACAAGATGGTGCGAGGTGATTTGCGCCTGAGTCTGGTGGCTCATGGGCGGGATGAACTCGCCGGCCTGGCTTCCTCGACAAGTCAGATCGGCACGACGGTGTCGTCGATGGTGGCCAATGTGCGCAGTAACGCCGCTTTTGTCGCGCATTCGGGCAAGAGTCTGGCAACGGGCAACCGCGAGTTGTCAGACCGGACCGAGCAACAGGCCGCCAATCTGGAGCAAACAGCGGCCAGTGTGGAGGAGTTGTCGTCCACCGTGCAGGACAACGCGCAAACCGCAGCCCAGGCCAACGCCCGTGCGTCCAGCGTGCGGGATGTGGCCGATCAGGGGGCTTCCACCATGGCAGAGGCCATTGCGTCGGTTGAAGCCATCCAGAGTAGCGCCAAGCGCATGGACGAGATTGTGAGTGTGATCGACGGCCTGGCTTTCCAGACCAACATCCTGGCGCTCAATGCCGCCGTGGAAGCTGCCCGGGCGGGGGAGTCCGGCCGTGGTTTTGCCGTGGTCGCCAGCGAGGTCCGATCGCTGGCGCAGCGTTCGGCTGAGTCGGCGAAGGAGATCAGGCAATTGATTGGCGCCTCCTCAGCACAGGTGGCGTCCAGCGTTCAGAAGATCCGGGCGGCGGGCAGCAATATCACCCAGATCGTGTCAGGCATACGTGATGTGGCAGCCAGCATGTCGCAGATTTCGACTTCCAGCGCAGAACAAAGCTCCGGGCTTTCCGAGATCACAACGGCGGTGCGCCAACTCGACGAAATCACACAGCGCAACGCTCAAATGGTCGAGCATGCGGTGACACAAGCATCCAATCTGGAAGGACGTGCCTCCACGATGGTGGAGGCCTTTGCGATGTTCAAGTTGCAGCAGGGCTCTGCGGAAGAGGCCATTGAACTCGTTGAGCGTGCCATGGCGCAACGTAAACGCAGCGCCTCCCGCGATTCCTTCTTGCGGGAAGTGACCGACCCCGCGCAAGGGTTTCACGATCGCGACATGTATGTCTTCGTGCTGGACAGCAATGGCACCTATGTGGCGTTCGGCGGCAACCCGGCCAAGGTGGGCACCCGGGTGCAGGACATCCCGGGTATTGATGGCGAGGGCCTGCTGGATTCCATCATCGACCAGGCCAACATCGAGCCTGGCTGGGTGGAATACGACATCACCAATCCGACCACTGGGCGGGTGCAGACCAAAATGTCCTTTGTGCAGCAGGTCGATGATCTCTTCATCGGCTGTGGCGTCTACAAGAACCTGGTGGTCAGTTGAGAATGCAGATGGGCTTATCCGGCGCCATTGTCTGAGTCACGCCTGGCGCGTGCCCGCGCCAAAACCGATTCAATCACCGCGCGTTTTTTGTCCAGAATGGCTGGGTCGGTGTGCAGCGAGTGATGGGACAGGTCGGCCAGCTTGACGTGCGCTTTTTCTGCAAGCATTTTATCGTTCTCGCCCACGTCACGATTGCGCCGGTAGCTATGAAATTCATAGCGACTGCGGGCCAGATCGGCCTGTGGGCGTGACCACGCAGACCATCCGGTTGCTGCACCGGTGACATTTTCAAGTTCGATGCAATCCACCGGGCATACCGGGATGCACAACTCACAGCCGGTGCAGTAGGCCTCGATCACGGTGTGCATCAGCTTGTTGCTGCCCATGATCGCATCGGTGGGGCAGGCCTTGATGCACAGGGTGCAGCCGATACACCAGTCTTCATCGATGAACGCGACCGTGCGTGGGCTTTCTGTTCCATGGTCAGGGCTCAGCGCTGTGACGGGCCGGCCCGTGATGGCTGCCAGTCGCCCAATTCCTTGCTCGCCACCCGGCGGACACTGGTTTATGCCCGCCGTGCCTTGTGAAATGGCCTGCGCGTAAGCCGCGCAGTCTGGGTAGCCACAACGGGTGCACTGCGTTTGGGGCAGCAGCGCGAGGATCTCGGCAGCCAACGCAGCCATTACTTTTTGCGGGCGACTTTCTTTACTGCAGTTTTCGTCGCTGCCGGTGCCCGTTTGACGGGGGCTGCAGCTGGTTTTGGAGCAGTGGCCGGGGCCTTGGCAGATGCGGCCTTCGGCTGGTGACTGAGGATGAACGCTTTGACATGGGGATACACGACCTCGCGCCAGCGTCGACCGCTGAAGATGCCATAGTGTCCCGCGCCGGGCACTTCCAGGTGTTTCTGCTCGGTAGCCACAACCCCGCTGCAGATGCTGTGCACCGCCTCGGTCTGGCCGGAGCCGGAGATATCGTCCAGCTCACCTTCCACGGAGAACAAAGCGGTGGTGGTGATGTCCTGCGGGCGTACCCGTTCGATCTTGCCGTCCACCCCTTTGACATCCCAAGTCCCGTTCACCAGACTGAACTCCTGAAACACCACCTTGATTGTCTCCAGGTAGTAGTCGGCGTCCATGTCCAGCACGGCGTTGTACTCGTCATAGAACTTGCGGTGCGCTTCAGTGCTGGCGTCATCGCCCTTGATCAGATCCTTGAAGTAGTCGTAATGGCTCTTGGCATGGTTGCTGGGGTTCATGGCGACAAAGCCGGAGTGCTGCAGGAACCCGGGGTAGACACGCCGTCCGGCACCCGCGAAACTTGTGGGTACGCGGTAGATCACGTTGTTCTCAAACCATTCGTAGCTCTTGTTCATCGCCAGGTTGTTCACCGCAGTGGGCGATTTGCGGGCATCAATCGGGCCGCCCATCATGGTCATGCTCAGCGGTGTGGTTTCGCCACGGCTCGCCATCAGGGACACCGCCGCCAGCACCGGCACCGTCGGCTGGCACACGCTCATCACATGGCAGTTGCCGTAGATGCCCTGAAGGTGACGGATGAACTCCTGCACGTAGTTCACATAGTCATCCAGATGGAATTCACCCTCGGACAGAGGAATCAGGCGCGCATTTTTCCAGTCGGTGATGTAGACCTTATGGTCTTTGAGCATGGTCTTGACCGTATCGCGCAAAAGCGTCGCATAGTGGCCAGACAGCGGCGCCACGATCAGGACCGCAGGCTGCCCCTTCAGTTTTTCCAGCGTTGCCGGATCGTCGCTGAAGCGCTTGAAACGGCGCAATTCACAGAATGGCTTGTTGATTTCAACGCGCTCATGGATGGCGATACCTACTCCATCGACGTCGATCGTGCGGAGGCCAAACTCCGGCTTTTCGTAGTCTTTTCCCAGACGGTGCAGCAAGTCGTATCCGGCTGAAATGCGCTGTGCAAACGGGTTTTGCCCCAGTAGTGACAGCGGATTGCCATATACCTTTGCGGCGGATTGGGCCAGGTCAGTGAATGGCTCCATCAGGGACCGCTGGGTTTCGTAGAGGTGGTAGAGCATGATGAATTCACTTTCGGGAAATGTTGCAGTGCAATATAACAGTTCTGATAGTGCTTGTGTTGGGGTGGAAACACCAATTTCCCCCGCATCTGTCGCCTTTGTGCAAGCGAAAAGTCAGGAGCTTGCCAGGGTCGGGCGGGCCACGTGCATTGTTATAAATGAAAACGAATTAACATGCATCGCAGAACCTTGATTGCGACCAGTGCCGTGTGCGGCGCTGTCTGGAGCCCCAATGACCGACTTTTCAGATGCTGCCGCCTTTGATTCATTCAAATCGCTGGAAAAGACGATCCGGATGCCGGTTCTGTTTCTGGGGCATGGCAGCCCCATGAACGCGATTGAAGACAACGAGTACCGCCAAAGCTGGCAGGCCCTGGGCGCCGAATTCGGCGTGAAATGGCCAAAGCCGCAACTGGTCTTGTGTGTTTCTGCACACTGGCTGACATCCGGTTGGTGGTTGACTGCCATGGCCAGGCCCAAAACGATTCACGATTTTGGAGGCTTTCCGAAAGCGCTTTTCGATCAGCAGTACCCCGCACCGGGCTTTCCCGCCGCCGCACAGGAAATCAGTCAGTGTGTGCGCCAGCCGAGCGGCGCCAGTCCCTTATCGCTGGATCTGCAGGAATGGGGCCTTGACCATGGCGCCTGGTCAGTCCTCAAGCCGATGTTCCCGCAGGCGGATATCCCGGTGATTCAGCTCAGCATGGACTACAGCCGTCCCGCCGCTGACCACTTCGCGGTGGGTGAGCAACTCAAGGGTCTGCGCGAGCGGGGCGTACTGATTGTGGGCAGCGGCAATATCGTGCACAACCTGAGGACCATGCAGAGGAGCGCGGCGCCGAACCAGGCCTACGACTGGGCTCTTGAATTCGACAAAACCATCGCTGACTATCTACAGCATGGCAACCAGGCCGCGTTGCAGGACTTCCAGGCCCTTGGGGTCGTGGCTCAGCAGGCGCATCCCACGCATGAGCATTTCCTGCCCTTGCTGTATGCCGCCGGGGCAGTCGATGCCAGTGAGACACCGCAGTTCTTCAATACCAGTTTTCAGGCGGCGTCGATCTCGATGCGTTCGGTGATCTGGGCTTGATCACTTTGTTGCGCCGGCCTTCAGGACGCCGCGAACCACGTTGCGGCTATGGGCGCCAAAATTACCCAGCAGTTCTGCAACGGCCCCATCCAGTTTGGCCCGCTTCGTCGCATCCTGTTGGCTGAGTTCGGCCACCAGATCGATACCTGATTCCTTCACGCCGAAATCAAACGACGGGTCCGACACATACCCGGATGGCAGGGTGTCGACCAGGATGTCGGTCAGTCTGGCACCCAGGGCATAGGACTGGCGGCTCACGACGTCGCGGGCGTACAAGTCGGACCAGGCTGGGTAGCTGGCGTCCTTGTCACCACCGCGCAGCGTCTTCTCGATCGCCGTTTCCTGCCGGGATTGCGCCGCGTTGTAGATCAGCTGATTCTGGTATTTTTCCAGCGCCAGATGGCGGTTGGACAGCAACACAATCATCTCGTCCTTCATTCTGGGGAATCCCGCCATCGCCAGCAGGTTGATGCCGATCAGCTTGACGGATGAATTGCCGGGCGACAGGCTGGCGTGATACGGCTGTGTCAGATCCTGTACATAGTGAAGCGCCAGCCCGGTAAAACGCCAGCCCCAGTAGGGGTGGCCGGTTCGAAAGGCGAGGGCGGCGAGGCTGGTGTACTGGTGGGTGCGAAGCAGGGGGAAGGTCTTCTTGATGAAGGGCGCGGCCATGTAGATGACGCGGTCTTCGTTGTAGAACCCCATATGAAACGGCGCCTGGGTGGAGAAGTACAACGCCGGATTGCCAAACGGCAGGGCACCAAAGCCGTAGGTCTTGCCCCAGTCCGACGGGCTGTCGGCCCACAGATTGATGTCCAGACCATAGTCTGGCTCATCGGCGGCGGAGGCCAGCACACTGAGTGGCGAAACCATATCCCCGGCTTTGAGGCCCACGAAGCGGTAGGTGGAATTGGGCTGCTCGGGCAGCGTATCGACCGCAACGAATGGCAGCATCGTGGCGTGATCGGGGCGGGGCCCCCATGGATCCGGCTGGATGTACAGGGCAAATTTGCTGTTGGGCGCCACGCGCAGCGCCTTGAGAAAAGCGAGTCGCCGGGCCTCGTCCGTTTGCATTGCACTGGCCTTGAACGCCAGCGTTGCAGGACGTGGTGGATAGACCTCCAGGTGGCTCTGTGCCCATGCTTCCTGGCCCGCCAGCAATGTTTCGATAGCTGCCTCCTGCGCTTTCAGGAATGCCTCCAGGGGCTCCACCGTGACCGGTGCTGCATTGGCGACTTCGGGCATTTTTTCAAACGCACGGTAGGCTGCAAAAGTGTGATTGCTCCAGGCAAGAGCGTCGCCTGCGGCGAATCCAATCAGGCTGATCAAAGCCAGTGCGAAGCGTTTCATCTGCAAATCTCCTGGAGTTCAGCGAATACTGACATGACCGGTACCGTCTCTGGACCGCGGTGAAATTCTGCACCCATTCGATAGGGGCCAGGTCGCTATCTCATTGCAGGGATCTGTCTGGCAATCAAACCACCTTGGCAATCGAGGCGCAGACGTAGTCGATGTTTTTGCTGTTGAGAGCCGCGACGCACATGCGCCCGGTATCGGTGCCATAGACGCCAAACTCATTGCGCAGGCGCACCATCTGGTCTTTCGTCAGGCCGGAGTAGCTGAACATGCCGATCTGGCTGGTGATGAAGCTCATGTCCTGCTTCACGCCGGCAGCTTTCAGTCCGTCCACCAGTTTCTGGCGCATGGCCTTGATGCGCACGCGCATCTCGCCCAGTTCTTTTTCCCACAGGGCGCGCAGTTCGGGGTTGTTCAGAACCGCAGCAACCACTGCGCCACCGTGGATCGGCGGGTTGGAGTAGTTGGTGCGAATGACGATCTTGAGCTGACTCAGGACGCGGTCGGCCTCTTCCTTGCTTTCGCACAGCACCGACAGGGCGCCGACGCGCTCGCCATACAAGCTGAAGCTCTTGGAGAAGGATGTGGAGACGAAGAAGTCCAGGCCGGCGGCGACGAACTTGCCGATCACCGCACCGTCTTCCTGGATACCATGGCCAAAGCCCTGGTAGGCCATGTCGAGGAAGGCCACGAGGCTTTTCGCCTTGACGGCGGCAATGACCTGGTCCCACTGGGCCGCGGTGATGTCATACCCGGTGGGGTTGTGGCAGCAGGCATGCAGCAGGATGATGGTGCCCGGCGTGGCGGCGTTGAGGTCGGCCAGCATGCCGTCAAAGTCGACACCGCGTTTGGCGGCGTCATAGTAGCGGTAGGTTTCGACGGTGAAACCGGCACTGGTGAACAGCGCCCGGTGGTTTTCCCAGCTCGGGTCAGAAATCAGCACCTTGGCATTGGGGTTGAGCTTCTTCAGGAAATCGGCGCCGATCTTCAGGCCGCCGGTGCCACCGATGCCTTGCACCGTCGCCACACGGCCGCTCTTGACGGGCTCGCTGTCGGCCCCAAATACAAGGCTCTTGACGGCGGCGTCATAGGCGGCGATGCCGTCAATGGGGAGGTAGCCGCGGGCCGTGGGTTTTTCCATCATGGTCTTCTCGGCGGCCTGTACGCAGGCCAGCAGCGGAAGCTTGCCGTTGTCATCGAAATATACACCCACGCCCAAGTTCACTTTGGCGGGGTTGGGATCGGCGTTAAATTGCTCATTCAGGCCCAGAATGGGGTCGCGCGGAGCCATTTCGACAGCGGAGAACATAGACATGAAGGGGTCCTTTAGCAGTAATTAACGGGCGAGGTCATTCCGGACTTTTCGTGCAATTCGCCTCCCAATGAAGGCGATCTCAGGGAGTGCTGGCACGTAAGCGCCGAAATGGCGTATTCTTTTAGGTTGTCCTGAATTTTACCGGGCCGGGATCGAGTTTCCATGCAAAATGTTTCTGAAGTTGTTCCTGAATCTGAGAAGGATGAATCTGCTGGCACCAAGGACGGGGCGTTGGCCAGTCCGCCCGCGGGGAAATTCCTCAGTTTTCCAGGCTCACCGTTTGAGTTGTACCAACCCTATCCGCCTGCCGGAGATCAGCCCGAAGCCATCGACAAGCTGGTCGAGGGAGTGGTTGACGGCGAAGTGTTCCAGACCCTGCTGGGTGTGACTGGCTCAGGCAAGACCTTCACCATGGCCAACGTGATTGCCCGCCTGGGCCGCCCGGCCATTGTGTTTGCGCCCAACAAGACACTGGCGGCCCAGCTGTACAGCGAGTTTCGCGAGTTCTTCCCGAAAAATGCGGTGGAGTATTTCGTCAGCTACTACGACTACTACCAGCCCGAGGCCTATGTGCCGCAGCGCGACCTGTTCATCGAGAAAGACTCGGCCATCAATGAACACATTGAACAGATGCGGCTCTCCTGTACCAAAAGCGTGCTGGAGCGGCGTGACGTCGTCATCGTGGCCACCGTGTCGGCCATCTACGGCATTGGGCAGCCCGAGGCCTACCACCAGATGGTGATGACCTTGCGCGCAGGCGACAAAATGGGCCAGCGCGATGTGATTGCACAACTGGTGCGCATGCAATACCAGCGCAACGACGCCGATTTTTCGCGTGGCAAGTTCCGCGTGCGCGGCGACACGATCGACGTGTTTCCGGCCGAGCACAGCGAGATGGCGATCCGCATCGAACTGTTTGATGACGAGATTGAGTCGCTGCAGCTTTTCGATCCGCTCACCGGTGGCATCCGCCAGAAAATTCCGCGCTTCACGGTATACCCCAGCAGTCACTACGTCACGCCGCGTGACAAGGTGCTGGCCGCCGTTGAGACCATCAAGATGGAGTTGTCTGACCGATTGAAGGAATTCGTGAGCCAGGGCAAGCTGGTGGAGGCCCAGCGGCTCGAGCAGCGCACCCGCTTTGATCTGGAAATGCTCAGCGAAGTAGGGCACTGCAAAGGCATCGAGAATTACACCCGCCACCTCAGCGGCGCCGCACCCGGCGAACCGCCCGCCACCCTGACCGACTACCTGCCCAAGGACGCGATCATGTTTCTGGACGAAAGCCATGTCCTCATTGGCCAGTTCGGCGGCATGTACAACGGTGACCGCTCGCGCAAGACCACGCTGGTGGAATACGGATTTCGACTGCCGAGTGCGCTGGACAATCGGCCGCTCAAGTTCGAGGAATTCGAGACCAAGATGCGTCAGGCCATCTTCGTGTCGGCGACGCCAGGTCAGTGGGAAAAGGACCATGCGGGCCAGGTGGTGGAGCAGTTGGTGCGTCCGACCGGGCTGGTGGACCCCGAAGTGGAGGTGCGCCCGGCCACGAATCAGGTAGACGACGTCTTGCAGGAGATCCGCATCCGCGTGGAAAAGCACGAGCGGGTGCTGATCACCACGCTCACCAAGCGCATGGCCGAGCAGTTGACCGACTATCTGAGTGACAACGGCGTCAAAGTGCGCTACCTGCACAGCGATGTGGACACCGTTGAGCGCGTGGAGATCTTGCGCGACCTGCGTCTGGGTACCTTCGATGTGCTCGTGGGCATCAACTTGCTGCGCGAGGGCCTGGATATCCCGGAAGTCAGCCTGGTGGCAATTCTGGACGCCGACAAGGAGGGATTCTTGCGGTCCGAGCGCTCCCTGATCCAGACCATTGGCCGCGCGGCCCGCAATCTGAATGGACGGGCGATTTTGTACGCGGACAAAGTCACCGAATCGATGAAGAAAGCAATGGGTGAGACTGAGCGGCGGCGGGTCAAGCAGGTGGCTTACAACGAAGCCCATGGCATCACGCCGCGCTCCATCATCAAGCAGGTCAAGGACCTGATTGACGGGGTGTACAGCGAAAAGGCGGGCAAGGAAGCAGAGAAACTGGAACGCGATGCCATGCAGCGGGCGCAGGTGGAGGACATGAGCGAGAAAGACATATCGCGTGAAATCAAGCGTCTGGAGAAGTTGATGCTGGAGCATGCGCGCAACCTGGAGTTCGAAAAGGCAGCGCGGGTGCGTGATCAGTTGGGCATTTTGAAGGAGCAGGCCTTTGGTGCATCGGGGAGCGACAATGTGTTGGTAATCGCATCCGATGGCAAGACCGCGTAAATGTGACTGATCAGTCTACTTACCCGAGCAATTTACTCGGTTTATTGCTATACTTGATCACAATAGTCAACCAAATACGACTGAAGGAGTTTGCCATGCGTCTCACTACAAAAGGCCGCTTTGCGGTGACAGCGATGATCGATCTGGGACTGCGCCAGAGCAATGGCCCGGTGACCCTGGCCGCCATCAGCCAGCGCCAGCAGATTTCCCTGTCCTACCTGGAGCAGCTGTTTGGCAAGTTGCGTCGGCATGAGTTGGTTGAATCTACCCGGGGTCCAGGTGGTGGTTACACCCTGGCCCGCAATCCGGCAGAAATCACCGTGGCCGACATCATCACCTCGGTAGACGAGCCCATTGATGCCACCCACTGTGCCGGCAAGGAAAACTGCCTGGGCGAAGGCGAGCGCTGCATGACGCATGACCTGTGGACCGCGCTCAACGTGCGCATGGTGGAGTTTCTGGACTCGGTGACTCTGCAAAAGCTGGTGGATGACCAGTTGGCCAAGGGCCTGCAAGTCGAGGACAAGCCCAGCGTCAAGCGCGCCATATCCGCGATGCCGGTGTCCAAACCCATCCGCCTCAATGTGCCAAACTCAGTGTTTGCCTTGGGTAACACGTTTTCCAAGATCTGATTTTTGTTTTTGTTTAGCCAGCAGCGAGCCAGCCATGGATTCCACACCTCACTTCCCGATTTACATGGACTACAGCGCCACCACACCCTGCGACGAGCGGGTGGTGGATGCCATGATCCCCTGGTTGCGTCAGCACTTTGGCAACCCCGCTTCGCGCAGTCACGCTTGGGGCTGGGAGGCCGAAGCTGCGGTTGAAAAGGCCCGCGAGCAGGTAGCCGCACTGGTTGGCGCCGACCCACGCGAAATTGTCTGGACTTCCGGGGCCACCGAATCCATCAACCTGGCGTTGAAGGGCGCGGCCGGTTTCTATAAAACCAAGGGCCGCCACATCATCACGGTCAAGACCGAACACAAAGCGGTGCTGGACACCTGTCGTGAGTTGGAACGCCAGGGCTTTGAGGTGACCTATCTGGACGTGCAGCCGGATGGACTGCTCGATCTGGAGGCCTTCAAGGTCGCCATTCGCCCCGACACCATTCTGGCCAGCGTCATGTTCGTCAACAATGAAATCGGCGTGATTCAGGACATTGCCGCAATCGGCACCATCTGTCGAGAAAAGGGCGTCATTTTCCACGTTGACGCGGCGCAAGCCACAGGACGGGTTGACATCGACCTGAGCCAGTTGCCGGTCGACCTGATGAGTCTGACGTCCCACAAGACGTACGGTCCCAAGGGGGTCGGCGCCTTGTTTGTCCGTCGCAAACCACGTGTGCGCATTGAGGCGCAGATGCACGGTGGCGGGCATGAACGGGGTATGCGCTCCGGCACCTTGCCAACGCACCAGATCGTGGGCATGGGCGAGGCCTACCGCATTGCCAAGGAAGAGATGGCGGGTGAAAACGTGCGTATTCGTGCGCTGCACGACCGCATGCTGGCCGGCCTCAAGGACGTCGAGCAGGTGTTCATCAACGGTCACCTGGAAAAACGCGTGCCGCATAACCTGAACATGAGCTTCAACTATGTGGAGGGCGAGTCACTGATCATGGGCATCAAGGGGCTGGCGGTCTCCAGCGGCTCGGCCTGTACATCGGCCAGCCTGGAGCCCAGCTATGTGCTGCGCGCTTTGGGTCGCAGCGATGAGCTGGCGCACAGCAGCCTGCGCATGACGATTGGCCGTTACACCACTGAAGCGGAAATCGATTACGCGATTGACACCATCAAGCTCAACGTCGCCAAGCTGCGTGACCTGAGCCCGCTGTGGGACATGTACAAAGAAGGCATCGATATCAGCACCATCCAGTGGGCTGCTCACTGACAAACAGGAGAAACAAAATGGCATATTCCGAAAAGGTCGTTGACCACTATGAAAACCCCCGCAACGTCGGTTCCTTTGACAAGGGTGATGATTCGGTAGGCACCGGTATGGTGGGCGCGCCTGCCTGCGGCGACGTCATGAAGCTGCAGATCAAGGTCAACCCGGAGACCGGCGTGATTGAAGATGCGCGCTTCAAGACCTATGGCTGTGGCTCAGCCATTGCCTCGTCGTCCCTGGTGACGGAATGGGTCAAAGGCAAGACGCTGGACCAGGCGGCGGCGCTGAAAAACAGCGAGATCGCCGAAGAGCTGGCCTTGCCGCCCGTCAAGATTCATTGCTCGATCCTGGCAGAAGATGCCATCAAGGCAGCGGTGAACGACTACCGACAAAAGCACAACGCACCACAGACGCACTGACATGGCCGTTACGCTGACTGAAGCTGCTGCCCGGCACGTGACCCGCTACCTTGCCAAACGCGGCAAGGGTGTAGGTGTGCGACTGGGTGTGAAGACCACTGGCTGTTCGGGCCTCGCCTACAAACTTGAATATGTGGATGAAATCGAACCTGAAGACATGGTGTTTGAGGGCCATGGCGTCAAGGTATTGATCGAGCCGAAGAGTTTTGCCTACCTCGATGGCACTGAGCTTGATTTTGTCCGGGAAGGCCTGAACGAAGGCTTCAAGTTCAACAACCCCAAAGAGCGTGATCGCTGCGGCTGCGGCGAGTCGTTTCGGGTGTGAATCTCCAGTCCAGCGATTTCGAGCTGTTTGGTCTCGAACCTCAATTTGCGCAAGACCGTGCGGCGATTGACGCGCGCTGGAAAGATCTGCAGCGCGAGGCCCACCCGGACAAGTTTGCCGCGCAGGGTGCTGCAGCGCAGCGCTTGTCCATGCAGTGGTCTGTGCGCATCAATGAAGCCTACCAGCGGCTCAAGGATCCTCTGAAGCGCGCTGCTTACCTGTGTGAGCTGAACGCGGCTCCGGTGAATGCCGAGAACAACACGGGGATGCCGGTTGAGTTCCTGATGCAGCAAATGGCCTGGCGTGAGGCCCTTGATGAGGCAAGCAACGCAGCCGACCTGGACGAGTTGGGTGCGCAAGTCATTGCGGCCCGGCGCGATGCCTTGACGAAATGCGGCCAATTGCTGGACGAACAGCGGGACTACAGTGGCGCGGTGCAACAGGTGAGGGCGCTGATGTTCATCGAGCGCTTCGCCAGCGATGTTGAAGCCCGCCTCGACCAAATGGACACTGCAGACCGGGGACAATAGCGCCTCGATCCCGAAAAAACAATCATGGCGCTTCTACAAATTTCCGAACCCGGTCAGTCTCCCAATCCGCACCAGCGGCGCGTGGCGGTCGGCATTGATCTGGGCACGACCCATTCGCTGGTGGCCGCCGTGCGCCATGGTGTGGCCGAATGCCTGCCTGACGCACAGGGGCGGGTCATTTTGCCGTCTGTTGTCCGCTACCTAGAGGGTGGCGGCCGTCAAATTGGCTATGACGCCCAGGAGTCGTTGGCGCTGGATCCTGAAAATACCATCGCCTCGGTCAAGCGCTTCATGGGGCGCAGCCTCTCGGATGTGGCCGGCCATGACAAGTTGCCCTACCGTTTTGTCGATCACCCGGGCATGCTCGGGCTGCAGACCGTGCAGGGCGAAAAATCACCGGTCGAGGTGAGTGCCGATATTCTGGCCACCTTGCGCTACCGCGCCGAAGACACGTTTGGCGATGACCTTTATGGTGCCGTGATCACGGTGCCGGCTTATTTTGACGACGCCCAGCGCCAGGCCACCAAAGACGCCGCGCAACTGGCGGGACTGAATGTGTTGAGGCTCATCAACGAACCCACTGCGGCGGCCATTGCGTATGGACTGGACAATGCCAGCGAAGGGGTTTACGCCATCTTCGACCTCGGCGGCGGCACCTTTGACATCTCTATTCTGCGGCTCACAAAAGGTGTTTTCGAAGTGGTCGCCACGGGGGGCGACTCCGCGCTGGGTGGCGATGACTACGACCATGCCCTGGTCGAGTGGGTATTGGCGCAGTGCCAGGTGCAGGCCCTCACAGCCTCGGACAAGGCGGCGCTCAAGGTGGCAGCACGTGCCTGCAAGGAGGCTTTGTCCGCTATTAAATCAGTAGCGTTCAGCGCAATACTGGCGGGGGCTGAGGTTACATTTGACGTCACGTCGGAACAGTTTGAGTCCCTGACTGGCGGCCTGACCGCCCGAACCATTGCCGCGGTGCGCAAGGCCTTGCGTGATGCAAAGTTGGCAGTGGATGAGGTAAAGGGCGTCGTCATGGTGGGCGGCTCTACCCGCATGCCGCAAATACAAAAAGCCGTTGCCACGCTGTTCGGCCGTGAGCCGCTGACCAACCTCAACCCCGATGAAGTCGTGGCCCTGGGCGCTGCCATTCAGGCCAACCAGTTGGCCGGCAACAACACGGCAGGCGATCTGTTGCTGCTGGACGTGATCCCCTTGTCGCTCGGCATCGAGACCATGGGTGGGCTGGTGGAGCGCATCGTGCCACGCAACGAAACGATCCCGACGGCCAAGGCGCAGGATTTCACCACCTACAAGGATGGTCAGACCGCGCTGGCGCTGCATGTGGTGCAGGGCGAGCGCGATCTGGTGGCGGACTGCCGCAGTCTGGCGCGGTTCGAGTTGCGCGGCATTCCACCCATGGCAGCCGGTGCGGCGCGCATTCGCGTCACCTTCACGGTGGACGCCGATGGCCTGTTGAATGTCAGTGCCAAGGAGCAGATCAGTGGTGTCGAAGCCCGGATCGACGTGAAACCCTCTTACGGTCTGGGCGACGATCAGATTGCCAGGATGCTGCAGGACAGCTTCACCACCGCCGAGGCCGATATGAAGGCGCGGGCGCTGGTCGAGGCCCGGGTCGACGGCGACCGCATGCTGCTGGCGACGCAAAGCGCACTGGCCGCGGACGGTGACCTGCTGTCTGACGCAGAGCGCGTCGAAATTGATGCCTTGGTGGCAGCAGTCAAGGCTGCACGGCCGCTGGAGGATGCGGCCCTGATTGAGGCCGCCACGCAGGCGCTTGCCAAGGGCACCGAGGCATTCGCGGCGATGCGGATGAACCGGGGCATTCAAAAAGCACTGGCTGGCAAAAACATTGAGACGGTCTGAATCAGACCTACTGGAAAAACACATGCCCATCATCAAAATACTGCCGCATCCCGAGTACTGTCCACGGGGTGCCCAGGTTTCAGCGCCCGCCGGCACCTCGATTTGCGAGGCCCTGCTGGACAACAACATCAAGATCGAACACGCGTGTGACATGGTTTGTGCGTGCACCACATGCCACGTCATCGTGCGCGAAGGGTATTCGTCGCTCAATGCACCCGATGAAAATGAAGAAGACCTGCTCGACCGGGCCTGGGGTCTGGAGCCGCTGTCGCGCTTGAGCTGCCAGGCCGTTCTCGCACAACAGGATGTAGTGGTGGAGATTCCCAAATACTCCATCAACCAGGTCAAGGAAGGCCACTGACAGTCGCCAGCCCCGCACACCGATATTTCCGTCAAGGTCTTTATGCGTCAAATTTTTCTGGATACCGAAACAACTGGCCTGTCGGCCGACAACGGCGACCGCGTCATTGAAATCGGTTGTGTCGAGCTGTTCAACCGCAAGCTGACCGGCAACAACAGGCATTTCTACCTGAACCCCGGGCGCGATAGCCACGAAGAGGCACTGAAGGTGCACGGCATCACCAGCGAGTTCTTGAAGGACAAGCCCAAGTTCGAAGCGGTAGCAGACGATCTGCTGGAGTACCTGCAGGGTGCCGATGTCATCATCCACAATGCGGCCTTTGACGTCGGGTTTCTGAACAAGGAACTGGAGTTGATCGGCCGCCCCCTGTTCAGGGAGTTCGTGGCCAGCGTGACCGACACCCTGGTCATGGCCAAGGAAATGTTCCCCGGCAAGCGCAATTCACTGAATGCGCTGTGCGACCGGCTTGGCGTTGACAATTCGGGGCGCACCTTGCACGGCGCGCTGCTGGATGCCGAACTGCTGGCCGATGTGTACATCAACCTGACCCGTGGGCAAGACGCCTTGCTGATCGATCTGGGGTCCACTGACAGCACGGGCCCCAGCATTGCGCAGATCGACCTGCGAGCCATCGAGTTACCCGTCCTGGCCGCCAATGATCAGGAGATCGCCGCCCATGACGATGTTCTCAAGCAGATTGACAAAGCCAGCGGGAATAAGACGTTGTGGCGCGCAGCGGCGTAAAAATCTGGCATAATCCAAGGCTTTCCTGAACCGAATTCAGGGCGGTTAGCTCAGGGGTAGAGCACTGCATTCACACTGCAGGGGTCGCAAGTTCGAAACTTGCACTGCCCACCAATTTATTGGTCATCAAAAAGGACTTACGATTTTTCGTAAGTCCTTTTTTGTTGGTGTTACGGGAAAAGCATCGAAACAGCGGGTCACAGCCAGCCACGAGCCTTGACGTCTTCCAGGGTGGCATCCAGGCAAAGGCGAATCAGGGCCATCATTTCGTCAATCTGTTCGCGGGTTATGACAAAGGGCGGGGCGATGATCATGCGATCGCCCACGTGGCGCATGATCACGCCGTTGTTGAACATGTGGCCGCGACAGACGACACCTACCGGCTGGTCAGCATCGAACCGCTCCATCGTCGCCTTGTTCCTGACCAGTAGCAGCCCCGCCATCAGCCCGATCGCGTTGGCTATGCCGACCAGCGGGTGATCAACCAGGGCCTCGAATTTCGCTTTGAGGTAGGGGCCGATGTCGTCGTGAATCCGCGGCACCAGGTTCTCCCGCTTCAGGATGCCGATGTTTTCCAGGGCGACGGCACAGGCCACCGGGTGCCCGGAATAAGTGAACCCGTGGTTGAAGTCGCCGCCTTTTTCGATCAGGACTTTCGCCACGCGATCGCCGACGAGAACACCACCGAGGGGAATATAGCCAGAGGACACTCCCTTGGCGAAGGTGATGAAGTCTGGCTGGTAGCCGAACGTCTGACAGCCGAACCATTGGCCGGTGCGGCCGAAACCGCAAATGACCTCATCCGAAACCAGCAGGACGTCGTATTTCCTGCAGATGCGTTGAATTTCCGGCCAGTAGGTGCTGGGTGGAATGATGACGCCGCCAGCACCTTGAACCGGCTCACCGATGAATGCCGCCACCTTGTCGGCGCCGATGGCCAGAATCTTGTCTTCAAGCCAGCGAGCTGCCTTCAGGCCGAACTCGTCTTCGCTCATGCCCTTGCCATGCTCGAAATAGTAAGGCTGCTCAATATGCGCAATGCCCGGGATTGGCAAATCGCCCTGCGCATGCATCTCCTTCATGCCACCCAGCGACGCGCCGCAGACAGTTGAGCCGTGATAGGCATTGTTGCGTGCGATGAAGGTCTTTTTCTGCGGCTGCCCCTGTAAATCCCAGAAGCGGCGCACCATCCGGAATATGGTGTCATTGCCCTCGGAGCCAGACCCCGTGAAGAAGACATGGTGGAAGCCGTCGGGGGCAATCCCGACAATGGCCTTGGCCAGCTCTACCGCGGGAACGTTGGTGGTATTGAAGAAGCTGTTGTAGTAGGGCAGCACATTCATCTGCTTGTATGCCGCGTCGGCCAGCGACTTGCGGCCATAGCCGACATTCACGCACCACAGACCCGACATGCCGTCAAGAATCTTCTTGCCTTCCGAATCCCAGACATAAATGCCATCGCCTCTCACAATCACGCGTGCGCCCTTGGCGGCCAGTTCCTTCGTGTCCGTAAAGGGGTGCATATAGCTCGCGGAATCCATGGCCTGGATGGCGCGGGTATCGACGTTTGAGATTTCAGTCGCTGCATTCATTGGTGACCTCGACTCAGCTGAAAAATGCTGTTTTCAGGAAGGTGATGTTGTGGCTTGTCCCGAACTTCAACGTGTTGGAGATGGCCCGCCTGACTTTGGCGATCTGGCGCTCAAATGAGGCAATCATGTCGTGGTTGTCGGTGAGCAGGGTGCGCTCCACCTCGCCCAGCGTCTCCCGACTGACAAAGAAGCGATGCGCCACGGTGTCGATATCCACCGTGAACAAAATGCCGTCGCCAATTTCCGGATCTATCCGGATGTTTTCAATTGCAAGGTCTGTCATGCCGGCTTCCTTCGAATGGTCTGGTTCGCGTTGCGGTGGGAATGGTACATCGGGATGGCGCTATGGTCGCAAAACGGCGGCTGCCGGTGTCCCCTATTTGATTCACCGCAACACAGGTCGACACTAAACTCCAACGCACGTGCAGGTGGCTATCATCTGCCCAAACAACGGGCGGTCTGCCATCAAGGGGATCGTCCTTCTGGAGAAGACATGAAGTTGGGAATGAAATTGCTGGCCGCGCCGTTGTTGACTGCGCTGGTTGTCCTGGTGTCGGGCCAGATCAATACCGTTTTGATGAACCTGGAAGCGGGCAAGGGCCAGGCAGTTTCAAAAGCTGCTCTCGAAGACTTCAAGACGGTCGGTTCTGCACAGCAGCAGCTGGCCCAGGTGCATACCAGCGTGTATCGCACGGTTGCCATCATCTATTCGCTGGATGAACTCAAAGTGAAGGCCGTTCGCAGTGATGTGGCCAAGCAGCTGGATGGGATCAAACGGGCGGTCGGCGCGATGGTCCCTGCGGGCGCCGATGGCGAGCTGCGCACCGCCGTGGCAGACTTGAACAAGCAAATAGACAAGTATGCGGGGCAGGCCGACTCTTCCATAGAGATAGCCGCGGGTGATCCGGTGACTGGCATCAACGCCATGCAGGCCGTCGATGTCACGTTCGCTGCGGCGACCAAGACCATGGGTTTGATTGTGGGGCGCGTGCAGGCAGATTCCGACAAGTCGATCGAGGCCTCCCAGCAGCGTTCGCGTGCCATCAGTTGGATCTTGGGCGTGGTGGGCCTTGTTGCCGCTGGTGTCGCCGTCTGGTTGTCGTGGATGATGCAGCGCCGAATAGTGGCTGAGCTGGCGCGTGCTGCCGAGGTCGCCAATGAGGTCGCCGGCGGGAACCTGAACGTCGACGCGGTCAGCCAGCGCCAGGACGAAGTGGGCGATTTGATGCGCGCGCTGGGTAGCATGACAACGCAGCTCAATCAGTCCATCTCGACAGTACTCGATTCTTCCGAATCCATTCGTCTTGCCAGCGCTGAAATTGCGACCGGCAATCAGGATCTGGCCGACCGTACCGAGCAGACTGCGACCAACCTGCAGCGGGCGGCGTCTTTCACCGATCAACTGACGGGCACCGTCAAACAATCCGCCGACGCCGCGCGCCAGGCCAACCAGTTCGTGGCATCGGCAACAGAAGTGGCACTTCGGGGTGGGACGGTGGTGGCACAGGTGGTCGCCACCATGGACGAGATCAACACCAGCGCGCGGAAAATATCCGACATCATCGGCGTCATCGACGGCATTGCGTTCCAGACCAATATCCTGGCGTTGAATGCCGCCGTGGAGGCCGCCCGTGCCGGGGAGCAGGGACGGGGTTTTGCCGTGGTGGCCAGCGAAGTGCGCAGTCTGGCGGGGCGCTCTGCGGATGCGGCCAAGGAAATCAAGAACCTGATCGGCGTCTCAGTGGACAAGGTGGATTCCGGTTCCCGGCTGGTGGCCGATGCCGGCAAGACCATGACTGAAATCGTGAGCTCGGTCAAACGCGTGTCCGACATCATTGGGGAGATATCCTCTGCGTCGTCCGAGCAGAGTGATGGCATCTCACAGGTGAATAGGTCGGTGACGGAGCTCGACCAGATGACGCAGCAAAATGCGGCCCTGGTTGAGCAGTCAGCTGCCGCCGCTGAAAGCCTGCGCGAGCAGGCACAGCGATTGGCGCAGCTGGTTTCCACGTTCAGGCTGGCGGATGCTTCGCGCAGCGGCGAGGTGACTCGCCTTGCCATGCTGCCTGGCGCCTGAAGTACGTGGTTCGGACTTTTTGGAGGTGACCTTCACATGACTTCATTGGTTAGCTCTTCGCCGGGCACAAGCCCGCTGGTGCTCGATTCACCTCACAGTGGCACCCGTTATCCGGCTGACTTCGGTTTTGCCTGTGATCTGCCCAGGCTGCGCCGGGCGGAAGATACCCACGTCGAGAAACTCTATGACTTTGCTCCGGACCTTGGCGTGGCCTGGATCGAGGCGCATTTCCCGCGCAGCTACCTGGACGCCAACCGCAACATCACCGAGATCGATACCACCTTGTTTGGTGAAGCCTTCTGGCCCGATCCGGTTGAGACGGACCCGCAGGTTTTGTCCAAGGTGCGCCTGGGCAAGGGGCTCATCTGGCGCATGACGGATGATGGCATTCCCATTTATGAGCGCCAGCTGTCGGTGGCCGAGGTGCGCGAACGCATCGATCGCTGCTGGCGTCCCTACCATGCGGCAGTGGCGGCCGCGATTGAGGCGGCCCATGCGCGCCATGGCTACAGCATTCACCTCAATTGCCATTCGATGCCGGCTGTGGCGTCCAGCCATGCCACGGAATTTCCGGGTGAAGCGCATGCCGACTTCGTGATCGGGAACCGCGATGAGTCCACGGCCTCCCGTCATCTGTCGCTCCAAATTTGTGAGCATCTGACAGACCTGGGCTACAGCGTTTCCTATAACCACCCGTACAAAGGCGTGGAGCTGGTACGCCGCCACAGCGACCCGGCGCGCCACCGCCACAGCATCCAGGTGGAGATCAACCGCAAGCTCTACATGAATGAAGAGACGCTGGAAATCACCGAGGGATTTGCGGCGTTGCAGAAGAGTCTGCAATCGCTGGTGGCGCTTCTGCTTCAGACCGACCCTCGCGCGGTCTGAGTTTTTGCAACAGGACTGAATCACATGGATCAAGTGGAATGCGTCGTCATCGGCGCCGGTGTGGTGGGCTTGGCGGTGGCACGCGCGCTGGCGCTGGCCGGGCGCGAGGTCATGGTGCTGGAGGCGGCATCTGCCATTGGCACGGGCACAAGCTCGCGCAATAGCGAAGTGATCCATGCCGGCATCTACTACGCCCCCGGCTCGCTAAAGGCACGCCTGTGCGTTCATGGCAAGGAGCTGCTTTATGACTATTGTGCGGAGCGTGGCATTGGCCACCGGCGGTGCGGCAAACTGATTGTGGCAACGGCGCATGAGCAGCTGGCGCAGTTACAGGGCATTGTGGACAAGGCGGCCCACAATGGTGTCAACGATCTGGTGATGCTGACCGGCGCGCAAGCCCGTGCCATGGAGCCCCAGCTGACGTGCGAAGCGGCGGTGCACTCGCCCAGCACCGGCATTGTCGACAGCCATGCCCTGATGCTGGCACTGCAGGGCGACACCGAGAACGCCGGCGGAATGGTTGTAATGAATTCGGCTCTAGCCCACGCAGAATATGCGCAGTCAGCTATTAATTTGATAGTGACTGATGGCACCTGCCTGCAGGCAAAGGTCGTGGTGAACGCCGCTGGCCTGCAGGCCCCGGCGCTGGCTGGCTGCTTCAAGGGGCTGGACCCCCGCCATGTACCGCGTGCCTGGTTTGCGAAGGGGAATTACTTCACCCTCGCAAGCCGCGCGCCGTTCAGCCATCTGATCTATCCGGTGCCGCAGGCGGCCGGCCTGGGCGTGCATCTCACGCTCGATCTGGGCGGTCAGGCCAAGTTCGGCCCCGACGTGCAATGGGTCAGTTCTCCCGATGACCTGGTGGTCGATCCGGCGCGGGGCGATGCGTTTTATGCCGAGGTGCGCAAGTACTGGCCGGCGCTTCAAGACGGTGCGCTGATTCCGGGCTACGCCGGCATTCGCCCCAAAATCAGTGGTCCCGATGAGGCCGCCCGAGACTTCCTGATCCAGGGCCCCGTCGACCATGGCGTGCCGGGCCTGGTCAACCTGTTTGGCATTGAGTCGCCGGGCCTGACCAGTGCACTGGCGATTGGCGACCATGTGGCGGCCCTTCTTTCGACACATCCCTTGGTCTGAGTTGCTATTTTAATGATAGCTGCTGGCGCAATCTGTACGAGGGCTAGAAGGTCTTTTTGATCAGAGTGGCAGCTTGTTTTACCAGCGCCGGTCCCTTGTAGATCAGGCCGGTATAGATCTGCACCACATCGGCGCCGGCCCTGATCTTGCTCACTGCATCGTCAGCACTCAGGATGCCGCCAACGCCAATGATTGGGAAGCCCTGGCCCAGCGCGCTGCGCAGTTGCGTGATGACACGGTTGCTCATGGCCAGCACGGGAGCGCCTGACAGGCCGCCGGTCTCCTCGGCGTGCGCGAGTCCCTTGACGGCGTCGCGGCTGAGTGTGGTGTTGGTGGCGATCACGCCGTCCATGGTGTGGCGCTTCAATGTGGCGGCAATCACACCCACCTGTGTTTCATCGAGGTCTGGCGCGATCTTGACAAAAATCGGTGTGCGTTTGCCATGTTGGGCGGCCAGCGCTTCGCGACGTTGCGCAATGGCGCCGAGCAGCTTGTCCAGCGCTTCGTCGCTTTGCAGCGCGCGCAGGTTCTTGGTGTTGGGGCTCGAGATGTTGATGGTGACGTAGTCGGCGTAGGGGTAGACGCCATCCAGGCAGGCCAGGTAGTCATCGGTGGCGCGCTCCATCGGGGTGGCAGCATTTTTGCCAATGTTCAGGCCCAGCAGCATCGGCGGCGCATTGCCGGCTGCCGCGTTCTGGCGTTGCCGGTACAGGGCCGAGCATTTGACGTTGGCAATGAACGCCTCCAGCCCCTCGTTGTTGAACCCCAGCCGGTTGATCAGCGCCTGGGCCTTGGGCAGGCGAAACATGCGCGGTTTGGGGTTGCCCGGCTGCGCCAGCGGGGTGACGGTGCCCACCTCGACGAAGCCGAAGCCCATGGCACCCAGACCGTCAATGCACTTCGCGTTTTTGTCCAGTCCGGCCGCCAGGCCCACCCGGTTGGGAAAGGTCAGGCCTGCCAGCGTAATCGGGTCATCGATTCGGCCTGCGCAATAGGCCAGCTGCAGGGGGGTGCCCTGAATGCCTGCCAGGGCATGCAGCGTCAACTCGTGGGCCGTCTCTGGATCGAGGCTAAATAAAAACGGACGGGCGAGGGCATAGGGGACGAGAGACATCGGATAATTCCTGCAAAGTTTCTTTATGACGTTTTCTATAACTCACCCGATTTTCCCAGATGACAAACTCCAACCCCCAGTCCGGCGCAGCCCGCTCACAAGACGAACTCAAAACCCTGGTGGGTCAGGCCGCCCTTCAGTACGTGGTGCCGGGCGAGATTGTCGGTGTGGGCACAGGCTCCACAGTCAATAAGTTCATTGATGCACTGGCCTCCATGAAGGACCAGATCAAGGGCGCCGTGTCCAGTTCCGTGGCCAGCACCGAGCGCCTGCAGGCGCTTGGCATTCCGGTGTTCGATTCCAACGATGTGGCCGAGTTGTCGGTCTACATCGACGGGGCCGATGAGATCGATGGCCAGGGCTTCATGATCAAGGGCGGGGGCGCGGCACTGACGCGCGAGAAGATTGTGGCGGCCCAGTCGCGCAAGTTTGTCTGCATCGCAGATGAGTCGAAACTGGTCAAGATGCTGGGCAACTATCCCTTGCCGGTCGAGGTCATTCCGATGGCGGCGCAGCGCGTGATACGTCAATTCGCGGCGATGGGGGCGCAGGCCCAGGTGCGGCTCAACGGGGGTAAGCCGCTGGTGACGGACAACGGCCAGATCATCCTGGATGTGACCGGCTTGAAGATTGCCGATCCGCTGGCTTTAGAGTCACAGGTGAGCCAGTGGCCAGGTGTCGTGACGGTGGGGGTATTTGCTTTTCAGAAGGCGCAGGTCTGTCTGCTGGGCACGGCCGATGGCGTCAAGACGCTGACCTTCTGATCCCGGTGTCCTAGAACTTGATGCCCGCTGGATTGGATGTCGTGTCCACCGGCGGGCTGCTTGGCTGTGCCGGCGCACGCTGGGTCTGCGTTTCTTCAGGTTTGACCACTGGGGCCGCTTTTTGCACCGTGACCAGAGGCGTTGCGGCCGGGTTGCGATAGCTGGCAGGCAAGGTGGACGTGCGGGGATAGCCGGCTGCGTTCAGAAACTGCGTCCACTCCGAATCGGAATAGCCCTTGATCTGCTGGCTGCCAATCGTCAGGAAGGGGAGCGAACTCTCGCCGCTCAGGCGTTGCAGGGCCTGGGTGTCTTCAGCCGTGGAGACGGTCTTCTCCGCAAAGGGAACGCCACGGCTGCTCAGCAGCGCACGGCCAGCGCCACAGGGCGCACAGTCGCTGGAGGTGTAGAGCGTCACCGGGTATTTGCTGGCAACCTGACGCAGTTCGAACGGCAGCGCCGCACCGCCGCCGCCGGCAGACTTGCCACCCGCACTCACGGGGGTCGCTTTGTCGGCCGCCACCGGGGGTTTGTCGGAAAAGGTAACGCGTCCGTCGGGGCCGACAATCCGGTAGACCGCCTGCGCTTGAGCAGCGTTGGCTGCGAGCAGCGCCACAGCGCTGATTGCCGCAAAGACAGCCAGGTTTATCCGGCGGGTTGGATGGCTGGTGATTCCCAAGATAGATCCCTTCACTTTTGTTCTGCCATGCCCTGATGCCGCAACAAGGCATCAAGACTGGGCTCACGCCCCCGAAAGGCCTTGAACGATTCAATGGCTGGGCGGCTGCCCCCCGCTTCCAGAATGGCTTGGCGGTATTTTCTACCGGTTTCGACATTTGGCAAACCGTCTTTACCCACTGTTTCCTCAAAGGCGGCGTAGGCATCGGCACTCAATACCTCGGCCCATTTGTAGCTGTAATAACCGGCCGCATAGCCACCGGCAAAAATGTGGCTGAAAGTATGCGCTGTGCGGCTCCAGTCCGGCGGCTGCAGCACCGCCACTTCGGCACGAACCTGGGCCAGCAGGGGCATCAGGTCCAGGGCGGGATCGTGGGCGGTGTGCAGCAGCATGTCAAACAGCGAGAACTCGATCTGGCGCAGAGTCTGCATGCCGCTCTGGAAGTTCTTGGCGGCCAGCATTTTGTCGAACAAAGCGCGCGGCAGGGGTTCACCCGTATCCACATTGGCCGTCATCTGCCGCAGTACGTCCCATTCCCAGCAGAAGTTTTCCATGAACTGGCTGGGCAACTCCACCGCATCCCATTCCACCCCGCTGATGCCGGACACGTCGCGCTCATTGACCTGAGACAGCAGGTGGTGCAGACCATGACCGAACTCATGAAACAGGGTGGTGACATCGTCGTGCGTCAGTAGCACCGGTTTGCCATTCACACCGTCGGCAAAATTGCACACCAGGTGGGCCACCGGTGTCTGCAGCTGATGGGTGTCCGGGCGCAACCAGCGCCCGCGCACGTCGTCCATCCAGGCGCCGCCGCGCTTGCCGGTGCGCGCGGACGGGTCCAGATAGAACTGGCCGACCAGGCTGCCAGCGCGCTCGATGCGGTAGAACTCGACGTTGGGGTGCCACACCGGCGCCTTGTCCTTTTTGATGACCACGTCAAAGAGCGTTTCAACGATCCTGAACAGCCCCGCCAGGACCTTGGGCGCGGTGAAGTACTGTTTGACTTCCTGCTCGCTGAAGGCATAGCGCGCTTCCTTGAGCTTTTCACTGACATAAGGCCAATCCCACGCTTGCGGGTTCGGCAGGTTCAGATGCTGTACTGCAAATTCGCGCAGATCGGCCAGGTCCTTCTCGGCGTAGGGCCGCGCCTTGGCGGCCAGGTCGCGCAAAAAGGTGTTGACATGCTGCGGTGATTCGGCCATTTTGGGAACGACCGAGAGTTCGCCGAAGTTGCGGTAGCCCAGCAATCTGGCTTCTTCCAGCCGCAGGGCCAGCATTTCGCTGATCAGAGCCGAGTTGTCGAACTTGCGGGTCTCCGTGTCGGATTGGTCGGAGGCCCGGGTGACGTAGGCGCGGTAGAGTTTCTCGCGCAGGGCGCTGCTGCGGGCAAATTGCATGACGGGCAGGTAGCACGGCATCTTGAGCGTGAGCTTGTAGCCCGCCTTGCCTTCTGCTTTTGCGGCGGCCAGGGCGGCTTGCTGCACGTCGTCCGGCACGCCGTCGAGTTCAGAGGCCTCGGCGTAGTAGGCGAAGGCATCGGTAGCATCCAGCGCGTTCTCGCTGAACTTCTGGCCCAGCTCGGCCTGGCGTTCCTGAATCGCCGCAAAACGCTCACGGTCGGCTCCGGCCAGTTCTGCGCCACCGAGTACGAAGTTGCGCATGGCGTTCTTGTGGGCCTGGCGCTGCTCCGGGTTGAGTGTCGCGGCATCAATCGCCTTGTACTTGGCATACAGACGCTCGTCTGCGCCCAGCCGGGTGAAGAACTCGGTGACTTTGGGCAGGGCTTCGTTGTAGGCCGCCCGCAGCTCGGGTGTATCGGCCACGCTGTTCAAATGGCTCACCGCACCCCAGGCTCGCCCCAATTTCTCGGTTGACACATCCAGCACGCTTGCGATGTCGCTCCAGCGCGCCGGGAAGTCAGACGCCGTGACGGTTTCCAGCGCCGTATTCGCCTGTGCCAGCAACTGATCGATGGCCGGCGCGACGTGTTCAGGGAGGATCTGGTCAAACAGGGGCAGATCGTCGAAGGAGAGCAGGGGATTGTTCATGAGGTCTTATCTGGCGGCGCGTTCAGCGGCTTCAAGTGTGTTGACCAGCAACATCGTAATTGTCATCGGACCGACCCCACCGGGTACCGGGGCAATGAAGCCTGCCACCTCTTTCACGCCTGCAAAATCAACGTCGCCGCACAGTTTCCCTTCATCGTTGCGGTTCATGCCAACATCGATGACGACGGCGCCTGGCTTGACCATGTCGGCCGTCAGGACATTGCGCTTGCCGACTGCGGCGACGACGACGTCGGCCTGCCGCGTGTGGTGGCCGATATCGGTGGTGGCGCTGTGGCAAACGGTGACCGTGGCATTGGCTTGCAGCAGCAGTAGCGCCATGGGTTTGCCCACTGTATTGCTGCGCCCAATGACCACCGCGTGTTTGCCACGCAAATCGATGCCGGTGCTTTCAATCAGCTTCATGCAGCCGTACGGCGTGCAGGGTCGAAAGCCGGGTTGCCCCGTCATCAATTCGCCAGCGCTCAAGGTGGCGTAGCCATCCACGTCTTTGGTTGTCGAAATGGCTTCGATGACCTTGTGCGGGTTGATGTGTCGGGGCAATGGCATCTGCACCAGAATGCCGTGGATCGTCGGATCCGAATTGAGCGAGGCGATACGTGCGAGGAGCTCAGGCTCCGACAACGTGGCTTCGTACTTCTCGAACACCGAACGGACACCGGTATCCGAGCAGGCCTTGACTTTGTTGCGCACATAGACGGCGCTGGCCGGATCCTCACCCACCAGAATGACGGCAAGCCCGGGCGTCACGCCGCGGGCCTTGAGTGCCAGCACGCGTGTGGCGACGTCCGCGCGCAGGCGGGCGGAGAGGGCGACGCCATCAATGATCTGGCCGCTGTTCTGAGTTGTCATGGTTCTAGTTTCATAAGTAAAAACGCCCGCTAATCCTTGTCGGGCGGGCGTAAATTGCTATAAATTCAATAGCGTCAGGCTTTGGCGGTTTGTCCCAAAGCGATTTTCAGGAGGTCAGCCACCGTATTGGCATTGAGTTTTTCCATGATGTTGGCGCGGTGCGCCTCCACCGTCTTGATGCTGATGCCGAGGTCGTCGGCAATCTGCTTGTTCAGGCGCCCCGCCACAATGCGCTCCAGGACCTGCGCTTCGCGCAGTGTCAGCCGGGCCATGAGCGCCCCGCGGCTGGCCGCGCTCTGGTGCTCGGCGAAGGCGTCTCTGGCCTGGTCCAGCATGCGTTCCACCAGCGCCACCAGCTGGTCTTCCTTGAATGGCTTCTGGATGAAGTCCATCGCGCCCTTCTTCATGGTGTCCACGGCCATGGGCACGTCACCGTGACCGGTGATGAACACGATGGGCAGTGGCGAGCGGCTCTCCAGCAGGCGGCTTTGCAGCTCAAGACCGGTCATGCCACCCATGCGGATATCGACAATCAGACAGGCCACTTCGCGGGCGTCGTAACGGCTCAAAAATGACTCGGCGGATTCAAAGCAGCGAACGCGGTAGTCCTTGCCCTCCAGCAACCATTGAAGCGAGTCGCGGACCGCTTCGTCGTCATCCACTACGTAAACCGTGCCTTTTTTCGGTATCAAACTCATGCTGTGACCTGGATCTAACCAGGTGTCCTTGGTTGTCTGTGCGGGGGCTGTGTTTTGGGCAGCAGGGATTCCGTTACGGGGATCCAGAACGAGAAACAGCAGCCTGTCACCTCAGTGCCATTGTAGATGTTCTCGGCCTTGATCCGGCCCTGGTGCGATTCCACGATGGAGCGACATAGGCTCAGGCCGATGCCCATCCCGTCGGCCTTGGTGGAATGGAAAGCTTCATACAGTCGTGCCATCACCTCGGGCGCGAGCCCCCGGCCGGAGTCCATGACCATGAATTCAATCACTGGTTTGCTATCCACCAGCTTGGGCGCCACGCGCAATTTGACACTGCGTTGCGCAGTGGGCCGCTGTGCAGAATCCACCGACTCGGCCGCGTTCTTGAGCAGGTTGACCAGCACCTGCTCAATCAGAATTGGATCCACCAGCAGTTCCGGCATGCGGGGCGCTGTGTAGTGCGTGAGCCGCACATTGCGCCGACGCATTTCAATTTCCGCCAGTTCAACCGCTTCGTCCACCATGCCCGCGATTTTCGATAGTGCCCGATTGGGCTCGCTGCGTTTGACGAAAGAGCGAATACGCTGAATGATCTGGCCGGCGCGATGTGCCTGCCTGGCGGTTTTCTCCAGCGCGATCAGCAAGTCCTCTTCGCTGATCTGTTGCGCCTTGATGCGCGACACCATGCCGTTGCAGTAATTGTTGATGGCCGTGAGCGGCTGGTTCAGCTCATGCGCGACGCTGGACGCCATTTCGCCCATGGTGATCAGGCGGCTGGCAGTCTGGGCGCGCTCGATCTGGGCCGCAGATTGCTCTTCGGCGAGACGGCGTGCCGTGATGTCGGTGGCAATCACCATCTGCGCCAGTCGACCGTCGACCCAGCTGAGATAACGGGTGCGGACCTCCAGCCATTTGCCCAACTCTTCCAGATAGATCTCGGCACTTTCGGCTTCGGTGTCGGGCAGCGAATCAGTGGGCAGGCCGGCGAATGCGTCGACATCGTCCAGCGACTCATCGCTGGGGAGCGACACCGGTACGCCAGCCTGGGCTACCAGTTGCAGATGCCCCCCCGCCTGCGTGCCGAACCATTGGCGGTACAGTTTGTTGGCGAACAACAATTCGTCGCTTCCCAGCGGCGCCACCGAGATGGAGGCGTCCAGCGCTTCCAGGACTGTGGTGAAACGTTCATGCGATGCCGACAGTTGTTCGCGAATCCGGTTGGGTTCGGTAATGTCCGTCATCGAAGTCATCCAGCCGGTTTGCACGCCACGAGCGTCAATCAGCGGTGAAACATAGAGCCGGGCGTCGAACAGGGTGCCGTCCCGCCGTTTGACGCGGACCTGAATGCCGCTTGGCAGGGTCTTGCCAGTCAGTTCTTCTTCCAGTCGGGAGGCCAGTGAATCACGATCTGCCTCCGGCCAATAGGGGAAGGGCGCGGTTCGGCCTACGAGGTCGGACTCGCTCCATCCTGTCATCTGGCAAAAAGCGGCGTTGACGTAGGTGATGCGGCCCTGCAGATCCAGCGCCCGCATGCCTGTCAACATGGAGTTCTCCATGGCCCGTCGGAAGCTTGTTTCGGATAGCAGCGCTTGCTGGGCCTGCAGGCGACGCCGGGTATGGCGCCAGTTGGCGATCAGCATCCAGGCCGTCATCACGCTCAACGCGGTGACCAGCCAGAACAGCCCGCTGCCGATCACACCCAATGAAGTGCGGTAAGCCTGGGCCCGTATGACGAGGCCATTGCCGACAGGGGACACGGGCACTTCGTAGGCGTTGACCGGGCTGTCCCAGGGCAGCAGGCGGGTAGCCGGGTTGCGCGCCGGAATGCTGGTGCCCGCCAACAGGCCACCCATGGCGTCATGAAATGAGATCGCATAGCGGGCCGACACTTCGGCGGGTACGCCATAGCGATACAAGCCATCTACCGAGTACTCGGCCAGCACAACACCCATAAAACGGGCGCGGTCACTCAAGGGGATGTGCAACTGCAGCATGGCAGGCGCGTCTGTTGACGCCACATTCTGTGAGTAAATGGGTTGCTGCAGTTCCCGTGCCAGGCTGTAGGTGCTTTCGGTTTCACCCGGCTTGAGGGTGCTGCCCACAGTTCTTAACTGACTGGCCGACAGACTGGCCGTGCCGTAACTGGCCTCGATGCGCTGATGGCCGTCGATCCAGGTCAGGCCCTGCAACTCGGGGTACTGGTTGACCATGGCTTCTGCCCGGCTCTCGAACTCTTCGGTATCGAGTTCCTGGTTGGCTACCTCGCGCGCGATGCGCATGAGCTGCTCCTGTCGCTCCAGCAGGCGCAGACGAAGACGCTGCTGGGTGTATTCCAGATCGCGCTTGACAGCTTCCTGTTCGCGGTCAATTTCTTCCAGCCGCAAATAGCCAAATGCTGCCACGATGGCAGCCAAAAACAGCAGCACGGCGGCGAGGGGCGCCAGCACGGCGAAGCGGTCCTGCCGTTGTGGTGCCAGGTGCCGCCACCAGAGCCGCAGCCGGGCTACCGGGGGCAGGTTCATGGGACTTGGCAGTGAAATCGGACGGGGCAAAGGCATGGTCTCGAGTGTAGGTGACGCATTGACTCGATGTCGGAATGCAGGAGAATTAGCCCTTGTTTTTAATTCCACATAATGAAATCAAGTGGCATGATTTGAAAAATTCAAATAGTTGTGAGAAAATAGGCAGACCGTACTAAATTACGCCAAAAGCCCCAGGAGACAAGCATGTCAGCACTTCCCGAGAATTTATTCGGCTCAGCCGCCCATGATGCGGACAGTCAGGAAACCCGTGAATGGATGGACGCGTTGTCCGCCGTCATCCAGAGCGAAGGCCCTGAACGCGCCCATTTCTTGCTCGAGCAGTTGCTGGAGCACGCGCGCCAGAGCAGCATCGACATGCCGTTTTCGGCCAACACCGGTTATGTCAACACCATTGAGCCCGACCAGGAAGCGCGTTGTCCCGGCAACATTGAAATCGAGGAGCGCTTACGCGCCTACATGCGCTGGAATGCGATGGCGATGGTGGTCAAAGCCAATCGCCACCACCCGGTGGATGGCGGCGATCTGGGGGGGCATATCGGCTCGTTTGCGTCGCTCGCCCATATGTTTGGTGCGGGCTTCAATCACTTCTGGCATGCCGAAAGCGAAACCCATGGCGGTGACTGCCTCTACATTCAGGGCCACGTGTCGCCCGGCGTTTATGCCCGGGCCTATCTGGAAGGGCGTTTGACGGAAGAGCAGTTGCTCAATTTCCGCCAGGAAGTGGGTGGCAATGGCCTGTCCAGTTACCCGCATCCGAAACTGATGCCCGAGTTCTGGCAATTCCCGACCGTCTCCATGGGCTTGGGCCCCTTGATGGCGATCTATCAGGCGCGCTTTTTGAAGTATCTGCACGCCCGTGGCATTGCCGACACCGCCAACCGCAAGGTCTGGGTGTTTTGCGGTGACGGCGAGATGGACGAGGTGGAGTCCCTCGGCGCCATCGGTCTGGCGGCCCGCGAGAAGCTGGACAACCTCATTTTTGTCATCAACTGCAATCTGCAGCGCCTGGATGGGCCGGTGCGCGGCAATGGCAAGATCATTCAGGAGCTTGAAGGCGAATTCCGCGGTGCGGGCTGGAACGTCATCAAGCTGGTGTGGGGCAGTGAGTGGGATCCCCTGCTGGCGCGCGACAAGGACGGCGCCTTGCGCAAGCTGATGATGGACACGCTGGACGGTGACTACCAGTCGTTCAAGGCCAATGATGGCGCCTATGTTCGCAAGCATTTCTTTGGCCGTGATCCCAAGACGCTGGAGATGGTCGCGCACATGAGCGACGATGAAATCTGGGCCTTGCGCCGGGGTGGTCATGATCCGAAAAAGGTCTACGCCGCTTACGACGCCGCCGTCAAGCATGAGGGCCAGCCCACCGTGCTGCTGATCAAGACTGTCAAAGGCTTTGGCATGGGCAAAAGTGGCGAGGGCAAGAACGCCGTGCACCAGACCAAGAAGCTGACCGATGAAGACATCAAGATATTCCGCGACCGCTTCAACATTCCGATTCCGGACAGCGAGCTGTCCAAGCTGCCGTTCTACAAGCCGGCTGACGACACGCCCGAGATGAAGTACCTGCACGAGCGGCGCCAGGCGCTCGGCGGCTATCTGCCGCACCGCCGCACCAAAGCGGACGAACAATTCACCGTGCCCTCGCTGGAAACCTTCAAGGCCGTGCTCGACCCGACCGCCGAAGGCCGCGAGATCTCGACCACGCAGGCTTATGTGCGCTTTTTGACCACGCTGCTGCGTGACCAGGCACTGGGGCCCCGCGTGGTGCCGATCCTGGTGGACGAGGCGCGTACCTTCGGCATGGAAGGGTTGTTCCGCCAGATCGGAATCTACAACCCGGAAGGCCAGAAATACACCCCGGTCGACAAAGACCAGGTGATGTACTACAAGGAAGACACCAAGGGTCAGATCCTGCAAGAGGGCATCAACGAGGCCGGCGGCATGAGCAGCTGGATTGCGGCCGCCACCAGCTACAGCACCAACAACCGCATCATGGTGCCGTTCTATGTGTATTACTCGATGTTCGGTTTCCAGCGCGTGGGTGACCTGGCCTGGGCGGCCGGCGACATGCAGGCGCGCGGCTTCCTGCTGGGCGGCACTTCGGGTCGCACCACGCTCAATGGCGAAGGCCTGCAGCACGAAGACGGACACAGCCACATCATGGCGGGCACGATTCCAAACTGCATCAGCTACGATCCGACCTTTGCACACGAAGTGGGCGTCATCCTGCACCATGGCCTCAAACGCATGGTGGAGAAGCAGGACAACGTGTACTACTACATCACGCTGCTCAATGAAAACTACGCCATGCCCGGC
>NZ_JAUSLE010000071.1 GCF_030646845.1 Rhodoferax sp. | reverse complement strand
AAATCCCGGGCGCGAGGTACCTGCAGTGGGCTATTTCGGCGGCGTTCATGGCCTGGAGCGCATTGGCGCCGGCGTGGTGATTGCCTACCTGCAAAGCCTGGTCATGCGCCTGCAATGGGACAGCACGCTACACAAGCAACTCGAATCGGTTCGCCTGGTCTTCATGCCCATCGTCAATCCCGGCGGCATGGCGCTTGGCACACGGGCCAATCCCAACGGCGTGGACCTGATGCGCAACGCACCAGTGGAAGCGCGGGAGCCAGTCCCTTTTCTGGTGGGTGGGCAGCGGATCAGCGCCGGCTTGCCCTGGTACCGCGGCCCGAGGGCCAAACCCATGGAAATCGAAAATCAGGCCGTGTGCGATGTCGTGACAACCGAGTTGCTGACGCGCGACTTCAGCCTGTCAGTGGACTGTCATTCAGGCTTCGGCAGCCGGGATCGCATCTGGTTTCCCTATGCGCACACGCGTGCGCCCATCGCACACCTGGCAGAGATGCACGCGCTCAGGAATATCTTTGTCCAGTCACACAGCCACCACCGCTATGTCATCGAGCCACAAAGCCTGCAGTATCTGGCGCACGGTGACCTGTGGGACCATTTGTACCTGCAATCCTGTGCGCAGGAGGCGCGCGTGTTTCTGCCACTCACGCTGGAGATGGGTTCCTGGCTGTGGGTGAAAAAAAACCCGCGCCAGTTGTTCTCGCGGCACGGCATATTCAATCCCCAAATTGAACACCGGCAGCAGCGGGTGCTGCGCCAGCACCAGCTGCTATTGGACTTTCTGTCGCGCGCAGCCTGCGGCCACAGCCTTTGGCTACCCGGCTCCGAAACCCGTGCCCAGCACCATGCGCAGGCGCTGCAGGACTGGTATTGACGCGCCATGAGCACCTGGATATTTCTGCGCGGACTTACTCGGGAGAGCCGGCATTGGGGTCACTTCATCGAGCAGTTTCAGCACGCCCTGCCGGGCTGCCAGGTGATCGCGCTGGACCTGCCAGGTAACGGCCAGCTGAATCAGGAGCGCAGCCCTGTGCGCGTTCAAGACATGGTGGTGCACTGTCGTGCAGAGCTCGCGGCACGCAACATCAAGCCACCCTACCATGTGCTGGCCATGTCGCTGGGCGCCATGGTGGCAGTGGCTTGGGCGCACGCGTATCCGCAGGAGGTGGCTGCCAATGTGCTCATCAACACCAGCATGCGGCCGTTCAGCCCGTTTTATCAGCGCCTTCGGCCCGGCAACTATGGCGCGCTGTTGAAGCTGGTTCTGCTGGCTGCAGGGCCTGAGGTGTGGGAGCGCAAGGTGCTGCAGATGACGAGCAATCGCGCTGATGAATCGGTATTGCCGCTCTGGCTGGCCTTGCGGCAGACTAATCCGGTCGCACGCGCGAGCGCGCTTCGACAGCTGGTTGCCGCCGCCCGCTTTCGTGCGCCGGCAGTCAAGCCGCCTGCCCCCACATTGGTCCTGGCCAGCGAACAGGATCATCTGGTCAGCGTTGAATGCTCCAGGGCACTGGCCAGGCATTGGCAGTGCGCCCTGCGTATCCACACCAGCGCCGGGCACGATGTGCCGCTGGACGACGGGCCCTGGGTTGCCAGTCAGGTGCGGGACTGGCTGATGGATCGCGCCAACTAGTGGATTTCTGCCAATTGCGCTTTGTTGGTCTTTCCGATGCCGTCCAGTTTGGTTTGGGGGCTCATACGACTCGAAGAGGCACGTGGTAATGCGGCGAATAATTCGATTCGCTTGCGTAGGACCGTTGCCGTATTTCTGAAGGCGCGGCGCCTTTGCTCCACGTTGCGTTCGATCGCCATTCACTACCTGTGCAACGGGACGTATGGCAGTCGTTTCTATCTTGAACGAAGGTTAACCCTGATATGCTGCCAGAACTCCAATTGAAAAGGCACACAATGTCTCAACTCATCGAGTTCACTACCGCGCCATTACCCGGCGTCAAATTGAATTCTGAAATTTTCCGATCAAACTCGAATTTCGTGCAAAGTCTGGGGGAAACCATTTCTGAATTCGGGCGAACTACAACCAACACACTTGCTCTACCCTTCGATATAGCGCGAGAGCAATACGCAAAGGCAGTTCAATTGGGGCTCATTCAGAGTTCTGTGCTTGCTGGGCGAGACTTTGCAGTGACACTTGATGCGTTTGAGAAGGCGACATTGGGCCCATGGGCTCGGCGAGTTTGATGAAACTGAACAACCTGGCCGTTGCCTGCATCTTCTCTTTGACCGCAGTATCCCTGAGCGCAGCTACCCTTGAAGGGCAGTCTTTTGAGGACAACATCAAATTAGGAAGCCGCGAACTTCGGCTCAATGGCCTGGGTCTGCGGGCCGTTTTTTTCATCAAAGGTTACGTGGCAGGCCTCTACCTCAATGAAAAGGGATCTACGCTTCAAGAAATCTCGGCCATGCTTGGGCCGAAACGGCTGCAGCTTCGTATGCTGCGAGGTGCAGGCCCTGACGACTTCAACAGCGCACTTGTTTCTGGCATTCGAGAAAATGCCAGCGTGGCGGAACTCGCCGCTCTGAATCGTCGCATCGCCGAGTTGGAGCGTCTGATCGTAGCCACGGGTGCTACGGTGACAGGCGACGTTATCAACTTTGACTATGTGCCGGGGTTCGGTACTACATTAACTGTCAATGGCGTTAGCCAAGGTAAGGCGATTGCAGGAGCCGATTTTTACAATGCTGTACTCGCCATCTTTGTGGGCGATCGCCCGGTGGATGAACGGCTCAAAAAGGGACTGTTGGGGCAACTGTGAAAATTCTTCATTACGTAGGCGCGTATACCTCGAGCTCAAGAGTATGAATATCAACAAGCAGGCAATCCAAGGAGATTTCAGGTAGATCGCCTTTGCACTTTTCGGGTTCACTCAAATTTGCGCCGCCGCTTTTCTCTCTCGATAATTTCTGCGCTCTCGGAAACTCCAAAATCGCGATGATGGCTTAGCCACACGGCGTTCGCCAAATGGCAGGCGAGTTTCCTCATAAAGGGACTCAAGAGCTTGGCAAGTGGCGAGCTCTTCTTCCACCTGCAAAACTACGGAATCATCGCTTCCATAACGATCTCGCAATTCAAGAAAAACACGGTTCAAGTTGTCAAGGCGTTTGGACATAGCGCTTCTCCATAATGAAAACGGCAGTTCAGGGAAAATTGAAGTCCTGACGGATAGAAGATCAGTATATTTGTCCCGCACCCGAAGCGGCCGAGGTAACCCACTATCAAGAGGTCCCATCCGAAGAGATCGACAGAGCGTTGAGCTATGTCAATCAGCCCGGCGCAATCCAAAATGGTGTGACTCCTGGAATTGTCCGATCATTTCTTTTTTTTACTTCCTGGGCACGAACTCGACTCGGCCGACGACGCAAATCGTCACGCAAAGATTCCCGAGGCAGCGTTCTTCAGCGCCTGGAAGCGCGGCTTCACGCCCCTATGCCGGCGACCGCACCGGATCGGGACGGCTGAGGTTCACTCCTGTCCGGCAGCATTCTTGGCAGCAGCTTGCGTCACAGGAGCAGTCGACTTGCGAGCTTTGCGGGGACTTGCCGGAGCCTTTCGAGACGCCTTGACTGGCGCTGCCTGCGCAGCAGCGGCCGGTGCCGCCTTCGCGGCGCTCGAGGCAGCGCGTTCGAAATCGGCCGCATCGACCTCGGCGATGGCATCCTCCCGCGCCTCCGCCCACAGGTCGCCGACGTGTTCGCGGGCCTGCGCGGCCATCAACGTGGCACGTTCAAGGCCGCGCGCCACGCGGCGGACCGTGCGGCGCAAGGCTTCCGGGTCACGCGCCACCGCGGCGCCGGCGGCAAAGCCCAGCAGCGCGGTGGCGGCAATGCCGACAACGCCCAGTGCGATTACGCCCGGGCGGGCAATTTCTTCGATCTTCATGTGATTTCACTCCTGGCAGTATTTGTTTCAGTGGATCGATGTCGCTGCTGCTTCGGCTTGCGCCGTGGCAACGGACGTACGGGATCAGACGGCGATCGGACCGACTGGATGCGAAGGCTGTCCAACAGCAACAGCAATGCCAGACCGTGATGCAGCAGTGTCGTGCCTATAGGAGGCAGCCAGCGCAGGGCTGCCGAGGTCATCAGTGCTGCGTTCCCGGCCGTGGCCGCGCCCTGTTGCAGGCGTAGGCGTCGATGCACGATCTGCGCCACGCGCCGCGCCGCGATCAGGCTGGCCAGAGGGTCGCCGAGCAGCACCCCGTGCGAACCCGCGTCAGCATCCATCGGGGTCAGACTCAGGCTACCCGGTGGCGCCAGATCACGCAGCACGGTGTGAACCATCACTAGTGGCGAGCCGTCGCGCACCGCGTCAGCGAGCCAGTCTGAGCGGCTGCCGGGGTCGTCGTTGATTCGTTCGAGACCTTCCCGGCCGCCAGCCGCAGCCGCACCTTTTGACTCGCCACCCCCACCATCAGCCTCGACGAACACGGCCACGCGGTCGAAACCCAACGTCGTGAGTTCGTTCAGCCGGTCGAGTGCGCCAGCGCGCAAGGCGCTGGCGAGCACCACCCTCGCCACGACCCTGCCGGCGGCCACGACCGCCAACTCCCGGCGCAGCGGCTCGCTCGCCGCGGAGGGCGGCCGATCGCCGAGTGCCAGACCCCAGACCTGCTGCAGACGGTGCCGGCTCGTGAGGTGCAGTTCGTGTTCGCCGATCCGCAGCACGGCGCCATGGCGAACCCACTGCCGCACTACCCGGTCCGGGAAGCTCGCCCTGTCCAGCACCTCGAGCGGCGTGTCCGCGAGGGCGGCGAGCCAGCCGCGCACCCGTTCGCTGTCGCCGCCCGGTTCGGTATGCACGGCCTCGATGGTCCAGCGTCCGGTGGCCAGCACGCCGGTGTCCTGCAGCACGAGAGTGCGCGCCACCGCCAGGCGCTCGATGGCCTCGAGCCCGGCCGTCAGCAAGCCCTGCCGTGCCAGCGCGTAAAGCGCCGCTTCGCGCGCCAGCGGCAATGCGAGGTCCAGCCCCTGCTGCGGATCGGCCTGCAACATGGCTGCCGCACGCGCCGTGTCGCCCGTCAGTCCGAACACCAGCGCCGACGCGGTCAGCGGCAGCGACAACATCCGCTCGATGCCAGGCGCCAGCCGACCGACCGGGTCACGCGATCCAATGGCGTGCTGCACCTGTGCGCGCAGTTTCGCCAGGCGTGACGACGCCGGGTCGGCCTCAGCGCGCAGTTCGAGCCGGCCTTCGTTTAGCCGTTCGCCCGCCGCGACGTGGTCGCCCGGGCTTACCGGACGCGGCTGGACTTGATGCGCCGCAGGCGCAAGCATGGCTGTTCCGTCGACCACGCAGCCGTCGACCGGCGCCACATCACCGGGGATGAGGCGAACGCGATCACCCGCGCGCAACGACCGCAAGGACCACCACGACCAACTCGGGTCGGTATCACTTTCTCGAAGCGCGGTGTACTGTGTGGCCTCGGTGGGCAGCAAGTGGTCGAGCAGGCCGTCGGCCTCACGCACCAAACGAGCAGAAAGGCGCTCGGACAGCAGCCGCAGCAGCACCGAGGTCGAGACCACCATGGACTGGCCGCTAAGCGCCAGCGACACCAGCGAGGCAGCGTCGAGCAGCACGGCGGTTGGATCGCTACGCAGCCGCCCGGCCTGCGTCAGCACCCGCGCCGCCACCACGCCGAGCGCGGCGCCAGGGCGCCAGTCCTGAGGCAGCACCGGCACGGTCACGGCCAGAACTGCCGGGGTCCACCCAGCCACCGCGGCAGCCGGCTGGCGCGCGCGCATCCGCTGCCGCCGCGGTTGTTGCGCGGGGCTGCGTAGGCGGGCGAGCAAGCTATCTCGTGTCTCGGGACGGCCATCGTGCTGCACGACGACGCAGTGCAAGGTCGCATTGGCGCGGGCCGAATGCACGCCGGACAACGCCGCGAGACCGGCGACGAGCGCGTCCAGATCGGCGTGCCGCCCTGCATCCAGGCGCAGCCGGTGTCGGGTCTCGTGCAGTATCTCGGCGGTGCTCATCGCCTGCGCTCCTTCAGCAGCTCGCGCGCGAGCAGCGGCAGAACCGCAGTCGTGGCCACCACGAGCGCATCGATCGGGCCGATGGGGGTGGTGCGCAACACCCGGCGCGCGAAAGGCAGCAGCACGGTGCCGGCCTGTGCCGCCAGACTCCAGCCGACGGCTCGATGCAGCATCGGGTTCGGCTGCAGGCCGCCACTGCGCAGCGGTCGCCCGGACCGCATCGCGAGCGCGTAGAGCAGTTGCGACGAGGTCAGCGTCATGAACGCGAGTGTGCGCGCCTGCGGTCCGGCGCCATAGCGCGCCAACCCGTAGCCGAAGCTGGCGAGCGAGGCCAGCGTCATCGTGCTGGCGTCGGTGGCCACTGCACCCCATTCGCTGCGCTCAAGCAGCCCGCCTCGCAGTGACACCGGTGGCTGCTCCATGATGCCCGGCTCGGCCGGCTCCAGACCGAGCGCAATCGCCGGCCAGATGTCCGTGACAATGTTGGTCCACAGCAGCGCCAGCGGATCGAAAGGTTCGGGCAGCCCCGCCGCCACGGCGAACGTCGTGGCGGCCAACTCGCTGAGGTTCGTGGCCACCAGGTAGCGCACCGATTTCTTGATGTTGACGAAAGCGGTTCGCCCCTGCTCGATGGCCTGCAGCATGGCCGCCGGGTGGTCGTCGCGCAGCACGAGATCGGACATGGCGTGCGCGAAGTCGGTTCCAGTGACACCCATCGCGACGCCGACGTCGGCGGTCTTCAGAGCCGGTCCGTCGTTGATGCCGTCGCCGGTCATCGCCACGACGTGACCTCGCTGCTGCAGCGCGCGCACAATCTCAAGCTTCATGGCAGGGCTGGTGCGGGCAAAGCCGCTGGCATGTTCCGCCACGTCGGCGATCAGTGCCGCCGATTCGGGCAGTTGTGCGGCGTCGACCATCGGCTGCCCGTGGTTCAGACCAATGCGCAAGGCCACCGCCTGGGCGGTGCCGAGCTGGTCGCCGGTGATCATCAGCGGGCGGATGCCGGCAGCCCGGAAGCGTTGCACCATCTGTGGCAAGTCGGGGCGCAGCGGGTCGGCCAGGCCCACTAGGCCCAGCCAGCACAGGCCGGCGGTCTCGCCGAAGCTGCGATCCGGATGCTCGCGGAAGGCCAGTGCGAGCACACGGTCGCCGCGCACGGCCATCTCGTCGTTGAGTTGCAGCAGCCGGCGCCGTTGCGCCGGCTTCAGCGGCTGCGTGCCTTGGCCGTCGAACCAGGTCTCACAGCGCGCCAGTACCTCGTCGGGCCGGCCCTTCACGGCCACTAGTAGCCCACGCTCGGTCGAGTCGTGCAGCGTCACCATGTAGGGGTGGTGCTCCGACCGGTGGCGCACGCCCATCGTCGCATGGCTGCGGCGCAGCTGCGCGGCGTCCGCCCCCTGCTCGACCGCGAATTCGAGCAGCGCGATCTCGGTCGACGAGCCTTGCCATGGTCCTGCCGGATCACCGTTCACGCGCTCGACGCTGTTGCACAGCACCGCCACGCGCAGCCAGGCGTCGGGCAAGGTCGGCGGCGACTCGTGATCCTCGAGCACGATCAGTTCGTCGCCGACCGTGAGCGACGCCACGCTCATGCGGTTCTGCGTCAGCGTGCCGGTCTTGTCAAAGCAGACGGTGTCGACCGCACCGAGGTTCTCGATGGCATCGAGCCGGCGCGCGAAGACCTGGCGTTGCTGCAGCGAGCGCACGCCAGCGGCGAGCAGGCTCGTGGCCACGGTCGGCAGGCCTTCGGGAATCGCCGCCACGCCCAGTGAGACGGCCGTGCGCAGCAGCGGCAGCAGCGGCCGCCCGCGCAGCGCGCCGAGCGCGAACACGCCGACGCACAGCGTCGCCGCGCCAATCGCCAGGCGCTTCCCGAGCGAGTCAAGCTCCTGCTGCAGCTGTGTGCGGGGCGCCTCAGTGCCCTGCGCGAGTTGCCGGATGCGTCCGAGCGCCGCATGCTCGGCCGTGGCCACCACGACTGCGAGGCCGGCACCGCCCGACACCACGGTGCCCATGAACACCATGTTACGGCGCTCGCCGAGCGGGGTGTCTTCGGGCAGCGCGGCGATCGGCTCCTTGCGCACCGGCAGGCTCTCACCGGTGAGAGCCGCCTCGTTGGTGGCCAGGCGATGCGCTTCGACAACCCGCGCGTCGGCTGCCACCGGTTCGCCCGGCTTGAGCACGAGCACGTCGCCTACGACCACCTCGCGCGCGTCAATCGTGACCGTGGCGCCGTCGCGCAGCACCGTGGTCTGACGGGGTCCGAGCTTGCGCAGGCTGGAGACAGTCTCCTCGGCGCGACGTTCGGTGACGAAGCCCAGCGTCGCGTTGGCTGCCAGCACGGCGCCGATGGCACCGGCGTCGGCGAAGGCGCGAGTGCCAAGTGCAAGAGCGGCCGAGCCACCCAGCAATGCGACCGGCACCGACTTGAACTGCCCGAGCAGGATCTCCGAAGTGCTGCGGCCGGTGATGTCACGAATCTCGTTCGGCCCGTCTTGGGCCAGGCGGGCCTGCGCCTCGGCAACTGATAGGCCGCGCTCGACATCAATCGGCCTGTTACCGGCGAGTTGCGCCAGCAGACGGTCGATCGGTGCGCTGTGGGCTGTGTCTGCCCCGCTCCCAGCGTCAACTGCCGTGCTGGCGGCAGTCCGCGGTTGGCGCCGCGCGGCCTTAAGCCGCTGTGGTACCGCCGGTGCTGGGGACACCGGCGCCTTGCCACCCGAATGCGCTTTGACGGTGACAGACAACCATTCGGTCCAGAACGCCTCGTCGCGCTCGGCTGTGAGTCTCACGCGGACCGACCCGGTGGCGAGCCGGACTTCGAGTGAATCGGCTCCTGCCGATTCCAGGCGACTCGCCAGCGTTGCGTTGCGCAGCAAGCCGCGCACGCGCAGCGTGGCCCAGACGCCGTTGCGAGACGTGATGACGGTGTGGTGAGCAACGATAGACATGGGCTCTGAAAGCCTACTCGCTCCACATGACAAACCTGTGACAACCAGAGAACCACGATCCGCCCCGCCGCGCGATTCATCCGATCGTACAATTCTGCCTTGGCACGTTAACCGCCATCATTTCAGGCGGATGTCCCATGGATCCCAGTCATGATGCTGCACCATCACAAGCCGACACGAGAGACCTCAGTCGACCACGTCGGCCCGCAAGCGGTGCTGGCCCATCCCGGCGATACAGCAGTTGCGGTTCGCTCGCGAATCCGCGATCTTCAGCGCACAACCTGGGACCTGGTCTGCGTGATTGACCCCGATGGACGCCTGCTCGGCACCTTGACAGCAGCGGAATTGCTGGCGTTGCCGGACGAAGCCGAGATCAGCGCAGCGGCGACGCGACGCAACGGACCCCGCGTCATGCCTGGCACTGACCAGGAAATGATGGCGTCGATGGCGCTGCACCATGGCGTTGCCGCCGTCCCGGTCGTCGACTCGACCGACCGGCTGGTCGGGGTGGTAGGCCCGGCCAAACTGATGGCGATCCTGCGTCGCGAACACGTAGAAGACCTGCACCGCCTTGCCGGCATCACGCGCGAGTCGAACCATGCGCGGGAGGCGATCGAGGAACCGCCGATGCGCCGTGCGCGCCACCGGCTGCCCTGGCTTGTCGTCGGACTCGGCGGCAGCATGGTCGCCACCTTCGTTGTCGCACGCTTCGAGGCGGAGCTGGCGGCCAAGCCGGCGCTGGCCTTCTTCGTGCCGGGACTGGTCTACCTGGCCGACGCCATCGGGACACAGAGCGAGGCCGTCGCGGTTCGCGGCCTGTCGCTGAGCCATCTTGGCTTAGCCAGACTCATTGGCGGGGAACTGCGCACCGGTCTCCTGGTCGGGCTGGTGCTCGCGCTGCTGGCATTTCCGATGGTGTGGCTGGTATTCGGCGAACTGCGGCTGGCCGTGGCCGTCACACTCGCGCTGGCCGGGGCCAGCGCATTGGCCTCAGTGCTGGGACTGCTGCTGCCGTGGCTGCTCGCCCGCGTCGGGTCCGACCCGGCCTACGGCAGCGGCCCGTTGGCAACGATCGTGCAGGACGTCCTGAGCCTCCTGATCTACTTTGCGTGCGTGTCGGCGATCGTGCTCTGAGCAGGTTGACGTTGAAGTTGAAGTTGAAGACGCTGGCGGAATTGGCGCAGCAGTCTGACGTTCAGCCGAGCCAGATCGCGAACGGGAAAGCGCAACTCATGGAACGCTCGGCCCAGATGTTCGGCGACAGTCCGGCCAAGGCTGGCCTGCTGAGCGCAACAAAATTAACAACGCAGACCTACCAAGTCACAACCGCGCAGCTTGCTGTCAATACCAAAGTCGAAGAGCGCTCATTCACCCAACCAAAACCTATCGCTACTGTCCAGGAAATCATGCACATGCACTGTGACGGACTCGTTGTTGAGCAGCACGACACTGTACTGCGGCGGTTCATGGCTGCCCGCAATCGCCCCGGTGTCATCCAGCCGCAGGGCCACCTGGTGGTTGGTGCCGCGCATCGTTGAAAACGGGATGCCACGCCAGCTACCGAAGATGGGGCGATGGATATGTCCGAAGAACAGGTGCTTGATGCGATGGGTGCGACCTTCCAGTGCCGCTCGAAACGGCTTGGTCTCCAGCAACGCAATTCGGTCCATGGAGGGAATGCCCAGGACAAAGGCTGGGTGATGCATGAACAGCAACACGGGGCGTTCATCCTCCGCCAGACGGTCGGCCAACCATTGGGCGCGTTTTTCGCACAACACACCGTAACTCACACCGGGCTCATTGGTGTCCAGGAAGATGCCTCGGTACTGACCGATAGCCGCTTCATACTGCACGAATCCGTTCGCGTCAGTCTGAACCTGCGGAAAGAATTCGCGGAAATTGGCACGGTTGTCATGGTTGCCCAGGATGGGCAGGACCGGCATCGGCAGGCGGCCCAACTGCTCGGACAATTGACGATAGGCGTCCCGGTGGCCCACATGGGCCAGGTCCCCGGTGAGCACGCACAACGCGGCGTCGGAGTGGTCCTGGATGACACTGTCCAGGCAACGCGCAAGTCGTTTGCAGGGGTCCAGCCCATAAAGGGCGTGCCCCTGCTCGACGAGGTGTGTATCCGTGATGTGGATGAATTTCAGCACAACTCGCCCCCTGATTAGCGTGGCAGCAAAGCTTGCACGGCTTTGGTCATGTCAGACAGCGCGGCCTCGGGTTGGGCCTCTTTCGAAACCACGGTCTGCAGACGGTCCTTGAGGACATCTGTAATCTTGAGTCCGTTTTCTCCGGGGAATGCGTACCAGCCCGTCAGCACGGGCAGTTGCTTGACGGCAGTGAGGTAGTTCGGGTTTTGCTCATAAAACGGTTTGAGCATGGTGGCGTCGTTCGCTGGAATCAGGTTGGCAGGAAAATAGCCC
>NZ_JAUSLE010000066.1 GCF_030646845.1 Rhodoferax sp. | reverse complement strand
CGATGCGGCGCAGCGCGGGGCACTCAGCGATTTCGATCTTTACTTGCCCTCAAGCGTATTGGTCACCGGCTACGACATCATCAGCTTCTGGGTCGCCCGGATGATCATGATGACCACCCACTTCACCGGCAAGGTACCGTTCAAACACGTCTACATCCACGGCCTGGTGCGCGACGCCCAGGGCAAGAAGATGAGCAAGTCTGAGGGCAATGTGCTCGACCCGGTGGACCTGATCGACGGCATTGCCCTGCCCGAGTTGCTGGTCAAGCGCTCGGAAGGTCTGCGCAAGCCCGAGACAGCGCCCGCCGTGCGCAAGAACACCGAAAAAGAATTCCCCACCGGCATTCCGGCCTTCGGCGCCGATGCCCTGCGCTTCACCTTTGCATCGCTCGCCTCCCTGGGTCGCAGCATCAATTTCGATGCCAAGCGCTGCGAAGGCTATCGCAACTTCTGCAACAAGCTGTGGAACGCCAGCCGCTTTGTGCTGATGAATTGCGAAGGCCAGGACTGCGGCCTGAATGAGCACACCAGGGAAGAATGTGCCGTCGGTGGCGCCGCGCACGGGTACCTTAGCTTCAGCCCGGCCGACCGCTGGATCGTCTCGCTGCTGCAGCGCGTCGAAGCCGATGTCGCCAAGGGCTTTGAAGAATACCGCCTGGACAACGTCGCCAGCACGATCTACGACTTCGTCTGGAACGAGTTCTGCGACTGGTATCTGGAAATCGCCAAGGTCCAGATCCAGCAAGGCAGAGACAACCCGGACGTGCAGACAGGTCTGGCGCAACAACGGGCGACGCGCCGCACCCTGATTCGCACTTTGGAGACCATCCTGCGGCTGGCGCATCCGGTCATTCCGTTTGTGACCGAAGAGTTGTGGCAAAAAGTGGCGCCGGTCGCCGGGCGTGCCGGTGAGTCCGTCTCGATCGCCGTTTATCCTCAGGCACAGCACGAGCGCATCGATGAAACATCCATCGCGTACGTAGACAAACTCAAGCAGCTGGTGGATGCCTGCCGCAATCTGCGCGGTGAGATGAGCGTGTCACCCGCGACCCGCCTGCCCCTGTTCGTGATCGCCACCCAGGCGAGTGAAGCCGCCTTCCTGAAGCAATCGGCACCGGTACTGCAGGCGCTGGCCAAACTCAATGAGGTGCGCGTGTTTGACGACGAAGCCGCCTGGGCCGCCGCTGCACAGGCCGCGCCCGTGGCGGTGGTGGGCGAAGCACGCATCTGCCTGTTTATGGAAATTGACGTCGCCGCTGAAAAGCTGCGATTGGGCAAAGAAGCGGCGCGGCTGGAAGGCGAAATTACCAAGACCGAAGGCAAGCTCGGCAACGAGGCTTTTGTCGCCAGAGCGCCCGCGGCCGTGATTGACCTGGAGCGCAAGCGGATGGCAGATTTTGTCGCCACCCTCGCCAAGTTGAAGGATCAGCTGGCTCGTTTGGGATAAGGCATGACGCAGGCCGGGGAGCCGGCCTGAATTTCACCTTAGCGGCGACGCATCACGTGAATGAAGTCGTCGCCCACGGCCTGCTGCTCCACCAGTTCATTGCCGGTTTGCTTGGCAAAGGCCTGGAAATCACGCATGGAACCGGCGTCCGTGGCGAACACCCGCAACGTCTGACCGCTTTGCATGTCGGCCAGCGCCTTCTTGGCTTTCAGGATGGGCAGCGGGCAGTTCAGGCCACGGGCATCGACCTCTTTGTCAATTTGCATCAGATTTCCTTGGAATTGGGACGATTTTAGAGGCCTTGGTGTGAATCCGGCGCCGGGCCGCCCCAAGACGGATCAGCCCCCTAGTGGGGCAGCACAGCACACGAAGTGGCAAGCGTGGGGGTCATCTCAGCGGCGTTTGGGAAGTTCGACGAATTGCGGCTCATGCCCACGCGAGCGCAGCCAGTCGGCCAGCGCATACCCGGTGCCGGCGGGCCAGCACTTCACCTTGTCAAAGTCAAAGAGCCGGTAGTCCACCAACTCGGGGGAGAGCTTCACCTCACCCTGGCAGACGGCGTGGTAGGCAATGATGATCTGGTTCATGCGCTGAAAATCGTAGACGCCGATCAGGTTCAACTCGGTGGCTTCCAGACTGGTTTCTTCCGCGATTTCGCGGGCGATGCCGCCTTGCGGCGTCTCACCCGCTTCCATGAAGCCGGTGATCAGCGCAAACATCTTGCCCGACCAGGCCGCGTTCTGCGCCAGCAGTATTTTTCCTTCGTACTCAATCACGGCCGCCAACACCGGCGTGGGATTGTTCCAGTGGGTGTAACCGCAAGCCACGCAGCGCAGGCGCTCTTTTTCACCGCCGTCCTCGAGCTGGGCAATGAACTCCAGGGGCGTCGCGCACTGGGGGCAGAATTTGAAAGCATGAGTCATGAGAAAACCTGTACGCTATGAATTAGATAGCTGCTCGCGCATATTCCACGAGGGCTATAGGGCATTTTTATCTGAATCAGGCGGGAAAAACACCGGTCGAAAGATAGCGGTCGCCGCGGTCGCAGACGATAAAGACAATGGTCGCTTTGGTTTCGCGCCTGGCAATCTCCTGCGCCACCCAGCAGGCGCCCGCCGCTGAAATGCCGGCAAAAATACCCTCTTCCCGCGCCAGTCGGCGGCACATCTCTTCGGCCGTCTCCTGGCTGACATACATCAATTCGTCCACATTGGCGGGGTTGTAAATTTTTGGCAGATATTCCTGTGGCCACTTCCGGATGCCGGGAATGCGTGACCCTTCGTTGGGCTGGACACCAATGATCTGAATCGCCGGATTCTTTTTTTTCAGAAACTGCGACACCCCTGTGATGGTGCCGGTGGTGCCCATGGCGCTCACGAAATGGGTGATCTGGCCCTTGGTATCGGCCCAGATTTCCGGGCCTGTGGTCTCGAAATGGACGCGCGGGTTGTCCGCATTGGCGAACTGGTCCAGCACGTGCCCTTTGCCGTCGCGCTGCATCTGCTCGGCCAGGTCCCGCGAATACTCGATGCCGCCGCTCTTGGGCGTGAGGATCAGTTCCGCGCCAAACGCTTTCATGGTTTGGGCACGCTCAATGGACAGGTCCTCCGGCATGATCAGGATCATGCGGTAGCCCTTGATGGCCGCGGCCATGGCCAGCGCAATGCCCGTGTTGCCGGAGGTCGCCTCGATCAGCGTGTCGCCCGGCTTGATGTCCCCTCGTTCCTCGGCGCGCCGGATCATCGACAAGGCCGGGCGGTCTTTCACCGAACCGGCCGGGTTATTGCCTTCCAGCTTGCCCAGGATCACGTTGCCGCGAGTGGAATTTTCTGCCGCTCCGATGCGTTGCAGCCGCACCAGCGGCGTTTTTCCGATCGAATCTTCAATGGTTGGGTATTTCATAGCCCACACTGTGCCATAATTCCACTCTTCGCTGAAAGCCTGCCCGGGTGGTGAAATTGGTAGACTCAGGGGACTCAAAATCCCCCGCCGCAAGGCGTGCCGGTTCGAGTCCGGCCCCGGGCACCATAGCTTTCAGACCATCAAAGTTGAGTTCGCAGGCCAGGTTCATTGCCACAAATGACCTCTGCTTCGCCTACGACTCTTTCAGGCAAAAACTTCTTCCGTCGAACTCGCAACCTGTCCTGGGTGCGAAAGGGCGACAGAACAGTTGAACCAAACCGGACCTTGCCACTCCAAGAAACTGGATATTGACAGGCACGCATGGACCATTACGCGACCCTTGGACTTGGCAGCGACGCGACGCTGGCCGATGTCAAAAAGGCGTTTCGCCAAAAAGCGTCGCTGCACCACCCTGACAGGAACGCCGCTGCCGACGCGGCGCAGCGCTTTCGGGCCGTGCAGGAAGCCTACGAAGTCCTCTCCGATGAGGCAAAACGTCAGGCTTACGACGACAACCGCCGCCGCAATCTGCTCGACAGTCCGATCGATACGGCGCGCGATATCTGGCAAAACTACTTCAACCAATTACTTTAAAGCACAGGTGACATGAGAATTTCCCCCTTCTTCCTCCAGCTACGTTCGGCCTACCAGTCTGAAATGGATGACTTGACGTTTGACTCCGAAGGACGGGACGTGCTGCGCCAGCGCTTGACCGAAAGACGCCAGGAACTCGGTTTTCTACTCCAGATGATCGAGCTCAGCCCCGAGATGGTGGCAGTGATATTCCACCAGGGCTTTCGCTTCCGCTTGCCAGCGGTGATGGATCACCTGCTGACGCACGAATCAGATGAATTTCCGGACTGGGACACCCTGGCCGACGCGGCACAGATGACCCCGTGGGCGCAGGACTTGACGCAGATCATCCTGAAAGAGCCCATGGGCGCGTGGTTTTTGACCGTGGCCGCGGGTCTGGAGTACATGTACGGCAAGCCTGATGCGGCGCCAGCCGTCACGAAGGACACCGACACGGACGATGGTGCCGACGACGATGAGGGCGACGAGCCTCTGGACGAGTTTGACGCCGAAGAAGAGCGTGATGCCCGCGCTCGCGAAGAAGCCGGCGCTGACTGGATGGTCGAACAGGGTTTTGACCGTAAAGACCGATAAGTTGAACTGGAAGCCTTGATGAACCACCTTGCCCTGATCGCAAAAACCCAAAGCCTGATTGCTGCTGGAGACATTGTCGGCGCCGAGTCGGCCCTGGTCGAACTGGCCGACACCGAAGGCGATGCCGCGCTGATGGTGGTGCTGGACCAGTTGCCGCCCAAGGACATCCTGGCCGTCATCCGCGAATACGACGACTCCAAGGAATCAGTGATCAACCTCATGGTCACACCGGCGCAGTTCGCCCGGGCCGTGGTGATCGAAAAGCAATACAAGGACTTGACCCGCACGCATCTGCGCGGCATGGTCAATTCGATCATCTTCAGGGAAGACGCTGATCCGGTTGAATTCCTGAACGCAATGGGCGATCTGGAAGGTGGCAGTGAAGCGCTGGCCGATTATTTTTCAGAGAAATGGAGCCGCGTCGAGGCGTTTGCCCGCACTGGCACCTTTGACACGGTGGAAGATGACGGCGAGATGCTCACTGAGACGGCGCTGCTGGCCTCGGCCTACGTGAAACCGCGCATTGAACAGGACGAAGTGGCCGACCATGACTGGATGGAACTCGCGTGGATATTGCGCCACGAGTGCCCCGACCTGTTCATTGAAATGCTGATCGTGCTGCGCGCCAAAGCCCGTGCCCACGACTTGGGGCTGGAAGAAGATGAAACCGAAGAAGATGACGGCAAGGTCGAAACCGGCGACACCGACCGCGGCAAAGCCACGCCAGCGGCGCGCGAGTCGGACGAGGAATCGGCGATCTGAAGGCGGCTTGCCCTGCCGAGCCCCATCCGCAACATTTCGCCACGATGACAACGCCACATTCAGCCGACCAGTCTTCAATCTCGCTCTACGATGCTCGCCCGTTCTTTGAAAAGGCGCTGGTGTTTGGCGTGCAAAACGGCATCCTCGACCAGCAAAAACTCGATGCTATTTGCACGGATGCCCCCAAAGGCATGGTGCAGATAGCGCGCTACTTTGGCAGCGAGTTTCTGCGCCCAGAGCTGGAAAAAGCGAAAGACAGAATCGTCAATCTGGTCAGCCTCTACCTTGAAAGCACCAGCAAGGGCGACTTGCGTCAAGCGGCCGAGTCGCTGCGCGATCATTCATTTTTGTCCCGATCCAAAGGCGGCTCGGACATGCTGAAAGGCATGATCGCCATGCCGCAAAACAGCCATTTCGGCATGAATGAGCACGGCGGCTTCACCGACGACCACATTCCGCTGCTGGCCAGGTGGTCACTGCGAAGCCTGGCCGACTACCAGGCCGAATTCGCCAAACGCAGCGAGGTAGCACAAATCATCGATGCGGCCATCTGGCTGGCCGACACGCTGGGTATGGATACCGCCGAACTCGAAGACGCCGGCAAGGATGCCGAAGCGGTCATCCGGACGGCTTTGTTGGTGCTGGCCACCAAACGCACTGAAATGCCCGATTGGGTCGCGTTTGAGAAGATGATTGCCGCGCTACGCAAGAAGCACGGATCGGCCCCTGCTGTCGTCAAAGGCACCTCCAAGGCCGCCAACAAGGCGAGCGCCGGACCGGCAGTCTTTGCGGTCACGATACCGAAAAACCTGCCGGACCAATTCAAGGCCGTTGTCGAGGCAGTGCGGCAGTCCGTCGTCGCAGATCTGCCGAAGATTCTTGACGCCACGCTGCCCACCAGAAAACTGTTTGACCAGACGCCTGCGTTCATGGGCCGGTATTTCTGGGTTGAGGACAGCCTGAGCGAAGTGGATCACCATGACCGTTCGGCGTCCGACACCTGGAACAAAGCCACAGGGGGGCACAGCGACGACAGCTCGCTGCTCACGCTGTTCCTGTCCGTGGCCGCGGGTGTCGCCCCCAAAACGCTACTGACCGAAAAAGGCGCAGCCGCGTTGATTCGCAAGATTCGAAAGGCAGGGCTGAAACAGGACTTGGTCAACCAGTACATCCTGAACCAGGCGCCGGCGCAGCACCAGGAAGACTACAGCCAGTTGTGGATCAACTTCATGGACGATGCGCAGAACACGCTGCAAAGCGATTTTGACTACGAGTTGAAAGACGCGCTAGCCCTGCTGCGGCGCGAGTGCAATGTGAAGTGAGGTCAGCGCAACCTGACAAGCAGCTCAGAGTCGCCTTGACGAACCTCGACCAGGGAATCAAGTGATTCCAGCATGACCGGGAAGTTGGCGTAACCATGGTCCCTGGTATCAAAGGTCGGGTCAAGCCGTTTCATCATGTGCCAGATGGATGCTTCGCTGACCCAGTAATCGCCCTTGGTTTCGGTCAGCAGACGGATGGCGCGCTTGAACATTTCGGCGGCGGAACTCAGGGGTTCTGGTGATGCTGCCGACGTCTGGGCATTGGATTGCGCAAGGTCTGCTGCCGCCGGCGCTTCCACCAAGTTTTCATAATAACGAAACTCGTGGCAACTCTTGGCCCAGTGCCGGTTGGTCGACTTGCGGGCACCCACGCCGATCAGCGTGCGGCCTGCGGCCTTGATCTTCTGGGACACCGGCATGAAGTCGCTGTCGCCCCCAACGATCACGACAGTGCCGATATGGCCAAAGCGGCTGATGTCCTCCACGGCGTCAAGACACAGCTTGATGTCAGCACCGTTCTTTGCCGATGCGCCGGGTGAGAACAGCTGGATGAGTTCAACCGCACCCTGGAGCAAGGCGTCCCGGTAACGACCGAAGTACTGCCAGTTGCAATACGCCCGGTTGATGGCAATCGGTCCGAAAGACGCGGCCAGTTCGACAATGGCCTGAACGTCCATGAGCGGCTCCTGCGCCTTGAACCGTCCATCCGGTTTGTTGTAGGAGCCTTCTCCCTGCCGCGCTTCGACAAGACTCGCGTGGAGATTCTCAAAATCCCAATAGAGGGCTACCGACTTGTTATCGTCGCTGTCGCTTCTGTTCAAAATATCATCCCGCCGGTTGCTCGTCTGCCAATGCTAACCGGCGAGCGCCTTACTTCGTGCCGGAGACTTCGATTTCCACGCGGCGATCAGGCTGCAGGCAGGCGATCAGTTCCTTGGTTGCCTTCTTGCCGACGCAATCAGCTGGCTTCGTCACAGGATCTGCGCCGTTCACGCCTTTGACCGCGATCTTGCCGGCCGGGATCCCTGCAGATTCGACCAGATAGGCGCTAACCGCTTCGGCACGATGCGTCGAAAGCTTCATGTTGTAGGCGTGCGAACCGATCCGGTCACTGTGTCCCGTCACGGTGATGACGTCAAAGTTGACCCCCTTCAGGTCTGCCGCGAACTTGTCGAGGGCCTGCTTGCCCGCAGGCTTCATGGTCGCTTTGTCGAAATCGAAAAGCGAATCGGCGGAAAAGGTCACCTTCGTCGGCATGGGTGGCGCAGCAGGAGGTGGCGGTGGCGCCACAGCCGGCACTGGAGGTGCGGCCGCAACAACAACCGGTTCGGGCATCACGGCCGCGCGCGGGGCCGGCGCCGGCGTCTTGGCGCCAAAGCGATAGACCAGGCCAACCGAAACGAGGTCTACGTCCCCTTTGTTGCCAACGGCGTCGTTGATGCGGTAGCGCTCCACCTCGGCGCGCATGGCCAGCGATTCGGTCAACGCGTACTGAAGGCCCACACCCAACTTGAGGTTGGTCTCACGCGTGCTGGGGTTGGGATTGAGCACCCTGACTGCGCCGGTTCCCGCAAAGGAGTCCGTGGCTTGTGCATAGTTCGCGCCGATGCGGCCGAATACGGAGAATTTTTCGGTGACCGGCAGAATGCCGACTGCGTCCAGGTTCAATCCCTTCAGCCTGATATTGCCGCTCAAGGTTCCTGCAGGTGTTGTGGTGGCCATGAATCCAAATTTGCCCAGATCGAAGTAACCGCCTTCAAGGGCAAAATTCTTGTTGAACTGGTAGCCACCGAATATCTTGTAACCGAGATCGCGGTTTTCATCGGCGATGGAGACCCCGCTGAAACCACTGCCAAGCAGGCTGCTCGTGATCCGCGCGTCGTCAATGGTGGCTTTGGACTGCCCAATGTTGGCGCCGCCGTACCAGCCGGAATCGTCCGCGATGGCGAAGGGACTGGCGATGACAGCCAGGGCGACCAGGCTCAGCGTCCCTGATGCTTTTTTAAGATTCATTTTTTTCTCCAGGAGGATTTGAGGATGCTTCAAGCTTTAAGGGGCCGGCACGTTGATGACCGTGTTGACCAGCGTCACCGAGGCATTCAGGGACAAGGCCCGCCCGTTCAGTGTGGTCAGCGCCGCGTTGCCGGCGGTGGAGAACGTAACGCCCGCCTGGGAAATGATGGTCCCAACCATGGTCCCGCCGCCTCCTGCGTTGATCGTCGCGGCACTGCCGACCTGCCAATAGACGTTCTTGGCTTGGGCGCCTCCCGCCAGAATCACGCTCTGGGGGAAAGCCGCTCCCGGACCGCCCACGGTGAGCGTGGTCGCCATCTGGAACACCCAGACCGCATTGGCGTCGCCCTTCGCATCCAGGGTCAGATCGCCGCCCTCCATCTTGAACGATCCCGCTGCTGCGGTGTACACACCCGGCGCGAGCGTGAGGTTGGCCAGGTTGCCGGCACCCGGATTGGGTCCAGCCGGTTGCGCGACCAGGTCGTTATAGGCAGCCAGCACATCAGCCCGGGCGTTGGTTGCAGCGGTACAAGAGGCGGCATTTACAACGGCGGACGTTGGGCCCGTTGTGGACGTGGTGCAGGTGTAGATTTTCCCGGTCACATTCCCGATATTGGCTCCCGTTTCCGTGTAGATGTCGCCGTTCGAATCATGAAATCCAGTCACCGACGAAGTACCCGTCGCCATGGTGCCGATATCGGCCGTGTTGCCGATGCCACTGCCGGTGATCACGGTGTTGATACCCATGTTGGTCATTCCCGCCGTGCCCCCAAAGATACCGAACCTCGCGAGCGAAGGCGCACCAAAGGATGTGGCCGTCGGCGCGGGTGCAGTTGCACTGATGCCACTGCCCGCGCCGGTTCCCAGGATCGGATCTTGTCCGCCGCCGCAGCCTGCGATTGCAGCGCTCAGAAGTGCCGCCATGAACCATGGCTGCACTCTGGAATTGCTTTTGAATTTGTTCATTTGTTTCACTCTTTAAAAATCGGGTCCGAAAAACCGCCGCTGAAATCGACGATCCCTTGTCGGTGCTGGCGCTGACTCGCTGTGCGGTCGCGTTCACACACTCAGTTTGATGCAGACCTCAGTATTGGCCCGCGCGGCGGGAAAGTCTGTGTGCTGGCGCACGGACTCGCAAAAATTGGTACGCCGGTGTTCGCGCAACTGACGACGCTGCCGGGCGCGGGTGTCGATATCTTTTTATTGATCAGCCGCGCAGCGGCGTCTGATTGGCAACGCCAGTTGTGGCAGCACCGGCGGCGGTGTGTGCCGGTTCGACTCACACCCCGGGCACCGGGGACAACAAACCGACGTCGACCGTCGGATAGCGCAACTGCAGCCGCAGCTCACGTTTCAGGCGCGTGTTGTCCATGCGGCGCGATTCGCTCATGAAGCTCAACAGCATCAAGGGCAACTGTTCCCTGGCCGTGTTGCGCGCCACGCGCGGCGGACGCGGCAAACCGTACAGATCGGCTGCGAGATCAAAGTAGTCGCCCATCTTGAGGCAGGTGTCGTCATTCACGTTGTAGATGCGCTGCGGCTTGCCGCGCCACAGCGCAGCAATGCAGGCCCGCGCCAGATCGTCGGCGTGAATGTGGTTGGTATAGACGTCATCCGCCGCCTGCAGCACGGGCGTGCCCTTGAGCAGGCGCGGTTGCGGCGTGCCGCCGGCACGGTCAGGCGCGTAGATGCCGGGAATGCGCAGAATGCTGCTGCGCACCTGCGCGGCCCGGCCAAAAAATCGCACCCAAGCCTCAGCATCAATTCGCCTCCTGGCCCTCGTTGTATCTGGGTGAGGCGCTCTCGTTTCCATAGCAACCTCACCCTGACAGTCGCCATACACACCACTGGTGGAGCCATAGACCATGGCGTCCGGCAGGCTGCGCAGGCGCAAGGCGCGGGTCAACGCCAGGGTGCGGGGATCAGACCAGCCCTCACCCGGTGGCGGCGCCAGGTGCAGCACGCGGGTCGCCAGCCCGGCCAGCCGGCGCAACGAGGCCGGTGAGTCCAGGTTGCCGGCCAGGGGCGTGATGCCCTGCGAGCGCAATTCGGCGGTGCGATCAGCAGTTGACGTCAGCGCCAGCAGTCGCACCCGACCCGACAGCGCATGGGCCACCCGCAGGCCGACATCGCCGCAGCCCACGATCAAAACACGGGCGCGGCGAAAGCGGGCCGGCAAGGCACCTGGACGGGTGGCGTACAGGCTGGTATGGGGGCTTTGGTTTGAGGGCAAAATCGGGGACTGACCAGTAATGCAACACAGCCCAAGGATACAGAAATCATGACGAGCAGCGAAACCGGGACGCAAGGCTTCCAGATCACGGTGCAACCCAGCGGTCGCGCCTTCACGACCAGCCCCGGAGAAGCGATTCTGGCCGCGGGCATTCGCGCCGGGATTGGCTTGCCCTATGGCTGCAAGGACGGCGCCTGTGGCTCCTGCAAGTGCAGGAAGCTCGAAGGCATTGTGGTGCACGGGCCGCACCAGAGCAAGGCGTTGAGCGCCGAGGAAGAAGCGAACGGCTTTGTGCTCACCTGCTGTGGCGTGCCGCACAGCGACGTGGTGCTGGAGTCGCGCCAGGTCACGTCTGAGGGCGCGCTTCCAATCAAGAAGATGCCGACGCGGGTGAGCGTGATGGAAAGAAAGTCCCTCGATGTGATGTTGCTCAAGCTGCAGTTGCCGGCCAACGACAACTTCACCTACCACGCCGGCCAGTATGTGGAGTTCATCCTGCGCGATGGCGCGCGGCGCAGCTACTCCATGGCGAACGCGCCCCACACGCTGGCAGCAGGCGGCGGACTGGAGCTTCACATCCGCCACATGCCGGGCGGCAAATTTACCGACCAGGTGTTCACCACCATGAAGGAAAAGGAAATCCTGCGTGTGGAGGGACCTTATGGCAGTTTCTATTTGCGCGAAGACAGCAGCAAGCCCATCGTGATGCTGGCCTCCGGCACCGGGTTTGCCCCCATCAAGGCGATGATCGAACAGATGCAATTCAAGGGCATCACGCGCCCGGTCACGCTGTACTGGGGCGCGCGCCGCCCGGCGGACCTGTACATGGATGAATGGATCAAGACCAAGGTCACCGAGATGCCCCATTTGCACTATGTCCCCGTTGTCTCGGATGCCCTGCCGGAAGATGGCTGGACCGGCCGAACCGGCTTTGTGCACCTGGCCGTGTTGCACGACCTGCCCGATCTGTCTGGCTACCAGGTGTATGCCTGCGGTGCCCCCATCGTGGTGGATTCGGCCAAAGCCGCCTATACCGCGCAGGCCGGCCTGCCCGAAGATGAGTTCTATGCGGACGCTTTCATCACCGAAGCCGACAAGGCCCGGGATGCAGCAGCAGTCTGAAATCACGCCAACCATTTTTATGCATATCAAAACACTCCTCGCCGCCGCCCTTGCTGTTCTCGCCTCTGCCACCGCGCCCTTGGCACAGGCCCAGGGCAAGCCGATTCGCCTGATCGTGCCCTACGCCGCCGGTGGTCCCATTGACATCACGGCACGCGCGCTGGCGGAACGCGTCAGAGACACCCTGGGGCCGGTCATCATCGACAACCGGCCAGGTGCGGGCGGCAACATCGGCGCTGACGCGGTGGCCAAAGCGGCCCCCGACGGCCTCACCATCGGCATCGCGGCCACCGCCACCCATGCCGTCAACCCCTGGCTTTACGGCAAGATGCCCTACAACGCTGCGACCGACTTCGCCCCCATCACCCAGATGGTGCGGGTACCCAACGTGCTCGTCATGAACGCCGAGACAGCCCAGCGCCTGAAGATCAGCAGCGTGAGCGACCTGATCGCCTACGCCAGGGCCAACCCGGCCAAGCTCAACTATGGCAGCGGCGGCAACGGCAGCGCAGGCCACCTGGCCGGCGAAATGTTCAAGAAAGAAGCCGGCATCTTCGCCGTGCACATTCCGTACAACGGTGGCAACCCGGCGCAACTGGCGCTGCTCAGCGGCCAGGTGGATTTCAACTTTGACAACCTGGCCACTGCGGCCCCCAACATTCGCTCCGGCAAGCTCAAGGCCATTGCGGTAACCACATTAAAGGGGGTCAGCGCTTTGCCCGGCACACCGCCGGTGGCGGACACCCTGAAGGGCTTTGCCATCGATACCTGGTGGGGCTTGGTGGCGCCGGCGGCCACACCCAAAGACGTGGTGGCCCGGCTCAATCAGGCCTTCGTGGCGGCACTCAATGCGCCAGAAACAAAAACCCGCTTTGCCACCCTGCTGGCCGAACCGGCGCCCAGCACACCAGAAGACTTTGGCGCATTCATGAACAGCGAGCGCTCCAAATATGAGGGGCTGGTGAAGGCGTCTGGCGCCCGGGTGGACTGACGAAAGGCTTACCCGCCGACCAGCCCCTTCTTGAGGCTGCCGTCAACCGGCTTGTCGCCGATCCAGATGCGCAGCACCGAGGTGAAGAAATCCTCGCCGGGGATCACGTTGCCGCGCACCTGTCCGTTGACCGTTACGCGTGTGCCCGCATCGGGCACGAATTCGAAGTGGATCACGTCACCCTTCTTGACCTCGCCCACCGCCTTGAGGTTTGCATTCAAGGCGTCAATTTGCGCCTTCATGGCGACGAACTGCGCCTCGGTGTGGTTGCTGCGCAAACCGTCATTCAGGGCTGCGGCAAAGGTCTCCGCATCGACGTTGCGCAACATGATGATGGCCATGCGGCGCGCGCCCTTTTGGGCCAGCAGCGTCGCCGCGTCGCCCGCCTTCTGGGGGACATACAGCCCGGCCACGTAGACCTTGAAGATGACCCGTGTGCGCACGCCGGCGCCATTGAGTTGCAGCGTCGTGGCGCCCACCTGGACCGCCGGTTCGAGCTTCACGCCTTCGAGCTCGACCGGCTGCGCAAGCGCCCCCGCTGCGGCAAGCGCCAAGAGCATCCCGGCCAGAAGCCGTGCCATCAAATTATTCATGTTCTGTCTCCTTTGGGTTAAAAGCCAGGGCCTCGCCCCGGAGCTGATGCAGGGTAGCAGATTGCATTCTGGCCGCTGATTGGACGTAGCTCAATCGGTCTTGGCCCCCGCCTCAAACCATTGCCTGATGAGCGAGCGCTCGGCATCGGTGATGCCAGTGGCGTTGTTCATCGGCATCAGCTTCAGCACCACCGCTTGCTGGTACACGTTCTGCGCGTGAAGCCTGAGGTTTTGCGGTGAATCCAGCCGCACGTTCTTCATCTGCACCTGTTCGCCATGGCACAGGTAGCAGCGCCGCGCCAGCACCGCCTGCACTTCTTTATAGCCATTTTGGCCTGCAGCCCCCGTCGGATATGCGGAAGTAGCTACTGAATTAATAGCGCTGTTGCCGGTGACCGAGGGCGGCGCCGGCTTCAGCCAGACGATCACCGCCACGATGGCCAGCACCCCCACCAAGGCATAGCCCAGCGGATTGCCATTGCGCCCCAATTTGTAGCCGTGGCGCATGACAAAAAACTGGCGAATGGCGGCGCCGGCGAACATCATCAGAATCAGCACCAGCCAGTTCTGCGGGTGCGTGTAGGTAAAGCTGTAGTGGCCGCTGAGCATGGCAAACAGCACCGGCAGGGTGAAATAGGTGTTGTGCACGCTGCGCTGCTTGCCGCGCTGGCCGTGGATGGGGTCCACCGGCGCGCCCGCCTTGATCGCCGCCACGACCTTGCGTTGCCCCGGAATGATCCAGAAAAAGACGCTGGCGCTCATGGTGGTGGCCAGCATGGCACCCACCAGCAAAAAGGCCGCCCGGCCAGCAAACCAGTGGCAGGCCAGCCATGACGCAATACACACCAGCACGAACACCAGCGCCCCCACGATCGCGTCGCCATGTCTACGCTGGCCGAACACCCGGCAAATCAGGTCGTACAGCAGCCAGAACACCACCAGGAAGGACAGCGCCACGGCGATCGCGCTGGCAGGTGCCCAATCCATGCGCGACTTGTCTATCAGGTAGGTGCTGGCGCTCCAGAGATAGGACACCGTGAACAGCGCGAAACCCGATAGCCAGGTGCTGTAACTCTCCCAATAAAACCAGTGCAAGTGACTGGGCAGCTGCGACGGCGCCACATTGAACTTGACCGGGTGATAAAACCCGCCGCCGTGCACCGCCCACAGTTCACCGCTGACGCCCTGTTTTTTCAGGTCTTCATCGACCGGCGGCGTGAGACTGCTGTCGAGAAAGACAAAGTAAAACGACGAGCCAATCCAGGCAATGGCGGTGATGACGTGCACCCAGCGCAACAGCAGGTTGGCCCAGTCGAGGTAGTAACTTTCCATCAGTCTTGTCCTTTTGTGTGCCCGCGACGCGCGCTGTGCGCTGGCAGCGTCTGCAATATCTGTGCCGCCACCGCCACGGCGATCACCTCGGGCTCCTTGCCGGCAATTCCGGGAATGCCGATTGGACAGGTGATGTGAGCGAGCTCCTGCGGCGTAAAACCCCGCGCCTCCAGCCGGTGGCGAAAAGTGGCCCACTTCGTTTTGCTGCCAATCAAGCCGACATACGGCAAGTCCGCCTGCAAGCGCTGGCGCTTCAAGCAAGCCGCCACCACCTCCAGGTCCTCCGCATGGCTAAAGCTCATGATGAGCACGCGGCTGTGCGGCGCCAGCTGCGCCACCGCCGCCTGCACCGGGTCGGAATGCTCGCAGCTGACATTGGAAGGCAGGCCCACCGGAAAGACTTCATCGCGGCTGTCAATCCAGCTCACCTGCAGCGGCAACGGTGCCAGTACCCGCACCAGGGCATGGCCGACGTGGCCACCGCCAAACAGGGCGACCGGATAAAGCTTGGCGGCCAGGCGCGCCTGCAGCAGCGCGATGTCCGCCGCGCTCACCCGCTCGAAACGAAGATGCACCTCGCCACCGCAGCACTGGCCCAAGGAGGGGCCCAGCGCAAAACGCTGCACCGGTTCGCCCTCGCCGCCCGGCAATCCGAGCAGGCGTTCGCGCGCTTGCGCCGTGGCCTCGAACTCCAGGTGCCCGCCGCCAATCGTGCCCACCGCGCCCTGACTGAAAACCGCCATCCAGGCCCCTTGTTCCCGAGGCACCGAGCCGCGGGTCGCGTGCACCGTGATCAAAACGGCTTCTTCCAGCGCCAGGCGCGCAAAAAACTTTTCCCTTGTAGTCACGCTACCATTACCTCATATAAGCCATAACATAAGCAGAAGAGACGCACCATGAACCTATTACTCCTTATCCGCCGAGCCTTGATGGCCGCTACCGCCGGCGTAGTCGCCTTTATGGCGGGCTGCACGTCCACGCCCACGGCTCCCCCAGCCGCGGCACCCGTACCCGACGCGCCGCCGTCTGCTGCAGAGCAAGCTGCCGGACCAGCGCCTGTGGTCACGGTCTCGCGCGCGATCACACCACGGGACTACCGGCGCGATGCCGCCAGTCATCTGTATGCGAAGAATACCCAGCGAATTTATCAGGGCAAGATGCCGCCGAATCTCTACGCCATTGGCGTGCTGCAGGTTGACGTCGACGGCAAGGGCCGGGTCACGAAGCTCAACTGGATGCGAGCCCCGACCCATGCGCCCGAAGTCGTCAAGGAAATCGAACGTATCGTCCGCCTGGCCGCACCTTATCCGACCCCTGCGCGCATGGGCCGGGTGACTTATACCGACACCTGGCTGTGGCACAAGAGCGGCCTGTTCCAACTCGACACCCTGACCGAGGGGCAGCTGTAAAGACTCATGAGCCGCGATAGGTCGAATAGCTCCAGGGGCTGACCAGCAGCGGCACATGGTAGTGCTGGTCCGCATGGGCTATGCCGAAATCCAGACTCACTTTGCCCAGAAAATTAGGCTCCGGCAGCGCCACGCCGCACGCCTTGAAGTAAGCCGCCACATCAAACACCAGCCGGTAGGTACCGCACTTGAGGCTGTCGTTGTCAATCAGCAGACCGTCCGGGTTGCGGCCATCCTGATTGAGCACGAACTCCTTGACCAGGGTGGCCGTGTCCCCCGCCGTGGTGAAAAGCGCAACCCGCATGCCCGCCGCCGGCGTGCCGTGCATGGTATCCAGTACGTGTGTGCTCAAGCCCATGGCGTGTCCTTCGTCAATGCAAGACCACCTTGAGAATACCGGTAGCCGACTGAAAGTGTATACACTTTTTCGGATTGCAGCTATCATGACTGCATGGAGTCATCCACCACCAGTTTCATCGTGAACGCCTTGACCCAGGCCATCGTGGCGCACCAGCTTCAGCCCGGCACCAAGCTGTCCGAGCAAAAAGTGGCCGACCAATTTGGCGTCTCCCGCACCCTGGTCCGACAGGCCCTGTTCCAGTTATCGCAAAATCGCTTGATCCGTCTGGAACCCGCCCGGGGCGCCTTTGTGGCGACGCCCTCGGTCGAAGAGGCCAGGCAGGTCTTCACCGTGCGCCGCATGCTGGAAGCGGAGATGACACGGGCCTTTGTGCGGCAAGTCACGCCAGCCATGATCCGAGCGCTCAAGGCGCATGTGGCACAAGAAAAATCAGCGGTGGCGCTTGACGACGTTCCTGGCCGTACCGAATTGCTCGGCGATTTTCATGTGCGCATGGCGGAACTCATGGGCAACGATGTGCTGGCGCAGATGCTGGTGGAGCTGATTTCACGCTGCTCGCTGATTACCCTGATGTACCAGTCCGCCAGCGCTGCCGAACACTCCCATACAGAACATGCCGCCATCGTGAAGGCGCTGGCCGCCCGCGACGAGGCCCTGGCGGTGCAATTGATGGACGAACACCTGCACCACGTCGAGGCCAATCTGACATTTGACCGAAAAGCCCCCAACGTCGACATCGCCCCGGCGCTGGCGCTGGCCTGAAAATATGCATAACTACGACAGCACCCTCCCCTACCCGCGCGATCTCATCGGCTACGGGTCCAAGCCGCCGCACGCCCAGTGGCCGGGGCAGGCTCGCGTCGCCGTGCAGTTTGTCCTGAACTACGAAGAAGGTGGCGAAAACAGCGTGCTGCACGGCGATGCCGGTTCCGAGCAGTTTTTGTCAGAGATGTTCAACCCGCCCAGTTTTCCCGAGCGCCACATCAGCATGGAGGGCATTTACGAATACGGCTCGCGCGCGGGCGTGTGGCGCATCCTGCGCGAGTTCGAAAAACGCCAGCTGCCACTGACGGTGTTTGGCGTGAGCATGGCGCTGGAGCGCCATCCGGAACTGGTGCAGGCCCTGAAAGCGCTGGGCCATGAAATTGCCTGCCATGGCTGGCGCTGGATCCATTACCAGCACCTGGACGAAGCCACCGAGCGCGAGCACATGGCGCGGGGCATGGACATCATCACCCGCATGACCGGCGAACGCGCCCTGGGCTGGTACACCGGACGCGACAGCCCCAACACGCGCCGCCTGGTGGCGGACTACGGCGGCTTCGAGTACGACAGCGACTACTACGGCGACGACCTGCCGTTCTGGATGGAGGTCAAAAAAACCAATGGCGACGTCGTGCCCCAACTGATCGTGCCCTACACCCTGGACTGCAACGACATGCGTTTTGCCCTGCCGCAGGGCTATTCCCACGCCGACCCGTTCTTTCACTACCTCAAGGACACGTTTGACGTCTTGTACGCGGAGGGCGCCGAATCACCCAAAATGATGAGCGTCGGCATGCACTGCCGGCTGCTGGGGCGGCCCGGGCGCATCACGGCGCTGCAGCGCTTTCTGGACCACATCGAGAAATTTGACCGGGTCTGGGTCTGCCGGCGCCTTGACATTGCCCGGCACTGGAAAGCCACCCACCCTTACCAGGCAAACGACCCGCACTAGCGTGAGACCGAACATGGCCCTGACCCTTGAACAACTCAATGCCGCGCCCAGCGAGGAAGCCACGCGGCTGCTGGAGGGCGTGTATGAACATTCGCCCTGGATTGCAGAAGCAGCACTGAAGGCGCGCCCGTTTGCCTCGCTCGCGCAACTGAAACACGTCATGGCGCGCACCGTGGCCGGTGCAGGTCGCGACGCCCAGCTGGCGCTCATTCGCGCCCACCCCGAGCTGGCCGGCAAAGCCATGGTCAGCCAGGCATTGACAGCAGAGTCCAGCAACGAACAAAGCACAGCCGGCCTGACCCAATGCAGCGCTGAGGAATTTGCC
>NZ_JAUSLE010000064.1 GCF_030646845.1 Rhodoferax sp. | reverse complement strand
TACACCATCCAAAAGCTCTTGGGCCACACCCACATTGCTACCACCGGACGCTACTTGCATCTCATCAGTCCACAGTTTCGGCCACCCAAAGACATCGACCCATTGGACCTGCTGGCAGGTTTGTATCCCGTCATAGATCCACGCGGGTAGTCCTGCGCTAGAGGCCCTGCGCAAAGAGACAGCACGCACCCGGGAGTTTCTGGCAAGCAGCAGCAAACGCCAGAACCGCAAAGGCCAGGAACTTAAAGTCAACGTCACCGACCCTGATAGCGCCAAGATGGCCACCAGCAAAGGCGTCATCCAGGGCTATGCGGCACAGGCTGCGGTGGACAGCAGCCACCAGTCATTGTGGCGGCCGACGTCATTGGTTCAGGTTCTGAGCAGGCCATGCTCTTGCCCATGATTGCGCAAAGCCAACCCTACCGGGAAGACCACACCCTCATCACAGCGGACGCGGGCTACCACAGCGATGCCAACATCCAGCATCTCAAAGACCACAACATCCCCGCGCTGATTGCCGACAACCAGATGCGCAGCCGCGACGAGCGCTTTGCGGAGCAAGCCAAATACAAAGACAAACCCGACCCGCTGTCCGGGAAGACAGCGACAGGGCAGCCCAAAGAAGTCAAGCGCTTTGGCCCCAAGGACTTTGAGTTCAACGACGACAACACCGCCACCTGTCCTGCAAGTAAGTTGATGACCAGTTCGGGCAGCATCTACACCAGTGCCAGGGGCTTGCACTACCAGACGTACACAGCCAAAGCGGTGGACTGCGATGCATGCGAACTCAGCCGCCAGTGCCTCAAAGGTCCGCTCAAACCCAATGATGGGCGGGGCCGTCAGGTCACCCGCTTTGAACCTAAGCCCAAAGACCCAGCCAACCCCAGCGAACGCATGCGCCAGGCAATCGATTCCTCCAGGGGCAGGCAGCTCTACAGCCAGCGCATTGGCACGGTGGAGCCGATGTTTGGCAACATCCGGCACAACAAGCGCTTGACCCGCTTGAACCACAGAAGTCGCACCAAGGTCAACACGCAGTGGAACCTGTACGGCATGGTGCACAACATCGAGAAGTTAGCAAAGACGGACCTGGGGCAGAGGATGGCCCGATAGGGAGGCTGTAAAGGGCCTTGAACCGCAATCGGACGCGCAGCGGACTGAATTGCGGCACACTGTGGGCATGAACGCCCAAATTCCGACAATCGTTCCGCGCAAGGTGCAACGCCACAGCTGCGCGCGTGGGAATCGGTTTTTTTTACAACCTCGTTAGCGGCTTGAAACCAGACAGGAGGCGACCGATGAGTATCTTCAGAATTCTCAGTTTGGATGGGGGTGGAGTGAGAGGTGCCTACACAGCTTCTGCCCTTGCGGCACTTGAATCTAAGGTTGGGGCTCCCCTCGTGGATCATTTCGATCTCATCGTGGGGACTTCCACAGGTGGGATTATCGCGATCGGGCTCGGGCTAGGTGTCGCTCCAGCCAGACTTGTCGAGTTCTACAAGCAAAGGGGAGAGGATATCTTTCCACGCACTGGTTGGCTCACAAGCTTTGTTCAGACGGCCAAACAGCTATTTGTCGGAACGAAACACGACCAGGAACAACTTCTCAATGCGCTCAAGTCGGAATTGAGCGACGAGCCATTCGGTCATTCAAAATGCCCCTTAGTAATCGTCTCTTACAACGCCAGCCGGGATGGACCTCACCTGTTTAAGACAACTCGTCCAGATCACCAACGCTTTAAAGCCTATATGGTCGCTTTGGCCACCTCGGCGGCACCAACTTACTTTTCCGCCGTTCCGCTTCCACTGGGCAAAGATGGCGAGGAGCAAGTCTTTATGGATGGCGGTATCTGGGCAAACTGCCCGGCCTTGGTTGGCGTAGCTGAAGCTGTCAGGTCATACGGCAAACGCTTGGAAGATTTGAAGCTCTTGAGCGTTGGTACCACCTACAAGCCGTTCACGATCGGCCAAGCGCAGACGCAGGGGAGTATTGTCCTTGACTGGGATTTTGGCAGGGATCTAGCGGCATTGGTTGGCAGTGCACAACAGGCTGGCACATGGGGCACAACGCAGTTCCTGTTGGGCGAGGATCACTGCATCCGCGTTACAAGCACGACGGGCGACCAAATCCCTCTTGACGATTCCTCTCGCATTGACGACTTAATCGCTTTGGGTGCGCGCGATGCGTTGGAACGCTTCGACAGCGTTGAAAGAATGTTTTTCGCGCCAGGTCGTGTGCGCAGCTAACAACAACTTAGAGGAGACTGCTCACAAGCGCTGCGCTGCGCGCCCTTGTTCGCAGCCCCTCAAGTTGAACGTTTGAATGACAGGTATCCGGAAATCTGAAGGTCGGCTTCCAGCCTTAAGCGGGTTGCTCATCCAGTCCCTTCCACCGCCATAGAGCCGCGCACTGGTTTGCGATCTGCAGTCATGTCCAGCCCGCCGCGCAGGGGCTGCCGCCCCAATCAGCTGGCGCGCAGTTTCGTGGGCGGGCGTTTCGTCCTGCCGGCCAGCGCCATGTGCCAGGCCTGTTTGGCAAACACCCACAGGCCCGACTCGTTGGGCTTGGGTGCTTCCCCACGGCCAATGCGTTTGAGCTGCCCGGTGTACCAGCTGATCTCCAGCAGGCCCAGCTTGTCGATGGCCTTGATGCCGGTGGTGATGGGCTTGATCTGGTGCACAGGTTTCTTGCCTGCCAGCAGCCGCTTGGGCGCGTCCGGCTCAATGGCCAGCATGCGCGCCAGGCCCACCATGTCCACAGCACCCGATTGAATCGCCTCGGCCATGCCCCGGGCGGTGCGAAAACCGCCGGTGACTACCAGCGGGGTCTTCACGGCCGCTCTGGCCTTTTCGGCGAACTCCAGAAAGTAGGCCTCGCGCTGGCGGGTGCTTTCCTTGACCGGTTCCTTGTTGATCTTCACGCCCGTCATGGCCGGTGCTTCATAGGTGCCGCCGGAGATTTCGATCAGGTCGATGCTGGCGTCGGCCAGTGCGCGAATGGTGTCCAGGGACTCTTCTTCAGTAAAGCCACCGCGCTGGAAGTCGGCTGAGTTGAGCTTGATGCCTATGGGGAAGTCCGGGCCGACGGCCTTGCGCATGGCGCGATAGACCTCCAGCACAAAGCGGCGGCGCTTGGCCGGGGTGCCGCCCCAGTCGTCAGTGCGGCAGTTGTGGTGGGGCGACAAGAACTGGCTGACCAGGTAGCCGTGGGCGCCGTGGATTTGCACACCCGAGAAGCCCGCTTGCTGCACGATGCCGGCAGCCTTGCCATAGCGCTGGATCAGCGCGCGCACCTCGGCCGGCTTCAACTCGCGGGGCGTGGCAAAGAAGGCTTTCATGTCGGCGCGAAACGGCACTGCAGATGGCGCGACGGTTTCCTTGTTGAGCCCTTTGGGGGCCTGTTTGCCGGGGTGGTTGAGTTCCACCCAGCATTGCGTGCCGTGGCTGGTGGCCGCCTTGGCCCAGGCCTGCAGTGCCGCCATGTGGCGATCGTCTTCAATCACCACGTTGCCCGGCTCGCCCAGCGCACCGCGGTCAATCATCACATTGCCGGTAATGCACAAGCCAATGCCACCATCGGCCCAGGCCTGGTACAGGCGTGTGTGCTCGGGCGTGGGGGCGCCGTCGCGGTCGCCCAGCGCCTCCGACATGGCCGACTTGAGCAGACGGTTCTTGATCACCGTGCCATGGGGCAGGGTGAGCGGCTGGTTCAGTACGGCTTGGGGTGTCATCGATGTACCTTGAAAGATCAAACTGGGCTCAGAAAGTCTGCGCCCACCATAGCCGCAGTCGCATGCCGATTTCGCTGGTGTAACCCACCTCGGCGAAGCGGATCTGGTCGTGCGAGTCGACCACCACCAAAGCCGGGACCGAGGCCAGGCCGAAGCGTTTGGCAATCTGTCCATCGACGTCGATGGCGGTGTGCCAGTCAAGCTGGCGCCGCGTCAGCACGCCCTGCACGCGCGCCGCATCGCCCGACTGCATCGCCACGCTGAGCACTGGCCAGTCGCGGCTGATGCGGCTGACGCTGTTTTCTTCGGTGCGGCAGATGGGGCACCAGTCGGCCCAGAAATGCAGGGCCACGGCCTGGCCGGGATGGGACGCGCGCCAGCTGGCAAAGTCAATGGTGCCGCTGCCGGCCTGGGGGCCAGCGGCAGGCGCACTGAAAGTCGGGGCGACCCCGCTGGGCACGCTGCGGGTTTGCCAGGCGTGAATGCCGGCATACAGCAGCAGGAACATCAGCAGTGTGCCAAGGTGCGATTTCCAGTTTTGGCGCAGTTGCGCCAGCCAGCGGCCGGGCCAGCGGCGAAGTTTATCGACGTTCATGACAGGACATGCTGCGGTTCATTTGAGCACGTCCAGCAGCCGGTCCAACCCGCCGCTGTTGATGGCCACCATCGCCTGCGCGCGCACTTTGGGCTTGGCGTGGTAGGCCACGGACAGGCCGGCTTCGCCCATCATGGGCAGGTCATTGGCACCGTCGCCCGTGGCGATGGCCTGCTTCGGGCTGATGCCCAACTGTTTGCAAGTTTCCAGCAGCATCTTGCGCTTTTCTTCGCCGTCGCAGATGTCGCCCCAGGGCTGGTCCACCATGCGACCGGTGAGCACGCCGTCCTGTACCTCCAGCACGTTGGAGCGGGCGAAGTCGATGCCCAGGCGGTCGCGCACGCGATCGGCAAAAAACGTGAAGCCGCCCGAGACCAGCAGCACTTTCATGCCGGCCTTCTTGCAGGCTGCTATGAGGTCTGCCGCACCGGGGTTGAGCTGCAGGCGCTCCCTGTAAACCGCTTCCATGCTGTCCACGCTCACGCCCTTGAGCAGGGCCACGCGCTGGCGCAGGCTCTCCTTGAAGTCGGCAATCTCGCCACGCATGGAGGCTTCGGTGATGGCCGCGACTTCCGCCTTGCGCCCGACCGCATCGGCGATTTCATCCACGCACTCGATGTTGATGAGCGTGGAGTCCATGTCGAAGGCGATCAGTTTGAAGTCGCGCAGATTCAGCGGGGGCGTGACGCCCTGGATGACGAGGCCGGGGGATATTTCAGTAGCTTGCATGGAAAGATGATTTACTATGAGTTTGATAGCTGCTTACGCAATCAGGACGTGGGCTAGAGGCCTATTTCTTATAAATTTCATTGGCTCAACCAGTTCTCAACCCGCAGGCCGGGCACGCGGGTGAATTCTGCGTCTGCGGTGACCAAGGTGGCGCCAAGTGACATTGCATGGGCGGCGATGAGCGTGTCGTTGGCCCCGATGGGGGTACCGGCTTGTTCCAGGTGGGATCGCAGTTTGGCGTAATGTGGACCCACGGCTTCATCCAGAGGGAGCACCACCAGGCTTTGCATTTGGATGTCAAACGCGGCCTGCAGGCGCGGGGACCCGTGTCTCGCCAGGCCAAAGAGAAGTTCGTATTGCACAACCACGCTAGTGACCAGTGTGCAGTCGGGCGTACGCCGTCCCCATTCGAGCACACGCGCAGTATCAGTGCCGGAGCGGTCTTTCATCAGGGCGCTGATGATGTTGGTGTCCAGCAGGAAGGTGATGCCTGTTGTCATGGCGCATCGTCACCAAAATCAATGTCATCCAGAGGAAGCAGTCCTTCGTCGCCAATGTCTGGAAATTCATCCTCACAGGGGCCTAGTTTGGCAATTTCGTCCAAGGCAAAAGCCAGCGCGGCCACCGTGCCTTTCTTGGGTTTGTCTGGCACCAGCTCCAAAATAAGCCGGTTGCCCTCGCGGTGCATCAATGCCTGGGTGCCGGGCAGCTCAAACTCTTTGGGGATGCGGACTGCCTGATTGGCGCCATTCCTGAAGAGCTTTACGGCTCTAGCCCTTGTATCTTCTACGTAAGGCGCTATCTTTTCGGAAGCATTTTGAGGGGCGGTAGTCATCTTGTACCTCCGGGTTCGTAAGTGCTGCAAGCTTAGCATATGCCTAGGCATATGCTAAAGTATTGATCAGGCAGCGGCTGCTTCCGTCGTTTGCGCTGGCGGGGTGATCGGCTGCCCCAGATTGCGCAGCACATCGCGCACCATCTGCGCCCGGTCTTTGACTTCGGGCAGGGCGCGCTCGATGCGCAACTTCTCGTTGCCCGCCAATTTGATGTGCTTGTTTTTCTGGATCATCTCGATGATCTTCATGGGCTCAATCGGCGGGTTTTTCTTGAAGGTGATGGTGATCACGCCCGGTGCCGCATCGACCTTCACCACACCGTAGGGCTTGGCGATCACGCGCAGGCGGTGCACGTCGATCAGCGTCTGCGCCTGGGCGGGCAGTTTGCCGAAGCGGTCCACGATTTCCTCCAGCAGCGCATCGATCTGGTCGGTGTTCTTGGCCGTGGCCAGTTTCTTGTAAAAACTCAGACGCAAATGCACGTCGCCGCAGTAATCGTCGGGCAGCAGGGCGGGGGCGTGCAGGTTGATGTCGGTGGTGACGTTGAGCGGGCTGAGCAGATCGGGCTCAATGCCGGCCTTCAGGCAGCGCACCGCTTCCGACAGCATCTCGTTGTAGAGCTGAAAGCCGACTTCGAGCATGTTGCCGCTCTGGTTCTCGCCCAGTACCTCGCCGGCACCGCGAATTTCCAGGTCATGCATCGCCAGATAAAAACCACTGCCCAGTTCTTCCATCTGCTGGATGGCGTCAAGACGTTGCTGGGCCTGTTTGGTCAGGCCTTCCAGGTCGGGCACCATCAGGTAGGCATAGGCCTGGTGGTGGCTGCGGCCCACGCGGCCGCGCAACTGGTGCAGCTGCGCCAGGCCAAACTTGTCGGCCCGGCTCATGACAATGGTGTTGGCGGTCGGCACGTCAATGCCGGTCTCGATGATGGTGGAGCACAGCAGCAGGTTGTAGCGCTGGGCCACAAAGTCCTTCATCACGCGTTCCAGTTCGCGCTCGGGCATCTGGCCGTGGGCCACGGCTATGCGGGCTTCAGGCAGCAGTTCTTCGAGCTTTTGGCGCCGGTTTTCAATGGTTTCGACTTCGTTGTGCAAAAAGTACACCTGGCCGCCGCGCTTCAATTCGCGCAGCACGGCTTCGCGGATCACGCCGTTGCTTTCGCTGCGCACAAAGGTCTTGATGGCGAGGCGCCTTTGTGGTGCGGTGGCAATCACGCTTAAATCCCTCAAACCTTCCAGCGCCATGCCCAGCGTGCGCGGAATCGGCGTGGCCGTCAGCGTGAGCACGTCGACTTCGGCGCGCATGGCTTTCATGGCCTCTTTGTGGCGCACGCCAAAGCGGTGCTCCTCGTCGATGATGAGCAGGCCCAGGCGGTCGAAATGCACGTCCTTGCTCAGCAGCTTGTGGGTGCCGACCACGATGTCGACCGTGCCGTCGGCCAGGCCCTTGATGGCGGCGGTGATTTCCTTGCCCGAGCGGAAGCGACTCATTTCGGCCACCTTGACTGGCCATTTGGCAAAGCGGTCCACCAGCGTCTGGTAATGTTGCTCGGCCAGCAGCGTGGTGGGCGCCAGCAGGGCGACCTGCTTGCCGCCGGTGATGGCGATGAAGGCGGCGCGCAGGGCGACCTCTGTTTTGCCAAAGCCTACGTCGCCGCAGACCAGCCGGTCCATGGGGCGCGGGCTGATCATGTCCTGGATCACAGCATGAATGGCGGCCAGCTGGTCGGCGGTTTCGTCAAAGCCGAAGTCGTTGGCAAAGGTTTCATAGTCGCCCGGCGAATAGCGGAAGGCGTGGCCTTCGCGCAGGGCGCGCCTGGCGTAGATGTTGAGCAGCTCGGCGGCAGAGTCGCGGATTTGCTCGGCGGCCTTGCGCTTGGCTTTCTCCCACCGGCCGCTGCCCAGGCGGTGCAGCGGCGCTTCCTCGGCGCTCACGCCGGTGTAGCGGCTGATTAAATGCAACTGGCTGACCGGCACGTAGAGCGTGGCCTTGTCGGCGTATTCGAGGTGCAAAAATTCCTGCAACAGCGGCGTGCCGTCGGCATTTTTTTCGCCCAGGTCCAGGTTGACCAGGCCCCGGTAGCGGCCAATGCCATGGGCGCTGTGCACCACCGGGTCGCCCACGTTGAGC
>NZ_JAUSLE010000062.1 GCF_030646845.1 Rhodoferax sp. | reverse complement strand
AGTTGCCGCAAACGTGCTAAATCGATCAAAACAAGTCCGGCGCGGCCCTAAGTGCGCGACTAATCCGTGGGCTGGCAGAACTGGCGAAGGCCCTACCATCAATCAGTCGGTATTTTAGCTGTAGCTGGAGACTAACTGCGGACCCTCACCGGCAGTCGCGCCGGCAGGACCCGTTGGAATTTGATTCTATGGGACTATTCGCGGTCGGCACCCTCGGCGGCAGTCGGTTCAGAGATCGGTTGTGGCTGCCCTCGGACCACCGATCTTGTCGCTTTCCAGCGCGACCTGACCGCCTATCTTCCTGAACTCGTAGAGAACGTCGGAGGCCGGGCGAGGTGGCGTTTCGACGACTGCTCAAACGGGCTGGGTCGTCATGCCTTTGCCTGCGGTTAGCGGGCGTCTGAGCAACCTTTCAACGGCTTCGGGCGCGATCGGCTTGCTAAAATGGTAGCCTTGGATCTCGTCACACTGATTGTCGCGCAGGAAGGCCAACTGCTCGTCGCTCTCGACGCCCTCTGCGATGACCCGCATATTCAGCTTCTGCCCGAGTGAAATTACGGCAGCCGCAATGCCCCGGTCGGCCGCGCTATAGGGTAGGCCACGGACAAACGATTGATCAATCTTCAGCCGCGACACCGGGAAGTTCTTCAAAGCGCTGAGGCTCGAGTAGCCCGTACCAAAATCGTCGATCGAAACGCCGATGCCCAGAGCCTTCAACTCAAAGAGAATCCGGGTCGCCTGCTCGGCGTTCTCCATGATGGCACCCTCCGTGATTTCCAGCTTGAGTAGGCGTGCCGGCAAACCACTTTCCTCCAGCGCCTCGCGCACGATGTGCACCAGCTTGTCGTCGCGAAACTGGCGGGTGGAAAGATTGACCGCCACCCGCAGTTCAAGGCCGTCGCGCTGCCACTGGCGGGTCTGGCGGCAGGCCGTGCGCAGCACCCACTGGCCAATCGGAACAATCAGCCCGGTTTCTTCCGCCAAGGGAATGAAATCCAGTGGCGAAATAAGTGCGCCATCGCTGGCGCGCCAGCGTATCAGGGCTTCGACGTCGGTGACTTCGTTGGTGCTCAGACTCAGCAGGGGCTGGTAATGCAGCAGCAATTCGTCGCGCTCAAGCGCATGCCGCAAACGGGCTTCGAGTTCGAGCTTTCTCAAGGCATGCGCGTTCATGTCGGCCGTGTAGTAACAGAAGGTACCCCGCCCGGCGTCCTTGGCCCGGTACATCGCCGCGTCAGCGTTGCGCAACAGGGTGTCAAAGTCGGCGCCATCGGGCGGATAAAGGCTCAGGCCAATGCTGGCGGCCAGACTGATTTCACGACCTTCCAGCGCCAGCGGGCGCGCAATGCGCTCCAGTATCTTGCCGGCCAGCAGCGGCACATCCTGTGGACTGCCCAGATCCGACAGCACGACCACGAAATCGTCACCGCCAAGCCGGGCCACGATGTCGCCGTCCCGCATGCCGGTGCTCAAACGTGCAGCCACCGTGCACAGGACGGTGTCACCAAAAGCGTGACCCAGACTGTCATTGATGCGCTTGAAGTGGTCCAGATCGACGTACAGCAGGGCAACCGAGCGGTGATGGCGTGCCGCATAGGCGATGGCCATGTCGGTCCGGTCCTTGAGCAGACTTCGGCTGGCCAGGCCGGTGAGGGCATCCTGGTTGTTCTGTCGCTCCAGCTGCTCCTCGTACCGCTTGCGGTCCGTGATGTCGTTGAGGATGCCGACGAAATGGGTGCTCTCGCCCGCAGCATTGCGCACGGGCGCGATCGCCAGATCGTTCCAGAACAGCGAGCCGTCCTTGCGGTAGTTCCTGAGCGTGGCACTGCCCTCGCGCTGCTCGCGCAGGGCGCTCTGGATTTCCGCGGTACCCAGCTGTTCCGTCTCGGTGCCCAACAGAAACCACGCGTTGCGGCCATGCACCTCATGCGCGCCATAGCCGGTGATGCGCTCAAAGGCCGGATTCACATAGATGATGGGAAACTCGGATTCCCTGATCTCGACAATGACGATGCCGTTGGCAGAGGCCTCGACCGCGCGGCTGTTCAACCGGGCTGACTCTTCACTGGCCCACAGCCGTTCCTGCGCCTGTTGGCGCTGCACTTCTTTCTCGAAATTGGACACGGCGAATGAGATGTCGGTTGCCATCTCGGTCACCAGAGCGGTCAGCTCCGCGTCAAAGAAATCCTTCTCCGCAGCAAACAGGGACACACTGCCGATCAGGCGCTGAGCCACGTACAAGGGAAAGCACGCCGCTGACTGAAAACCGGTTTGAAGCAAATCGTCCTTGATCGGTGCCAGGGCCGGATCTGCCAGCAGGTCATTGTTCAGGTAAGGGGTACCCTGACCCAGTGCAATCTCGGTCGGAAAGCGCGGCGCGCCCTGCAGGCGCATGGGCGTCAATTTGGTCGCAAACGCCGGTTCCACGCCGCACCGTGCCACGGAAACCAGCTCCCCGGAATCGGGGTCCAGCAGTCCGACCCAGGCCATCGCCAGACCACCACGTTGCACGGCAATGCGGCACAGCTCGGCAAACAGGTACTCCTTGTCCGGCGCATGGACGATGGCCTGGTTGGTCTCACTCAAGGCCGCATAGAGCCGGTTCAGTCTCAATATCTGTTGCTGCGCCAGCTTGAGCTCTGCCACGCGTTGCTCCAGCTCGGCGCTGCGTTTTTCCAGCTTGGCAATCAAAACGTCGTTATAAACCTTCAGCGTGACAGTCTCACTGGCCATGGGTGTTTGCGCCGGTTGCGTGGATTGCGAGGCCGCCTGCAGGACGGCATGCACCCGGCTGATGAAGATACCGGGCTCAGTTGGCTTCACAATAAATCCGTCGGCCCCCATGTCCAGCGCCAGCAGTTCATCTCTGGGCTGGGTGTAGGTGGCGGTGTACACGATGAACGGAATGCGACGCAGCGACTCGTCAGCCTTCCATTCGCGCAGCAGGGTGTAGCCATCCATCACCGGCATCAGCAGGTCGCTGATGATCAGATCCGGCGCCACAGCGCGCGCCAGTTCCAGCGCCTGCCTGCCGTGCTGCGCTTCCTCCACGGCAAAACCATGCCCTTGCAGCAGCATGCGCAGCAAGTAGCGGTTGTCGGCCCGGTCATCCACGATCAGCACATGCGTCATCATGTTTCCTCCAAAAAGCGTTCCACTTCCCCGGCAAAAGACTGTGGGTCAATGGGTTTCTCAATGTAGCCATTACAGCCCGCCGCCAGGCAGCGCTCACGGTCCCCCGGCATGGCATAGGAGGTGACCGCCACAATCGGGGTAGCCGCCAGCTTGGGGTCAGACCGTAGCGCGCGTGCCACCGCATAACCGTCCATCCCTGGCAACTGAATGTCCAGCAGGATCAGCGCCGGGTCCACCTGGCTGGCCAGCGTCACGCCGGTCGGCCCATCTTCAGCCTGCACCATTTCCCAGCCGCGCGCCTGCATCAGGAACGAGGCGAGGTAGCGATTTTGTTCGTTGTCTTCGATCAAGAGAATCCGTTTGTTCATGCGGCTTCCAAAGCAGGTTGTACCTGCACGGGCAGGGTCACGGTGAACACGCTGCCTTGGCCCCAGTGGCTTTGGGCGTCGATGCGCCCACCCATCAGCGCGGTCAGGCGCCGGCAAATCGCCAGCCCCAGTCCGGTTCCATCATGCTTGCGCGAGAGGGCTGAGTCAATCTGGCGAAATGGCGTGAACAGCACGGACATGTCTTCCGGCTTGACCCCGATACCCGTGTCACTCACGCTCAGCCGCACGGCGGCACAGGGCCGGTGCTGGGGATCGGCCTTAAATTCACTGACCGGTTCGGCCTGCACGGTCACTGACCCGGTCTCGGTGAACTTGATGGCATTGCTCAACAGGTTAAGCAACACCTGCTCGACGCGACGCGCATCACCCAACATGTTGCCAACACCTTCGCCGACCTTGACAGCGAGCACCAACCCTTTGCGGTCGGCCAGCGGTCGCACGATGGCAACCACTTTTTCAATCGACTTGAGAAGGTCAAAAGGCTCACGCACCACGGCAAGCTCGCCCGCCTCGATCTTTGCGATGTCCAATACATCATTGATCAGCGCCAGCAGATGCCATGCGCTGTCGCGCACCATGCCAAGCTGTTTGCTCTGCTCGGCGTTGAGCGGGCCGGCCAGGCCTTGCAACAGGATGCCGGAAAAACCAATGATGGAATTGAGCGGCGTTCGCAATTCATGGCTCATGGTGGCCAGAAAAGCGGATTTGAGGCGGTCTGCTGATTCAGCGCGATGCTTCGCATCCAGCAATTCAACATTGGTCTGCGCCAGTTCTTCAGTGCGCAAGATCACCCGATTTTCCAGCTCCTGCGCGTTCTCACGCGCCTGCGCGTACAGACGGGCATTTTCCATGGCCAGTGCAATCGGGCCGCAGATGTCTTCCACCAGTTCCATCGAATGCCGGGATGGCGCCTCGGTGTGGCGCGAAAACAGGCACAACACGCCCAGGGTGCGCTCCTGCACCGTCAGAGGGAAATAGGCATTCCAGCGCACGCCGCCATCCTGTCCCTGGACATCAGCTGGCGGGTGCGCCGGACCAACGGCCGCAAGCAGCACATGGTGTGGCCCGTCGAACACGGTCGGCGGCACGCTCGCACAAACGGTATCCGCCCTCGTTCCGTCGTCAGGCAACAGGTCGTTCCTCACCAGAGCACCCCGGCTCGCCCCGACCCTTAGCAGCCCATCCTGCTCGTCGCGAAGGCACAGCACGCCGCCATCGAAGCCGGTGAGGGCCAGCGCGCCCTTGATCGCTTCGTCGAGCACCGCCGTGACCTCACGGCGCGAGCCCGTGGCGCGCAAGGTGCGATTGATGAGTTTCATTTCTTCATTGCTCTGCCGGATTTCGCTGGTTCGGGCGGCCACCCGGTGCCTGAGCAGAACGACCCAGGCCACGCCGGCAATCAAGGTCAGAAGGGTTGCCACCGCTAGCGGAAGCAGCCAGGCGGGTGTCGCGGCACGCACCTCGTCCACAGCCCAGTGCCGCAGCGATCGGTAGTAGACCGAGTCTGAATTCTTCTTGAACTCGACCAGATGCGTATCAATGGCCGCCAACAATGACTCACGACCAATCCTGGGCGCCGCAAAGTACAGTTTCGAGGGACTGAAGATGATGGCGGTGTCCTCCAGGCCGTATTTGTCCGCGTTGCGCAGGCCAAAGAAACGGTTGGTAATGACCGCATCGGCCTGGCTGCTCGCGACGGCCTCAAACGCGGCGTCATAGCCCACGTAAGGCATCAGTGTGATGGGCAGGTTGAAGGCATCCGCCATCTGCGTAAACAGCAGCTGCTGAATCGACCCCTCAACGACCGCCACCCGTTTGCTCTGGAGGTCGAGCATGGAACGGATGCCGCTGCCGCGTCGCGCATAGACCTGATTCCAGCTGGCCAGCACCGGTTCCTGGTGAAAAGCGTAGCTCTCTTCACGCTCGGTGGTGCGTGCCGCGTCAGGCATCAGGTCGATCTCCCCCCGCTCCAGGCGCTCCAGCCCTTCGGACCAGGTGCCCACGACGTACTCGAGCTGCCAGCCCTCCTTCTCGGCAATGGCTTCAATCAGGTCGATGAATATGCCTTCGGGCTTGCCCGTGTTCGAGATCGCCACTTTCGGGCTGTTCTCGTACACACCCACACGCACTTTTTGCTGGGCCCAGGCGGGAGCCGCCAGCAGCAGGAAACCCAGCACACACAGCCACAACGCACAACCCGAAAGCCGCGCGAAGAAGCCGACTGGGTGGTGCATGTTGGTTACAGGGTGCTCCTGGTCAATAAGGTGGGCTACATCAACTGCGCTGGCGCACGGCTTCGTACAGGCACACGCCGCTGGCCACGGACACATTCAGGCTTTCCACCGCACCACGCATGGGGATGCTCACCAGTTCATCGCAGGTCTTGGCGGTGAGCTGGCGCATGCCTTCGCCCTCGGCGCCCAGCACCAGCGCCACCGGGCCCTTCAAGTCCGCCTGGTAAATGGTCTTGGGCGCCACGTCGCTGGTGCCGATGATCCAGATGTTGCGCTCCTTCAGTTCGTTCAGCGTGCGCGCCAGATTGGTCACCATGAAATAAGGCACGGTTTCGGCCGCGCCGCTGGCCACTTTGGCGACTGTCGCATTGATACCGGCAGCGTGGTCTTTGGGCGCGATCACGGCGTGCACGCCAGCGCCATCGGCCACCCGCAGGCAGGCGCCCAGATTGTGCGGATCGGTCACGCCGTCAAGCACCAGGATCAGCGGCGCTTCGCGCTCGGCCGGCGGCTTGTCAGCCTGTGAGGCTTCGAGCTGCTCCAGCAGTTCGTCCAGCGAGTGCACCTGCGCCAGCTCCTGCACCCGCGCCGCTACGCCCTGGTGCCCGTGGCCGCCGCAAAGCTTGGCCAGCCGCATGCCATCGGCCTCAATCAGGCGAACACCCGCTTCATTGGCTTTCTCGATGAACTGGCGCATGCGCGCATCGCGGCGGGTGGGCTCGAAATAAATCTCGACAATGGATTTGGGCGCGGTTTTGAGACGCACACCGACGGCATGAAAGCCGAATAGAACTTTGGGTGAAGACATGGCCCAATTATCGCGGCTTGTTATTCGCTACAAAAATAATAGCTTCCTACGCAATATCCACGCGGGCTAGAGGTCAAAAAGGCTTAAACATCGGCCGTGGTGTCAAGCACCTGCCCGGCCTCGATCGTGATGCAGCGCGCACAACGCGAGGCAATGGCACGGTCATGCGTCACCAGCACCAGCGTGGTGCCCTGCTCCCGGTTGAGGTCAAACATGAGTTCCATCACCTTTTCACCAGTGGCAAAGTCCAGGCTGCCGGTGGGCTCGTCGGCCAGCAGCACGGCCGGCTTGACCACAAAGGCGCGCGCCAGCGCCACCCGCTGCTGCTCGCCACCACTGAGCACCTTGGGGTAATGACCCAGGCGCTCGGACAGGCCCACGCGCGCCAGCATCTCGGTGGCCGCCTTGCGCGCATCGCGCCTGTCCGCCAGCTCCAGCGGGAGCATGACGTTTTCCAGCGCCGTGAGATTGCCCAGCAACTGAAAGCTCTGGAATACAAAACCCACTTTTTGTGCCCGCAGGGCGGCGCGCTGGTCCTCGTTCATGGCAAACAGGTCCTGGCCCGCCAGCCGCACGGTGCCGCGGGTGGGCGTATCCAGACCCGCGATGATGGACAAGAGCGTGCTTTTGCCGGAACCGGAGGCGCCGACAATGGCCGCTGTCTCCCTGGCGTTCAGCACAAAATCAATATCGCGCAAAATGTCGAGAGTACCGGTGGAATCCGTCACCGATTTGTAGACATGCTCAACGGAAATAATTGAATCAGACATGAGGCTTTCTTTGTACCGACGACACTTTATCGCGGCAGCTGTACTGGCTGCAGTTGCAGGGCTATCTACGGCGGCTGGCGCTGCCACGGCAACCAGGGCCCCCCAGGCTGGCAAAGCGAGGAGCATTCTGGTCGTGGGCGACTCCCTGAGTGCAGAGTATGGCCTCAAACGCGGCACTGGCTGGGTGGCGTTGCTCGAGAAAAAGCTGAAGGCCGAAAAATTGCCAGCCACCGTGGTCAACGCCAGCATCAGTGGCGACACCACATCGGGCGGGCGCTCGCGCCTGGCCGGACTGCTGGCACAACACCGGCCGAGCCACGTGATCATTGAGCTGGGCGCCAACGACGCCTTGCGCGGCCTGCCCCTGCAGCTCACCGAAGACAACCTGACCCAGATGACGCAGGCGGCCCAAAAAGCCGGGGCAAAGGTGCTGCTGGTTGGCATGCAGGTGCCGCCCAACTATGGCAAGGACTACGCCGCGCGCTTTGCCGACCTGTTCGCGGACGTGGCCAGAACCAACAAGGCGGCCCTGGTGCCGTTCCTGCTCAAAGGCATCGCCGATGCGCCGGACAGCACCCGGCTGTTTCAGCCCGACCGCATCCACCCCAAGGAGGAGGCTCACCCCGTCATGCTGGCCAACGTGTGGCCTGAACTGAAGAAGCTGCTGAAATGAGTCTGACCACCTTGAGCGCCAGTGAAGTCATTCAGCGCCTGCATGAATTTGACACCGTCATTGACGCCCGCAGCGAAGGCGAATTTGCGGAAGACCACTTGCCGCAGGCCGTGAACTGGCCCACGTTGAACGACGAAGAGCGTCGCGACATCGGAACCCTGTACAAGCAGGTCAACGCGTTCGAGGCCAAGAAACGCGGCGCGGCCATTGCCGCACGCAATATCGCAGCGCACATCGACCGTGAGGTCATCGACAAACCGAAAGACTGGAAGCCACTGGCTTACTGCTGGCGCGGCGGCAAACGCAGTGGATCGCTGTCACTCATCTTGTCCGAAATCGGCTTTCGCGTGACGCTGGTGGAAGGCGGCTACAAGGCCTTTCGGGCCGCCGTGGTGGAGGACATTCCGCGCCTGGTCAGTGGCCTTGAGTTCCGTGTGATCTGCGGCACCACGGGGTCGGGCAAAACCCGGCTGCTGCAGGCCCTGGCGGCACAGGGGGCGCAGGTGATCGATCTGGAGGCCCTCGCCAACCATCGAAGCTCGGTACTGGGCGCCATACCGGGAATGGCGCAGCCCACGCAGAAGCGTTTTGACACCCTGGTGTGGGACGCGTTGCGGCGGCTGGACCGCACACGCCCGGTGTTCATCGAGAGCGAAAGCAAAAAAGTGGGCAACGTGGCCGTGCCTGTCTCGCTGGTCGAGGCCATGCGGCAAAGCACTTGCCTGAACCTGGTGCTGCCGGATGCCGAGCGGGTTGCCCTGCTGATGGAGGATTACGATTTCTTTGTGCGGGACGTCGAGCATTTCTGCGAACGCCTGCAGATCTTGACCGAGTTCCGGGGCAAGGTGGTGGTCGAAGGCTGGAAAGCGTCGGTGCGGGCCGGAGACATCGAGCCGGTCGTGCAGGAACTGCTCACGCAGCACTACGATCCCGTTTACCTGCAGTCGATGCGGCGCAACTTCGTGCAGTTCGAACAGGCAAAACTGATAGCACCAGAAGACCATTCGACGGGGGCCATGGCATTTTTGGCCCAACAACTGATGGCGGAGACCCCATGAAGAAAGCAGCGTTGATTCTGGGCGTGATGTTGCTGGCGCTGGCGGCTTACCTGAGCCTGTGGCCGGTGCCGATCGAGCCGCTCAGCTGGAACGCGCCCACCGCGCCCGGCTACAGCAGTCCCCACGCGGTGAATAACAAACTGGCCAACCTGAAGATGATTTCGCTGGGCACCGAAGAAGGACCGGAGCACATTGTGGTCGCCAAAGACGGCAAGCTCTACACCACGGTCGCCAGCGGCAACATCCTGCGCATGAACCCCGACGGCAGCGCGCAGGAAGTGTTTGCCAATACCGGCGGACGGGTGCTTGGTTTTGACTTTGACGCGGCCGGCAACCTGGTGGCGGCCGATGCCGTCAAAGGGTTGCTGTCGATCAGTCCGGACAAGAAGGTCACATTGCTGACCGACAAGGTTGGCACCGATCCGATTCGCTATGCCGACGCGGTCGTCGTGGCCGGCAACGGCAAGATGTACGTGAGCGACGCCTCGACGCGTTTCGCGCCAGCCAGCTGGGGTGGCACCTTCGAGGCCAGCGTGCTGGACATCATCGAGCAGTCCGCCACCGGACGCATTCTGGAATACGACCCTGCCACGCAGGGCACGCGCATCGTGGCCAGGGGCCTGAGCTTTGCCAACGGTGTGGCGCTCAGTCAGGACGAGCAAACGCTGTTCGTCAATGAAACCGGCAAGTACCGGATATGGAAGATTTCAGTGAAGGCCAGCAACCTCGACGTGACCCAGGCGAGCCCGCAGGCCAGCGTGCTGTTCGACAATCTGCCAGGCTATCCCGACAACCTCATGCGCGGCCTTGACGGCAAGATCTGGCTGGGTTTTGCCAAGCCCAGAAACCCGACCATCGACAAGCTCGCGAACCAGCCCTTCCTGCGCAAGCTGACCCTGCGCTTGCCGCGCGCCATGTGGCCCATCCCCAAGGCGTATGGGCATGTAATGGCATTCACGGAAGACGGGAAAGTGGTGGCAGATCTGCAGGACCCGACCGGGGCTTACCCGGAGACGACCGCAGTCACAGAAACACGCGATCGGCTCTACGTCCAAAGCCTGCACGCCAAAGGTTTGGGCTGGCTGGCTAAATAAGACTCAGGGTTGCGCGGGGGTGTCCGGATTGCTATCGGAGGGCTCGACGGCCGCATCGTCTTCAGGCGCCCCGTCCTCAGCACCTTCGCCAACCTTGCGCTCGGCCTTGTGCTTGAGTTTTTCCTCTTTTTTCTTCTTCTTCGCCAGCTCTTTCTGACGTTTCTCGTATCCGTAATTGGGTGTAGCCAAAGTATGCTTTCAGGTTGTTAGGGACACTTTAACATTTCACGGCCGGTGCCCGCCATAGCGGGTGCAATTTTTCTTGCCTCAGGACACCAAGGGGGCTTCATCCTCATCCAGCCAGCGCACCGAACCCCGGTACGCGTGCCAGCTGGCGTGTCCCAGCCAGGGGCCAATGAGCAGTAGCCCCAGACCCCAGGGAATGAGCGCCACCAGAACCAGCCCGGTCAGCAGCATGCCCCACAACAGCATCACGGCCGTGTTCGCAAAGACCACCTGCAGGCTGGTGATGGCCGCGGAAATGGCGTCGGTGTCGCGGTCCAGGATCATGGGAATCGACACCACGGACACCGCAAATACCAGCCCGGCAAACACACCGCCAACCACCAGATAAACCGCCAGAAACTCCCAGTTCTCGGGATTGAAGACGGCCCTGATCACGCCCGTGGTGGATGGCATGCCGGTGTTGAAGAACACGGCAAATACCACCAGCGACGCCCGGCCCCACAGCAACTCGAGAACAATCAGCACCAGAACCAGCATGCCCATGCTGCGCATATGCGAGTCCCAGCAGGTCAGGGATGCGCCCAGCTCGGGCGTGATCCCCTGCTCGCGCCGCCGGCTCACCTCATACAGGCCCATCGCCAGAAATGGTCCCACCAGCAAACAGCCCGAGGCAATGGACATGACGTACTCGGGCTTGCTGCGAAACACCGCGCCCAGCACCCAGGCCATGGCAAAGAAGCAAACGCCATAGAAAAGGCTGATGCCCTTCGCCGCCATCAGATCGCGCCAGCCGCGCAGCAGCCAGCGAAACGGGTCACTCAGGCGCAGGTCGACGATTTCTTTGCGTGGTGCCTCAGAGGGCGGCGGCACATACGGGGCGGGAGTTGAGTTCATGGGGTCCAGCGTATCGAAGACCGGACCATATGACAATTCAGGAAAACACTGACTCAGGTCAAGGCGGCCTGCAGTGCCTGATTCAGATCGGCCTGCAAATCAGCCACCGCTTCCAGGCCCACCGAAAAGCGGACCAGAGTACCCTGCTCCAAGTGGGGCGGCCAGACACTGCGCATGGAAGCCAGCTCGTAAGGCACGACGAGACTCATGGGTCCACCCCAGCTATAACCGATTCCGAACAGCTTCAGCCGATCGCAAAACGCATCGATCCGGGCTTGGCCGTATCTTGGGTGAAAAATCACACTGAACAGTCCGGCCGCACCACCTGATCCGGGCTGACACACCGCCCGCCAATGCGCGTGTCCGGGCGAGTCGGGCAGCGCAGGATGCAACACCTGCGCAAATTCGGAACGGGTCTGGCACCAGCGTGCCAATTCCCGCGCGGCTTCGTCATGCGCCTTGTAGCGCAGCGCCAGGCTCGGCAACGCCCGCAACACGGCTTCCGCATCATTGGCCCCCACGCCCAAGCCCAGTCGCATGTGCGTCAGCTTAAGCTTCATGTGCAGCGAGGCATCACGGGTGATGACACTGCCCATGAGCACATCGCCGCCGCCGCTGGGGTATTTGGTCAGCGCGTGCACGGATATATCGACACCCAGCGCCGGGCCGACTCCTGGCGTCAGGTCAAATGGCGCAAAGGCGAGTCCCGCACCCCAAGTGTTGTCCAGCGCCGTCAAGACACCACGAGACTTGCACACCCGGACCATCTCGCACAAGTCAGGAAATTCCAGCGTCACCGAGCCCGCCGCTTCCAGCCAGACCAGACGGGTCTGAGGACTGATTTTGGCCGCCAGATCCTGCGGATTCATCGGGTCGTAGAACCGGTGGGTGATGCCCCAGCTTTTCAGTTCCCCCTCGGCCAGCACCTTATTGGGGCCATAGGCGTTGTCAGGGATGAGCACTTCGTCGCCGGTGCGCAGCAGCGACAGCGCGACATTGGCGATGGCCGCCAGCCCGCTCGGCACCAGCACGCACTGCAGGCCGCCCTCCAGCGTGCACAGACGCTCCTCCAGCATGTAGGTGGTGGGCGTGCCATGCAGCCCGTAGGTGTAGGCCGTCTTGTCCTTCCACTCGAAGTTGCGCATGGCAGCCACATTGGGGAACAGGACGGTTGACGCCTTGAACACGCCGGGTTGCGGTGCGGCAAAGCCGGCCGGCGGAACATACGGGTGATGAATCAGCGCAGTGGAAAGCTCAGCCATGGTCAGATCCGCTTCATCAAACAATTTGTCAAACGACTGTCAAACGCTCCACTTTTGAATCAACTGCTCCGGACGCAGCGCGTCGTAGCCTTCAAAGGGCTGGTGAATCCAGGGGTTCGTGGGCAAGAACTCAACCGAATAGTCCGGCGTGAAAGTGGACAAGGCCTTGGTCCAGATCACGGCGCTACGCAGTTCTGAAATGGGCTCGTAGTTGTTCTTGAGTTGCTTCATCACGGCGTTAAGCGTATGGCCGGAATCTGCCAGATCGTCCACCAGCAACACCTTGCCGGCAATCTCGCCTTTGGGGGTGGTGATGAAGCGGGCAATGTCCAGATTGCCCTGCACCGTACCGGCGTCCGACCGGTAGGAACTGGTCGACATGATGGCCAGCGGCTTGTCAAAGACGCGTGACAGGATGTCGCCAGGGCGCATGCCGCCACGGGCCAGACACAAAATGGTATCGAACTCCCAGCCGGACTGATGGATCTTGATCGCCAGTTTTTCGATCAGGTTATGGTATTCGTCATAACTCACGTACAGGTGTTTGCCGTCTTCCGTCAACATCGTGTTGCTCCTGAATTAATAGCTAGCTGCGCTTGTAGCACGTGGGCTACAGGCCAATTTCATCAAAACCGTCTGCGATCCTGGAAACTAGTCCGCCAGATACGGATGCCGCATCATGATGGTGTGATCGCGGTCCGGACTGGTCGAGACCATGTGAATGGGAACGCCCGTGACCTGCTCAATGCGCTGCAAATACAGGCGCGCATTGGTCGGCAGCTTGTCGTACTGGGTCACGCCCACCGTGCTGTCGCTCCAGCCGGCCATCGTCTCGTAAACCGGTTTGCAGCGTTCAATGTCTTCGGCCCCCATCGGCAGGATGTCAATCAGTTCGCCATCCAGTTCATAGCCCGTGCACAACAGGAGTTCCTTCAGGCCATCGAGCACATCCAGCTTGGTGATGCACAAGCCGGTCAAGCCGTTAACCTGCGCCGAGCGCTTGAGCAGCGCCGCGTCGAACCAGCCACAGCGACGGCTACGGCCCGTGGTAACGCCTTTCTCGGCGCCGACGGTACTCATGTGGTAGCCCGGCGTGCCCTCGACTTCCCAGTCCAGCTCAGTTGGAAAAGGACCGCCGCCAACACGGGTGCAATAGGCCTTGGTGATACCGAGGATGTAGTGCAGCATGCCCGGACCGACGCCGGAACCCGCCGCGGCATTGCCCGCCACGCAGTTGCTGGACGTCACGTACGGATAGGTGCCATGGTCCACATCCAGCAGCGTGCCCTGGGCACCTTCGAACAACAGGTTGGCGCCTTTGAGGTGTGCCTCGTTGAGTTCACGCGACACATCGGCCATCATGGGTTTGAGCAGTTCGGCGTGGCGCATCGCCTCGTCAAATACAGCCTGATACTGCACCTGTCCGTCCACCATGTAGGGCGCCAGCGTCGGACCGAAGTCGAACGCCGCGGAGCCGAGGTAGGTGGTCAGAACGTGGTTGTGCAAATCCAGCAAATCACGCAGCTTGGCGGCGAAGCGCTCGGGGTATTTGAGGTCTTGCACCCGTAGCGCCCGGCGCGCGATCTTGTCTTCATAGGCCGGGCCAATGCCACGACCGGTGGTACCGATCTTGGCATTGCCGCCCTTCTCGCGTGCCGCTTCGCGGGCCACGTCCAGCGCCGCATGAAACGGCAAAATCAGCGGGCAGGCCTCGCTGATGCGCAGGCGCGAACGCAACTCGACACCGACCTTTTCCAGGCCCTCGATTTCCTCAAACAGCTTCGCGACCGAAAGCACCACACCATTGCCGATGTAGCATTTGACGCCCGGGCGCATGATGCCGCTGGGAATCAGGTGCAACGCCGTCTTGACACCGTTGATCACCAGGGTGTGGCCTGCGTTGTGGCCGCCCTGAAAGCGCACCACGCCCTGTGCGCTCTCGGTGAGCCAGTCGACCAGCTTGCCTTTGCCCTCGTCTCCCCACTGGGTCCCCACGACAACGACGTTACGTCCTTTAGTTGCGATCATTTTCAGTATTTCTCAAATTGCTTTCACGACCCACCGCCCCGCGACCTGAATCAGCTCGCGATCGCAATGGAACTCATCAACTTCACTCTCATGCCCGGGCAAAGCACAAACGACGGTCTCGCCCTGAACGCGCAAGGACGCTATGGCCGCACGCAAGTCGGCGGCTTCACGCCACGGCGCGCGTATCGCGGCGCGCAGTGGACGCGCCGCCAGAACACCGACAAGAGCTTTGACGTCCAGACTGAAGCCGGCGGCCGGACGGTTTCGGCCGAACACGGCGCCGACCTCGTCGTACCGCCCGCCACGCACCAGCGCATCGTTGGCACCCGCGGCGTAAATCGAAAACCGGGCACCGGTGTAGTAGGCATAACCGCGCAGATCAGCCAGATCGAAGGTCACATGCGTCCCCTCCAGATGGCTGGCGAGCCACTTCAGATTTGATAGCGCCTCACGCACAACTGGCGAGGGCGGCAGCATTTTTTCAGCTTCGACCAGGATTTTTTCATCGCCATAGAGCTGAACCAGTGCCAGAAGGCCCTGACGGGAAGCCTGTGGAAAATTTTTGGTCAGCACTGACAGTTCACTGCTGTCTTTGGCAGCCAGCGCCGCATGAACCTGCTCCGCCAAGTCGCCTTCGAGCGCCACGCCTTCGAGCAGGGCGTGGACGATGCGGGCATCGGCCATGTCCACGCTGGGCGATTGCACTCTGGCCACCTTGAGGCAATCCAGTGCCAGCTGCAGTGTCTCCAGATCGGCCTCCAGCCCGGCGTGACCGTAGATTTCGGCGCCAAACTGCAACGGCTCCCGCGTCGCATGGGGTCCGCCGGGGCGCGTATGCAGCACCGGGCCGCAATAGCACAAACGGGTGACCCCATGGCGATTCAACAAGTGCGCATCGATGCGCGCCACCTGCGGCGTGCTGTCGGCCCGCAGGCCCATCATGCGCCCGGAGAGTTGATCCACGAGTTTGAAGGTTTGCAGGTCAAGCGCTTCACCGGCACCTGTCAGCAAAGACTCCAGATGCTCCAGCAGGGGCGGCATGACCAACTCGTAGCCATAGCAGCGGGCCATGTCCAGCAAGTCTCGACGAAGTTCCTCGATGTGCCGCGCTTCGGACGGCAAGACATCGGCAATGTGATCCGGCAGGACCCAAGCAGACATGTGAATTTGGGGAGCTGTTAAAACCGTGATTTTACCGGGCTTGGACGCCGGAATTTCTCAAAGAAGAAACCAAATCACGAACAGACCCGCAAGAATGCTGCACATTCCGAAAAAACGAAGCTGTCCGTCGTTCAACTGCAGAATCTGCGCAAACATGCGTCGCCAGCCAGCTGGCGACAACAATGGAAAAAGGCCCTCGATCACCAGAACGAGGGCCATGGCCAGCCAGAAAGTCCCGCTATCCAAGCTTTATTTCTTGGGAGGGGTGGGGGAAACGCTTCCTCGGAAGACTTTGAAGAACTCCGAGGATGAAGGGTCCACAACCATCACGTCGCTCTTTTTGCTGAAACTGGCCTTGTAGGCATCCAGACTCCGGTAGAACTGCGCAAACTGCGGATCACGACCAAAGGCTTCCGCATAAATCCTGGCGGCTTCGGCGTCACCCTCGCCTTTGATTTTCTGGGCATCCCGGTAGGCGTTGGCTATTGCCACTTCCCGTTGTCGATCAGCATCGGCACGGATCTTTTCACCTTCGGCAGCACCGGTTGAACGCAACTCATTGGCCACCCGCTTGCGCTCGGCCTCCATACGCCGGTAGACCGATTCGGTTATCGCGTCAACATAGTCGGCACGGGTAATCCGGACGTCCACGACGTCAACGCCCCATGGCTTGCTGCCCTTGACTTTGTCAAGCACTTCAGCCTTGACGTCTGCCGTTATGGCTTCGCGCTTGGTAGACAGGAGCTCCTTGACCGTGCGCTTGTTGATTTCTTCCTGAAATGCATTGCGCACCACGCGGTTGAGCTGATTGGCGCCATCGGCCTCAGTCAAGCCGACGTTACGAATGTACTGGGTGGGCTCCGAGATGCGCCAGCGCACGTACCAGTCGATCACAACACGCTGTTTCTCAGCCGTGAGCATGGGTTCCGTGTCGCTGGTTTCGAGCGTCAGCAGACGCTTGTCGATGTAGGAGACATTCTGGAATGGCGGCGGCAGCTTGAAGTTCAAACCGGGCTCGGTGATGACCTCCTTGATCTGCCCCAAGGCATACACCACACCAAACTGCCTCTGGTCCACTACGAACAGCATCGAACTGGCAAGCGCCAATGCCACCAGAAGCGAAGCGAAAATAAAACCTAACCTGTTCATTCTGGGCTCCTAGCGTGTATCGCGATCGCGCGCGCGGGCAGCATCCCGCGTACGTGCATCAGGGATCGAGTTGGCGGGTGTGGTTGCGGGCACCGCCGCAGGCGCCGCAACCGCAGCCGGATCAACGCCCTGCCCGCTCATCTGGACAATCTTGTCGAGAGGAAGGTACAGAAGGTTGGAGCCCTGTCTGGAATCAACCATCACCTTGGTGACGTTGCTGTAAATCTGCTCCATGGTGTCAAGGTACATGCGGTCGCGCGTGACCTGAGGGGCCTTCTGATACTCAGCCAGTACCGATTTGAAGCGTTGTGCGTCACCTTGCGCCTGCGCCACAATTTTGGCTTTGTAGGCGTCGGCTTCCTCCTTCAGTCGGGACGCAGAACCGACGGCACGCGGCACCACGTCGTTCGCATAGGCCTGCGCTTCGTTCTTGGCACGTTCGCGCTCCTGGCCGGCCTTCAAAACATCATCAAAAGCCGCCTGCACCTGCTCTGGCGGACGCACGCCGCCCTGCTGCAAATTGATGCCAACCACTTCAATACCCACCATGTACCGATCCAGTATTTTTTGCATCAAGTCGCGAACGCGCGGCGCGATCTGGTCACGCTCTTCTGACAGCGCACTGTCCATGCGCATCTTGCCAACTACTTCGCGCACAGCAGTTTCCGCAGCCTGCACCACCGCCTCGCCAGGACTCTTGCTTTCGAACAGAAATGCCCGCGCATCGCTGAGGCGGTACTGGACGGCAAACTTGATCTCAACGATGTTTTCGTCTTCGGTCAGCATGGCCGACTCGCGCAAGCCGGTGGCCTTGATGACCGTATCACGTCCCACATCGACCGAGCGGATCTGGGTCACAAAGATCAATTCATGACGCTGAATGGGATAAGGCAAACGCCAGTTAAAACCGGCACCGACCGATGATTTGTACTTCCCGAACTGGGTAATAACCGCCTGCTGGCCCTCTTGCACGATGAAAAAACCCGTGCCCAGCCAGATCAGCAGGACCACGCCAACAATCAGGCCAACTCCGATACCGGCGCTCTTCATGTCAGGCTGAAAGCCACCGCCGGAGCCGTTGCCCCCGCCAGCTCCGCCACCGGGGATGCCACGCCCCACGTTTTTCACACCACCAAACAAGCCACCCAATTTGCGATTGAAATCTCGCCAGAGTTCATCGAGATCAGGGGGGCCCTGGTTTGGCCCGCGCTTGCGCCCGCGATCGCCACCACCTTCAGGAGGCGGATCTGGCCTGTCTGACTGCGGGCGGACCGGCTCTGTCGTATCACCCTCCGTCGGTTTGTCGTCGCTGCGGCCCCACCGGGGATCATTCAGGTTGAACATTCCCCGGATTCGCGCTGGCAAAACCGCCCAGCGAAAGGTGCTTAAGTGAGGTTTCATCTCTTCTTCTCTTGTGTGTCGTTACCGGATTGTGCCCAATCAGGGGGCGGCCTCATCATTGTCAGGGGAATACTGATCCTCCTTTGCAGGCAGCACACCCCCACTCACGATGCGCGCTAATTGATGGCGCAACGCCTGAACGCCTTCGCCATTCTTTGCGCTCAAAAATATCCGTGGAATTGGCACTCCATTCAGATCAAATGTGTCTTCCAGTTGCAGGGGGCGGCGCTCGTTTTCAAGAGCGTCGAGCTTGTTGAATACCAAGACCTGCGGAATGTCAGCAGCGCCGATCTCTCCCAGTACACGCTGAACCTCGGCAATCTGCTCCAGGAAATTGGGGCTTGCAGCATCTACCACATGCAACAAGAGATCCGCATCCACTGCCTCCTGAAGGGTCGCTTGAAATGCATCGATCAGGCCGTGCGGCAGATCACGAATAAATCCAACCGTATCGGATAAAGAAACCGAGCGTCCCGCCTCTCCAAGATACAGCTGGCGGGTTGTGGTGTCCAGGGTTGCAAACAACTGATCTGCGGCATAGGCCCTGGCTTTTACCAAAGCATTGAAGAGCGTGGATTTGCCCGCGTTGGTGTACCCAACCAGCGAAATATTGAACGCGTCGCGTCGCTCGCGCTGACGCCGCTGGGTTTGGCGTTGACGCTTGACCTTGATCAGGCGCTCCTTGATCTTCTTGATGTTGTCGCCGATCATCCGGCGATCGAGCTCAATCTGGCTTTCACCAGGACCACCGCGCATGCCGATGCCGCCGCTCTGCCGCTCCAGGTGAGACCAGCGACGGACCAAGCGTGTGCTCAGGTACTGCATTCGGGCAAGCTCGACCTGGAGCTTGCCCTCATGGCTACGGGCTCTTTGGCTGAAAATCTCCAGAATCAGAAGCGTACGATCATTGACGGGCAGCTCAAGGTGTCGCTCCAGATTGCGCTGCTGCGCAGGGCTAAGACTTTGGTCGAATAGCACCTCAACCGCGCCCAGTTGAGCCGCCAGCAATTTGATCTCATCGGCTTTTCCGCTTCCCACAAAGAGGGCGGCATCCGGCGCTTTGCGTTTGCAGGTAATCCGGGCGACCGGATTCAATCCCGCCGTTTGCGCCAGCAAGCCCAACTCTTCGAGTTCGCCATCGAAATTGGGCAATCCAAAATCAACGCCAACCAGTATGGTTGGCGCGGACTGGCGATCAGACGGCGGCAGGTTCGTCACCCTCGCCGGCTGCAAAATTCACGGCGCGTCCCGGCACAATGGTGGAGATGGCGTGTTTGTAGACCATTTGAGTGACCGTGTTGCGAAGCAACACGACATACTGGTCAAAAGACTCAATCTGACCTTGCAGCTTGATACCGTTGACTAAGTAGATGGAGACCGGTACATGCTCCCGCCGCAAGGCATTGAGAAAAGGGTCTTGAAGTAACTGGCCTTTGTTGCTCACGATATTCTCCGTGTTCAAAAAATGATGAAGAGGTCACGATACCACAGCAAAGCGCGTTCTCAAGTCGGGCCGGCGCAATCCCACAATAAAGTTGAGCGCGCCCCCCGATGTTCTTTGCTAAGCGGCGCCTTTGTCGGCGAAGGGGTTGCTCGACGTCTTGAACTCGATGCGCATGGGGGTGCCCACCAGATCAAACTCTTTGCGAAAACGACCTTCCAGGAAGCGTTTGTAGGCATCGGTCACGTGTTCAAGCGAGTTGCCGTGAATCACGATCACCGGTGGATTCATGCCGCCTTGGTGCGCATAGCGCAGTTTTGGGCGGAACATGCCCGAACGCTTGGGACTTTGAAACTGGACGGCCTCCAGCAGCAAACGTGTCAAGACAGGCGTCGACATCTTGCAATTCGCCGCCTTGTAGGCTTGCGCAATGGACGCCCACAGCGGCCCCAGGCCCTGCCTTTTCGTTGCTGATATCAGATGCATCGTCGCGAACTTCAAGAAGGGTAAACGGGTCTCGATGGAGCGTTTCACGAGTTCCCGCTGGTACTCATCCACCGCATCCCATTTGTTTACCGCAAGCACGACAGCGCGGCCATTTTCAAGAATGTAGCCCGCAATATGGGCATCCTGATCCGTAACACCTTGTGTCGCATCGATCAGCAGCAGCACCACATTTGAAGATTCAATGGCCTGCAAGGTCTTGACCACCGAGAATTTCTCAATCGCCTCAAAGACTTTGCCTTTACGGCGCAACCCTGCAGTATCGACCAACTCGAACTTCTGACCGTTGCGTTCAAACGGCACGGAAATCGCATCCCGCGTCGTTCCCGGCAAATCGAACGCGACCAGTCGCTCTTCACCCAGCCAGGTGTTGATCAACGTGGATTTGCCGACATTGGGACGACCTGCGACTGCCAGTTTGATAACGCCAGGCTCTCGTTGATCCTCCGCGTCATCGGGATCCGGCAGGTGAAGAGGCGCCAGCGCCAGCTCCACCAGCGAGTGGATACCCTGGCCGTGCGCGGCAGAGACCGCATGAACTTCACCCAGCCCCAATTCAAAGAACTCGACCAGCTGGGCGCCTGCCAGCATGCCTTCTGCCTTGTTGGCCGCCAGCACGCAGGGTTTGCCGAGACGGCGAAGGTATTTGGCGATCTCGTGATCCTGCGCAGAGATACCCTCGCGGGCATCGACGACGAAAATGACTACATCAGCTTCCGCAACGGCCTGACGCGTCTGTTTGGCCATTTCCTTGAAAATGCCACTCGCAGCATCAGGCTCAAATCCACCGGTGTCGATGACAATGAACTCGTGCTTGCCCTGTCGCCCATTGCCGTAATGCCGATCCCGGGTCAGCCCGGCAAAATCTGCAACGATGGCGTCACGAGACTTGGTCAGCCGATTGAAAAGCGTCGATTTACCAACATTGGGACGGCCGACGAGGGCCAAGACAGGTTTCATGATTTGAGATCCGACGCTTACTCAGGCTTGAAGCCGAAAATACCACCGCTGCGTGTGACAACCACCAGAGTTCCTGCAGCCAAAACCGGCGCAGCAACAATTGCCGAACCATCGGTTGCCACTCGCGTCAGGGGGGACCCGTCTTCACGCGATAGCAAATGAACCAGACCGGCGTCATCGCCCACCGCAATGGATCGACCCACAACGAGCGGGGCAGTCAGGCTTCGGTATCGTAAACGCTCCGACACCCAGACGCGCTCACCATCGGTGCGTCGCCAAGTCACGAGTTTTCCGTCGCCTTCAACTCCGAAAACATACTTGTCGTCACCATGGATGCCGACAGAACCATTTGCCGGCTTGGTCCAAAGCAAGTTGCCACGTGCGGCGTCGACACAGCCAACAGCCGCCTGAAAAGCACGCGCGCAAACGACATCGCCTTCGCGACTGACGCGACCAACCAAATCAACCAGCCGTTCAATATCGTTGGTGCCGCGTGGGGATGCGATGGGGGACTCCCAACGGGTAGCGCCACTTGATGGATTGATGCCGACGAGACGGCCAGACAGGCCGGCCACCAGCGTATCTCCGACAGCCAACAACACACCAGACTGACGTAGCACCAAAGACTCCCCCGGACGCTGCTGGTTCCAGAGCTTGCGCCCTGACTGGGCATCGTAAGCCATCAACGAGCGATCGGCGGCGAGCAAGAACACACGCCCACCCGCAACCAGGGGAGGAGTGAAACTCTGCGCTGAAAGTTTTTGGCGCCACATCTCCCGTCCAGCATCCAGGACAATCAGTTCATTCCCACGAGTCACTACCGCAGCAAAGCGGCCATCGCTACCGACCCCTGCTGCAACCTGAGCATCCACGCTGGTACGCCAGAGTTCCTTACCTGTGCGAGCATCAAAAGAAGCCATAACACCGTCAGAACTGGCGACAGTGACTGTATTGCCGTTCACATTGACCTGAAGCGGGAAATCGATTGTGCCGACTTTCGACGACCAAGCCAATCGCACGCCCAACAGACCCGCGTTAGGAGCCAACTCGGCGGGCCTCAGCTTTTCCGATCCACTTGAACAACTGACAAGGGAACCCAAAACAAATAATCCGAATGCCACCCTGGTGGCGGCCTTCAAAAGAAGATCAAGCTTCACTTTTTCCCTTCTGGTGCCGCGGCATCCGACACAGGCACAGCGCCAGCGCTTTTAGTTGCAGCAACACCACTGCCAATCTCGCCACCTCTCTGCGGATTTATCCCCAGCGAATTCAACTTCACTTCCACCAAGCGCCGGTACTCGGTACGCTCTTCGAAACTCTTGAAAGCTTTTTCATATTCGACCCGCGCTTCCACCTTTTTTCCTTGCAACAACAAAATATCACCTTTTCGATCAGCTACCAGCGCGTCAAAATTGGCGGGGAACGATCCATTCAGCTGCTGCAAGGCAGCATCGAAAGCCTTGGATTCCATCAGAATTCCGGCCAGACGCAACTTCGCGATGGCCTGGTATCCCGGGTCCGATGATTTGGTCGCAACCCAGTCCAAAGCCGCCTTGGCAGCATCAACATTGCCGGCAAGGTAATATTGCTTTGCGACGAGCAACCCCGCCTGCTGTGCATAGGTCGTTGATGCAAACCGGTCTTTCATGTCGGAAAAAGCGCGGTCGATTTTTCCGGTGTCTGCCGACTTCACAACACGCTCGACCTCGTCATACATCGCCGCTGCCTGAATTGCCTGGCTGCGCTGCCAATATTGGTAGAAATTCCAACCTGCAAATGCACCGAGCACCAGAATCAATAGCCAGGTGATGGGATTGCCATACTGCTTCCAAAAATGCTTGAGCTGGTCGAGTTGCTCTTGTTCTTCAAGATCTAGATGATTTGCCATGAAAATATTCAGTTAAGTCCGCGATTGTAGGGTGGGTGCCCAGTCGACCAGGTCAGCGAGTGAGCGGGTTGCCTGCGAACCACTGCCATCGCGAAGTGCTTTGACGGTCACCAGATTTTTTGATATCTCGTCAGCCCCAAAAACAAGCGCGAAATTGGCCCCACTGCTGTCGGCTCGTTTGAATTGCGATTTCATGCTACCCATGCCGTCGCCCGAACTGGTGTGCATTTGAACACTGACTCCTGCGGCTCTCAGATCCTGGAGTGTCCGCAACGCCAGGGGCAAGGCAGCCGCATCGGGCACGATTGCATACGCATCCAGAGTCGGCTCAACAACCCCCAAACCTTGCTCCCGGATGAGCTCCAACACGCGATCGACCCCAAGCGCCCATCCGACAGCGGGCGCGGGCTTGCCGCCCAACTGCTCGACCAGGTAGTCATATCGACCACCGGCGCAAACCGTTCCCTGTGAACCAAGCCGGTCCGTCGTGAACTCGAACACGGTGAGGTTGTAGTAGTCCATACCCCGCACCAGGCGTGGATTCACGGTGTAGGCAACATCGTTGGCGTCCAGAAGGGATTTCAATGTATTGAAATGCGCCAGCGATGCCTCACCCAAATAGTCAAGCGGCCTCGGTGCGGACTCCACCACCGCCTGCATCGCGGGGTTCTTTGTGTCAAGAATCCGAAGGGGATTGCTGTGCAGGCGCCGCCTGGCGTCTTCATCCAGCACATCCGCATGCCGCTCAAAATGTGCAATCAGGGCTTGCCGATGCTTCAACCGCTCTGCAGGTTGACCCAGACTGTTCAGCTCGAGTCGAACATCGGTCAGACCCAGATCCTTCCACAGCGCAAATGCCAGCAAAATCAATTCGGCATCCACCTCGGCACCAGAGAAGCCGAGCGCCTCGGCGCCGATCTGGTCAAACTGCCGATAGCGCCCACGCTGAGGCCGCTCGTGCCGAAACATCGGACCCATGTAGTAGAGGCGTTTGCCGCCGTCATACAACATGGAATGCTCCACAACCGCCCGCACAACACCGGCCGTGGCTTCCGGACGCAGAGTCAGCGGATCCCCATTGAGTCGATCTTCAAAGGAGTACATCTCCTTCTCGACAATATCCGTCACTTCCCCCAGCCCTCGAATGAACAACGGTGTGCGCTCGACAATGGGCGTACGGATGTTCCGGTAAGCATAGCGGGCCATCAATGACCGGACGCGGCTTTCAAGCCATTCGACGGCCGCCGACTCCGGCGGCAGAACATCATTCATGCCCTTGACGGCCGTCAGTTTCTCCGACTTTGCAGCGATTTCTATTTGACTCATGAATTCATTCAAAACGTAGCGACAGTCGCATGCGTACCAAAACGGCGTTCAACATAGCTCTCGACAATCTTCTGAAACTCTTGCGCAATCGTGTCCCCGCGCAAGGTCAATCGCTTTTCGCCATCAATGAACACAGGCGCGGCTGGGGCCTCCCCGGTGCCCGGCAGACTGATCCCAATGTCAGCGTGCTTGCTTTCACCGGGCCCATTCACGATGCACCCCATGACCGCAACCTTCATTTTTTCAACCCCTGGGTATTTCTCGCGCCAGACTGGCATTTGCGCCCTCAGAAAGTCTTCAATCTGCTTGGTGAGCTCCTGAAAAGTGGTGCTGGTAGTGCGACCACAGCCTGGGCAGGCGGTCACGCTGGGAACAAATGACCGGAGTTCGAGGGCCTGAAGAATCTCACAGGCGATGACAACCTCCTGCGTTCGGGCTTCACCCGGCTGCGGTGTCAGGGAAACACGAATGGTGTCACCAATACCCTCCTGCAGCAGAATGGACAGTGCCGTGGCGGACGCCACGGCTCCTTTGGTCCCCATTCCGGCTTCGGTCAATCCCAAATGAAGCGGGTAGTCGCAGCGTCTTGCCAATTCACGGTAGACCGAAACGAGATCCTGCACACCACTGACCTTGCATGACAGGATGATCTGGTTCTCATCCATGCCCATTTCTGCGGCACGGCGAGCTGACTCAATGGCGGACGTGATCAAGGCTTCATACATGACCGGCTTGGCATCCCACGGCGTGGCGCGGCGACTGTTCTCATCCATCAGACCGGCCAGCAACTCCTGGTCCAGACTTCCCCAATTCACCCCGATGCGAACGGGCTTGCCCCACCGCATCGCTGCCTCGACCATCAGACCAAATTGCCTGTCGCGCTTGTCGCCCTTGCCGACATTGCCCGGGTTGATCCGGTACTTGGACAAGGCTTGCGCACAAGCGGGAAAATCAATTAACAACCGGTGTCCGTTGTAGTGGAAGTCGCCAATCAGCGGGACGTCAATTCCCATTCGGTCAAGCTGCTCCCGAACGTGCGGCACGGCTTGCGCCGCCTCCGGCGTATTGACGGTCAGGCGCACCATTTCAGAACCCGCAAGCGCCAATTCCTTGACCTGAATCGCTGTGCCGATGACATCGACAGTGTCCGTATTGGTCATCGACTGAACGCGCACGGGTGCATCACCACCCACAGTCACCACCCTTGCCCCCCAGACCACTCGAGCCTGGCGTGAGCGCCGCGCTTTGGGCGTTGCAGCCTCAATTGGCAAAAAAGATCCCACTATTTCACCTCAAAACGAGCAACATTGTCTCTGGCCACCCGCGTCAAATCAAATGGCTTGCCACGAACCTCGACGACAGTGGTGTCAGCCCGCCCGACCACCACAGAGAGCGGCACGGCACCGGACGCGCCAATCACGTCGCCATCTGCCATGGTCTTGCGCAACTGCACGACGCCACTGGCGTCCACCACTTCAACCCAGGATGCTCCTCGCGCCTTGAAGACGACCAGACCCGACGTCGCACCTGACCCAACCACGGTGACTGGCAGTGCAGTCGCCGCAGCACCCTGCATTGGCGAGGCCGTGGCCGTGGCCGCGGATGCGGATGCCGGCTCAGTCGCCAACGACGCAACTGAATCGGAAGCCGTCAAACTGGGAGACTGGACCGGGACCGCCACCTCCACTGGCGCCGGACTATCCGTTGCCTGTGGCGCTGGGGCCGACTGGGAGACGCCGACTGGAGCCACCTCGGACCGCTGACCACTGGCGATTTCAATTCGCTGCGCGAAGGGAAAGAATACAAGCACCAACACGCCAAGCAGAAGGGCCAGGACAGCCAGAACAACAGGCTTGGAAAGTTGATCCCAAAAAGTCAGACCTGACGCATCGCTGGATGCCCGGAACGGGACGTTGATTCCAGAGGCGTCTGTTTTGAGGTGTGTCGCGGTGGTGTGCGGCAATCTCGCCAGAATCGGTTCCGGATCAATTTTCAGGGTCCGACAGACGCTGGAGGCCAACGCGCGAACAAAGACAATATCCGGCAACAGATCAAATCGGTCTGTTTCGAGCGCTTCGAGCTTTTTGACTGGGACCTTCAGGGCGACAGCCAGGGCCGCAATGTGCAAGCCAGCCGCTTCGCGCGCTTTTCGCAGCATCGCGCCGCCAGATATCTGCGCCATTGAATCCTGGGCAGATGCCCGATCATCAGACGACGGCAAAACACTCTCACTCATCGAAGGCCCCCCGCTGGTACGCGCCAGCCTCATGCGAGCGGGGAAAACGCTTCTCCAGCTGTGCGCCGAGCTGCTGCATGGCTTCGCGATTTCCCAAACGTTGCTCCACCTTGACCCCCAACCAGAGAGACTCAGCGTTTGCAAGTTCACTGTTGTTCAACCGTCGCACATAAAACTGGGCACGAGAATAGTCGCCTCGCTGGAACAATAAAGTCGCCAGGTTGTAAGCCGTAATTGGGTTCCCCGCATCAAACTCGTAGGACTTCAAAAGGCTGATCTCGGCATCCCCTCGCTGTCCGGCTCTGATTTGACACAGGCCCTGCGCCCTGAACGTCTTGGCACGCTCGCCATATTGCGGGTTTAAGAGCGCCTGGGAGAAAAGCTGCAGGGACTCAGGGTATCTCGCCTGCTGACACAACAACCAGCCCAGGTTATGCATGACGTTCGAATCCCGTGGGCTAATCGTCAATGCCTTTCTGAAACTCTCCTCGGCGAACCGAAAATCGTTGAGACGCATATAGATCAAGCCACGCAAGTTGTACGCTTCGCCGTAGGTCGGATCCGCAGCAATGGTCTGTTTGAGTTCATCCAGGGCAATTGTTGTCTGCCCCTGCTCAAAATAGCCAACCGCCAGTTCGAGCCGAATACGTGCGCGCTTTCGTGCATCCGACTCGTCCGAGTCGGTGACCATTTCCGCCGCGCTACCCCCCGGCCCTGACCCGTCCGTTCTCGAAGCGCAGCCGGAAATGCCAGTCAATCCAACGACCAGCATACAAACACCAAATAACCATCGCCTGGTTTGTAGCCATCCTGCCGCATTCATATTCATGCCTCAAGTCTCCTTGACTTCCTTGTTAATCGTCGCAACCGGCTTCAGCATGAATGTACGTTGCCGCACAATTCGGTCGCTGACGCCAGTACGATCTTTCACGTCGCCCGCCAGTTGGCCACAGGCCGCGTCAATATCATCGCCGCGCGTCTTGCGTATTGTCGTGACAATTCCGGCCTCACTCAAAATCCTGGCAAATGCCTGGACTTGTTCTGGCGACGATCGAATCAAACCAGACTCTGGAAAAGGGTTGAAAGGAATCAAATTGAACTTACACCAAACACCCCCGCTGGAGTGCTGACGGACCAGACTCACCAACTCACGGGCATGCTCTGCCTGGTCGTTGACGCCATCGAGCATGCAGTATTCAAAAGTAATGAAATCGCGCGGCGCATGAGCCAGATACCGATTGCAGGCGTCCATCAACTCGGCAATGGGGTATTTGCGATTCAGCGGCACCAGGTTATCCCGCAAGGTGTCATTTGGCGCATGCAAGGACACGGCCAAAGCGACCGGACAATCCTGGGCAAGACGATCCATCATCGGCACCACACCCGAAGTCGAAACCGTCACCCGCCGCCGCGACAATCCGTATCCATGATCATCCAGCATGACGCGCAGTGCCGGGACCAATTCGGAATAGTTCTGCAGGGGCTCACCCATTCCCATCATCACCACATTCGAGATAACGCGATCATCGCGATGCAAATGCTTTCGCAAAAAATGCTCTGCAAACCAGAGCTGCGCGACAATTTCACCCGTTCTCAAATTTCGACTGAATCCCTGATGCCCTGTGGAACAAAATCGGCACCCCACGGCGCAGCCTGCCTGGGAAGAAATGCACAAAGTACCCCGATCGTCTTCAGGAATGAAAACGGCCTCCACCGCATCACCACCGCCGACATCAAACAACCACTTGATCGTACCGTCTGACGAGATGTGCTGCGAGATGACGTCCAGCGCCTTCACATGCGCGCAAACTTTAAGCTTCTCGCGCAAGGATTTTGCGAGATCACTCATATCATCAAAGCTGGACGCGCCCTTCTGATGAATCCACCGAAATAGCTGGACGGCGCGATAGCGTTTTTCACCCAGCCGCTCGCAAAAAACGGCCAGACCGTCAAGGTCGAAATCGAGCAGATTGGCCATCATCGCATTCGCACGGCTCAGCGCCGCCCCAAGCGCACTGCCGCCAACGTAGTGGGCAGCCAAACGCAGTGGAGCGCGCAGGTCATTTCTTAGCGGGAATAGACGTTCATGCCGGGGAAGAAGAAGCTGACTTCCACTGCAGCGGCTTCAACAGCATCGGAGCCGTGCACCGCATTTGCATCAATGCTGTCAGCAAAGTCAGCGCGAATGGTGCCGGGTGCCGCTTTTTTCGGATCAGTCGCACCCATGAGGTCGCGATTTTTCAAGACGGCATTCTCACCTTCGAGTGCCTGGATCATGACAGGACCGGAGATCATGAAGTCAACAAGATCCTTGAAGAAGGGACGCTCCTTGTGCACTGCATAAAAGGCTTCCGCCTCGCCACGAGACAAGCGCACCATTTTGGCAGCAACAACCTTCAGACCGGCGGCCTCGAAACGTGCGTAAATCTGGCCGATTACGTTTTTGACAACGGCATCGGGCTTGATGATGGAGAGAGTACGTTCGATAGTCATGAGTATTTCCTGAGCTTGAGATGTTAATTTCTGCCCATTGGGCAAAGCCTTGAATTTTAACCGCTACACCACAAGAATTGATCTGTGCCGGGAAAATTCCATACAAAGCAAATTGTCGGCAGCAGCTAGTGGGCAATACGCGCGCGCCCTAGCGCCCCCGTCCGCCTCGTCGCTGGCCGCCACCCGAGCCCCCGCCCCCACTGCCCCCGCGCCTTTGACCCTGATCCTGGCGCTGCCGGGTGAAACTATCCGCACCAATGTAGCCAAATGCCGTTTTCATCGGGTCGGGCTGCCCGGCCCCGCCTTGGCGGTCACCTGGCTCGGAACGACTGTTGCGTCCCTGACCGGATCCGGACGGTACCCCTTGACCCATATCTTTACCGCCACCTGCAGCCGCATTGCGCTGCCCGGTTCCAGAGCTTCGCGGTCCGTTGCCACGGACCCCTCGACTCCGATTTCGCGGGCCGGGCTTCTGACCGGGCCCATCGCGCCGTGACCCATCCGGTTCAACCTGACCTCCCTCTTCTCCACGCGCCCGGGAAGTACCCGTTCCGGCAGCCTGCATCAATGACCGGATATCGCCCTCATCCAACTCCATCCACGCGCCACGCTTGAGACCACGCGGCAGCACCATGGCGCCATAGCGGATCCGGATCAACCGACTCACCGCGTGCCCGACGGCCTCAAACATACGGCGAACCTCCCGGTTGCGGCCCTCGGAGATCGTGACACGGTACCAGCAGTTCGAGCCCTCGCCCCCGCCCTCTTCGATCGAGCCGAATTGAGCCATTCCATCGTCTAATTTGACGCCGTCAAGCAGCTTGTGCTTTTCATCCTTGCTTAAGGCCCCCAATACCCGGACGGCATATTCCCGCTCCAGGCCGAACCGGGGATGCATCAAGTTGTTTGCGAGTTCCCCGGAGCTCGTGAACAACAACAAGCCTTCGGTATTCAGGTCCAGACGCCCCACCGATTGCCACTTACCTTGAAACAGTTTGGGCAACCGACGAAACACGGTTGGACGATTTTGTGGATCGTCATGTGTCACAACTTCACCAACTGGCTTGTGATAGGCGATGACACGTGCAGGCGGCGCTTCAATTCGAAACCTGATCGGCTTGCCATTGACTTTGACGTGATCGCCAAACTGTATCCGCTGGCCAATATGGGCCGGTTCATTGTTGACCGTGATTCGGCCCTCCATGATCAACTGCTCCATCTCCAGCCGTGATCCCATGCCGGCCTGTGCCAGGACTTTGTGCAATTTGGGCGTTTCAGCCAGCGGCGCCAGCACCCGTTTGACTGGCACCAGGTCTTCGATTTCTTCATCCGCGTCAAATTGACCGGACACGACGTCATCAAAACGGATCCCAGTCGTCGCGGACTCCGGCTTCTTTTTACCTTCCTGCGGTGGCTTTGGCGCCAGGCCAGGTTTCGAGCTTTCGCCATCGCCCGATTCGTCACTGACCGCGGCCTGCTCCACCATTGCCGGCATATCCGGCTGGCGCAAAGATTCCACTTTTGTTTGAGCGGACGTGTCGTCGCTGTTTGCGGTCATGGTTGAGTCCCAGTGAAGATAAATAATTCGCCGTCAGAACTGATGTCACCCGTCGCAACTGCTTCGGTCGCAACACCACCATCATTCAAGGCCGCGTCAAGCGCCGCAGGAATGTCAAGTTCGGCCTGGAAGGCCGGCTCACTCGCGATAAGCGTCTCCATGAGGCCAGCCTGCTGGGTTGGCGTATCGAGCAAGGGTAGCTGATCGAGGGACTCAAGCCCCAGATCGTCCAGAAAATGCTTGGTCGTTGCAAAAAGCGCCGGACGTCCGATTGCTTCGCGGTGACCGATGACTTCAACCCAGCCTCTGTCTTCCAGTTGCTTGAGAAGAAGCGAATTCACCGTCACACCCCGTATGTCTTCAATATCGCCGCGCGTAACGGGCTGCCGGTAGGCAATGATAGCCAGCGTCTCCAGCGTCGCACGAGTATAGCGAGGGGGTTTTTCGGGGTGCAACCGATCGAGATACTCTCTCATTTCAGGCCGACTTTGAAAACGCCACCCGGTGGCGACGCTGACCAACTCCACCCCACGCTGCGCCCAGTCCTGCTGCAGTTCCTGCAACAATGTTTTGAGCGTGTCCAAGCCCAACCCGTCGTCAAACAGCACACGCATATCGCGTACCAGCAAGGGTTGCTGCGAGCAAATCAAGGCGGTTTCTAGTACGCGCTTGGCATCCGCCGTATTCATGGTTTTTGCAATTCCGGGAAAGGCACCATCAAGGTGAAAAATCAGTACGATTCATTGGGGCGCGGCAGGCAGATTGATGAATCTGCAACGCGTACCCCGGCTGGCCGCCGGGGCGCTGGTTATAAAACCACTAGTTTTCATTGTAACGCAGAGCCCACTTGCTCAATGCCTGATTCAAATCAACGGGCAGGATGGCCCGAAAGTCCATGGCCTTCTGCGTCACAGGATGGACAAAAGAGAGCCGGCAGGCATGCAGCGCCTGCCGCTGCATGCCTGCCGCTGGGGCGCCCCCATAGAGTTCGTCAGCCACCAGAGGATGCCCAATTGATGCCATATGAACGCGAATCTGGTGGGTTCGGCCGGTATGCAAGGTGCAGCGAACCAGACAACCCTGATCGCAGTTTTGAAGCAGTTCAATATCTGTTCTGGCCGACTTTCCGGGACTTTTCGTCAAATCAACCACCGCCATTCGCAGCCGGTTGCGCGGATCCCGGCCTATGGGCGCATCAACTTCGCGAGTACGGCTGCCTGTCCAGGGTCGATGAGCCAGCGCCACATATTGTCGGCCGACCTCTCGCGCGGCGATTGAGCGGACCAGAGCATCCATCACTGGACGCGTCCGGGCTACCACCATCAAACCGCTGGTGTCTTTATCCAGTCGATGAACAATCCCGGCGCGCGGCAAGTTCATGGCCTGCGCGTCATGGGCCAGCAAGCCATTCAGTAGCGTGCCTTTCCAGTTGCCAGGTGCCGGGTGCACGACAAGACCTGCTGGTTTGTTGATCACCAACAAATACTCATCCTCATACGCAAACTCCAGCGCCATAACTTCCGGCTTGAACGCCTGACTCTGAGGTGTCGGACGCAATTCAATGGCCCCAAGATCTCCGGCCTTGACCCGGGAAGATGGTTTCCGCGCCACCTTCCCATTGATCGTGACACCATCCAGATCAACCAGTTGCTGCAGATAGCTGCGCGAAAACTCTGGCACCAACTCAACCAAGGCTTGGTCAAGTCGCAGTCCATGCTGAGCCTCGCCGAAAACCAGGTGGCGTAACTCGGCCTCCGGCCCGGCATCTGCCCGATCCTCAGGATCTTCGCCATCGAGCTCGCCCGATATAATCAATTCGGTATTTTTCAAGAAAGTTGTCCCTCATGCTTCGAGCCAAATTATCGGTTGTCTGCGCCTGGTCGCTGGCAGGTACAGCTTTGCTGCTGGCAGGGTGTTCGTCCACCCCGGAGGACAAGACGGCCGCGTGGAGTCCCAACAAGATCTACGCCGAGGCCAAAGATGAATTGAGTTCCGGTGGGTACGACAAAGCCGTCACGCTGCTTGAAAAACTCGAAGGTCGTGCTGCGGGAACACCTTTGGCGCAGCAAGCCCAGCTTGACAAAGCGTACGCTCATTACAAGGCGGGCGAGGCTGCGCAAGCCATTGCCACACTGGATCGATTCATGAAGCTGCACCCGGCCAGCCCGGCGCTGGACTACGCCTTGTACCTCAAGGGCGTCATTAACTTCAATGACGACTTGGGCATGTTCTCATCCATTACCCGCCAGGATTTGGCGGAACGGGACCAGAAGGCCGCCAAGGAATCCTTTGAGTCCTTCAAGGAGTTGGTTACGCGCTTCCCGGCCTCCCGTTATGCGCCAGACGCCAGCCTGCGCATGACCTACATTGTCAACTCACTGGCCCAATACGAAGTCCATGTCGCGCGTTATTACTTTGAGCGGGGCGCCTATGTGGCAGCCATCAACCGGGCACAAATCGCGGTGTCCGACTATCAAGGCGTTCCCGCCGTTGAAGAGGCGCTGTTCATCATCGTCAAATCATATGACGCGCTCGGCATGAACCAGTTGCGTGACGATGCGAAGCGAGTACTCGAAAAGAACTATCCCCAGACGGAATATCTGACCCGTGGCTTCAGAGTCAAATCGGATCCGTGGTGGAAGGTCTGGTAAGCGCTTTGAGTACCTCGATCAACTCGTCTTCCGAGTTGATTTTTCGCATGGGCGGCAATGCCGCCAGCAGCCGTCGGCCGTAGCCCATGAGGGCGAGTCGTGTATCGCAGACTACGAGAACACCGCGATCGGATTCGCGCCGAATCAATCGACCCGCGCCTTGCTTGAGGGCGATGGCTGCTTCGGGCAAAAAGTAATCATTGAATACGCTGCGACCCATCGCCTCCAAACGCTTGGAGTGTGCCTCCACCAGCGGATCATTGGGTGGTGGGAAAGGAAGCTTGTCAATGATGACCAGCTGTAACGCGTCTCCGGGTACATCCACGCCCTCCCAGAAAGATGCGGACGCCACCAAAATGCAACCAGCCCGGCCGCCCTGGTCGCCCTGGCGAAATCGATCCATCAATTCCCGTTTTGGTTGTTGCCCCTGGACCAGCACTTCCAGGTATTTTGAATCAATGAAATGGCGCTGCAATGCCTCGCTGACGGTATGCAACGCCCGCAGGGTGGTCGTCAGCACCAGTGTACGGCCTCCAATCACGGGCGCTGCCCTCGCAACAAAAGCCGCCACTTGTGCGCTGTGGCCGGGGTCACTTGGCTTCGGCAAATGCAGTGGCACATAGACCGCGGCTTGCCTGGAATAGTCAAACGGACTGCTGACTTTCAGAATCTCGGCGTCACCAAGGCCACAGGGCTCGGTAAACCAGCGCAGCTTCGGGTCGGCACCCAAGGTCGCGGAAGTAAATATCCATGACCGCTGCGAGCCATCGTCTTCCATCGGTTTGATCAGTCGGGTCTGGACCGTCTGCGCAATATCAAGCGGCGATTCAACCAGTCTAAGCTGTGCGCCGACATCAAGCCATCGCACGGCGTCGTGTTCGCAGGAGCCGGAAAACAATTCCAGTCGTTCGATAAATGCGCTGACACGTTCGCTCAAGCGAACCAGGTCAGGTGCAATTTCACTGAACGTGTCCAACGCCAGCATGGCGCGGGTACAGGCCGCGTGAAGTGTGCCCAGTGCATCACTCCATTCGGACACATTCACCTGCTCAGGTGCGTCCCCCACCCAACGCAGCTTGGTGCCTGGATAGACCTTACCCACAACCAGACGCAAATCACGCGCGGCGAACTCGGTATCTGATGCCAATTGCTGCCAATCAACCAGTCCGCGCGCATGCTGCAGGCCACAGATGAGCAGGTCACGTGCAAAGTCCAACAACTGCCCTGTGGTCAACTGCTTACCCAGAAACTGCACGCCCGTTTCATTGAGCTGGTGCGCTTCATCAAAGATCACCGTCCGGACAGACGGCAGTAATTCGGCCATACCGGATTCGCGAACTGCCAGGTCAGCAAAAAACAAATGATGGTTGATGACGACTACATCTGCCGCCAGCGCCTCCCGCCGAGCCTGGTTGACATGACAGCTACGAAACCGGGGGCACTGAGACCCCAGACAATTGTCCCGTGAAGAGGTAACAACCGGGATCACCGGCGAGCGTTCATCGAGACCAGGCAACTCTGCCAAGTCGCCCGTACGAGTGACCTGCGCCCACGCCTCGATCTTGGCCAGGGTCCGCGCAACGATGCGGTCAGGAAGATCCGGGTCATGCCGGGCGATTTCCAGACGATGCAGGCACAAGTAACTGCCACGGCCTTTGAGAAGAGCAGTGCGTACCGGCAGGCCCAGGGCCTCGATCAGAAGGGGCAGGTCGCGACCAAACAACTGGTCCTGCAGTGTTTTGGTCGCTGTTGAAAGCAGCACACGCGTACCACTCAGCAACGCCGGCACAAGATACGAAAAAGTCTTGCCAATGCCGGTACCCGCCTCGACGACAAGCACACCTCCGTGGTCGATAGTGCGTGCAATTGCCATTGCCATCTCAGTTTGCCCATCCCGGGGTCTGAACTCTTCGACCGCGCGCGACAACAAGCCGCCGGGCGCGAATGTCTCGCGAACAAGGTCCTGCAGACTCATCCGTCAGGCGGGCTGGTCAGGGGTCAATACCCGCTCAACTCGCGCGATCTCATCGCGCAGACCCAGGCGCCTTTTCTTCAGCCGCCGCATCAGCAGCTCATCCACAGGGCGCTCGCCATTTGCGCGGTCAATCATGGCATCAAGATCGCCGTGTTCTATGCGCAACTCAATCAGCCGACGCTCGGGAGAATGCAGGTTGGTGTCCAAAATGTCAGTAAGGGAAAGTAACTGAATCAGTCGAGCAGAATGTTTTCATAAGTTGGCTCGATAATACGGCTTCCAAACACATTTATTGGGGTCTTCGCTTTTTAGCTAATCAATATGACCAAAGGCTACCGACTCACCGCATCGACAGGCATTCATAAGGGTGACCGTGACTACCAGCAGGATCAGGTCATTTTGCTAAGCCATTCGCGAGTCAGCGGATGTGTGCTGGCCGTCCTGGCAGATGGCATGGGCGGGCGCAGTGGCGGACGCAAAGCGTCCGACCAGGTCATGATGACGGCCAGGCAGCTATTTGAGCGCTACTCTCCCGAGACGGATGACGCGGCAGCGGCTCTGATGCAGCTGGTACAGGAAGCCCATATGGTCATTAAATTGACTGCCATTTCATCGGAAGAAGAGCCCCACAGCACGGTGGCGGCGTTCTTGGTCAACCCTGGCGGTGACTGCTACTGGGCTCATGCCGGTGACTCACGGATATACCATTACCACGGCAACAAACTGATCAAGCGCACCATGGATCATTCCTACGTTCAAGCGCTGGTCAACCGGGGAGAGATCACCGAGGAGGAAGCAGGCGTTCATCCCCAGTCGAATATTCTCATGGGATGCCTGGGAACGGAAGGCGACCCACCGGTAGATGTCCATTTCATCCCCAAGCTCCGTGCAGGTGACGTTCTCATGGCCTGCAGCGACGGCGTCTGGCATTACTTCAACACGGCTGAAATCGGGTCGATCCTCTCCACCCTTTCAGCACGGGAAGCAACCGAGTTCATGATCGAAAAGGCGCGCTCCCGAGGGCAGGGTGGTGGCGACAATCTGTCCTTGGTAGTGGTCAAGCTGGAGCCTCTGGGCTCCTGATTTCCGCCCCGCGCCCGCAGCCAAGGCCTGCGTGAACGGATTGGCGTCAGGGAGTGGGCGGCAAAGGTTTTGGCGGCGTCCCTGATTTCTCGCTTCTGCTTTTTTCCCTACTGGCGCGGTGCTCCTGCGCTTCCCGCAGTTTTTCCTTGTATTGCCTCTGTTCTTCGGCAATTTCATCCGCTGTACGCCCCTGCTCCACAGTTTTTGGCATGCTTTTTCCTAGAGGCTGACCGGACTTCGCATTCTGGGCAGCCGCCGCTTTCTGGCTTGCACGATCCTCTCTCTCTTGCTGAGCCTCGCGGGCACGCAAGCGGCTCGCGGCTTCTTCCTCCAGCCGCTGGGCTGAAGACCTCTCCTCAATCCGCTCAATTTGCTCCTGCGCTTTTCGCTTGCGCTCAGCAGCGTTGATTGCCACCTCCTGACGGCGAAGGTCATCAAGTACCTCACGCCGACGGACACGGACTTCGCGCAGACAATCCGTCACGGCAAACCTTGCATAGCACGCAGCATCTTCTCCTGCGAAGCGCGCCTCTGCACGCGTCCGATCCGCCTGAATTCGACGAAGCTCACCCTCAATGTCCAGCGATGGCGTGGCAGCATCCGACAACTGCGCGAAGGTGGGCACGGCCAGAAGGAGCAACACCAGTACGGAAAACAGTTTCTTCATGTCAAACGAGTGTCTACGACACGACGCTCCAAAGCTAAAAATTCACTGGATTGCATTTCATTCAATCGGGAAACCGTCCGGGGAAATTCATGGGCCAGAGGACCTTCTGTATACAACGTTTCCGGCGCTACTGCCGCCGACATGATCAGCTTGACCCGTCTGTCATAAAGCACATCCACCAGCCAGGTGAAGCGACGCGCTTCAGATGCCATGCGCACCGGCATATGGGGGACATCACTCAAGAGGACTGTATGGAACTGAGTCGCGATTTCCAGATAGTCGTTTTGCGAGCGCGGTCCCCCGCACAGTGTCTTGAAATCAAACCATACCAATCCACCTGCCTTGCGGCGAGCCTGAATCTCCCTGGCCTCAATATGCAATACGGGATCTTCATCCTGCGTCTCTGCCAAGCGGTCAAATGCATCGTTCATCGCGGCATCGGCCGCGGGGCCGAGCGGCGTATGGTAGAGCTTGAGTTGCTCCAGCGTGCGGCGGCGGTAGTCCGTTCCGTTGTCCACGTTGATGACTTCCAGATTCTCATTCAACAACGCAATCGCAGGAAGAATCCGGTCACGGTGCAAGCCGTTGGGATATAGATCATCAGGTTTGAAGTTGGAAGTGGTGACCAACCCCACGCCGTTCTCGAACAGTGCCGCCAACAAACGATGCAGAATCATGGCGTCCGTGATGTCGGCGACATGAAACTCGTCAAAACAGATCAGCCGGTATTTCTTGGCAATGCGTTTGGCCAGCACATCCAGCGGATTGACTGTACCCCGAAGGCCCGCCAATTCGCGGTGAATCTCGCGCATGAACTCGTGAAAATGCAACCGGGTCTTGCGCTTTAGCGGGACCGCACCAAAGAAACAATCCATCAAGAAGCTTTTGCCCCGCCCCACTCCGCCGTACATATAAACACCGCGCGGAATGTCGGGGCGATTGATCAGCTTTTTCAGCGCGTTGGAGCGTCGCTCCTTGAAGAGCGCCCATTCTTGCGCGCAACGATCCAGCGCATCGATGGCACGCAGCTGCGCCGGGTCCGCCGTGTAGCCACGAGAGGCTAGCTCGGCTTGATAGGCTTGTTTCACGCTCACGGACACACTCTGATTCGCTATGAATTTAGTAGCTGTTTGCGCACTGCAGATGAGCGCAAACAGCCGGGTTCATATGCAGGCAAATCAAAGATTCAGTGTGCGTTTTTCCACCGCAAGCGCGGCTTCCTTGGTCGCCTCGCTCAAGGACGGATGCGCATGGCAGATGCGCGCGATATCTTCACTGCTGGCCCGGAACTCCATCGCCACCACGCACTCTGCGATCAACTCGCTGGCCATGGGGCCCACGATATGCACACCCAGAATTTCGTCCGTTGTCGCATCGGCCAGCATTTTGACCATGCCGGTCGTGTCGCCCAGAGCACGTGCGCGCCCATTCGCAGAGAACGGGAACGTGCCCGCCTTGTAGGCACGACCCGCCGCTTTCAGCTGCTGCTCGGTCTGCCCGACCCAGGCAATCTCGGGGCTGGTGTAAATCACCCAGGGGATGGTGTTGAAATTGACGTGGCCATGCTGGCCCGCAATGCGTTCGGCGACCGCCACACCTTCTTCCTCCGCCTTGTGCGCCAGCATCGGTCCACGCACCACGTCACCAACCGCCCACACACCGGGCAAGCTGGCGCGGCACTCATCGTCCACAACCACCGCACCACGCTCGTCGAGCTTCAGTCCGACCGCTTCCGCGTTCAGGCCGATGGTATTGGGTATGCGCCCGATGGACACAATCAGCTTGTCCACGTCCAGCGTCTGGGCTTCGCCCTTCGCGTTGGTCCAGGCCACACTCACGCCCTTTTTGCCCGCCTTGATCTCGCCGACCTTCACACCCAGTTCGACTTTGAGCCCTTGCTTGACGAAGGCCTTGTATGCTTCCTTGGCGATCTGTTCGTCCACTGCGCCCAGAAACGTGGGCAGACCTTCCAGAATCGTGACGTCAGAACCCAGACGCCGCCAGACCGAGCCCATCTCCAGCCCGATGACACCGGAGCCAATCAGGCCAAGTCTTTTCGGCACCACGCCGATGCGCAATGCGCCGTCGTTGGAGAGGATCATTTCCTCATCAAACGGCGTACCGGGCAAAGCCCGGGCATTGGAGCCGGTCGCGACGATGATTTGCTTGCCCACCAGAGTCTCTTCAGCCATACCGGCCACCTTGATCTCGTAGCCGCCATCGACCGCCTTCACAAAGGAGCCCCGCCCGTGGAAGAAACTGACCTTGTTCTTCTTCAAGAGATACTGGATACCGTCGTTGTTCTGTTTGACCACGGTGTCCTTGCGCGCCACCATCTTGGCCACGTCCATGCTCACGCCGGTGGCCGTGATGCCGTGCTCGGCAAAATGCTTGTTCGCGTGCTCGAAATATTCTGACGACTGCAGCAACGCCTTGGACGGAATACAGCCAATGTTGGTGCACGTGCCGCCCAGTGCCGCAGCGCCCTTGCTGTTCTTCCACTCGTCGATGCAGGCGACGCTCATACCCAGCTGCGCAGCACGAATAGCGCCGATATAGCCACCGGGACCACCGCCGATGACGATCACGTCAAATTGTTTACTCATGAGAATTCCAGTCAATCAGTTGAAGTAAGACCCACCGACGGCAAGGACCGCCAGTCCAGCCACTTGGGTGGGTCTGTCAGGCATGCGTTTAAATATCGAACAGCAGGCGGGCCGGATCTTCCAGCGCTTCCTTCATGGCGACCAGGCCCAGTACAGCTTCGCGGCCGTCGATGATGCGGTGGTCGTAGGACATGGCGAAGTAGTTCATGGGGCGCACCACCACCTGGCCGTTCTCCACCATGGCGCGGTCTTTGGTGGCGTGCACGCCCAGGATCGCAGACTGTGGTGGGTTGATGATGGGGGTGGACATCATGGAACCAAAGGTGCCGCCATTGGAGATGGAGAACGTACCGCCGGTCATCTCTTCGATACCGAGCTTGCCGTCCTTGGCCTTCTGGCCATACTCAGCAATCTTCTTCTCGATCTCGGCAAAGCTCATCTGATCGGCGTTGCGCAGGATGGGCACGACCAGGCCACGGGGCGAGCCAACGGCAATACCGATGTCAAAGTAGCCGTGGTAGACGATGTCGCTGCCGTCCACCGAAGCATTCAGCACGGGGAATTTCTTCAGGGCATGCACCGCCGCCTTGACGAAGAAGCTCATGAAGCCCAGCTTCACGCCGTGTTCCTTCTCGAAACGTTCCTGCATGCGCTTGCGCATTTCCATGACCGGCGCCATGTTGATTTCGTTGAAGGTCGTCAAGATCGCGTTGGTGGACTGCGACTGCAACAGCCGCTCCGCCACGCGAGCACGCAAGCGGCTCATGGGCACGCGCTGCTCGGGACGCTCACCCAAAGACACCGCCGGCGCTGCAACTTGAGGCAATAAAGTGGTCGTAGCCCTCGCCGGCATTGCCGCAGCAGCTACAACTTTAGGAGCAGCGGCGGAGGCCACAGCGCCCAGCACATCACCTTTTGTCACGCGACCATCTTTGCCAGTCCCAGCGACGGAACCAGCGGCAAGCTGGTTGTCCGCCATCAGTTTGGCGGCTGCTGGCATCGCTACCCCCGCCATGGAGGTGCCCGCCGCAGGGGCAGTCACCGCGGTGGCTGCAACGGCCACTGGCGCAGCCGCAGTGGCTGACACTGCCGCGCCAGGCTTGGCTTCAGTGTCAATGCGGGCAATCAACTGTTCGGCAGCCACGGTGGCACCGTCTGCCACCACCAACTCAACCAGCACGCCAGCAGCGGGGGCCGGGACTTCCATCACAACCTTGTCAGTTTCGACCTCGATCAGGATCTCGTCGATCGAAACCGCGTCACCCACCTTCTTTTTCCACTGCAACAGGGTGGCTTCTGCCACTGATTCCGACAATTGCGGAACTTTCACTTCTACGATAGCCATATCGATTCTTTCGGTAAATATATTATTTGGACAGGACAAAGCCTTTGAGCTTGGCAAACGCGCCGTCAACCAGCGCTTTTTGTTGCTCCTGGTGCAGGTGCGAGTAACCCACGGCCGGTGAGGCGGAAGCTGCGCGACCCGAGTAGCCAAGCTTCTGACCTTCGAGCATGTTTTCGTGGATGTAATGCTGCACAAAGAACCAGGCACCCTGGTTTTGCGGCTCATCCTGGCACCACACGATGTCAGTCGCATTGGGGTATTTTTTGAGCTCGGTCGCAAACGCTTTGTGCGGGAAGGGATAGAGCTGCTCGACGCGCAGAATGGCGACGTCATCCGCACCCTTTTCTTCCCGCTTTTTCACCAGGTCGTAATACACCTTCCCAGAACAGGTCACCACGCGCTTGACCTTGTCCGCCTTGAGCGCCTTGTTCTCCGGGATCACCGTCTGGAAGCCCCCTTTGGTGAACTCGGACAATGGGGAGGCTGCATCCTTGTTGCGCAACAGCGATTTGGGCGTGAAGATGATGAGCGGCTTGCGCAGATTGCGCACCATCTGCCGACGCAGCACATGGAAGATCTGGCTGGCCGTGGTGGGCTGCACGATCTGCATATTGGTGTCGGCCGACAACTGCATGAAGCGCTCCAAACGCGCCGAGCTGTGCTCAGGGCCCTGGCCTTCGTAGCCGTGCGGCAACATCATGGTGATGCCATTGACGCGCCCCCACTTCACCTCGCCGGACGCGATGAACTGGTCGATCACCACCTGAGCGCCGTTGGCGAAGTCGCCGAACTGGGCTTCCCAGATAACCATGGAGTTCGGATCGGTGGAGGCGTAACCATATTCAAAGCCAAGCACCGCCTCTTCCGACAGGATGGAGTCGATGACGACAAACGGGGCTTGGCCCTCCGCCACATTTTGCAGAGGCACGTAGATGCCCGTATCCCACTTTTCACGCTTCTGATCGTGAATCACGGCGTGACGGTGTGTGAAAGTGCCCCGCCCGGAGTCTTCACCCGACAAACGGATCGGGTAGCCGCTGGCCACCAGGGAAGCGAAAGCCATGTGCTCGCCCATGCCCCAGTCCACCGGGATATCGCCCCGCCCCATGGCAGCACGGTCATCAAACACCTTGCGAACCAGTTGGTGCGGCGTGACGCTCTCGGGAATGGTCGTGATCTTTTCAGCCAGACGCTTCCACTCAGACATGGGAATGGCGGTGTCACCCGCGTCAGTCCATTTGTTGCCCAGGAAAGGCGTCCAATCGACCGCGTACTTGCTCTTGAAGTTGCTCAGTACCGGGTCCACCGTGTGCTTGCCCGAGTCCATCGCTGCGCGATAGCCCCGGACCATGTCGTCGCCCAGAGTCTCGCCCAAGCCCTGCGCCGCCAGCTTGTCGGCGTACATCTTGCGCGTGCCCGGATGCGCGGCAATCTTCTTGTACATCAGCGGCTGTGTCAGCGCCGGGGTGTCTTGTTCGTTATGGCCCAACTTGCGGAAGCAGGTGATGTCCAGCACCACGTCCTGGCGGAACTCCATGCGGAATTCAAGCGCCAATTGCGTCGCCAGCACCACCGCTTCAGGATCGTCTCCATTGATGTGCAACACCGGAGCCTCAACCATCTTGACGATGTCGGTGCAATACACCGAGGAGCGCATGTCGCGCGGGTCGGAGGTGGTGAAACCAATCTGGTTGTTGATGATGATGTGCACCGTGCCGCCCGTCGTGTAGCCACGCGTCTGGGCCAGGGCCAGGGTTTCCTGGTTGACGCCCTGTCCACCAAAGGCGGCGTCACCGTGCACCAGCACGGGCAGCACCTGGCTGCCCTTGGGGTCCGCCCGGCGATCCATGCGTGCGCGCACCGAGCCCTCGACCACGGGGTTCACGATCTCCAGGTGCGATGGATTGAACGCCAGGCTCAAATGGACCGGACCGCCTGCGGTGGACACGTCCGAGCTGAAGCCCTGGTGGTACTTCACATCGCCGCTCGGCAGATCTTCAGGTGCCGTATGGTCAAACTCGGCAAACAGGTCGCCAGGCATCTTGCCCAAGGTATTGACCAGCACATTCAACCGACCGCGGTGGGCCATGCCGATCACGATTTCCTGCACGCCTTTGGCGCCCGCCGATTGAATCAACTCGTCCATGGCGGCAATAAAGCTCTCGCCACCTTCGAGGGAAAATCGCTTCTGCCCCACGTACTTGGTGTGCAGGAATCGCTCCAGGCCCTCGGCTGCCGTCAGGCGATCCAGAATGTGCTTTTTCTTGTCAGGGCCGAAGCTGGGCTTGCTGCGAATGCTCTCCAGCTTTTGTTGCCACCAGCGCTTTTGATTCTGGTCGCTGGTGTACATGTACTCGGCGCCAATAGTGCCGCAGTAGGTCTCACGTAGCGCGTTCATCAACTCGCGCAAAGACATGGTTTCTTTGCCGAAGAAGGTGTTGCTGGTATTGAAAACGGTTTCCTGGTCAGCATCGCTGAAGCCGTAGAAAGAAGGATCGAGCTCAGGAATGTGCGCGCGCTCGGTGCGCTTTAGGGGGTCAAGGTCGGCCCAGCGCTGGCCCACGTTTCGGTAAGCGGCAATGAGCTGCTGCACTGCCGTGCGCTTGCGGCCCATCTCAACATCAACATTGGCCACCACCACTTTGGTGCCACCGCGTTTGGCACGCTCGGCAAAGGCGTTGATCACCGGCTGGTGCGGAACGTCTTTGGCGTTGCTGCCATCGACCGCTGGCACATGCTGCAATGCATCGAAATAGTCACGCCAGGTGTCAGGCACGCTGCCGGGGTTGGCAAGATAGTTTTCGTACATCTCTTCGACGTACGGCGCGTTGCCACCAAACAGATAGGTGTTTGCCTGATAGGCGTTATAGATCGAGTTTGTCTCACTCATTTTCCGCTGACCTCCGTTCCCCTTCAGGGAACATTAGCTGGTTAAAGCTGTTGTTTGATTAACCTTCCGCGTCACGGCTGAACCGTTTGGCGGATGCGACTGTGGCGTTGGAAGGGCCTAGTAACTCATGCAATTGTGCCATCAAAGAGGCACTGAACAATAACGTTGGTGTTTGGCGCCAACCTAACTCGCCATCAAATCCCTGATCTGCTGCAGCGCCGCCGGGTCGTCCATGGTCGTCAAATCGCCAGGATCGCGCCCTTCGCACACCGCCTGGACGGCCCGACGCAACAGCTTGCCGCTACGGGTTTTCGGCAGGGTGCTGACAAACCGCACGCGCGCCGGTCGGGCCACGGCACCCAAATCGTTGTCGACGAGCTTCATGATCTCCCCCTCGAGCTTCAGGCGCGCCGCGTCATCGCCCAGCAGACTGGCGTCCTTGACCACGGCAAAGGCCATGGCGACCTGCCCTTTGAGTTGATCCGCCACCCCCACCACCGCCACCTCGGAAATGTTGGGGTGGGCCGAAATGCTCTCTTCGATCTCGCGGGTACCCAGGCGGTGTCCGGCCACATTGATCACGTCGTCGGTGCGCCCCAGGATGAAGAAGTAGCCATCCGCGTCGCGAATGCCCCAGTCAAAGGTGCTGTACACCAGTCGGCCCGGCACGCTGGACCAGTAGGTCTTGACGAAGCGCTCGTCGTCACGCCACACGGTTTGCATGCAGCCCGGGGGCAGCGGACCTTCGATGGCGACCACGCCCTTCTGGTTGGGACCGGTCAACTCCTCGCCGGTCTGGTCATCCAGCAGCTTGACGTTGTAGCCATAGACGGCCTTGCCCGGTGAGCCGAACTTGGTGGGCATCGGCTCCACACCATTGCATAGCGAGAGAATCGGCCAGCCGGTCTCCGTCTGCCAGTAGTTGTCGATGATCGGCTTGCCCAGCCCCTGGCTGATCCACTGGGCCGTCGGCTCATCCAGGGGCTCACCGGCCAGAAACAAAGCGCGGAGGCTGGAGAGGTCATATTTGGTGAGCAAAGCCGGGTCCTGCTTTTTCAGCACCCGCACCGCAGTGGGTGCACTGAACATCACGGTGACTTTGTACTTCTCCACCAGACTCCACCAGATCCCGCCATCCGGACGGGTGGGCAGACCTTCGTACATGATGGTGGCCATGCCCGCAATCAGGGGACCATAGACGATGTAGCTGTGCCCCACCACCCAGCCGATATCGCTGGTGGAGAAATAGGTTTCGCCGGCATTGCCGCAGTAAATGTGCTTCATGCTGGCCGCCAGCGCCACGGCATAGCCACCGGTATCGCGCTGCACGCCTTTGGGCTTGCCCGTGGTGCCGCTGGTGTACAGCGTGTAGCTCGGGTGCGTCGCGTCCACCCACTCACATTCCACCACCGTGTTCAGGTGTTTTTGCCGCAATGCCCCCCACAAATGGTCGCGTCCAACTACCAGATTCATAGCAGACAACCCGCGATCAACCAACAGCACCGCACCGGGCTTGTGGCTGGACAAGCGGATGGCTTCGTCCAACAGGGGCTTGTAGGCCACGGCCTTGCCGCCACGCGAACCGGCGTCGGCGCTGATCACCAGCTTGGGCTCCGCGTCTTCAATACGCGAAGCCAGCGAGCCTGAGGCAAAGCCGCCAAACACCACCGTATGAATAGCGCCGATGCGTGCGCAGGCCAGCATGGCAAACGCAGCTTCGGCAATCATGGGCATGTAGATAAGCACCCGGTCGCCCTTTTGCACACCCAATTCTTTGATCGCCGCCGCCATGCGCTGAACTTCCGCATGCAGTTCGCGGAAGGAATAGACCTTTTCCTGATTGGTCTCGGTGGAGACGAAAATCAGCGCCGCCTGATCAGGCCGATCCTTGAGATGGCGGTCCACGGCGTTGTGGCACAGATTGGTGGTACCGCCCACAAACCATTTGGCAAATGGCGGATTGCTGTAGTCGCAGATTTGCTGGGGCTGCGTTTTCCAATCGACTAGTTGGGCCTGTTCGGCCCAGAAGGCATCACGCTCATTGAGAGAGCGGCGATAGAAATCGGCATAGGCGGTCATTGTTGGTCTCCAGTCGGGTCGGTAAACTGAATTCATAATTATGAGCAGGCAGCTTGCTACAGCCTGACTTGGCCCACCAATCCGCGCAGGGCGGCTGAACGCTACTTGATCAGGGCCTGAACTGCCTTGAAAGCGGCATGTTCGGCCGTACGCAGCCACTCGAACGCCACCATCTCGGTCGTTACCAGCTCCGCCCCGGCGCCCGCCAGACGGTCAAACGCGGCATCCCGGTTGCGTTCGGTGCGCGAACTACACGCATCGGTGACCACCCAGACATCAAACTCGTCTTCCAGCAAGTCGAGGGCTGTCTGCAACAAGCAGACATGGGCTTCACAACCAGCGATCACCACCGTGTTTCGCTCCGGCACATCGGCCGCGGGCTTTTGCAGGTGCTTGGGCAAGCTGCGGGCATTGCCCGCCACGGGCTTGGCCGGAGGCCGAAGCCATTCGCCCAGGCCCTCTTCAACGCCGCTGAAATGCATCTTGCTCAAGGTTTGATTGCACAACGCCTTGACCTCGGCCAGATTCTCACCCAGTTTGGACGGGTTCTGTTCTGTGCCCCACACGGGAACCGCCATCAACCGCGCCAGTTGCCCCAGACGCACAGCGTTGGCGACCACCAGGGCATCTTCAAAAATGGCAGGCATCAGGCGGATCTGGTAGTCCACCAGAACGAGTTGGGATTCAGCGGCGTCTAGCAGCATGGCAATCTTTCTAAAGAGGTTGGACCAATTCGGGCAATGCCTGATTAGACCGCAGGCGCAGGCAAAAGGACAGGTGATCGGATCAGATCACGGTACCGGAGGCTACTCAAACAGACTGACCTGCGCCTGTGAGTCGGACTCTGCGCCCTCGGTTTGCAGCACATCAACCGCTCCATTGCAGCGCACAAGCAGCTGCTCCAGATACAGCTTGAACAAAGCCTGCGCAGGCTGCCCAAGTAGCCCGGTAGGCTGCAACAGCAGCAGGCCCACGCCATGCGCGAACAGGGCGGTCGATTCGCGCGTGGCTTGCACCGGGTTCAGGCCCATCTCCAGCAACGCCGCCTTTCCGGGCAACAGTGCTTCGAGCAGGCGCCCATGGATGCGGATGATTTCCGATTGCGGATCGGGGGAGTTATCGGGCCCGCTTGCCAACGCGCGTGGCCTCATGCGCTGCAGCAGGTGAAAGGCCAAATCCAGATCGCGTGGGTTGTTGGCACAAAAGCCGAACCAGGCCAGCGACTTGCTCAGCAAGGTTTTGTCCGGCTTGTTTTTGACCACCCTCGCCTGCGCCACCGACGCGTTCAAACGTTCAAGGGACTCCGCCAGCAGCGCTTCAAAGATGGCCTCCTTGCTGTCGAAATAGGAATAAATCGCCCCTGGCGTATAGCCCGCCCGCCTGGCGATGTCGCGGATGTTGATCCCTTCCATGCCAACATCGGCAAACGCGGTACGCGCAGCGTCAAGCACCAATGCCCGACGTGTATCGATCATGGTCTGCTTTCGCTGGTGTTTGGCTTGCATGGGGAAACTATAGCCCAGAGTCCCCACAACGATCATTTAATTGAACCGCGTAACTATTAATTAAACATTGTTCATTTTTTTAATCGAACGCGCAATTTATTGAACTTGGCATACAGCGCGATCCTGCACCCGTCACAAACCATGACTGCCCGGTCGGCGAACGGCGGCCCTCTTAAACCCCGATGTCAAACCACGCGTCATCCATATAGCGATGCGGCCCGAAGGCGGCCGTCATGGCGGCGGACTCGGCGGCTTGCCACTGGTCGAACACTTCCCGCTCAGCGGAAGTCAGTGCATCCAGATCCGGGGCATCGCCGTAGGTGCCCACGATCTGCAGGTAAGCGGCATAGGTGGGGACCACGAGGCTGGCGTCACCCAACGCGGCATCCAACGCACGGCGAAAGCGTTGTTCGGCTTCGCGGCGCGCGGCATCGGAGGCCTCTTCAGACGTTCTGAGAGTCAGGGTGTAGCTCATTGATGGATTGTCGCCCGTTGCCACGATTCGGCCTGACCGCCCGGCAAACTCAAAGGCCGGTCTTTACGACCACCCGGCCCCGCACCTGGCCCGCCATGAGCGCATGCGCCCTGCCAATCGCACCTTCAAGCGAAACCTCTTCAATCATCGACTCCAGCAGGGTGGCGTCGAGGTCGCGTGCCAGGCGCTCCCAGGCACGCTGCCGCTTGGACAGCGGGGCCATGACCGAATCAATGCCCGCCAGCGTCACACCACGCAGAATAAAAGGCATAACCGTGGTGGGCAGGTCCATACCCTGAGCCAGCCCGCAGGCGGCCACCACGCCACCGTAACGGGTTTGCGCCAGGGCGTTGGCCAGGGTGTGCGACCCGACGGCGTCCACTACCCCCGCCCAGCGCTCTTTCTGGAACGGTTTGCCGGGGTTGGCAAGCAACGCGCGGTCGATGATGCTGGTGGCGCCCAGCGACTGGAGATACGCCGCTTCACCCGCTTTGCCGGTGGCTGCCACTACCGTGTAGCCCAGCTTGCCCAGCAAGGCGATCGCCACACTCCCCACTCCGCCGGTGGCACCGGTAACCAGGATCTCGCCCGCATCTGGTTGGATGCCATGATCTTCCAGCGCCATGACGCACAGCATGGCCGTGTACCCTGCCGTGCCGATGGCCATGGCCTGGCGCGGGGTAAAGACGGTTGGCAGTTTGACCAGCCAGTCGCCCTTGAGCCGCGCTTTCTCACTCAGGCAGCCCCAATGCGTCTCACCCACGCCCCAGCCGTTGTGAACAAATATGTCGCCCGCTTTCCATCCCGGATGACTGGACTCGATCACTGTGCCTGCGCCATCGATGCCAGCCACCATGGGCCAGTTCCGCACTACCGGGCTCTTGTTGGTGATGGCGAGTCCATCCTTGTAATTGAGGGTGGAGTAGGCAACGGCGACCGTGACGTCGCCCTGCGGCAGCCGTGATTCGTCCACCTGCTGGACCGATGCCGTGAATCCGTCAGCGTTTTCCAACAACAGTGCTTTGAACATGCGAAACCTCAAAAATATAAGAAAATCAATAAGTTAAGCGACTAATTTAAAAAATGCTTTAACTTGACAGCACGCTTGACCTGCAAGTATCCTACCCCCATGCGAATCCCCGCCGCCCTCATTGCCATTTTGTTTGCCGTCAGTGCACAGGCCAGTCCTCCCGGGGCGGTCGATGACATGGACCAGCTTCTGGCGGACAAAGGTCTGTTGGCGCGGATTGACCACGTGCGGCACTCCGTCAGCGAAAAAGCATCTGAACTGGTCGTTACGGCCATCGGCTTTCTGGGTGTGCCCTACCGGCGTGGCGGCAACACGGCAGAGACCGGCTTTGACTGCAGCGGCTTCGTCAGGGCCATGTACCAGCAAACAGTGGGTCTGATCCTTCCTCGCAAAGCCGAACAGCAAGCCGCCGCCACTGCAAAGATCGATCGCGCTGAATTGCAGCCCGGCGATCTGGTTTTTTTCAACACCATGCGGCGCGCCTTCAGCCATGTCGGCATTTATGTCGGCGAGGGCAAATTCATCCATTCGCCCAAGCCTGGTGCCGAAGTGCGGGTAGAGAGCATGGGCGTAGCGTACTGGAACCAACGTTTTGACGGCGCCCGACGGGTGCAAAGCACCGCATCAGAGACACCAAGCCTTCAGGCCGCCCAGGCAACTGAGCCTGCCGTACGCTAAATTCAGCCTGCTTGCTATCTTTTCAATAGCGTTAAATGCCCATTACACGTGGGCTAGAGGCTGAAAATCCCTTTAATATTTGGCCTTTGCGCCCTATCGGGCTGGCATTCATTGCCGGCACAGGAATCCCATGAACGATCGAATTTCCCAAATACTGGCCCAAATGGCAGCGCTTGAAGGTGATCTGCGCACCGCCGTCCAGGAACAGGAAGGCAAGATGTTCTTCCAGATCAAGGGCAAACGGGTGGAATTCGAGGCTTCGGTAAAAGCTGCGCACCGCAAACTCAAGAAGAACTTCTTCCGCTGGCTGGTTACCAACCGCCCGCAGAACCTGATTACCGGGCCAATCATTTACGGCATGATCTTTCCGCTGATGATGCTGGACCTGTGTGTCAGCTTCTACCAGTGGGCCTGCTTCCCCATCTACGGCGTGACCAAGGTGCGACGCGCCGACTACATCGTGTTTGACCGGCATCAGCTCGGTTACCTCAATTTCATCGAAAAATTCCACTGCACCTACTGCGAATATGGCAATGGGCTGATGAGTTACATGGCCGAGATTCTGGCGCGCACCGAAGAGTATTTTTGCCCGATCAAACACGCGCACAAGATTCTGGGAACGCACGCCCACTACAACCGGTTTCTGGACTACGGTGACGCCGCCGACTACGAAGCCCGGCTGGAGGAATACCGCGTCGCCCTTGGCAAAAAGAAAGAAGCCCATGCTGCGTCTCCCCTCACCGACCAAAGATGAAATAGCGGGACTTGAACCCCTGAGCCGCCTCGGGCTGGACAGCATCGTCGTCGTCTCGACACGGCAGCAGGCCGACCAGGCATTGCAGGCGCTTGAGGCGAGCACGGTACTGGGGTTTGATACCGAGTCCAAACCGACATTTGCCAAGGCGGAGGTATCAGAGGGGCCGCACGTCGTGCAGTTTTCCACGCTGCACATGGCTTATGTCTTCCAGTTGCATGACGCCGGCTGCTGCGAAGTTGTTTCAACGCTGCTGGTATCGGAACGCATCACCAAGGTCGGGTTTGGCCTGGCCGGTGACCATGTACAAATCATGCGCACCTTGGGCGTGCGTCCCAAGAATGTGCTCGATCTCAATGTGGTTTTCAGGGAAAAAGGCTACGTCAAAGAGCTTGGCGTCAGGGGCGCGGTGGCGGTCATGTTCAACCGGCGATTCCTGAAGTCAAGGAAAGCCACCACCTCCAACTGGGCCAACCGGCAGCTGTCGGAAAGCCAGATCGTCTATTCCGCCAACGACGCCTGGGCGGCGATCAAGGTCTTTCACGCGCTTGAGTTGCCGTCAAGGCCTGTCTGAGGCCACGCTCTGCCCGACTAGAGTTTTCCCGGCAAAGTAAGCAGCCGTGACGGTGAGAGCCCGGGCGCGAGCATTAGCTTGTTATGTGCGCTATTTCCGCGCCGGCGGCAAATCCGTGCAGCTGCCATGCGCCACTTCCGCCGCCATGCCGATGGATTCCCCAAGCGTCGGATGCGGGTGGATAGTCTTGCCGATGTCCACGGCATCCGCGCCCATCTCGATCGCCAGTGCAATC
>NZ_JAUSLE010000058.1 GCF_030646845.1 Rhodoferax sp. | reverse complement strand
CGTCGCCCCACGGCCACTTGCGCCACGAACGGCAACAGGTTGTTGGGCGTGCCTTGCGGGTCTTCGCCGATCAGGCCGCTGGCGTGGGCCCCCACCGGGTTGAAGTAGCGCAGGATGCCAATGTGCCAGGTGGGGTCGCTGCGGTAAAGGTCGCGCAGCATGTCTTCGATCACCAGCTTGGTTTGCCCGTAGGGGTTGGTGGCTGAAAGCGGGTGGTCCTCGGTCAGCGGCAGCTGCTGCGGGTCGCCATAGACGGTGGCAGACGAGCTGAACACCAGCGTCTTCACGTCGCAGGCAATCATCGCCTCCAGCAGCCTCACCGTCCCCACCACGTTGTTGTCGTAATAGGCCAGCGGCTGTTGCACGGACTCGCCCACCGCTTTGAGACCGGCGAAATGGACCACGGCCGTGGCGCGGCTCTGGCGCAGGGCGGCGACCAGTGCCGCCGAATCACGAATGTCGCCCTGCACAAGGGCAGGTTTTTTGCCGGTGATGCGCTCCACCCGCGCCAGGGCTTCGGGCTGGCTGTTGCAGAAGTTGTCGAACACGGTGACGTCATGCCCCGCATTGAGCAACTCGACGCAGGTGTGGGAGCCGATATACCCGGCACCGCCAGTGACGAAGATCATGGGAATTTGCCTTAGCTCCGGGTTTCCGGCGAGTTTGGTCTCAGGGGGTGCATGCCGACGTGGTCTTGAGGTCAGCCGCCAGACTCAACAGTTGATGTCGCGTGCTGGTCTTGACCGAGGATTTCCGCCAGCTGGGGCAGCGCGAGCTGGAGCGCGGTCTTGAGGGTATGGGGCGGATTGATGATGAACATGCCGCTGGCGGGCAGACCTGGGCGTATGACCTCGCCGGCTTCATCGGCGGTCAGTTTGCTTGACTTCACGGTCAGTGTCGCGTTCAGCCAACTCTTGCCGGCTTTGTTGGCCAGGGTCTTCAGCTTGCGCGGAACGTCATGTGCCTCCGGACGCGGAATGATGGGGTACCAAACGGCGTAAGTGCCGGTGGCAAATCGGGCCATCGAATCCGCGACCATGGCCACAACGCGGGCGTAGTCGTTCTTGATTTCGTAGCTGGGGTCACTCAGCACCAGTGCCCGCCGCGCGGGGGGAGGCAGGAATTTCTTGAGTCCCTCAAATCCATCCTCACGCAGGACTGCGACCTGGCGCCCTGCCTCCAATTGGGCGATGTTGGCGGACAGTGTCTTGGAGTCTGTAGGGTGCAGTTCAAAGAGTTTCAGTTTGTCGCGTTCACGCAGCAGACGCTGAATGATGAAAGGTGAGCCTGGATAGACCTTGTGGCTGCCTTTGCTATTGAAGCTGGCGACCAGATCCAGATAGTCCTGGATCACCGGTGCCAGACCGGCTGCTATTGATTTCGTAGCGGCTGACGCTTTTTTGACGGGGGCTGGAGCCTTGTTTGGCTCCGCAACAAGGCGAAGAAAGCCATTGGCTGCCTCGCCGCTTGTTTCGGCATATTCACCGTCTAGCCGGTACAAACCGGCTCCGGCATGGGTGTCAAAAACCGTCAGGGCGGTGTCTTTTTGTGTCAAATGCCGCAGTATGGCAATGAGCACAGTGTGTTTGAGTACGTCGGCATGATTGCCGGCATGGAAGGCGTGGCGATAACTGAACATGCCGCTATATTAACGAAGCGGACGACGGCACCTTTATGTAGACTGGTCTCGCACGCCCGGGATCGCGCCCGGATTTACACACAATGAAGGCCATAACACATTGGGATACTTGGATTTGTGAATGATATTGAACCCCAGACGCCAGAGTCCCCTGATGCAGCCGTCATTCATATTGATGCCTTGCCAATCGGAGCCATGCTGGCTGAATTTGAGATTCTGGGGCTGCTGGGCGTGGGTGGTTTCGGGATGGTTTACCGTGCGTACGACCATTCATTGCACAGAACCGTGGCAATCAAGGAGTACATGCCTGCCGCGATCGTGGGCCGGGCGGCCGGCACTTCCCTGACGGTCCGGTCCTCAGTCGATCAGCCCTCCTTTTCGGCAGGGTTGACATCTTTCGTAGCCGAAGCACGTTTGCTGGCGCGATTCGATCATCCTTCACTCGTCAAAGTCTATCGCTTCTGGGAAGCGAACAACACCGCCTATATGGCCATGCCCCTGTATGTTGGGATGACGCTGAAACAGGCGCGCAGCCAGATGCAGAGCCCGCCGACCGAGGCCTGGCTGCGCGCGGTTTTGTGGTCGGTCCTGGAGGCGCTCAAGGTTCTCCACGAGAGCAATACGCTGCATCGGGATATATCGCCGGACAACATTTTTCTGCAAGATGTTGGCCCCCCCGTGCTACTCGATCTTGGTTCCGCTCGCCGGGCGATTCTGGATACGAGTCAAAAACACACCGCCGTAATGAAGGTGAATTACGCGCCCATTGAGCAATATGCGGATGCGGTGGACCTGATCCAGGGGCCCTGGACTGACCTCTATTCGTTGGCCGCCGTTGTCCACGGCTGTCTGTGCAAAGAGCCGCCGCTGCCCGCGGCTTTTCGGGTGGTGCGTGACCGCATGCCCACGATTGCCAATGTCGCCAGAACGGTGCAGGAGCACTTCGGGCAATCATATTCAGCAGAATTTGTCGCGGCGATGGACCATGCCCTGGCGATTCAGCCTGACGCCCGTCCCCAAAGTGTCGAAGCCCTGGTCGCCGAAATGCGACTTAGCCGGCCCCGCGACATGTTGAAATTTGACTGGCGTGCGGATCTTGGCGACAAGCTCATTTGGGCAAACGACCATCAACTTCAGTTCCCGGAGCGGCCACAGCCAGCGGAGCGTACTGCAACTGACCAGAACACGGTGGCTCCCACGGTTACGGGGCAGGCCGCACGCCCCGAGCCGGTGAAAAGGTCGAAAAGATGGCCTGTCATGGGTCTGGTGGCAGTTCTGTTGGCTTCAGGCTGGTTTTTCCTGAGCAAGCCTAAGCCGCCCGTGATGGGTGATGCGGGGATTGCGCGGGTTGTCGTTGAAAACCCGGCGCCTCCTGTATTGCATGGGAGCGAGGACAAGGCTTTAGCTGCGCCATCGCGACCCGCAGTGGCTGAACGTCCCGCTTCGGCTCTGCCCAAGCGAGTGCGTCCGGAGCCGGTACGCCCCTCGTCGGTGCCATTGCCGAAGGTTCCCGTTGTCTTGTGTGCAGACAGCAATTTCCTGACACGGCCGATGTGTATTCACCTTGAGTGCCAGAAGCCGCAATTTGCCCATCTCGCTGTCTGTGTGGAAAATAGAAAACGATATCCAGACGGCCAGGATTCGAAAACTCCCTGATCGGGCGGATTTTTGTATAATGTTGGGCTTCGCAGCGCTTTTGTGGCTCCGCGGCGGAGCTAGATTCCCACCTAAGAGATTCCCGTCAGAGGAACGCCGACCGTGGAAAAGAGCCCGACAAACCCTCTTCAATAAGAGAAATCTCATGACCAAAACTTTCAGCGCCAAATCCGCTGACGTGGTGCACGAGTGGTTTGTGATTGACGCGACCGACAAGGTCCTCGGACGAGTAGCCAGCGAAGTTGCTCTCCGTTTGCGCGGCAAACACAAGGCCATTTACACGCCTCACGTCGATACAGGTGACTTCATCGTCATCATCAACGCAGCCCAATTGCGTGTCACTGGCGCCAAGCCCATTGACAAAGTGTATTACAGCCACTCTGGCTACCCTGGTGGCATTTCTGCCATCAACTTCCGCGACATGCAAGCCAAGTTCCCTGGCCGTGCTTTGGAAAAAGCCGTCAAGGGCATGCTGCCCAAGGGTCCCTTGGGCTATGCCATGATCAAGAAGCTCAAGGTGTACGGTGGTGCTGAGCATCCTCATACCGCCCAGCAGCCCAAAGTGTTGGAAATTGCAGGCATTTCTGCCAATGCAACTAAGAGGGAGTCTGCCAAATGATCGGTGAATGGAACAATGGTACCGGCCGTCGCAAATCCAGCGTCGCCCGTGTATTCCTGAAAAAAGGCTCCGGCCAGATCGTAGTGAACGGCAAAGACATCGAAAATTTCTTCGGTCGTCAAACCTCCATCATGATCTGCAAACAGCCCTTGATGCTGACCAACCACGCTGAAACGTTTGACATCATGGTCAACGTTGCTGGCGGTGGTGAGTCAGGCCAGGCTGGCGCTGTGCGTCACGGTATTACCCGTGCCCTGATTGACTACGACGCAACGCTCAAGCCCGAATTGAGCAAGGCTGGCTTCGTGACGCGTGATGCGCGTGAAGTCGAGCGTAAGAAGGTCGGTTTCCACGGCGCGCGTCGTCGCAAGCAGTTCAGCAAGCGGTAATTTCAACGGAAATTTCGCAAGCGAATTGTTGCAGCACAAAAGCCGCCCGAATGCAGATTCGGGCGGCTTTTTATTTTCGACATAACTTGGTTACAAGTTAGTCTTCTCTGGAACTCCGTTTTGTATTCCGACTGATAGACTTGGCGCCCAATGAGACTGCGCCTCCTTCTCCGCCGCCTGACGGTCAGTGCCCCACGCATGGCGGTGCGCAGTGCCTTGCCGTGGCCATTTCGCTGGGTTGTCCTGGCCATCGTTTTTGGCTTTTGCGCTGCAATTGGCCTCTGGGCATTCGAGTTTGGCAAGGTCATTGCTGGTCTCGATGGCGGCACCAAGGGGGAACTGCAGCAAACGCGATCCGAACTTGAGGCGATGCGTGCGGAAATGGCAAACCTGAAAGCGGAGCGCGACAAGGCTCAACTGATAGCCAATACGGCGGACACCCTGCTGACCTCGGACAAGGTGGCGCATGAAAGACTGGCCGCCCAGAACAAATTGCTGGAGGCAGAAAATCGAAGCCTGCGCGATGACTTGGGTTTTTTTGAGAGATTGATTCCCACGGCGGGCGTTGGAGGCATTGCGATACGCGGCTTGCAGGCAGAACTTCGAAATGGGCATGAAATGAAATGGCAGGTGCTGGTGATTCAGGCACTCAAGAACCCGCCTGAGTTCAATGGACGCCTGGAATTGATTTTTACCGGCGTGCTGAATGGAAAGCCCTGGACTGCGACCTTGCCGGGTGGGGCTCAGTCGATCAAGCTGAAACAGTATGGTCGCATTGAAGGTGTTTTTGAGTTGCCACCCGAAGCGGTGATCAAGGGCGTTACCGCAAAAATTCTGGACGGCTCGGTTACCAAAGCCGTGCAATCCATCAAACTATAGTTCAACGGATTTCTCAATGCATTCAAGGATATCGACGTGTTCAACAAGAAGAAACAACCTCCCATCAAGAGCCTGATTGCCGAAGGCAGTCAGATTGACGGGAATTTCGGGTTTTCGGACGGCCTGCGGATCGACGGCGCGATTGTCGGGAACATCCGTGCCAAGTCCGATCTGCCGAGCATTCTGGTGATTTCGGAGTCGGCAACGGTGACGGGTGACATCCATGCCGATCACATCATCATCAATGGCACGGTCCAGGGGGCGGTCCATGCCCTGGTCTTGCTCGAGCTGCAACCGATGGCCCGTATCCAGGGTGACGTGCATTACACAGCGCTGGAGATGCATCAGGGCGCCATCATTGCCGGGCAGTTGCGTCCCATCCTGGGTGCCGAGGAAAAACCCACACTGAAATTGGCGGCTAATAACGCCTAGCTGAATTCTTGACCGATTTGCTGTAGTATTCCTCAAGTTAAATTTTTAGGGAGTAGCTCATGAGTGCCGTTGCAGAAAACATCCAGACCGAGATGCCGGGCCCGATTATCTTTACCGACAGTGCTGCTGCCAAAGTGGCGGATCTGATTGCCGAAGAGGGAAATCCAGATCTGAAATTGCGCGTATTCGTGCAGGGTGGAGGGTGTTCCGGCTTTCAGTACGGTTTCACATTCGATGAAATCACGAACGAAGACGATACGACCATGACCAAGAATGGCGTGTCCCTGCTGATTGACGCCATGAGCTATCAGTACCTCGTCGGGGCGGAAATTGACTACAAGGAAGACTTGCAGGGAGCTCAGTTTGTGATCAAAAACCCGGGTGCCCAGTCCACCTGCGGCTGCGGGTCAAGCTTTTCGGTCTGAGGATGACCCGGCTCAGGCCGGGTAAATCGCACCCAGTACGCGGGCGCCTCGGGCGCCCGTTACTTTTTTGAGGCTCGATGTTTCGCGTAAGACGGTCTTGCGTGCCAGCCATGCAAAGGCGGCCGCTTCCACCTCCAAGGGGGGCAAGCCATGGGCTTGGGAGGAACTGACCTGCAGCGACGGCAAATGCGCCTGCAGCCGCTGCATCAAGTGACCGTTGAAGACGCCACCTCCGCACACGATCAGTTCATGGCTTTCCAGCGCGTAGCGCGTGACGCTTGTCGCGCACACGCTGGCGGTCAATTCGGTCAGCGTGGCCTGCACATTCTCCGGCGCCATCGGGGCCAGATCTTGGAGTTTTCCGGCCAGCCAGCCCATATTGAACAGATCGCGCCCCGTGCTTTTCGGGGCGGGCTGGTCAAAGTAGGGTTCACGCAGCAGAGCCGCCAACAGATCACCTTGAACTTGTCCCGTGGCTGCCCACGCGCCGTTGGCATCAAAAGCCTGGCCGAGATGCTGTCGGCACCAAGCGTCCATCAAGGCGTTGCCGGGACCGCAGTCAAAGCCCAGTACGTCGTCAGCCTGATGCGGACCCAGCACGGTGAGGTTTGAGATGCCACCAATATTGAGCGTTGCCACTGTTTGGCCGGGGCGTCCAAAGACGGCCTGGTGAAAAGCCGGCACCAATGGCGCCCCCTGCCCACCGGCCGCCACATCGCGACTCCGGAAATCCGCGATGACCGCAATGCCGGTCAGCTCGGCCAGCAGGGCCGGGCTGTTGAGCTGCAGTGTGTAGCCGATGCCGTCGAATGCCTGTGGGCGGTGCCGTACGGTCTGGCCATGCGCGCCGATGGCCGTCACTTGCCCATGGTGGATGCATGACTTTTCAAGCAGATCGGCAACAACTTGCGCATACACACGAACGAGGGCATTGGCTGCCAGGGCAGCACGGTGCAGTTCGTTGGGACCGGGGCTGTTGAGCGCCAGCAATTCCTGGGTCAAAGTGTTCGAAAAGGGTGCGCTGGAATAGCTCAGGACCCGTAGCGTCGTACCAGAAAAATCGACCAATACGCCGTCCACCCCATCCAGCGAGGTGCCGGACATGAGGCCGACATAGAGTTCAGACACGCCGCATCAACTCCAAAGGAGCTTACTGGGCGCTGCTTTGCTGCATGGACGCTGCGGCCGAGAGAGCCATCCGGTTTTCGGACGCGAGCCGCGCAAACACAGGCTTGGCGGCTGGCGAAACTGGTACTGACTCACTCTCGCGGGCGATGGTGAGCGGGTCGTGATGGACACCGTTGACGCGAAACTCAAAATGCAGATGAGGTCCGGTCGCCCAACCGGTGGCACCCACTGCACCAATGCTCTGACCCTGGCTGACGCTCTCACCCTTGCGCACGTTGATGCGGCTCAGGTGCGCATACAAGGTGTTGTGGTTGTTGCGGTGCTTGAGGATGACTACATTGCCATACCCATTTTGAACGCCTGCAAATTCGACCGTGCCGTCGCCCACGCTGCGCACTGCGGTGCCGGTTGGTGCACCGTAGTCCACGCCCTGATGCGCCCGTAGAGTCTTCAAAATGGGATGCATGCGCATCTTGAAGCCACTGGTCACACGGGAAAATTCCATGGGTGACGCCAGATAGGCGCGACGCAGGCTCTCACCGTCCAGCGTGTAGTAACCGCCCTTGCTGCGGGAATCAGCTGCCCGTGCACCTTCGACCACCGGGACGCCGCCAGCAACCGGGTCCTTGAACCACATCGCCTGGAAGGTTTTGCCGCCATTGACGAATTCGGCGCTCAGGACACGCCCGGCACGAAGGGGTTCACCATCGCCTTCCAGGGTCTCGTAGACGATGGAAAAGCGGTCTCCCTTGCGCAGGGCCCGATGGAAATCAATGTCACCGGAGAAAATCTCTGCCACCTGAGTCGCGATGCTGTCCGGAATTCTTGCGTCATCGGTGGCCGCAAACAGAGAGGTCTGGATCGTGCCGCTGGCAAGCCGGGTGGAGGCCGTCAAAGGCGCGACTTCCGTGCGGGACCGAAAGCCTTGTGCGGTTTTTTCAATGACCAGCCGGTTGAACTTGCCGTCGCTGTCCGAACTCCAGCGGGCGCTGAGCTTGAGCAAGCGGTTGTCGTCGCTGGCTTCTGCCGTGACGCTGCGGCCGGTTCGCCCCAGCAGGATCTGGCGGGCGCTGGCATCGGTGCGAACAAAAGCTGCGGCGGCGGCGTCATCGATACCCAGTCGTTTCAGAAGCGTGTCTGCGGTGTCGCTGGAACGGGTAACTTCCGATCGAAAAAGCGTGAACGATGGCGAGGCCAGGTCGGATGGGGCGTTCAAGGGCAGGGCCTGAACGGACTCCAGCACTTCCCGTACCGGCAACTCAGAGGCATCGGGCGCGAAGGATGCCACAGCGAATGCACCGCCGCCGCCGCCCAGCATCAGCGCTGCAATGAGGGCGGTGATCCGTTTCGGATGTTTGTTGATCGCCTGACCAACAAAAGTCAGCAAAATATCTTTAGCGTTAGCAGGGCTGTTTGTCAAAACAAGCGTTCCAGGTTGGGGTTGGTTTGTGTGCAACCGAACAGACAAAGAAGGTGCCCATGCGCGGCCAATTAAAATCAGACGCTTGAGCGAACGCAGAGTATAACTTCGCTCCACCCCACCGCATCAATAAAAACCCTTATGAATCAAGCATCAGTCCCTACTTTTTCTGTAACAGACCGTGTCCGGGAGGCGCTTGCCGTGTCGTTGCGGGGCTGCGAAGAACTGATTCCGCAAGACGATTGGGTCAAGAAGCTGGCCCGCTCCGAGGCCACCGGCATCCCGCTGCGCATCAAGCTGGGACTCGATCCGACGGCGCCGGACATCCATATTGGCCATACCGTGGTGCTCAACAAGATGCGCCAGTTGCAGGATTTGGGGCACAAGGTCATCTTCCTGATCGGCGATTTCACCACGCTGATTGGCGACCCGTCGGGTCGAAATACCACCCGTCCGCCGCTGACCCGCGAACAGATTGAGGCCAATGCCCAGACTTACTACCGGCAGGCGTCAATGGTGCTGGATCCGTCCCGGACCGAAATTCGCTACAACAGCGAATGGGGCGACACGCTGGGCTCGCGCGGCATGATCGAGCTCGCGGCCCGCTACACGGTGGCGCGCATGATGGAGCGCAACGACTTTCACGATCGATTCAAGTCCGGCACGCCGATCAGCGTGCATGAGTTCCTGTATCCGCTGATGCAGGGCTATGACAGCGTGGTGCTCAAGAGCGATCTGGAACTGGGTGGCACCGACCAGAAATTCAATCTGCTGGTGGGTCGTCACCTGCAGGCAGAGTACGGCCAGGAGCCGCAATGCATTTTGACCATGCCGCTGCTCGAAGGGCTGGACGGCATCGAGAAAATGTCCAAGAGCAAGAATAACTACATCGGCATCTCCGAAGACGCCAACACCATGTTCGCCAAGGTCCTGAGCATTTCTGACGTGCTGATGTGGCGCTGGTACACCCTGCTCAGTTTCAAGAGCGAGGCTGACATTGCCGCCCTGAAAGCCGAGGTGACGGCCGGGCGCAACCCGAAAGACGCCAAAGTGGCGCTGGCCAAGGAAATTACGGCACGCTTTCACTCCGTGGCAGCGGCCGACGCGGCCGAGCAGGACTTCATCAACCGCAGCAAGGGCGGCGTGCCGGACGAAATCGCCGAGGTGTCCTTGCCTCTGGGTGAGGGCGGTGCGCCGCTGGGGCTGGGTGCCTTGCTCAAGATGGCCGGGCTGGCCGCGTCGAGCGGCGAGGGCAACCGGCTGATTGACGGTGGCGGGGTGCGCATCGATTCCAGCGTGGTCAGTGACAAAGGACTGAAGCTGGGGGCCGGCACCTATGTGCTGCAGGTTGGCAAGCGCAAGTTCGCCCGGGTCACGGTGGGCTGAACCAGCATGGCGACCTTGCTGCCTGCCCGTTTTCTCACCCCCCAGCGTCTGCTGTGGGCTTCGGTGGTGGTGGCCGTCATCACCATCACGCTCAAGACGCTGGCCTGGTACATCACCGATTCGGTCGGTTTGCTGTCGGACGCGATGGAGTCATTGGTCAACCTGGCCAGCGCCATTTTCGCCCTGATGATGGTGACCATTGCACTGCGACCGGCGGACGAGGAACACCCTTACGGACACCACAAGGCGGAGTATTTTTCATCCGGCTTCGAGGGCATCCTGATCATTGCCGCGGCCATGGGCATTGTCTGGGCGGCCGGGCGCCGGTTGTTTGACCCGCAACCCATCCAGGCGGTTGGCTGGGGCCTGGCGCTGTCGGTGGTGAGCTCATGCCTTAACGGATTGCTGGCCTGGGTGATGTTCAGCGCCGCCAAAACGCATCGCTCCATCGCGCTGGAGGCCGATGCCAGGCACCTGGTGACAGATGTGTGGACCTCAGTGGGCGTGGTCATCGGCATTGGCGCCGTCTCGGTCACGGGTTGGCTCTGGCTGGACCCCGTGGTGGCGATCGGGGTGGCCCTGAACATTCTCCGGGAAGGCTTTCATTTGATGTGGCGCTCTTCGCAGGGCCTGATGGACGAAGCGGTGGAGCCCGAAGTACTGAGCGAGATCCAGAAGACGCTGGCAGATTTTGACCATCACACCATCCGTTTTGATCATTTGACGACGCGCCGCTCGGGTCAGCGCCGATTCGTGGACATGCATATGCACATGCCGGCTGCCTGGTCGCTGGGGCGGGCCGCTGCCGTGCGCACGAGTGTGGAGCAGGCGTTGATGAGCGCTGTGCCGGGGTTGCGCGCCACCATCCAGTTGCTGCCCAGTGATGTGGAAGCGCATTTTGACGACCCCAAGGACCTGATGTGAAGATGGCCGGGATCCAGGCGTGATCGCCCTCCTGCAGCGCGTCAGCGAGGCGCGCGTCGTGATTGACGGCCAAACAGCCGGTGAGATCGGGCCGGGGTTGCTGATGCTGCTGTGCGCCGAACGGGGTGACGGCGAGGCCCAGAGCAACCGGATGCTGGCCAAGATCCTGAAGCTGCGCATCTTCAGCGACGACGCCGGCAAGATGAACCGCAGCGTGCAGGACATGGACGGTCGGGGCAGCGCTGGCGGACTGCTGGTGGTGAGCCAGTTCACGCTGGCAGCCGATGCCACGGGGGGCAACCGGCCGAGCTTCACCGGGGCTGCATTGCCTGACGAGGGTCGCAGGCTGTACGACTACTTTGTGGCGCAGGCCAGAGCCGTGCATCCGGTGGTACAGACCGGGCAGTTTGGTGCCGACATGAAGGTACACCTGGTGAACGACGGACCGGTGACGATTCCCCTGCGCATGCCGCCAGAGCTTAAATAGCAGGAAGTCATATTGCTATCAATTAGATAGTTGTCTGCGCTTTATTGACGGGGGCTGCAGGCACTTTTATGCTCAATACGGGTTGGCGAACCCGAGCCGGGCCAGAATCTCGGTTTCGCGCAGTTCCATCACCTGGGCGTCTTCCTCACTGGTTTCGTGATCCCAGCCTTGCGCGTGCAGCGCGCCATGCACCAGCAGGTGGGCGTAATGGGCTTGCAGCGTCTTGCCCTGCTCTTTGGCTTCTTTTGCCACCACGGGCGCGCACAGCACCAGATCGGCGGTGACCACGGGTTCCTGGGTGTAATCAAAGGTCAACACATTGGTGGCGTAGTCCTTGTGCCGATAGTCGCGGTTCAGCGCCTGCCCCTCTTCGGCGTCCACAATGCGCACCGTGATCTCGGCATCGCTTTGCAGCGCATGGCGAATCCAGCGGGCCACTTTGTGGCGGGGCAGGGCGGCACGATGCAGCGCCGCGTCGTCTATCTTGCCGAATTGCAGCGACAAGGTGAGTTGATTCAATAAAAGCATTGAGTAAAAGGCCTCCGGCCCCCGGTTAATATGCGCAGGTAGCTATTGTTTTTATAGCAAGCGGAACGCCTAAACGATCTTCTTGCGGGCACGCGGGCGCGCCGTGGCAATAGACATCAGCGGTTCGTCGTCGTCCCGCCGTTGTTGGCCGATGCGCCCGGGTGCATCGTAGGCATCCACAATGCGCGCCACCAGCGGGTGGCGTACCACGTCGGCACTGGTGAAGCGGCACATGGCAATACCGTCGACCCGTTTGAGCACGCGCTCAGCGTCAATCAGGCCGCTGAGCTGGGTTTTCGGCAGGTCGATCTGGCTCACGTCGCCCGTCACCACCGCTTTGGAGCCGAAGCCAATACGGGTGAGAAACATCTTCATCTGTTCGGGCGTGGTGTTTTGTGCCTCGTCCAGAATCACAAAGGCGGTGTTGAGCGTGCGTCCGCGCATGAAAGCCAGCGGCGCGATTTCAATCGTCTGCCGCTCCAGCGCCTTTTGCACCTGCTCGAAACCCATCAGGTCATACAGCGCGTCATACAGTGGGCGCAGATAGGGGTCGATCTTCTGCGCCAGGTCGCCTGGCAAATACCCCAGCCGCTCCCCCGCTTCCACGGCGGGGCGGGTCAGCACAATGCGTTGCACGGCGCTGCGCTGCAGGGCATCCACCGCCATCGCCACCGCCAGGTAGGTCTTGCCAGTCCCGGCCGGGCCAATGCCAAAGGTGATGTCGTGGCTGGCGATGTTGTCCAGGTAAGTGGCCTGGTTGATGGTGCGGGCCTTCAGGTCGCTGCGCTTGGTCTTGAGGGCATGGCTGTCGGAGTCGTTCATTTCGCCGTCGCCGGCCAGCATCAGCTGCACGGTGGCGGGCTCAATCGGGCGCGCCGCCATTTCATACAGGGCCTGCAGCATCTCCATGCCGCGTTTGGCATTGGCCTTGGTGCCATCGACCTTGAACTGTTCGTGCCGGTGGGCAATCTTGACTTGCAGTGCCACTTCAATGGTGCGCAGATGTTCGTCCATCGGGCCGCACAGGTGGGCAAGGCGGGCGTTGTTGGGCGGCGAAAAAAGGTGTCTGAGAATCAAGTTGATAATTCCTGAAAAGAGTTACCCATGATAGGCAATAAATGATCGGCAAACTGACGGGCACGCTTGGCGACAAAAATCCACCCCAGGTGCTGGTGGACTGCAATGGCGTGGGCTATGAGGTACATGTGCCCATGAGCACGTTTTACAACCTGCCGGAGGTCGGCGCGCGCGTGAGTTTGCTGACGCATTTTGTGGTGCGTGAAGATGCGCAGATCCTGTATGGCTTCGAGCACGCGCAGGAGCGCGAGGCCTTTCGCCAGCTCATCAAGATTTCAGGCGTCGGCCCCCGCACAGCCTTGTCGGTGCTGTCGGGCATGAGCGTGAGTGAGCTGGCCCAGGCCGTGACGCTGCAGGAAGCCGGGCGGCTGATCAAGGTGCCCGGTATTGGCAAGAAGACCGCAGAACGTTTGCTGCTGGAACTCAAGGGCAAACTGGGGCCGGACATCGGTGTGCACGCCAATGTGGCCAACGACGCCCAGGCCGACATCCTGCAGGCCCTGCTGGCGCTGGGTTACAGCGACAAGGAAGCGGCAGTGTCGCTCAAGGCCCTGCCTGTCGACGTGGGCGTGAGCGAGGGCATCAAGCTGGCGCTGCGGGCACTGGCAAAGTAACCAAGCCAGCGCAAGAGAGGTTTCGCCGCCGGGCCGTCCCAAGGCGAAATGCGGTCCCCTCGGCGGGCAGCGACCCACACGCAGGGGGCGAGCGTGGGGGCTACGGCCTACTGCGCGTTGCGCACCGCCCGCCCATTCACGGCCTGCACCGGGCGGGCGTTGTTGGGGAACAGCTGCGAGAACAGTCTGATCTGGTCCCGGCTCACCGTGGTGGGTTGTTTGAGCACCAGCCACAGCACGCCTTCGGTACAGGGTGGCGTGGTGAGCGAGCCCATGAACTGGTAATAGCGCTGGTCTTTGGGCAGCAGTTCGTTCATATCGATCAGCCCGGAGGGCATGCGCACGCGGTCGTTGTTGTCCAGCGGCATGTAGGTCCACACCTTGTTGATCAGGGCGTTGGCAACGCCGGGGTCTAGCAACACGGCCACCACGGCCAGCTGGCCCTCGGCATTCCTGTGCACCAGGTGCGCCACCATGGCAAAGCCGCGGTAATCGACGCGCTCTTCTGAGGGGTGATGAAAGTGGAACTGCAGCAGCTTGTAGCTGGAGCCGCGTACGGTCAGGGAGTTGTCGCCGGTCAGGTCAACCTGGATCGTGTGGCCATTGTTCACCACCGTGCCGCTGCTGGGCTGGTAGTTGAACTGCAGGGGCTCCGCCGGACCCTGCAGCGTGCCTGACTCCTCAATGTTGATGGGGGACTGGCGCTTGCCAATGGCGCAAACATTGAAATCAGGCTTGAGCTTGCCCCAGGCCTGTGGCCCGGTCTCGCCCTCGTAACGCCAGTGGGCTTCGCCGTCCGGGTGGGTGTCGCCGGCTGCCACGGGCGCGTCGTGACCCGTCAGGGCTGTGGTTTTGGCGCGAATGTACTGGCGGCTGGCCTTCGGGTTCACGATGGTCGCGACGGGCTTGCGTGATGCCACGCTGGTTGGTGCAGCACCATGTCCGCTGTCTGCCTCTTTGGCCGGCGGCTCGGTTGGCGTGACCGGCTCTTTGCCGGGCAGGGTGATGTATTTTTTCTCTTTACCGTTGATCACCAGGGTCAGCCGCTTGTTGGACGCCGCGCCGCTGTCAACGGCTTCGCGCACCTGGTCTGCCATGTTTTTGGGTGCGGAAGCGGTCGCCGCCGGTGTTTTCGCCGGCGCCGCGTGGGCGTCGGCCGTGGCCGCAGCAGGGTCAGCAGCCCGGCTTGGGCTTGGGAATCCTGCTGCCAGGGCCATGGCCAGGCATGAGAATCCGCCCCAGACGCGCCAGGCGTTCTGTGGTGCAGGGCGAAGGGAAAGGGGCTTCAGGAGAGTCGTTGTCATGTCAGGCGGACCCGGTGGGTGTGCACGATGTTCAGGCCATCTTGGGAAAAAGACGGGTTTGTGTTCTGTTATCGGCATATTCGACAGGGCACTTGAGCCCCCACGCTCCGGTGCACGCTATAGTCAAGCCTCACTCAGCATCCCCACCCCCACGTGAGCATTCAGACCGACGATTTCGCCCCCCCGCCTGCCAAACGCATGGTGTCCGCTGCGCCTGCATCACCCAATGAAGAGGCCATCGAGCGTGCCCTGCGGCCCAAGCTGCTGGACGAGTACGTCGGGCAGGCCAAGGTGCGCGAGCAGCTGGAGATCTTTATCAGCGCCGCCAAAAAGCGCGATGAAGCGCTCGACCACGTGCTGCTGTTTGGCCCGCCCGGCCTGGGCAAGACCACGCTGTCGCACATCATCGCGCACGAACTGGGCGTGAATTTGCGCCAGACCAGTGGCCCGGTGCTTGAAAAACCCAAGGACCTGGCCGCGTTGCTGACCAACCTGGAAAAGAACGACGTTCTTTTCATTGACGAAATTCACCGCCTGAGCCCGGTTGTGGAGGAAATCCTCTACCCCGCGCTGGAAGACTACAAGATCGACATCATGATTGGGGAGGGGCCGGCGGCGCGCTCCATCAAGCTCGATCTGCAACCCTTCACCCTGGTCGGTGCCACCACTCGCGCCGGCATGCTGACCAACCCGTTGCGCGACCGCTTCGGCATTGTGGCGCGGCTGGAGTTCTATACCTCTGAGGAGCTGGCGCGCATCGTGCGGCGCAGTGCCGGACTGCTCAAGGTGCCCATGATTGAGGAGGGCGGCTTCGAGATTGCCCGGCGCTCGCGCGGCACGCCCCGCATTGCCAACCGGCTGTTGCGCCGGGTGCGTGACTATGCCGACGTCAAAGGCGTGGGCGAGATCACGCTGGACATCGCCAACCGGGCGTTGGCCATGCTGGATGTCGATCCGCAGGGCTTCGATCTGATGGATCGCAAGCTGCTGGAGGCCGTGATCCACCGCTTTGATGGCGGGCCGGTCGGGCTCGACAATATCGCCGCCAGCATTGGCGAGGAGCGCGAAACGATTGAAGACGTGATCGAGCCCTATCTCATCCAGCAGGGCTATCTGCAGCGCACGCCGCGCGGGCGCATCGCTACGCTGGCTGCTTACCGGCACCTGGGCGTGACGCCACCCTCGACCGAGGGTGGGCTGTTCGAGGTCTGAATCCGTTGAAAGCGCACACCCCATGATCGCCGCGGCGATGCAACGTCGATGGATCTGGATCATGGCGGGCGTGCTCGCCGTGGCGCTGGCCGGGGCGGCCTGGCTCTTCTTGCGTGCGCCGCGGGTGGAGGTCCTGGTGATGCAGATGGCCCCTCTGGTGCGCACCTTGCAGTTTTCGGCACGGGTCGCCACGCTGTCGCGCGTCGATATTGGCAGCACGCTGACCGGCCGGGTGGCGCAGGTGCTGGTGCGCGAGGGCGCGCAGGTTCAGCGCGGCGAGACGCTCATCCGGCTTGAAACTGATGAACTGAATGCCGCCCTGGCGCAAGCCGTGGCTGCCGAACGGCAGGCCGACGCGACGTTGCAGGCGGGTCAGGCCACGCTGCGGCGGGTGCAGCAACTGGTGGCGCAGGGCTTTTACAGTGCCGCCCAACTGGATGAGGCCAAGCGCGCGGTGGATGTGGCGCTGGCGCAGCGGGGCTCGGCCCGCGCCTCGGCGGCTGCCGCCCGCGCCCGCCTGACGCAGACGACGCTGGTGGCGCCGGCAGACGCCCGCGTGCTGTCGCGCCAGGTCGAGCCGGGCCAGATCGTGCAGCCGGGCAAGGCCCTGCTGAGCCTGGCGCTGACCGGCCCCACCCAGCTGAGTGCGCAGGTGGACGAGCGTTTTCTTGACCAGTTGCAGCCGGGCCAGAAGGCCATGGTGGTGGCTGACGCCTTTGCCACGCAGCCATTTGCCGCGCGCGTGCTGTCGATTGCGCCGGTGGTCGATTCGCAACGCGGTGCGATCGAGGTCAAGTTTGCGCTGGAGCAGCAGGCATCCGTTTTCCTGCGCGAGGACATGACCTTGTCGGTGGATGTGGAGACGGCGCGGCGCGAGCGGGCGCTGGTGCTGCCAATCGCCGCGCTGGGGGCATCGGGCGCCGCCGTGCTGGTGCTGCAGGCGGGGCGGGTGCAGGAGAGAGCGGTGCGCCTGGGCCTGCGCACACTGGACGCGGCGGAAGTGCTGGAAGGCCTGTCCGAAGGCGACCTGGTCTTGCTGAAAAGCACGCTCAAGCCAGGTGACCGGGTTCGCACGCAGGTGGTGGCCTGGCAGCCGGGCAAAGCCATCACGCCCGGTGCCCGCAGCGAAGACGCGGGATCGGCGATGTCCAACGCCATGGGGCGCTGAGCGGTTCGCGGCCATGAACTCCTGGCTTGGTTTCGAACGGCGGGTGGCGCTGCGTTTCCTGCGTGAAGGGCGGATGCAGACCCTGCTCATCATCGTGGGCGTGGCCGCGGGCGTGGCGGTGATTGCCTACATCTCCGCCCTTATCAACGGTCTGCAGAGCAACACCCTGGCCAAGACGCTCGGCGCGCAGGCCCACATCACCCTGCGTTCGCCTGACGATGTGGTGCTGCCCGCGCGGCTCACCGTGCCGCAGGGCACGGCGTTGACCGAAACCCAGCCGCGCGCGCAGCGTTTGCGCTCGGTCGTCAACTGGCAGGCACTGGTGCCCCTGCTTGAGCGGCATGACAACGTCGCGGCCGTCTCGCCTCTGGTATCGGGCAGTGGCCTGGCCCTGCGCGGCGAAGCCACCCAGGCCATTGCCCTGATGGGCGTGGACCTGGACCGCTACGACCGCATCGTCGGGCTGCGCAGCAAGGTGGACAGCGGCAGCGCCAGGCTCGCGCCGGGCGAGGCCATCCTGGGCCGGGAGCTGGCCTCCGATCTGGGGGTGCGCGTGGGCGACCGGCTGACACTGCAGACCGGCATCGTCAGTGACTCGGTGCGCGTCACCGCCCTGGTGGACCTGGGCGTGAAGGATCTGAACCGGCGCACCGTCATCGTGCCCCTGCGGGCGGCGCAAAGCCTGCTCGGTTTGCCGGGCGGCGCCACCGGGCTGGACCTGGCCCTGAAAAACGTCTGGACGGCGCAGGCCCTGGCAGAAGACTTGCGCCGGCAGTTTCCCTACAAGATCGAGAGCTGGCAGGAGAACAACGCCCAGCTGGTTTCCGCGTTGAACGCCCAGTCGGTCAGCACGGCGATGATCCGCGGCGTGGTGCTCGTGGTCGTGGTGCTGGGCATCGCCAGTGTGCTGGTGGTGTCGGTGGTGCAAAAGCGCCGCGAGATCGGCATCCTGCGCGCCATGGGGACGACGCGGGGGCAGATCCTGCGTGTGTTCCTGGTGCAGGGCGCCGTGGTCGGGGCTGTGGGCTCGCTGTTGGGCATCGCGCTGGCGGTGCTGCTGATCTGGCTGTTCACCCACTTTGTGCGCGGCTCTGACGGGCTGCCGCTGTTTGCGATCACGCTGCCATTGGCCACTGCGTTGCAGGTGGCGTTCATTGCGACGGTCTGCGGCGTGCTGGCCGCGATCGCCCCGGCGCGTCGCGCCGCCGCCATGGACCCGGCGCAGGCCATCAGGATCTAGTGTGGACCAGTCCAACGCATCTTCGGCGCTGATCGAACTGAACGGCGTTCGCAAGAGCTACAACGTGGGCCTGCCGAACGAAGCTGAAGTGCTGCACGGCCTGGACCTGCGGGTGAAGCGGGGCGAGTTCATTGCGCTGATCGGACCTTCGGGTTCGGGCAAAAGCACGCTGCTCAACATCATCGGCCTGCTGGAGCGCATGACGGCCGGCAGCTACCAGCTGCAGGGCGAAGAGGTGAGCAGCCTGGACGACGCCGGCCTGACCCTGCGCCGGCGCACGACCCTGGGTTTCGTGTTCCAGTTCCACCACTTGTTGCCGGCCTTCAGCGCGCTGGAAAATGTGACGCTGCCGGTGCTGATGGCCGAGGGCCGGGTCGGTGCGAAACAGCTTGAGCACGCGCGCGAACTGCTGGCCGCCGTGGGCCTGGCCCAGGCCATGGACAAGCGGCCGTCCGAGCTGTCGGGCGGCATGCAGCAGCGCGTCGCCATTGCGCGCTCGCTGGTGATGGCGCCGCCGCTGGTGCTGGCCGACGAACCCACCGGCAACCTGGACACGGCCTCGTCGGACGAAGTGTTTGTCTTGCTGCGGCGCATGCATGCCGAGCGCGGTATTTCGTTCGTCGTGGTCACGCACGACCCGCGCCTGGCGGCGCGTTGTGACCGGACGGTGGAGCTGATCGACGGCCGCATCGCACGCGACGAGCCCGTTGTCTATCCGCCGTAGGGCATCGGCGATGACTGAAGCGGCTCGGTGGATGGCCTGACTGACCGTGCGTTGTGCACGATCAGGATTTGCGCCATGTAGTAGGTCGACAGCACCCACAAAGCCACCAGCGGCACGGGCTGCACAAAACGGTTGATGGCAATGAGTGAGTCGCTCAGCATGAAGAAGCAGGCGCCGACTGCGACGGCGGTGGAGGCCGGGTCGCGCTGTACCTGGGCCCGGCCAATGGCCTGCGCGGTCATCAGCGCGATGACCGTCACGTAGGCGGCGACCGCGACTTTGAGCACCGGGTCATTGAGGCCGCCCCAGACCCAGGCGTACATGGCGGCGCCCACGCCCAGCGTGCCCAGCAGGGCGCGGCGACTGGGAAACCACGGCATGCCCCGGTGAAACAGCGCGATGTAGAAAAGATGGCCCACCAGGAAGGAGGCCAGGCCCGGTATGAAATAGCCGCCGGGCAGCATCAGGAACACATCGCCTGCCAGCGAGGCCGCCAGGGCCGCCATCAATAAGGCATCAAATCGGCCTCCAGCTCCCGATTCCATTGCGCGCATAGCTACAAAAACGATAGCAACCAGCATGGTCAGCGGCTTGAAGATGAAGTGCAGCTCCAGCAGCCCCAGCGTGCTGGTGGCCGTCGCCAGTGCCGCGACCTCGATCAGCAGCACCTCCAGCACGCTGATGCGGCCCTGCAGCACGGCGCCAATCGCCCAGTAGCCCGCCGCCAGTGCCGCACTCCAGACCGCGATGTCGCGCGTGGGCCAGCTCTCGGCAAACCACAAAACGGTCGACACGCCCAGCAGCAGCAACGCAAACTGCACGCCCGCAAACCACAGGGTCGCACGACTGGCGGGCGGATCGAAGGTGCTGACTTTGGCCATGTCGAAGTCGGCTTTGGGAAAGCGTGCGGCGACATCAGAAGGGCGCCAGCCCGGCGGCTTGAGCCAGACCCGCAGCTTGTCGCTCCAGCGGCGGGTGTGCCACGAATCCTTGAATAGGGCCCAGTAAACCTCAGCATTGGCCCACAGCGGGTCCCAGCTGTCGAGCTGGCCCCGCGTGCCATAAACGCATTTCTTGTCTTCCTCGCGGAAGGTGCCAAACAGGCGGTCCCACAGCACCAGAATGCCGCCGTAGTTCCGGTCCAGGTAGTGGTCATTCACAGCATGGTGCACGCGATGATTCGACGGCGAGCAGAACACGCGGTCAAACCAGCCCAGCTTGCCCACCTGCTCGGTGTGGACCCAGAACTGGTACAGCAGGTCAATCAGGGCCACGATGCCAAAGATGAGCGGTGGCACGCCCGCGATCGCCATCGGCACATAGAACAACCAGCCCAGCAAGGCGCCGCTACTGGTCTGGCGCAGCGCGGTGGACAGGTTGTAGTGCTGGCTTTGGTGATGCACCACATGCGCCGCCCAGAACACCGCGATGCGGTGGCCCGCCCGGTGCAGCCAGTAGTAGCAGAGGTCATAGAACACCAGCGCCAGCAGCACGCCATACCAGGTGCCCCAGAACACCGGCTCGTCGAACAGCGCGACCGAGGAATAGATGGCGGTGTAGATGCCCACGGTGAGCAGCTTGGTGAAGATGCCGCCGAGCTGGCTCAGCACGCCCAGGCTGATGCTGTTGATGGCGTCGTTCAGGCGATAGGTGTTGTGGCCGGTGCCGCGGCGCTGGCGCGCGTAGCCCCAGGCAAACTCAAGCGCAATCAGCACCAAGAAAAAGGGTGTGGCCAGCACAATGACCTGGAATTGATTCATGCCTTGATTTTGCCGTGGGTCACGCCGTAATGCCCTTGGCATCAACCCTGATGAAGCCGGCGTTGTCGCCCGCCTTGGGGGCCTTTCTCAGGCCGTCGTTTCGTCCAGCGTCGCGTCGTCGTCCAGATGGCGCGTGTCGGACCAGCCCACCAGGGTGAGGCCGTCCGGCGTCCACAACAGCCGGTTGATGGCCGCATTCCCCAATTGCCAGCTGCGCGGTGCCTGCAGGTCCTGCCCGGTAGCGGCGCGGTAAAGCACGTCCATCACACCGCCGTGGGCCACCAGCACAATTTGTTCGCCCACGTGCCGGGCTGCCAGCTCAGACGCGGTCCGGATGATGCGCTCGCGCACGTCCACCAGCGATTCACCGCCGTGTGGCGCCCAATGCGGGTCGCGCTGGCGCCAGCGCAGCGCCTGCTCGGGCCAGTGCGCTTCGATTTCCGAGTGGGTCTTGCCCTGCAAGACGCCAAAACCGCGCTCCCGCAAGCCCTCGTGGGTTTGCAGCGCTTGTCCGGTGATGCGGGCAATGGCGTGCGCCGTATCCCTGGCCCGCAACAAATCGCTGGAGTAGATGGCGTTGACGGGCTCGCCAGCCAGCGCCAGTGCGAGACGCTGCGCCTGCCAGCGGCCAGTCTCGTTGAGTTCGATATCAAGTTGCCCCTGGACGCGGGTGTCCACGTTCCAGGCGGTTTCACCGTGCCGAACGGCAATGATGCGGGTGGCGTTCATGGGCATGATTCTGGATAGATCCGGCGCCGGGCCGCCCCAAGACGGATCAGCCCCCGCGGGGGGCAGGGAGGACACGAAGTGCCGAGCGTGGGGGCCATATTTCTAGCGTGGGATTTCGATGTTGATCCGGCGCACGCCGGGTGGCGGGTTGGGGAAGCCTTTCAGCGCAGCGTCCAGCATGGCCGGTATGACCGCTTCGCTGTCGGCCCAGCGCCCGTCATGTGTCGCGTGGGTTTCGTAAACCACCTGGGCCGTGCTCAGGTTGCGGATGATGAGACTGACCTGGCGCCAGTAATAGGGTGACTCGCCCATGCCAAAGCCGGGCCAGCCAGTGTTCCCCATCAGCAGCACATTGCCGCTGTGCACGCCCAGGCCCAGGTTCCAGCCCAGGCCCCAGCCCGGGGCAGGTTGATCCCACGGCGCATAGGGTGTCACTTTCATGGCGGCCGAAACCTGCACGCTATAACGGGCGACCGCGTCATTGCGTTGCAGGCCGACTTTTGCCAGCGCCTGTTGCGTCATGGCTTCCAGCCGGGTCTGCCGCGCTACATCAGCCTGTTGCGACAGCAAGCGCTCAAACCGGTAGCTGGCGCCAGGCGGCACCAGCGGCGGGGTCGCGTAGCTGCGGACATCTGACTCCACCAGCCGCATGCCGCCACAGCCGGTCAACCAGAACGCCGCAAAAACAAGAGCAAGCAATGACCTGAACATGAGACCTCCCGTGTAAGACAGTGAAGGAAATCAGACCTGAATGCTGACCATCTGCAGGCTGGGCAACGAGGCCACCGGGAACTCTTCCTCGTCAAACACCTTGTCGCCGTCTGCACACGGCACCCCGGTGGTCTTGACGTCCCTGAAATTATGGCGCTTTGTGTCCATCAGGTGCGAGGGCACCACGTTTTGCAGCGCGGTGAACATGCTCTCGATGCGCCCGGGGTATTGCTTCTCCCAGTCGCGCAGCATGTTGCCGATCTGTTTGCGCTGCAGGTTTTCCTGGCTGCCGCACAGCGAGCACGGAATGATGGGGAACTGGCGGTGCGCGGCCCAGCGGATGAGGTCTTTCTCGGCCACATTGGCCAGTGGCCGGATCACGATGTGGCCACCGTCGTCGCTCACCAGTTTGGGCGGCATGCCCTTGAGCTTGCCGGCAAAGAACATGTTGAGAAAGAAAGTCTGCAGCATGTCGTCGCGGTGGTGGCCCAGCGCAATCTTGGTGATCTTGAGCTCATCGGCCACCCGGTACAAAATGCCGCGGCGCAGACGGCTGCACAGGCTGCACATGGTCTTGCCTTCGGGAATCACCTTCTTCACGATGCTGTAGGTGTCCTGCGTTTCAATGTGAAACGGCACCCCCAGTTGTTTCAGGTACTCGGGCAGGATGTGGTCCGGAAAACCGGGCTGCTTCTGGTCCAGGTTGACGGCAATCAGCTCGAAGTTGATGGGAGCCCGGGCCTGCAACTTGAGCAGGATGTCGAGCATGCCGTAGCTGTCCTTGCCGCCCGACACGCACACCATCACACGGTCGCCCTCTTCAATCATGTTGAAGTCCATGATGGCCTGACCGACCTGACGGCACAGCCGCTTTTCAAGCTTGTGGGTTTCGAGCTCGATTTTGGGTTTTTTTGCCGGCTCCTGGTCGAGCGGCGTCACCTCGTTGTCTGTCCAGACTGCACTCATATATTTCTTTCCTGTTACCACTGACCGGTTTCCATGCGAATGGCGACTTCGCAGTCGTCAAAAATTTCCAGCTTGGCAATTTTCACCCGCACCCCGAGCACGCCGGGCAGCTGCATCAGCCGGTTGGCAAGCTTGCCGATCAGGGTTTCGAGCAGGTTCACATGCTCGGCAGTGCATTCATTGATGATGATCTGGCGCACCTTGCGGTAGTCCAGTACATGGTGGATGTCGTCGTCGTGCGGCAGCAGCGGCTGCTGGCCCAGGCTCAGTTCGGCATCGACCTGAATCGGCTGCGGCGCGGTTTTTTCCAGCTCCAGAATCCCCAGGTTGGCGTCAAAACGCAAACCGGTGAGCGTGAGGGTCTGGTGGCCTAGTGTGTTGGGCATGGGGTGGATGGGTTCGTTCGCTGCAAGGGGTCACAGCATGGAAAAATCACGTTCGAATTTCATCAGATGCTGGCCGCCATCGACCAGCAGTGTGGTGCCGGTGATGGACTGGTTGTCGATCGCAAACTTCACGGTGGCGGCCACATCGGCCGTTGTTGACGAGCGGCCCAGCGGCGAAAGCTGGTGCAGCGCTTCAAATTTCTCCTGCGTCAGCAGGTGGCTGGTCAGCGTCAGTCCTGGCGCGACGCCGACGACGCGAAGCTGCGGTGCCAGCGCCATCGCCAGCAGGGTGTTGGCGGCTTCCAGCGCCGCTTTGGACAGGGTGTAACTGAAGAAATCGGGATTCTGGTTCCACAGTTTCTGGTCCAGCAGATTCACCACCACGCCCTGCGACCCGCTCGCAGTCGGATTGTCCGCGCCCTCGCGCGCCAGCACATGCGCGTGCAGCGCCTGCGCCAGCAGAATGGCGGCGCCTGCGTTGCTGCGCATGTGTTTTTCCATGGCGGCAAAGCCAAAGGTCGACGCGGTGTCGTGCTCAAAAGTGGAGGCGCTGTTGACCACGGCGTCCACCCGGCCAAATCGGGCAATCACCTGCGGGAGCAAATTGCGCACCGCCGCCTCGTTCGCCAGGTTTGCACGAAAAGAGGCGCTAGCCCCCGCCAAACGTGCGCAGTCAGCTACTGTTTTGGTAGCATCTTCGAGTGAATCCCGGTAGTGCACGGCCACCTGCCAGCCGTCCTTCGCCAGCGCGAGCGCGATTTCACGCCCCAGCCGTTTGGCAGAACCGGTGACGAGAACCGTGCGGGCGGGAGCGGGCGAAGACATTCGGGGACAATTCAGGCTGTGATGACAACACCCTACAGTTTAACGAGCGCCCTCTCAGCCCGCATCGCCCAGGTCATTGCGGCGGACCAGGGCTGGATCGGCTTTGATGCGTTCATGGCGCTGGCCCTGTACACGCCGGGCCTGGGCTATTACGCCAACGACAGTGCCAAATTCGGTACCATGCCCTCGCGCCTGCAGGCGGGCGTGCCCGTGGCCGGCAGCGACTTTGTGACCGCGCCCGAGATGACGCCCCTGTTTGGCCAGACGCTTGCGGCCCAGGTGGCCCAGGCCCTGCAGGTCACGCAAACCAACGAGGTCTGGGAATTTGGTGCCGGCTCCGGGGCGCTGGCGCTGCAGGTGCTGGATACCCTGGAGGCCATGGGCCTGCCCTTGGCGCGCTACAGCATTGTTGACCTGTCGGGCAGCCTGCGGGCGCGCCAGCAAGAAACCCTGGGAAGGTTTGCCGGCACCGTGCGCTGGGTCAGCGAGCTGCCCGACACCCTGCAAGGGGTGGTGCTCGGCAACGAGGTGCTGGACGCCATGCCGGTCAAGCTGCTGGCCCGGGTGAATGGCGTCTGGTACGAGCGCGGCGTCGCGCTGGACCCGGCCATGGACGAGCAGCAGGGCGGCGGCGCGCCCCGGTTCGTCTGGCACGACCGCCTCACCGATTTGCGTCCGCCGGTGGAAATTGAAGGCGTGCATGACTATCTGACGGAAATCCATCCCCAGGCCGAATCGTTCGTGCGCACCCTGGCTGACAGGCTCACCGTAGGCGCTGCCTTCCTGATTGACTATGGTTTCCCGGAACACGAGTACTACCACCCGCAGCGGCACATGGGTACCGTGATGTGCCACCGCAGCCACCGGTCCGACCCCGACCCCCTGAGCGACATCGGGCTCAAGGACATCACGGCGCACGTCAACTTCACCGGCATCGCCCTGGCCGCCCAGGAGGCGGGCTTGAACGTCCTGGGCTATTGCACGCAGGCGCGGTTTCTGATCAATTGCGGTCTGGTGTCCCGAATGGAGACGGCGCCGCTGGCCGTGCGGGTGCAGGCGCAAAAACTCATCATGGAGCATGAAATGGGTGAGCTGTTCAAGGTCATCGGCCTGTACAAGGGCGAGCCGTGGGAGGCGATCGGGTTTTCGCAGGGCGACCGGACCCATACGCTCTGAACCATGATCGGCAGCAATCCATGATCCGCTGGTTTTTCGTCATCCTGCTTGCCTTGATGCTGATCAACGGCCTCACGCCCTTGCTGCATAAACTGGGGTTTGGCAAGCTGCCCGGTGACTTCTCCTTCCGCCTGTTTGGCCGTGACTGGTTCATTCCGCTGACCACCACGATCTTGTTGAGCCTGCTGGCCAGCTTCGTGGCCAAGGTGATCTAGGCTGCATGGGCGGTTTTGGAGGCAATGCCAGGCTTGAAGCCTGCCGGTTCGGCCTCCATCTACTTGGTTGATTGATTCGTTAAAAGGTATTTTGATGACTGATTCTCTGCACATTGTCTGTCCGCATTGCCACACGACGAACCGCGTGCGCGGCGATGACCTGGCCAACGCGCCCGATTGCGGCAGCTGTCACAAGCCGCTGTTTGTGGCGCATTCGCTGGCCCTGGATGAGAGCAATTTTGACCGGCACATCAACCGCAGCCAGATTCCGGTGCTGGTGGACTTCTGGGCGCCGTGGTGTGGTCCGTGTCGCCAGATGGCGCCGGCGTTTGAACAGGCGGCGGCGCAGCTGGAGCCGCGTTTCAGGCTCGTCAAGGTCGATACCGAAGCGTCCCAATCCTTGGGCGCCCGATTCAATATTCGCAGCATTCCCACGCTGGCGCTGTTTGCCAACGGGCGCGAAGTCGCGCGCCAGGCCGGCGCCATGGGGGCGGCCGACATCGTCCGCTGGGCGCAATCACAACGCGCCTGAAGGCCGTCCTGGGTCCAGCCCGCTTGCATCAGCAATCAGTGACAGCACGCATGAACAAGCCTTTCCAGTCTGACGGATTTCGACTTCCTGAAGGCGCCGCGCCAGTCGCCTGCGTTGACGTTGGTGGCACCAAGGTGGCGGTCAGCATCGCCGACGCCCGGGGGGTGCGAGGGCGTGTGGCTGAACCGACTGCCAAAGTGGGTGCCAACGATGCGCTGGCGCAGCAGATCATCCGGCTGGTGGGGCAAAGCTGCCAGGCCGCCGGTGTGGCGATTGCCGATCTTTCGGCGGTGGGCGTGGCCTCCTGCGGCCCGTTTGTCATGAATGCCGGCTGCGTGGAGTTGGCCGCACCCAATATCTGCGGCGGTCTGGCGGGCCAGGCGCGCGGCCTGCCCAACGAATGGCAGACCGCTTTGCTGGAGGCGCCCTTGCGTCAGGTTTTCGCCAGGGTGCGGGTGGAGAACGACGGCATCGGCGCACTGGAGGCCGAGCGCCGCTGGGGCGCCCTCCAGATCAACGGCCAGCCCCTGGCCAACTGCGCTTACCTGACCTGGAGCACCGGCATTGGCGTGGGTCTGTGCGTGGACGGGCATGTGCTGCGCGGCAAGAACGGCAATGCCGGCCACGCCGGTCATCTCTTTGTGAGTGACAACGAAGACGCCCTGTGCGGTTGCGGCAATGTTGGCGACGTGGAAGGTCTGGCCGCCGGTAACGCGATCCCCCGGCGTTTTGGACATCTGGGCTACACGGATGCTGCCACGCTTTTCATCGCTGCCAATGCAGGTGATGCAAGGGCTGCGGCCATCATTGATGACTTGTGCCGGGTGATTGGTCGTACCCTGTACAACCTGATCGTGACGCTCGACCTGCAGCGCATCAGTATCGGGGGCAGCGTGTTCTGGCATCACCGCGCGATGCTGTTGCCAAAGCTGCAGACCCACATCAGCGGCCGACTGGCGGCTTTGACCGACGGCTGCGAACTGGTGCCGGCCGGCCTGGGTGAACGGGTGGGTGACTTCGGCGCGTTGGCACTGGTGGCTTGAGGTCCGCACCGGTAGGGGCCGGGGCCACTGGTTCAACGGCCAGACCGGCCTTTGCTTGCCATGAAGGCCTCAAAGTCCGGCGCCGGGATGGGGCGCGAGAACAGGTAGCCCTGCGCGTAGTCGCAGCCCGCAGCGACCAGCAGGTCGCGCTGCAGCGGGGTCTCAACGCCCTCGGCAATCACCTTGATGCCCAATGCATGGGCCATGACGATGATGGCTTTGCACAGGGCCAGGTCGGTAGAGTCGGCAATCAGGTGGCGCACGAAGGACTGGTCGATCTTGATGAAATCGATGTCAAATTTCTGCAGGTAGGACAGCGACGAATAGCCGGTGCCGAAGTCGTCCAGTGACACCTGAATGCCGGCGTCGCGCAGTTCCAGCAGCTGGTCGGCCACACTGGAGCTGGTGTCCAGCAGCAGCCCTTCGGTGATTTCCACCACAATGCTCTCGCCCGGCAAGCCCATCGCCTGCAGTTGTCGGTCCCACGGTGCGTGGCTGCCGCCACGTTCGTGAAACTGCACCGGTGACTTGTTGACGCTGATCTGGAAATCGCAGTCCAGCGCGGCCCGCCACGCCTTCACCTGGTGGGCCGCCTGCTGGAACACCCAGTCCCCAATGTCCACGATGAGGCCACTGGCTTCTGCGATCGGGATGAAGTCGGCCGGACTGACCAGCCCGCGCGTGGGGTGATGCCAGCGAATCAGCGCTTCCGCCTTGTGAACGGCCCCGGTGGCGAGTTCGACAATGGGCTGGTAAACCACCCTGAACTGCTGATGGATCAGCCCGCCGCGCAAGTCATTCGCCAGGCGCACGCGCATCTGGGCCGCCTCCTGCAGTGCCGGCGTGAAAAAGCTGAATCGATTCCGTCCGGCGCCTTTTGCCACATAGAGTGCCTGGTCCGCGTTCTTGAACAGACCTTCAATTTCCGTGGCATCCAGCGGGTACATCGTGATGCCGATGCTGGCGGAGACAAAAACCCGCTCGTCACCCAGTTCGAACACGGCCTCCAGTGCCTGCAGGATTTTTTGCAGGATGCTCTCGATGCTGGCGGCGTCGGTCACCTCGGTCAGGATGACGGTGAACTCATCGCCGCCCATGCGGGCCACGGTGTCGGACGCTCGCACGCAGTCCCGGATGCGGCGGGCGGCTTCAATCAGCAGCAGGTCGCCGGTGTCGTGGCCGAGCGTGTCGTTGACTTCCTTGAAATGGTCGAGGTCAATGAACAGGCAGGCGAGCTGCAGTCCGTCGCGCCGGCTCTTCTTGATTTCCTGTTCCAGCCGGTCGCGCAGCATGTTGCGGTTGGGCAGGCCGGTGAGCGCGTCGAAATGGGCTTGTTGCCAGACCAGCGCCTCTGACCTTTTTCGATCGGTGATGTCGGTGTGGGTGCCGATCATGCGCAATGGGCGGCCTTGTGCATCGCGGCTGATGACCATGCCCCGGGCTAACACCCATTTCCAGTTGCCGTCCCGGCAGCGCACGCGGTGCTCGTTGATGTAGGTGGGCGTGAGGCCGTCAAAATGGGCCTGCCGGTCCTTGTGCATGTTCGCCACGTCTTCGGGGTGGGTGCGAGCGTCGAGTTCGGATGCGAGATCGGGCATTTCGTGCTCGCCGAAGCCATACATCTCCTTCAGGCGCCGGGAGAAGAACTCCTCGCCGGTCTGGACATACCAGTCCCACACGCCATCGCCGGTACTCTCCAGCGCCAGCTTCCAGCGCTCCTCGTTCTCCCGCAAGGCGGCCTCATTCTGCTTGCGTTCGGTGATGTCCTGCAACACGGCGGTTCGCCGCACCGGCTTGCCCTGTTCCCATGTTGTTGTGCCCATGGAGTGGACCCATATGCGCCGCCCCCGGGCCGTGACCATTTCCAGTTCGAGATCATGCCCCTCGGGTTGATCGATGCCGTCCCCATAGGACGCCTTGATCAGCGCGCGCGCCTGCGGCGTAAAAAACTGGCTCGCCGTGGCCGTTGTCGGTGTGTATTGCTCCGCCGATGTTTCGAGCAGGCGATAAATACCGGCGGTCCAGAAAATCCGGTCATTGGCAATGTCAGCATCCCAGCCGCCCACACGGGCAATGGCTTGCGTGGCATCGAGCAACAGGTTCAACTGCTTGCGGGCCGTTTCGGCCTGAACATAGTCCGTCACATCCGCAAAGGTGCGCACCATGCTGCCATCGGGCAGGATCTGGGTCTTGACCTCCAGGGTACGACCCGCCGGCGTCAGCCGCAAATAGTGGCTGGGCAGCACCCCCGGAGTCCCCTGCGCCACGCTCATCACGTAGCTGCGCGTCTTGGGGTCCATCAGTTGCGCGTCGGGACCGAAATCGCCCCGTTCCAGCTGGTAAATCGTCATCTCCTGCGTGGTGGGGTGGTTCGCCAGGAAACTCTCCGGCATATCCAGCAACTCGCAGACCCTGGGGTTGAAGGTGCTGACCCGTCCAGTGGCATCGAGCATGAAGATCCCCTGGCTGATGCTGGCCAGTGTGGTTTGCATCAGACCGGTCTGCTCAATCAGTCGCAGGTTGAGCTCGCGCAGCGTCTCCTCAGTCTGCTTGCGCTCGGTGATATCGGTATGGGTGCCGATCATGCGTAGGGGCCGACCTCTGGCATCGCGGCTGACCACCATGCCGCGGGTGAGAATCCACTTCCAGGAGCCGTCCTTGCAGCGCAGGCGCAGGTCAGCCGAATAGGCCGGTGCGCGGCCCTCCATGTAGGCTGTGGCTGCGGCCTGCACACGGGCAATGTCATCGGGGTGGACCCGGTCGGTGAACTCGTGATAACCCGTGCCGACCTCATGCTCCGCATAGCCGAGCATTTCTTTCCATTGCCTGGAGTGCGTCTGCTCACCGGTGACCACGTTCCAGTCCCAGACGCCTTCGCCCGAACTCTCCAGCGCCAGCTTCCAGGGGTTGTCGCTGTCGTCCTGCTCCTGCTCAGGCGGGTACAAACCCGACGGACTGCATTGTGTAGCCTGGGAGACTTGACTGTCAGAAGGTGGGGTCAGTTCTTCTTTCACGCTTGAATAGAGAAAATGAGAGTGACGGAGAAAGTGTCAACAGACACTGCTCCACGCGCAGTATCCCATGACTCGTGTCGCCGCTAACGCCAGGTTTGGCGTGGAGAATCCCTCCATTCGTCGGCGGCATGGCGCAGTGATTGCAAGGCCCGGCATGACTACAGACTGGCACGCACCGCCTCCACTCGGGCGATGTGAATGAGTTTCCCAATGTTTTTGCCACTGGCCCCCGTCGCAATTGCCCGTTCAGCTATCAAATGTGTAGCGACACCCTGGGCAGCAGACAACGCGGCCAGCAGTCGCGGGCCTTGTGGGTAGGCTGCCTCGGTCAGCCCCAGGCGCCCACGCGCATCGCACTCGCAGGCCAGCAGCACCTCACCGAAGCGCTGCGGCTTGCGAAAAGCGTCGCAGCGTTCCAGCAGGCGCACTGTGGCTGCCGGGCCCAGCTCGCCACTGCGGTGAATGTTGCCATGCTCGCGCGCCACCACGTCGGCCAATTCCCGGCATTCGGTCGGTATGCGCAGGCGTTCGCAAACCCCCTTGAGCAGGCGGGCACTGCGTTCTTCATGCCCGAGGTGGCGTGGCAGCAGGTGCACGGGTGTCGTGCCTTTGCCCAGATCATGGAACAGGCAGGCCAGACGCACGGGCAGGGAGGCCTGCAGCCGGGCACACATGTCCAGCACCATCATCAGGTGGATGCCGGTGTCGATCTCCGGGTGGTATTCGGCCCGCTGCGGCACCCCCCACAGCTGGTTGACCTCGGGCAGCAGGTGCGCCAGCGCCCCACATTCACGCAGCACCCCGAACATGCGCGACGGCGTGTCCTCCATCAGCCCTCTGGCCAGCTCCTGCCAGACACGCTCGGCCACCAGGTGGTCCACCTCGCCCGAGTGCACCATGTCGCGCATCAGCGCCATGGTTTCGGGTGCCACCGTGAAGTCACGGAAGCGCGCTGCCAGCCGGGCCACGCGCAGGATGCGCACCGGGTCTTCGCGAAAGGCGGTCGTGACATGCCGGAACACCTTGCACGCCAGATCCTGCCGCCCGCCCCAGGGGTCAACAATTCCCTCGTCTTCAGAGTCAAATGTGCCATCAGCCCTTATGGAATCTGCCTGAATAGCTATTGAATTGATAGTAATGTCGCGGCGCGCCAGGTCTTCGTCCAGCGTCACATCGGGCGCGGCGTGGACGTGAAAGCCGTGGTAGCCGGGGGCGGTCTTGCGCTCGGTGCGGGCCAGTGCGTACTCTTCACGGGTCTTGGGGTGCAAGAAGACGGGGAAGTCCTTGCCGACCGGGAGAAAGCCCTGCGTCGTCAGGGTGTCTGGCGTGGCACCCACCACCACCCAGTCGCGGTCTTTCACTGGCAAACCCAGCAGGGCATCCCGTACCGCGCCACCCACCAGGTAGATTTGCATGTCAGTGTTGTGGGTCGGTGGGAGCAAGGCGGTAAGGCTCTTCGAAATCGAGAAAGTCTCTTTCTGCCACAGCGTCGTCCATCCACGCCTTGACGCCCGGCAGCGCGCACACCCGTGCCACGTATTCGGCGATCGATGGTGGCACCGGCAGGGCATAGGTTTTCAGGCGCATGCACACCGGGGCAAAGTAGGCGTCGGCGATCGAGAAGCTGCCAAACAGCAGCGGGCCACCATGCTCGCTGAGCATGCCTTGCCACATGGCCACCAGGCGTGCCACATCGGTGCGCACCCCGGGTTTGTCGCGCCAGATCAGGGCGCCAGTGTCGGCCAGTGATACTTCAATGTTCATCGGGCAGTTGCCACGCAGATGCGTGAATCCGGCATGCATGTCGGCGCAGACGCTGCGGGCGCGCGCCCGTGCGGCCCGGTCACGCGGCCAGAGTTGTTTGTCCGGAAACAACTCGGCCACATATTCCGCAATCGCCAGCGTGTCCCACACCACCAGGTCGCCGTCCACCAGCACCGGCACCTTGCCGGTGGGTGTCAGGGCATTGACGGTGTTTTTGAAAGCGGAACCCGCCTCGAACGAGTCAAAACGGACCTTGACTTCTTCAAACGGGATGTCCGCCTGCCTGAGCAGCACCCAGGGGCGCATCGACCAGGACGAATAGTTCTTGTTGCCAATCACGAGCTTGAGCATGGGGGGTCTCCAAAATGTCCATGCTAGCGCAACGGGTCAGTCGCGCGGATCGCTTCCCGGCCTCGTCAAGGCAAATCGCTGGTTGTCTCGGGTGTGTTCACATCCCGGGGCCCCACCGTTCCGAGCCGGCTTTTGAGCGACTGCGGCTGGCCGGAGATCAGCGCGGCATAGCTGGTGGTGTTGGACAGGACTTTCTTCACGTAGTCGCGCGTTTCCGTAAACGGCACGTTCTCGGCCCAGATGGCGGCCTCCAGCACCGGCCCGCCAGTCTGGCCGCGCCAACTCTTGGAGCGGCTGGGGCCGGCGTTGTAGGCGGCGGCGGCCATCGGCATGGAACCGGCGAAGTCATCCAGCACCAGCTTGAGGTAACCCGTGCCAATGGCAATATTGGTGTCGCGGTCGGTGATCTGGTGCGGTTTGAAGTCAACCAGGCCGATCTTCTTGGCGGTCCAGCGGGCGGTTGGCGGCATGACCTGCATCAGGCCAGAGGCGCCCACGCCAGAGCGGGCATCCATGATGAAGCGGCTCTCCTGGCGGATCAGGCCATACACATAGGCCGGGTCGAGGCCGATCTGTCTGGCGCGTTGAAGCACCGCGTCCTTGTGGGGCATGGGAAAGCGCTGCTCGAAGTCGATCATGGCTTTCGTCCGGTCACTGGTGTTGATGCAGCGGTCCCACACCTCGCGCTGGCAGGCCAGATCGGCCGCGGCCAGCAGTTCGCGGTCGTTCATGCCGCCGCGCTGATGCAGGTTGGTGCTGTAGTTCCACTCGCGCACGCCGTCACTGCGCAAGCCGATTTGAATGGCGTACAGGGCGCGTTTGAGGCCGGCATTCAGGCGGGCCGCGTCCTTTTCTTCGGTGGTGAGGGGCGCTGGCCGCGCTGGCGCGGTGATGCGCTGGCCGAGTTCCTCCAGCGCCAGTTGCTCGTAAAAGCCCTGCACGCCGGCCATGCCTTCCAGCAGACGGGTGGCTTCGGCACGGTCGGTCTCGGTCCTGGCCAGTTTCAACAGGGCGCGCGCCCGCCAATAAATCCAGGTGGCCTCCTTGCGCTGGCCTTCGCTCATGGCGGCGATGGCGGTTGACACCTGCTCCCAGTTGCCGGCTCGAAGCGCGGCGCGAACCTTCCAGGCCAGATGGTCGTCCTGCATGAACTGGTCCTGCCCATTCAGAAAGTAGGCCAGTGCGCCACCTGACAGGCGCATCGCGGCCTTCTTGCCAATCACCCCCCACACCCAACTGCGCTCTTCCTGGGTGAGCTGGGTCTTCCAGCGGAGTTTGTCGATCTCAACGGCCGCCGCCTCAGGGTCACTGACCGCCAGGCGAACCATCGCCAGCGTGACCATCTCTTTGGTGCGGGGGCGTAAGGCCAGCAGCTTGCCGTCCAGGTAGCGCGCGGGATTGGCGTAGATGGCACTGGCCGTGGCGGCCCAGTCGGCGTTGAGCAGGCCAAGGGACTGGCTGACAACGCGCTGGCGATCGTTTTCCATGCCCAGGCGGGCCCGCACCCAGGCGGTATGGGGTTTGAGCTTGCCGGCCTTGATTTGCTGCTCTGCTGCCGCAGCACAGCCGTCGTCCGCGTCACGCTGCGCCAGCCACAAAGCCTCGACCTGGCGCGCCACATCGAGTTCGCGCGAGTTGAAGTCCGTCAGCAGGGCGTAGCAGCGCACGGAACGGTCGTCATTCATGCGGTAGTTGGGGTGCTCGGCCATGAAGGTGCCCCACTCCTTGTTTTGCCCGAGTTGAAGCAGCCAGTCGTTTCGCAGGCGATCTTCCTGGTAGGTGCCGGCGAAACGGCTCAGGAATTCCTGAATCTCGCCTGGGGATGCCGTATCGAGCCGGGCACGCAGTTCCCAGTAGGCGCCCCATGGCTCCAGCGCGTGGCCGCGCACCTGGGGCAACAGGGCTGTGAGCCGCCTGGCATCCCCTTTTTTGAAGGCCTGATTCATCTCCAGAATCGCCTCGTCCGCCTGGGCTACGACGGTCCCTCTGGACTGGGCGAAGGCGGGGATGGAAGCTGACAAGGCAAGGCACCCGGCGAGCGCAATCGATGTCAAAATGGTAGGTAACTGCATGTGGGGATTATGGATAACTCTGATAACTCTAATGAAAAAAAAGCACTTGAAAAGAAGGCTCTACGCAAGCTTCTGATCGAACAACGGCTGAACCTGCCGGACCGACTACAACGCGCCGATCTGTTACAGCGTGTCATGCGGATCTGGCTGGTCGGGCGCCCCGATGCCGTCATTGGCGCCTATTGGCCGATCAAGGGTGAGTTTGATCCGTTACCCGCCCTGCACCGCTGGAAAGAAGATGGCGAACTGCTCGATCAACCCCAGCCCAGGCGAATTGGATTGCCCGTGGTGGACAAAGTTCACAAAACCATGACTTTTCACGCCTGGTACCCAGGTTGCCCGATGGAAGAAGACGCCTATGGCATCCCCAAGCCCAAGGACACCGAGGTGATCGTGCCCACGCTGCTGTTTGTGGCGTGCGTGGGTTATGCCCCCGGCGGCTATCGCCTGGGCTATGGCGGTGGCTTTTATGACCGCATGCTGGCGACCCTGGAGCCCCGCCCGCTCACGGTCGGGTTGGGGTTTTCGTCGGGTTTTCTGCCGGACTTCGAGCCGGAACCGCATGACCTGCCGCTGGACGCGATCCTGAACGACAACGGCGTCGTCTGGCCGGTGTAGTTAACGTTGTCTTTTTAGAGAGGTTCGCCGATGGCTTGGCGCGTCAGCGCGGCCTGGCCGGTCAGCCAGTCGCAAAAGGCCCGGATCTCGGGTCGCGCGGCACTGCGGGGCCCGACGATCAGCCAGTAGGCCATGGGTGAGTCCAGGCGCATGCCGGGCAACACCTCAACCAGATCCCCCGACGCCAGACTGTCGGCCACCAGCGGCATGCGCGTCAATGCCACGCCTTGCCCCGTCAGGGCGGCTTGCGCGATCTGGTGGGCGTAGTTGAAGTACAGCCAGCGCTTCGGCTCCAGTTTCTTGAATTCGTGCGCATCCAGCCAGCGCCGCCAGGTGAGCCACTCCAGATGTTGCGTGCGGTGCGCGTCGCTGGCTTCTATCAGGGCGAAATGCGCCAGGTCTTCGCCGCGCTTCAGGGCGTGCCCGCTTTTGAGCAGCCAGGGACTGGCCACGGGGGTGAGCTGTTCACCGAACAGGCGCACGGCGGTGGCGGGCACGTGGCCTGGTGTGGTGTAGCGAAGCGCCAGGTCGATGTCGGTGGTGTCCAGATCGACTGGAACATCGGTGGCGTCAATGCGGATGTCGATGTCAGGGTGTTCACTCTGGAAGGCCTCCAGCCGCGGGATGAGCCACATGGAGGCAAACGAGGCCCAGGTGCTGATGGCCACGCTTTTGCGTCCTGCCGAACGCCGGATCAGCCGCACCGCGCTGTCCATGCGCTCCAGCGAAGGCAGCACGGCCCGCAGCAGCTGCGCGCCAGCACTGGTGAGCTCGACCGCGCGGGTGTGGCGCAGGAACAGGCCCACACCCACTTCCTCTTCCAGACTCTGAATCTGGCGGCTCACGGCGCTTTGCGTCAGCGACAGGTCTTCTGCCGCAGCCCGAAAGTTCAGGTGCCGCGCCACCGCTTCAAAGGCCCGCAGCTGGCCTACCGAGATGGGCCGGGTACGCAGATGATTCTCGGAATGTTGCATGGGGCGTGATCCCTGGGGGTCGATTCATCAATTGATGCTTAAACGGAATGAATAGCTTATCCCGAATTCATTGGACGAACAAGCGGTTTGTGCCGATTATTGAGTGCCAAATCGCACCAATGGAGTCCGTCATGGTCACGAAGAATTTTCTGGAATTGCATCAACCGGCCCGCGGCATCACCTTGTCGGGCTACTGGGAACTGGCGCCGGGGCGGGCCATCAGCCTGCAACCCCGCGAGGCAGGCGCGCTGCGCATCGCCCAGGGGCAGGTGTGGGCCACGGTTGACGGTCCGCACCAGGGGCACGGCAACGAGCTGGGGGACCACTTTTTGCAGAGCGGTCAGCGGTTGGATGTGCGCACCGGGCAACACCTGGTTTTTGAGCCCTGGCCTCTGGTAAGCGAGACGCCGGTCTACTTTGGGTGGACGCCGCACCCCTCGGCCGTCGCGGTCTCCGACTCCCGATGGCAGCTGGCAGTCATCCACCCACTGCACGACCTGGGGTTGGCTTTGTCAATGGCTGGCGGTGCGCTGGTGCGACTGGTCACGGGGCTGGCCGGTTATGGCGAGTATCTCGTTGCCGGCCGCGGTCGGGTCCTGCCGAAGCTGGAAGCTAACCAGCCTTGATTCCAGTCTTGATCCCCGCCTTGGGTCGGCTCGGGGATTTGGGTTTCACCGGGCGTTTCGCGGCGGGCTTGGCCTGGCGCGCTTTCAGTGCCGCCTCCAGCGCCAGTCGGGCCCAGGGAGCCATCAGTTGCGGTGACTCCATCGCGTCGTCGGGTGCACTGTAGTAGTTCATGCTCATCGTTTTGCCTTTTGCCAGGTAGACGAAACGTTCGCAGCCGGCGGCCTCGAACAGCGGGCGCGATGCCTCATCGGCCTTGAGCCAGAGCTTCTCGCCACCGCCCAGGTCGGCCAGAAGCGCCAACGTCAAACCGTTGGTGCTGATCCCGTAACCGCCAAACATGCGGCGCGCCACGCAGGGACCGGCCCCGATCAGCAAATCGCAGCAGTAACGGGCAAATTCGTTGGGCGGAGCAGCCATGGTGGAATCCTAGCATTCCACCATTCGTAATTCATTACGTTTAGTTAAACTGGCAGCCTGAATGGAGAACCCAATGACAAGCATCACCCCCACCAAAGCGTTTGCATCACAAGCCGACCTCGCCGACAAAAAGATCACGTTTGAGCAGCTCAGCCCCCATTGCTGGGCCTATACCGCTGAGGGCGATCCCAATTCGGGCGTGATCATCGGTGACACATTCATCATGGTCAGCGATGCCACTGCCACGCCCGCCATGGCGCAAGACCTGATTGCCAGAATTCGCACGATTAGCAGCAAGCCCATCAAATATGTGCTTCTCACCCACTACCATGCCGTGCGCGTGCTCGGAGCCAGCGCCTACATTGCCGAAGGTGCTACTGAAGTCATAGCAAGCCAGGGCACGCTGGAGCTCATCATCGAGCGCGGCGCGCAGGACATGCAAAGCGAGATGGAACGTTTTCCGCGCCTGTTCCGCGGTGCTGATTCAGTGCCGGGGCTGACCTGGCCGACGCTGGTGATCGGTGGCGGCAACCCGGTGAAAGGTGAAGTCCCGGGCAAGCTCACGCTGGACCTGGGCGGCGTCAAGGTGCAAGTCTGGCATCCGGGCCCCGGCCACACCCGTGGCGACACCATTGCCTGGGTCGAGGAAGAAAAAGTGCTGTTCTCAGGCGATCTGGTGGAGTACGAGGCCGGTGTTTACACGGGTGACGCACAGCTTGAGGAGTGGCCGGCCACACTGGAGGCCTTGCGCGCGCTCAAGGCCGAGGCGATCGTACCGGGCCGTGGCGAAGCCATGAAGGGTGCTGCCAATGTGAACAAGGCGCTGGACTACACCCAGCGCTGGGTTGAAACCCTGTTCCGCTGTGGCAAGGAGGCTGCGGCCCAGGGCCTGGACCTCAAGGCGGCGATGGACCACACGCGCAAAAGCATGGACCCCATTTTTGGCCATGTCTTCATCTACGAACACTGCCTGCCGTTTGACGTGAGCCGTGCTTATGACGAAGCCAGCGGCATCAAGAACCCGCGCATCTGGACGGCCGAGCGCGACAAGGAAATGTGGGCGGCGCTGCAGGCTTGAAACCCGGATTGTTTCAAGAAGGTCTACAACAACGTCAAATATTCCTCGTGAAATGATTGTTGTTGGCGGCTTGTTTTGTGGCCATCCCATCTCCGCACTTGACGGTAATTACTAGTTCTGAAGCCTTCTTTCACCATATTCTTTTCGTGCCTTGCAGTTCTTCACGTACCCCGCCTTTAAGGGACCGGGGTAGGGGACATGAGGGACTGAGCGGCTGGCTTTTGCAGTGATTTTCCCGGCGACCTGAGGCGCGGCAAAACTTGTTCCGCGCGCTCGCACCAGACTTCCGCTGCGTGTTCCAAGGCACAGCAAGCCGCCCAGAACAGGTGATTCCTCGGTCGCTGCAAGCCAATTGGCTCCGTTTGCCTTGTTTTTGAGTGGCCCACCCCTGCATGCGCCACCACTGGAATAGTTGGCGCGGTCCAGGTGGCCCCACATTTCATGGCCCCCGATCATCAAGGTCTTTTCACCACAGGCAGAACCCAGAATGCTGCCATCGCCTTGCACCGAAACCAGACCCATTTGATTGGGGCGAACAATGAACCGGCCGGCATCCAGGCGCTTCGGAATGCCCGGGTTTTGCCCACCCCAGCAAGCGTAGGCGAACAGCGGGCCAGCCAGTGCACCGGCTGAGGCTTTGAAGGTAAGAGTCCAGATGCCAGAAGGCGCCGCCGCCGGGTGTTTACGCGATAAATTGGTCGGACTGACCTGCAGCACTATTTGTCTCTGCTCTCCAAACTGCCGGTCGACAATCACGCACAGCGGTGCGCCCGCAGCGGGCCACGCCCGAATGATGTCCGTGTTCGCGTTGAACGTGATCGGCGTCGATGCAGCGCCAGGCGGTATCAGACTGAATTCAAAATCTGAATGAACATGCTCCATCCAGATCTCAACGGTGACGGGCGCGTCATTGCCTTTGGGAATCCACCAGCCCAGTTCCGCCTGCGAATCGGCCACGCAGGCTCCAGGCCACACGACGGCATGGCGGTATTTGTCATGGGAATTGCCGGAAGGAAAGACCACGTCGAGTTTGATGTTGCGTTGACGCAGGGCTTCATCGACCATGGCATCGAGCGCACGCTCAAACCAGGAGCTGCCGTCGTGCGGTCCCATTTCCGTGCCGTAGTCCACCACCACCGCAACATGGGCATTGTCAGGCGCGCAATCCAGGATGTAGCGAATGCCGTCCAGTGTGCAGCGATCGATGCTGCCGCGCGCCGGCGCCAGCAGGACATCGCGGGGCAACTGAACGAAAATGATGTCTGCATCCGCCGCCTCGGCGACAGGCTGGGAGCGGCCGGTAGCGGACAGGCTGGGGGACAGCCACCGAGATGCCAACAAACCCATGGTCAATGATCCGTGGGTGGAGCGGCTTCGGACCGCGCCGTATTCGGCCAGCCGGTAGCAGAGGTCTTCGTCTATGCGGCCCGTTGTTGTGGCATCCCGAATGAACTGATTCAGGCTGTCGGCGCCCACCTGGCGACCATAACCGTAGCCGCTGGGAATCGATCCCATCTTCACCGGAAAGTCCGGCAGCTCATCTTGATCCCAGATGGCGAAGACCCGCGTCTTGCCGGCCGCAAGAAACGCGCGGTGCGCAAAAGGACAGCCGTGATCAATCAAGCCCAGAATTTTGTCCTTTGCTGCACGCAGTGGGCTGCGTGACGCTGACTTGCCCGTTTGATCTGCAACCAGCCTGGGCACTGGTCGATTAGGCGCCAGGTTGGCGCAAAGTTGAATCTCGGTCACCACGGCCGCCGCCGCGAGTTGACGCAACAGATCAAAACTGACATTGGCGGTCAAGTACGCACATCCTGTTTGCACAAGACTGCCCAGGTGCGCAGTGGTCAGCCGTTCGTGACCGGTGCTTGCGAACAAGCGGCCAAGTTCGTGTTCTACATCTTCGGCGCCCTGCGTTGGCGTCGCGACTACTTTGAATCCGATCGCCACTGTGGATGTGTCACCAAGACCAAGCGAATAGTCTGCGAATCCGGTGCTGATGGCCGCGAGCAGATAGGGGTCCAGTTTGGCCTGCGCAGAGGCGGGGAAGTCGGCCATGGCAAGGTGGTCAACCACAGGATGGCTGGTGGGTAAGCTCATGATGGGCTAGTGCGTGACGTTATATTTCATTGTCGTGCTGTCTCTAGGCATTTAGCCATTCCCATTCCTTCCTGGCCGCGCGCCAAAGCGTTGACAGAACATCGTTGGGCGTCAACAGTGCTTCAACCGTCGGACCAGTCTTGGGCACCGTCGGTGCCAGTGGGTCAAACTCAATATGCTGAAAGGGAATGTCGCCTGTAATTTCGAGCTGACAAGCCTGGGAAAAGTAGTTTCCCAACCAATCACCCACGGCGCGTCCAGCGTGCAAATCCACCTGGAAATGCAGGCCGGCGACTATCCGGTTCTCGCCAATGCGCTCGGCCAACTTCAAGAGCTGCTGCTGGAGGCCATCCCACGCGGGCATTGTTTTTCTTGGTTTTGTCAGTTCGGCAAGTAGCCTGGCTGTCAGGACTGCTTCGCACATATGGCCCATCGGGTAGCTGCCGTGACCCGGCGTGCGAATCATGGGTTGCACCTGGGCCGAATATTCATCGGGGCGTGCGCAGGCAAGTTCATGCTTGAACCGCATTTCCACGTGCAGCGCGAGTTGCTGCGCTATGGTCATCAGCCGCCACGTGGCGGGGGTCTTGCCCGGTCCGACCGGCAGTATGGTGGCCCAGAAAGACCAGGTGTCTGACACTTGCATCAGAATCTCCGAAGCACGATCTTCCCGCAACTCGGCATCGGCAATCACGTCCTTGAGTTCGGTCTTGAATTGGTCAAGGCTCGGACGATTCAGCGTCAGCGCAGCGGCAGTACCGACGGTCAAGGTTGCCGATGACTTGTCCCACGCCACTCTGAAGCCCAGGGGTTGAAGCAAAGAAGGCACGGCGATATAGGGAATCACCCAGGCATCCCAGTGCCACAAGCGATTTTCAATGTCTTGTTGCGGGACGATCGAATACGTGGGGAAATCCGGCATGGTCGCATGCAGCGGGTAGGGCGCGTCGTCGCCGGGATCGACAATCGCATCCCGACTCTTGCGCAAGGCATCAGAAGCGGCCATCGGGCCAACGCCCCCGGCCCCTCCACCGGCGCCCCCGCCAGCACCGCCACCAGCACCGCCCCCGGCGCCCCCGCCAGCCCCTCCCCCAAAGCTACCACTCCAAGGCCGATACGTTGGCATCATCGTTCTCCTTCAATCAAGAGTTTTCTGGCACACCCAATGTTCTGAGCGCCGCGATCACCCGTTGGCGGCCCGGACTTTCATCGCTGCCCATCGCTTTGTAGGCGCCAATGGTCAAGCCCGGTGTCGTCGCCAACAGCCGCTTGAGAGTGTCCTGTGCGTCTTCCAGATGCTCGCCTTCCACCTGGGCCAGCAGCAAGGCGCGCAAGGTTGGGGCATGGTTTTTGTCGAGTTTCAGTGAGCGCCTGGCCGCGTGGATCGCGTTGTCGTATTCGTGATTGAAGGCGTACGCACTGGCAAGAATGGTCTCCAGAAAATAGGCGTGCGGGTCGAACGGAGAGAGCTGTTTGGCCATGACAGCCTCCTCTACCCCCTCACTGGTTGAGCCGTATAACGACGACCAGACACTGCGATACAGCCGCGCATGCACTTCGTTGGGTGAAAGAGCTATCGCCCGGTCCAGGCAGTCACGTGCCTGCTCAGGCTGGCCAAGCATTTGGCACAGGGCATATCCCTTGACTGCCAGCGCCAGCGGGTGTTCCGGTTGCACATCCAAAGCACGTTGACAGGCGTCCAGCGCGTGGTGGGCATCGTCGGCCGGTGTCGCGCTGATTCCCCGGATGACCCGCAACACATGCCACTTTGCCAGCCAGGCGTGGGTGTCCGCAACACGCCGGTGTCTTTCGGTCAGCTCGCTCAAGACCAGACGGGCGGTCTCGAAGTCCGCCACCTGTGAACGATGCATCAGGCCGATACCGCTCAGTTTCAAGGCGTAGGCCGACAAGGTGGCCATGGGTTGCTGGCGAACCAGCTCGGTTTCCCGGTTCAAAATGCTGATGTGGGTCGCCTGCGCAATCCGATGGACGCATTCGGATTCGCTCTGCAGCAAATCACCCACCTCGGTATGAAACCTCTCCAGCCAGACAATCTGGTTCGTTTTCGACTCGGCCAACTCGACGGTGACCAGTAGCTTGCCCCCACCCTGGTTGCCGATGACCCAATAAGTGCCGGAAAGTACGTAGTTGGCCCCCAGGCAGCGCTGAATGTCCCCCAGCGACGCGCCACGGCCGCGAAACGCGGTGGCCGACAAGCGTGAGATCACCGTGAAATCCCGTGATCGACTCAACTGCGCAATCACGCCATCGGCGATCAACTCCCCAACCGCGTCAAACGCGGGCGCCGTGCTGCGTGACTCGAACGGGATCACCGCAATCGTTGGTTGCAGCGCGACTTCATAGTCAAGCCGTGCCGCCACCACCGGCGCCGTCCCCTCCACGCCCACCCGGTAGGCTCGCACCGGCGCCTCAAGATGCTTGAGGTAGCACTCGCCCAAGTCTTCAATGCTGGCATCCAGCCCGTCGGTCAAGCCATCGCGCACGCTGGCGGAAACCACGGTTTCGCCGGGGCCGGCCAGTGTCGCGAGCCGCGCGGCCAAGTTGACGCCGGCGCCGTAGATGTCGAGCTGGTCGGAGTAGATCTGGCTGGCGTTGATGCCCGCACGCAGATGCATTTGCAGCGCGGCGCTCAATCCGGCATTGCTGCGGCTTAAAGCCTGGTGCAGCGCTTGCGCGGCATTCACCGCGTCGCGTGCCTGCAAGAACTCAAGCATCAGGCCGTCGCCCAGACTTTTCACTAGGCGACCTTGGTGGGCGGGAATAGCGTGGGTCTGGGCGTGGCGCACAAAGTCGTGCCAGCGCGCCACCGTGCCCGCTTCGTCGGCTGACATCAATCGAACGGACTCCACCAGATCAATCACCAGGATCACCTTTTGGCTTATCGGCAACGCGAGATGCAGCAGGTCTGCAGGCTTCTGCGTATCGGTACCAGAGATGGTGCCGGTTGGAGGCATGGGGGACATCCTCAAAATTGATGATGAATCGGTGCTTTTACTCCAAATTGTGAGGATATGTAAGCGCAGGACGCAAGTCGAAGCCGGATCGTTCCCCGCAGGTGTGGCTCAGGTACCTGAGCCACACCGGGATTCACCAGCGCAGCGGCAACTTCTTGACCAGCACAATGCGTCGCTCCTGAATGCGCAGGTAGCCGCCGTTCTCCAGGTCTTTCAGGATGCGGCTCACCATTTCGCGGCTACAGCCGGCACGGCTGGCAATTTCCTGGTGGGTGATGCGCTCTTCAATGCGCCGGGTGCCGTCAGCCTGTGGCGTGGCCAGGCTCTGCAAACAGCCGGTCAAGCGGCCATAGACGTCGATGAATGCCAGGTTGCGCGCGCTGGTGGTGGCCATGCGCAAGCGTCGAATTACCTTTGACAACAGTTCCAGTGCAAACTCCGGGCGTTGCGCGATAAAGGCGAGCAGCGTGCTGCGGGTGACCAGGGCGCACGCCGTCGGTTGTAGCGTAATGACGCTGGCCGAGCGTGGGCCGCCATCCAGTGCCATCTCGCCAAAGTACTCGCCGGCGCCAAACACGCCGAAGGTGATTTCCTTGCCGTTCGCATCGGTGCAAAACACCTTGACCTGGCCGGCTAATACGACGAACAGCGAGTCACCGACGTCGGCTTCGTGCAGCAGGATGGTGCCCTTGCGATAGCGACGCACGTCCCCCAGCGCGGCCAGTTCGCGCAGCAGGGCAGGGTGGCGCTCGTCTGTGGCAAAGGTGCGGGCAAGATCGGCTTGGTCGGTGGACATGGCGCAGTCGGGGTGGTTTACCTGACTGTACCGAAAACCGCGCACCGCGCCACGCCCGCACTCACGCTGTGCCCGCCCCAAACGGCGTCTGGAACCCCTGGACTCGCCGGTTGCTATATATTTGATAGCTTGTTGCGCCCATTCCACGAGGGCTAGAGGTCAATATGACCAATGGCGTTAGCCAAACGCCATGGCGCGGCCATTGATTCCGGTCACTCCACTGGACAGCTGGCGGGCCAGCGGTGGCAGTACTGACACTTTCTCCACCAGTTCGCGAACGCTGTCGCTCGCCGTTTTTTGCCGGATGCTGCGCAGCTGTGAGCGCACCGTGCAGATCTGCACGCCGTGGTGTGTGGCGATCTCGGACGGACGCAAGCCCCGACACACCTGTGCCAACACCTGACCTTCGGCACGCGTCAGGCCGCGCTCGCTTGCAAACAGCGTGATGCTGGTGGTATCGCACAACTGCTGCTTGGCAAACAGAAGCAGGGCGTAACAGGGGGCCGATGCGGTGGCTGCATCCCAGGCGCTGGCGTCTGGCGTCGGCAGCGCGGGCGTGGGCAGGGGCATGACCGCGACCGTGGTTCCGCTCTCGCAATCGCTCAGGCTCAGCAGGCCGCGCAAACTCGATTTGGTGCGGGTGAGCGCCAGTGTCAGCTGTTGCGCGTGAACGTGCTGGCGCGTGCACAGCCGGCCATCGGTCACGCACAGCCCGGTCTTCTGCAGGCTTGCCGGATGCAGGGCGTTTTGAGCCGGTGTGTTGGCAAACAGCAGTTGGCGTGTGTCAGCATTGATCACGGCCAGTCCGTAATCCACCTGGTTGAGCACGGCCTGCAGCAAGCCTGGCTCCATGAAAGGCGTGCCCGCGGCTGTGTCGTTTTCGTCAAAGTGCAGCATGATTTTTGCCTCCATCAGCGCGCTGCATCTGCGGTTGCAGACGCTTTTTCAGTGCGCTGAGGCGAGCTTAAAAACTTGCAGCCATCTCAGGCTGTAACTCTGATCCTGCGGTTTTGTGACGTATGCACCAAATGCCGCGGAACGCCCTTCACAGCACATTTCGTCATCAACTCGGATGATGTGAGAACCCGTTCTGCTGCCTATTGTTGCGCTGCCCGTGGTGGGTAGGTGTCGTATGTAACTCAATGGAGAAAGTCATGAAAACTCAACTTAATCGGCTGTCGTTGGCCCTGGTCAACGCAGCCATGATCTCGGTGGCGGGATGCGGCGGCGGCTCGTCTTCGGACGGCAGCACGCCCAGCCCCATCGCCCCTCTCACGGTTGCCGTCCCCACCGCCATCCTCACGGGCGCCGTGATGGTTGACCAGGCCGTCCGCAACGCTGTGGTTTGCATGGACCTCAATGCCAACAACGTCTGCGATGCCAACGAGCCCGCATCAGCCAGGACCGGCGACGACGGCGCCTATAGCCTGACCTACGATACGGCCGCAGTGACGGCGGCGCAAGTGGCGGCCGCATCGCTGATCGCACCCATGGTGCCGGGTAGTCCTGCCGGTGCAGACACCACCATCGACGCGGCCGACCCCTACGCTAGCCTCACCGCCAAGCCCTATGTGCTCAAGCAGGTGCCGGGCCAGAGCGGCCAGATCAACCCGCTGACCACGCTCATGGCTGCCGGGGTTTCCGCGGGCATGACCGAAGCCGTGGCGCGGAGCAACGTTGCCGCACAGCTGGCCATTGCAGAAGCCAAGATCGACAACTACCAAAACGACCCGGCCTTCAACAACGCCCAGGTGCAGGACAACGCCAGAGTGATGGCCAAGGCCACTGGAGACGCCCTCGAACACGGAGCAGTATTGCAGGTGGGCGATCCCACGGGCGAAGTTGAAGCCGCGGCAGGCGACCTGGCCAGCTTGAACTTTACCGATCCCTCCAACCACTTCTTCCGCACCCTCGACTTCCTGGCCAAACCGGCCGGGACCGCGGGCGTGCTCATAGTGGACGCGCGCAACGGCAAGACCGGCGGCGGCACCACCGCGAATGGCGTTCTCTACAACCAGGCCTACCTGACCTCCAGTGGCTGGGTGCGTTGCGATGACACCGTTCCCATCACCGCTACGCGCGGTAACCCGAACCGCAGCACCTTCTGCAATGCCTCGAATAGTGTGGGCTATACCGTGCCGTCCGGCATTGCCGGCCAGGTCATGACCGAAGTGGTCAACAACCTGCAGGCTGATACCGCCACCAACGTCATCAACAACGGCGTAGCCGCCACCGGCCTGCTGGCAGCGCTGGGCTCAGCCACCTTCCCGTCGGGCTCTGTCATCCGCGCCCGCAGCTCGCTCAACCTGACCCAGCCGATCTACATCAACAGCATCAACACCGACGGCCGTCCGCAATTGGAGGCGACGACGCTGGAGCAATTGATTGCGGCCAAGCCAAGCTCGGGCGTCAATCTGGCTACTGCCGCCGGCAGTTTGACCCTGGGCCTGAGCAGCGGCAACCTCAAGAACCTGCGCGTGGCCTTTACCGGCACCACCAGCCCGACGGCAGGCACCGTGCAGTTCTACGACTGCGACCTCAATAGTGCGCAGACGGTGGCGTCCAACTGCGTCACAGCGCAGACCGGTACCTTCAGCATCAGCACCATTGGCGGCATGCGGGTAATGCGCTTTGCTGGCCATGCCGAAACCATCATGAATCAGACGAATCTGTATGCCGAGGTCAAGGATGCACCGGGCGTTATTTCTGGCAACTGGGTGTTCCGGGCGCGCGAAACCAAACCATCCCTGGACGTCAGTGTGAGCACCGCGAAACGCCTGAATCCCACCGCCTGGGCCGCAATGAAGAGCCAGCTGGGTTTGTAGGTCGCAACCTCCGAAGAGAGCCATCATGATCAAACAACTTGCCATCACAGCAGCCCTGTGCTGCAGCGTCGTACACAGTCAAACCCCGAGTGCGGTTCCTGTCGACTTTCCTGCCGGCGCACAAGCGCCCAATGCCGCCCAGTTGGCCGATCGCCTGGGCGGCCAGGTGTTCACTGCCAAACTGGCCAACGGTGTCACTTGGCGGATGGACTACAAGCCCTCGGGCTACCTGTTCTTCGACGTCAGTACCGGCCAACGTGACACCGCCACGTGGCGCACTGAGGACGGGCGTTTGTGCCTGGAGTTTCGGGGCGCGTTCCCCTCAGGCTGTACCGAATTCCGGACAAGTGACGACAGGCTCTACCTCAAGAGAAGCAGCACGGGAGAGGTGGTCGCCTTGGATCGGAAATGACGGTCGGCGGGGCTGGGTCAGCCGAGAAGCGTTGCGTCAGATGCCCCGTGCCGAAGTCAGAAATGCTCGCTGTTCAACGCTGCCCACTCAACTCCACGACATCACGCTCATAGGCGGCCAGCCGCCGCACGGCGCGGCTGCGCTGTTCCGGGGTCGTGCTGTTGTGGACCTGGGCGAACACGGCACAGCTCTCGGCAACAAGCCTGTCGTTGTAGGCACGGTAGGCTGGGTTTGGGGAGTTGAGAGAGCGATCGAAGTAGGCCCGCAGCGCGGTGAGCACTTCGGCCTGGCCGGGTTTGCGCACCACACCGGGCCCGGCACCACTGGCCAGGCGCAGAGTCTGAAGCAAATCCTGCTGCCGTCGCAGTCGCTCGGCATAGACCAGCTGCGGATCAAAAATGGAAGTTTCCAACCCCGCCCGCAATGTGGCGAGCTGACGTTCTTCGAGTCGGCCGTAGAAATCTTCGCTGCGCTCTACATTGGTTTTGAGGCGGTGTTCAAGCCGCTGGCTGGCCGGGATCACCAGCCATTCATCGCGCCAGTCGGCATTCTTCCTCGTAAATTTTCGCTCGATGTGCGCCAGCTGCTCAGGACCAAGACTCAATGCCACCTCTACCGCGGCGCGTTCTGCCTGCGCTGTGACGGCGCTGAACCGGGCGCGTGCCTCTGCATACAGGGCGCAGACTGGCGCCGGGCCCAGGTCGGCGCCAGCCAGTCGTCGCGCTTCCTGCAGCATGTCGGCGATCTTTGGCAGCTCGTCGGTCCGATGCCACAGCTGCAGCCGGGCCAACTCCGCGCGCACTTTCAGGGACTGGCTGTCGTCAAAGTCAGCATAGCCGTCCAGCCACCAGTAGCCAAGCTCCGGCGCATTGTTGTAGGCCAGTTTGATGGCGCTGCAAGCCTGCAACAGCGAAAGCGCGGCGATGGCCAGCAGCCAGCCGATAATTCGGGAGCAACAAGTTAACCGATTGAAGAAACCTGAAGATATGAAGGATGGAGACATGGCAGCCAATATAAATCCGGTGGATGTGGTCATCATGGCCGCAGGCAAGGGCACGCGCATGAAGAGCAAGCTGCCCAAAGTGTTGCACCTTTTGGCCGGACGTGCCCTGTTGCAGCATGTGGTGGACACGGCAGCGCAACTGTCGGCGCGCCAGGTGGTGGTGATCACCGGTCATGGTGCTATCGAAGTTGAAGCATCTCTCGCATATTCCACGGGGGCTACAGCCCGATTTGATATAAATTTCGTGCGGCAGGAACCGCAGCTGGGCACCGGCCACGCGGTGCAGCAAGCCGTGCCGGCGCTGCGCGATGATGGGATTGTCGTGGTGCTCTCGGGTGATGTGCCGCTGACGCAGGCCGAGACCTTGCGTCAGCTCATCGCGGCCTGTGGCGGGGAGAAACTGGCGCTGTTGACGATCGACTTTGCCGACCCCACTGGCTATGGCCGCATTGTTCGCCGGGGTGACGTCGTGCAGGCCATCGTGGAGCACAAGGATGCCAGCGCCGAGCAGCGGGCGATTCCCGAGGTTTACAGCGGCATCATGGCGGTGCCCGCCGCACGGCTGAAAGCGTGGCTCGCGCGTCTGGACAACCAGAACGCCCAGGGCGAGTATTACCTCACCGACATCGTGAAATTCGCGGTGGCCGATGGTGTGCCGGTGGTGGCGCACAAGATCTCCGATGCCTTGCAGGTGGAGGGCGTGAACAGCCCGGTGCAACTCGCCGAGCTGGAGCGGGCTTTTCAGGCGCGCACGGCGGTGCAGCTGATGGAGCAGGGCGTCCGTCTGGCGGACCCCGCTCGTCTTGACGTGCGCGGTGACTTGCAGTGTGGACAGGACGTTTCGATTGACGTCAACTGTGTCTTTGAGGGCCAGGTGACGTTGGGTGAAGGGGTGCGCATCGGGGCCAACTGCGTGATCGTCAATGCCACGATTGGGGCCGGCGCCGTCATCCATCCGTTCACCCATATCGAAGGTGGCAAACCCGGCAGCAAAGACGCGGTGGAAGTCGGCGCCGGGGCGCTGGTCGGCCCGTTTGCCCGCTTGCGACCGGGCGCCCGGTTAGGCGCCGAGGTGCATATCGGAAATTTTGTCGAAGTGAAGAATTCGACGCTGGCGCGCGGCGCCAAGGCCAACCACCTGGCCTATCTCGGCGACGCCACGGTGGGCGAGCGCGTCAACTACGGCGCCGGCACCATCACGGCCAATTACGACGGGGCTTTCAAGCACCGCACGGTGATTGAAGCCGACGTGCACATCGGCAGCAACTGCGTGCTGGTGGCGCCGATCACCCTGGGCGCGGGCGGCACCGTCGGCGGCGGCTCCACCATTACCAAAGACACGCCGCCCGGCGCCTTGAGCGTGGCCCGGGCCAAGCAGGTGAGCATTGCCGACTGGAAACGGCCCGCAAAATGACGGGCAGGCTGGCGGCTTTGCAGCAGGAGAATGAGCTGCTCCAGCGCGAGTTGAACCAGGCGCGCACGGAGCTGGAAGACTTCACCTACTCCGTGTCGCACGATCTGCGGGCGTCGCTGCGTCACGTGAACGCCTATGTGCAGATCATCCGGGAAGATCTGGGCGACCAGAGCAACGCGGCCACTGCGGCACATCTGGACACGGTCAGCCATGCCGCACGGCAGATGGGCCGGCAGATTGACGGCCTGATGGAACTGTCGCGTCTGACCCAGGCGACTTTCCAGTTGGCCAGGGTGGATGCCGGGGAGCTGGTGCGCGATGTCTGCATCGCCCTGGCGCCGGCTTTGGCGGGGCGGTCCGTTGACTGGCAGGTGGCGCCCGAGTTTCCTGCGCTGCAGTGTGATGCGGCGCTAATACGGCAAGCGTTGACCCATCTGCTGTCCAACGCGCTGAAATTCACCGGCCCCCGACCGTTGGCCGAGATCAAGGTCACCTGGCAGGCGCATGCCAGCGGCCAGTGCGCCATCACTGTGACGGACAACGGCGTTGGCTTCAATGCGCAATACAAGGACAAGCTGTTTCATGCTTTTCAGCGTCTGCACAGTGCCCGCGAGTTTGAAGGCATCGGCATGGGGCTGGCGCTGACCCGAAAGATCGTGGAACGACACGGCGGCGTTGTTTGGGCCAATGGCGCGCCGGATGCGGGCTGCAGCATCAGTTTCACGCTGCCGCTGGCGCGTGCGACGAGCCAGGGCTAACCGCCCTCAACTCAAAGCGGCAGCGGCACCCGTGCCCCAAATTTGCTGCGCTTGATGCTGAAGAAGGTTTTGACATTGCGCACATTGGCGTCGCTGGTAAACAGCCGCTGCGCCAGCGTCAGGTAGTCCGGCATATGCGCTGTGTGCACCACCAGACAGAAGTCCGGTCCGGGTGAGACGCGGTAGCACTGCTGCACAGCGTCGTCCTTGGCCACGCGCTTCTCAAACGCCTCCAGCGCGTCATTGTCCTGGCGGTCCAGCGTGATCTCCACAATCGCGCACAGGCCATGACCGGCCACAACGCTGAGCTTGTCTACGCTGAGCACCGCAATCTCGCGCTCAATCAGGCCGCCGTCGCGCAGCCGCTTGACGCGTCGCAAACAGGTGGGGGGCGAAATGTGAACTCGAGCGGCCAAGGTCTGATTGCTGAGCGATGCGTCGTTTTGCAGCTGCTCAAGCAGTTGGATATCAATTGAATCCATCGTTATTTGTTCCACTATTTTAATAAAAATGTAATTTTTAAACAAACGCAAAATTTTATGAAATACAAATTCAATTTTGTTAAAAATTCAACGAACTATTTCATCAACATGCTTTTACCATTGGCGCATTAATTTCTGGAGTAGTCTATGTGTGGCATCGTCGGCGCGGTATCCGTTCGCAACATCGTTCCCATCCTGGTGCAGGGGTTGGCCAGGCTGGAATACCGCGGTTATGACTCCTGTGGCGTCGCGGTCTACGCCAACGGCTTGCAGCGCGCCCGCAGTACCGCCCGCGTGGCGGAGCTGGCCGAGCAGGTCAGCGCCACCAAGCTCGAAGGCACGACCGGAATTGCCCACACGCGCTGGGCCACGCACGGTGCACCGGTGGTGCACAACGCACACCCTCATTTCAGTCATGGCCCCGGGCCTGACGCCGCCAGCCGCCCGGGCCGCATCGCATTGGTGCACAACGGCATCATTGAAAACCACGATGAACTGCGGGCGCAGCTACAGGCCAAGGGCTATGTGTTCCTGAGCCAGACCGACACGGAGGTCATCGCGCACCTGGTCGACAGCCTGTATGACGGTGACCTGTTTGAAGCGGTCAAGGCGGCGGTTGGGCACTTGCACGGTGCCTATGCCATCGCCGTGTTCTGCAAGGACGAGCCGCATCGCCTGATCGGCGCTCGGGCAGGCTCGCCCCTGATTCTGGGCATTGGCAAAGACGGCCAGGAGCATTTTCTGGCGAGCGATGCCATGGCGCTGGCCGGTGTCACCGATCAGATCGTGTACCTGGACGAAGGCGACGTGGTGGACATTCAGCTCGGCAAGTACTGGCTGGTGGACAAAAACCACAAACCAGTGGCACCGGCGCAGCGCCCGGTCAAGACCGTGCAGGCGCACAGCGGTGCGGCCGAGTTGGGGCCTTATCGCCACTACATGCAGAAAGAGATTTTCGAGCAACCGCGCGCCATCGCCGATACCCTGGAAGGCGTGGACGGCATCGTGCCGGAACTGTTTGACGGCAGTGTCAGCGCGGCACGCGTGTTCAAGGACATTGATTCCGTCCTGATCCTGGCGTGTGGCACCAGTTACTACAGTGGCTGCACCGCCAAGTACTGGCTGGAGAGCATCGCAAAAATCCCCACGCAAGTGGAAGTAGCCAGCGAGTACCGCTACCGCGACTCGGTGCCCAACCCGCGCACGCTGGTGGTCACCATCACCCAATCGGGCGAGACGGCCGACACGCTGGCGGCGCTGCGTCATGCGCAAAGCCTGGGGATGACCCACACGCTGACCATCTGCAACGTGGCCAGCAGCGCCATGGTGCGCGAATGCGAGCTGGCCTACATCACCCGCGCCGGGATTGAGATCGGCGTGGCCTCCACCAAGGCATTCACCGCCCAGCTGGCCGGCCTGTTCCTGCTGACGCTGGCGCTGGCCCAAGCGCGGGGACGACTCAGCGAGTCGGAAGAAGCACGCCACCTCAAAGCCATGCGCCATCTGCCTGCTGCCCTGCAGGCTGTGCTGGCGCTGGAGCCGCAAGTCATCGCCTGGGCGGAAGACTTTGCGAAGATGGAGAATGCGCTCTTTTTGGGCCGCGGGCTGCACTACCCCATTGCACTGGAAGGTGCGCTCAAGCTCAAGGAAATCAGCTACATCCATGCCGAGGCCTACCCGGCTGGTGAGCTCAAGCACGGCCCGTTGGCGCTGGTCACCGCTGCCATGCCGGTGGTGACGGTTGCCCCCAACGACGCACTGCTGGAAAAGCTCAAGAGCAATATGCACGAAGTACGTGCCCGCGGCGGGGTGCTCTACGTGCTGGCCGATGCCGACACCCGGATCGAGTCGGGTGAAGGCCTGCACGTCATCCGCATGCCCGAACACTACGGCGAGCTGTCGCCGCTGCTGCACGTCGTTCCCTTGCAGTTGCTGGCCTATCACACCGCTTGCGCCAAAGGCACTGATGTGGACAAGCCCCGCAACCTCGCGAAAAGCGTCACGGTGGAGTAGGGCCAAGCGTCATCGTTATGAATTATTCCGCGCAATTAAAGTCGTAAACAGGTTATTAAAGTCGTAAACACGCCTCTAGCATCCATGCGGGTTTGCGGGGCGTTGGATTTTGGAGACGATTTCCTAAAGTCGTAAACACACGGGTCAAGAGCGCAGTGCGAACGGCTCTGTGCAGCGTAAGCGGGTGCTCGTTGAGCTAAGGTGGCGGTCAAGTCTGGGCCATCTGCCGACTTTCGCGAATGGCAGCTATCTGGAGTTTGAAATTTGAGTGATGGCGTTGCCAGGAAGCTGCATGTCGCGACCGACTCAACAGTGCCCATTGAAGTCATTCACTAGCCACACTTAAAGGGAGAAAACAGTCATTTCGATCGTACATACGACTGCCTTGTGGACTAGGGATTGATCCATCGCGGCGAGGAGCGCGACGGTGTACCCGTGCGGGGTCTAGGCTCCGACGAGCCGCATTGAAATCTCTCGTGATGCGGCGGTGAGTTCGGGCAGGTGCTTCTTCACGATTTGCGGCACTGTCGCCACCCTGTGCATCCAGGTCAAATTGAGCGCGGCGATCACTTCGTCACCCGCCCAGATTGGTACAGCAATCGAGTCTCTGTCGTCGTTCCACTCCCTGCGGGTCTGGTCGAAGTGCCCACCAAAGTCAGGGGTTCGGTGTCCGTACCCCAACCGCCTTGTCTCGTCGAGCAGTCGCTCCACCATCACGGGCTGGCGCGCCATGAAATTGCCTGGCTCGCTGCTGGCCACCAGGCGCTGCAGCATCGCCTGACGTTCGCTCTCGCTGCAGAAGGCGATGTAGGCGCGGCCAGACGCAGATCGCAGCATGTTGATGCGAAAGCCGATCGGACCCACCGGCACATGCGAGAAGTAGGACTTGGGTCGGTTGGTTTCAATCACCTCCATGCAATCGAGGCGCGGGACGGCAAGTACAGACGGCCAGTTGACCTTGCGACACAGACGCTCCATCACCGGAGCCGACACCTCGACCAGATAATTTTCGTCACTAAGCTGCGCGGCGCGCGGCTGCAGGGTGTGGCTGGCCATGTAGGCGCCGTCGGCCAGGCGCTGCCAGACCAGCCCTCGCTTCTCAAGGGTAACGACTAATCGCGTCAAGGTGGCCTTCGGGAGGTCCGTCGCAAGGAACAGATCATGCAAGCTGGCAGCCCGTGCCTGGTGCAGGTACAGCAGCACTTCAAGGCCCCGGTCCAGGGCACGAATCGTCTTGACTTTGTATTCGCGCATGATTTGCAGGATTCCAGTGAGTTTCACCAGGAGAAAACCTGGTGCGTGATCCTACCTGATGAACTTGCTTGCCGCAAATACTCTCTCCAATCCCGGATCTGAGATGCCGGGGTGTAAAAAAATCGACTGGAGACAAGATAGCACTGGGCACTGCCATTCAGGTTGGTGTGTCGTGTCTCCTTATTTACTGCACAGTCGCAGTCGCATCCAAGGAGACATGTTCATGAGTTTTTCCCACGAAGACGTTCAGCGTCTGCTGCAACTGTTGGACAGTTCGCATTTCGATGAGCTGCATCTTGAAGCCGATGGCATTAAGCTGTCACTGCGCAGGGGAGGTGCGGTCTCGAGCCCAGCTCCCACCGCTCCTACAGCGCCCGTGGCGGCGCCGATGGCTTCTGCTTCAGCGCCTGTGGCGGCACCCCAAGTCAGTGGCGACACGTCCTTGCTTGAAGTCCGAGCTCCGATGCTGGGCACCTTTTATGGCGCCCCCAAGCCCGGTGCTGCGCCCTTTGTCGCCGTCGGTGGTCGCGTCAACGGGGACACAGCCGTGGGGATCATTGAGGTCATGAAGTTGATGAATTCGATCTCCGCCAGGGTAGAAGGCGTGGTTGTCGAGGTCCTGGCCCGCGACGGTGACCTGGTCGAGTTCGATCAGGTGCTGATGCGTGTGCGTCCGGCGTGAGCGCAGCCATGAAGACAGCAGACCAACTTGCCATGGACGGCCCGATCCGACGGGTGCTGGTGGCCAATCGCGGCGAGATTGCCGTGCGCATCATCCGCACGCTCAAGCGCCTGGGCATCGAGTCGGTGCTCGCCGTCTCGGCGGCCGACCGCAACAGCATGGGCGCACGCCTGGCTGATCGCGCTGTGTGTATCGGCCCGGCGCGTGCCACAGACAGCTACCTGCGCATCGGCACCCTGATCGAGGCGGCTCGAGGTGTCGGCGCTCAGGCCATTCACCCGGGCTATGGCTTCCTGTCAGAGCGCGCGGAGTTCGCTGGTGCATGCGAAGAGAACGGGTTGATCTTCATCGGCCCGACGGCTGAGCAGATCGAACGCGTGGGCAACAAACTGGAGGCCCGGCGCTGCGCCGAACAGGCCGAGGTGCCCATTGCGCCTGGCGGGCAAGTCGACAACCTGCCTGCAGCGCTGGAGATGGCGGAACAGATCGGCTACCCCGTACTTATCAAGGCCGTGGGCGGCGGCGGCGGGCGTGGCTTGAAGCGCGCCAATACTCCCGTCGAGCTGAGCGCGCTGTTCGACCTCGCGAGTTCCGAAGCTCTGGCGGCATTCGGTGACGGCCGGGTTTACGTGGAATGCTTCGTTACACAAGGTCGCCACGTGGAGGTGCAAATCCTGGGCGACGGCGAGAGCGTAGTTCACCTGGGTGATCGCGACTGCTCGGTGCAGCGCCGTTACCAGAAGCTGGTCGAGGAAGCACCCGCGCCCAACCTCAGCGATGCCATGCGCCGCGATCTGCACGCTGCAGCGGTGCGCTTCTCCAAACATATCAATTACCGCAGCCTGGGCACGATCGAGTTCCTGGTCGATGTCGCGCGCCAACGCTTTTACTTCCTAGAGATGAATGCGCGTATCCAGGTCGAACACCCTGTGACCGAACAAATCACCGGGCTCGACCTGGTGGCCGAACAAATCATCGTGGCGCAGGGACATCCCTTGCGCTTGCAGCAAGCCGACGTTCGACTGACGGGCCACGCGATTGAGTGCCGCATCAATGCCGAGGACCCGACGCACGACTTCCGACCGGCCCCCGGCAGGCTCACCGCAGCCCACTTCCCGGCCTGGACGGACCTGCGCGTGGACACCCACATGGAAGCCGGCGCCATGATTCCTCCGTACTACGACTCGATGATCGCCAAGGTCATTGCCACCGGAAGCGACCGCGAGCATGCCCGACGCCTGCTGGAGTCTGCGCTGGCCGATGTGCGCATCGAAGGCGTAATCACCAACATCGCACTGCACCGTGCTGTTCTGGCCACGCCCGAGTTCATCGAAGGTGGCTTCGACACCGGTTTTCTCGGACGATTTCTGGCGGGCTCCGGCGCGGCAGTCTTTGGCCAATCTGAAACACTGACCGCTTCTGAAGGACAACGCTCATGAGCGCCAATCGACTCGACTTCATCGACACCACGCTGCGTGACGGCAACCAGAGCCTGTGGGGTGCCACCGGCCTGCGCACCGGCATGATGCTGGAGATTGCCTCCGATCTCGACCGCGTCGGCTACCGCGCACTCGACTTTTCCACCAGCACGCACATGGCCGTTACGGTGCGCTTCCACAAGGAGAATCCTTGGGAGCGCATCCGCCTGATGAAGGCGCGCATGCCGCGCACGCCACTGAGCTTCCTCTCCACTGGCATGCGTTTCATTTCTTGGGAAACGGCGCACCCCGAGTTGATGGCGCTGTCTTACCAATTGTTGGTGCGCAACGGCATCGAGCGGTTCATGGTGATGGACCCCATGAACAACATGCAGGCTGTGACCGACAGCGCTACAGCCATCGCGGAAGCGGGCGCTCGCGAGATCGTCGGCGCCATCGTCTACACCGTCAGCCCCATCCACGATGACGCGCATTTTGCCGATGCAGCACGCAAGCTCGCTGCTGTAACAGCCATCACCCGCGTCTACCTGAAAGACCCGGGCGGCTTGCTGACGCCCGAGCGCGCCCGCACGCTGCTCCCTGGACTGCGCGAGGCGCTGGGCGGAAAACCGCTGGAGCTGCATTCGCATTGCACGATCGGCTTGGCCCCGTTCACCTATGCAGAAGCCCCCGAGCTGGGCGTCCAGACCCTTCACACCGCCGCGCAGCCATTGGGCAACGGCAGCAGTCAACCCGCCATCGAGAACGTCGTCGCCAATCTGCAAAGCCAGGGCGTCTCGGTCGATCTGGACATGGAAGCCGTCGGCCGCGTCAGCAAATACTTTGCTGCGCTCGCTTCTGCCGAGGGTCTCGCGCCCGGCGTGCCGCAGGAATATGACATGCGCTACTTCCAGCACCAGTTGCCCGGCGGGATGATCGGAACCATGCGGCGCCAGCTGCGCGAGATGCGCCAGGAGCACCGTCTGCCAGAGGTGTTTGAGGAGGTCGCACGCGTTCGCCGCGAATTGGGTTACCCCATTATGGTCACCCCGTTTTCTCAAGTGGTTGGCACGATGGCCGTGATGAATGTGTTGGCACCGGAGCGCTACGCCAACGTGCCTGACGAAGTCATCCGCTACGTGATCGGCCGCTTCGGCACGCCACCCGCACCGATGGACCAGAACGTTCGCGACCGGATCGAACAGTTGCCCCGGGCACGCGAACTGGCCACGCAGAGCGCGATGCCGGAACTGGCAGAACTGCGCCGCCGGTTCGATTCGGGCCTGTCCGACGAAGAGTTCATTTTGCGCGCCACCATGCCCGCCGAACAGGTGGATGCGATGGTGGCCGCAGGGCCGTGCCGCCAGAACTACAGCGCCGTGGCCAGTCCAGTCGAGCGCCTGCTTGGCGAGTTGGCACGCCGGCCCGATGTCACCCATGCACGGGTCGAGCGGGAAGGTTTCCTGTTGGACTTGCGTGCCAACCAGCCCGGCGCGGCCACCGGAGCAGCGACATGAATTCGAGCACAGTTCCATCTTCAGACCCAACGCTGGCCGCTGCAAAGTTGGCTGAGGTACGCGGCTTTGTTTTTGACATCGACGGCACCCTGGCGCTCGCGGACAAGCGACTGAGTGGCTACCAGCCATTGCCCGGCGCCTGCGAATTGCTGGCTTTGTTGCGTCAACGAGGAGTCCCTCACGTGGGGTTCACCAACGGAAGCACCAAGACGCCGCAGAAGTTGTCCGAGGCCCTGACGGCAATCGGCATCGAGCTCGACGAACGGCACACGATGACGCCTGTCAGCGTGGCGGTTGATCTTTTCCAGCGCCGTCGCTACAAGCGGCTGCTGGTGCTCGGCGGCGAGGGTGTCTGGAAGCCCCTGGTAGAGGCGGGCTTTGACGTCGTGCGTTCGCCGGAGCGGGCGGACGATGCGGACGCGGTGCTGATAGGTTGGCACCCTGACTTCGTGCTGGCAGACCTGGATGCTGCATGCAGGGCTGTCTGGGCTGGCGCCGCGTTCTATACCGTCTCCAAGGCCGCCGTCGTGGCCAGTCGGGAAGGCCGCACGCTGGGCATCTCGGGCGCCCTCTCGGCAGCGGTGCAAAGCGTCACGGGAAAAAGGGCGGTGGTCGTTGGCAAACCCTCAGCCCAGGCCATGAGCTGTGCCAGCGGACGCCTAGGGGGCTTGAAGCCCGCCCAGATGGCGATCGTTGGTGATGACATCAGCCTGGAAAACGCGATGGCCCTGCGTGGCGGTGCCATGTCGATCGGTGTGCACACGGGCTTAAGCAATGCCGAAGACTTCGCTAACCTGCCGGCGGGCAGCCGCCCCCATCTGTCGATCAGCGGCGTCGACCGCTTGCTGGAGTTGTTGTCATGAGCACATCAGATTCAATGATTGCGCCTGTCGAGGTGCTGTGGACGCCCAGACCGGATCAGATCGAGCCGACCCGACTCGCTGCCTACATGCGCTGGCTGGCTACAGACAGGGGGCTGACCTTCAACAGCTACGACGCTTTGTGGCAGTGGTCCGTGGACGAGTTGGAGGCTTTCTGGCAGTCGATATGGGACTTTTTCGGGGTGCAAGCCGATGGCGTCTGTGAACCCGTCTTGGGCAGCTCGGCCATGCCTGGGGCGCAGTGGTACCCGAACGCTCGTTTGAACTACGCTGAACACGTGTTTCGCTGTGCAAGTGACGAGCGTCCGGCGATCATCGCGCGCAGCGAGGACACCGGCACCCACGAGGTATCGTGGGCCGACCTGAAGCGCGACACCGGTGCCCTGGCCGCCCGCCTGCGTGCGCTGGGGGTGGGGCCTGGAGACCGGGTGGCGTCGTACATGCCCAATCGGCCCGAGACGGTGGTGGCCTTCCTCGCCTGCGCCAGCCTCGGCGCGATCTGGTCCAGTTGTGCGCCCGACATGGGCGCCACCGTGGTGTTGGACCGGTTCCGCCAGATCGAGCCGAAAGTGCTGTTTGCAGTGGACAGCTACAGCTACAACGGCAAGACGCACGACCGGCGCGAACTGGTCGACGAGTTGCTTCTGGCGTTGCCAAGCGTCCACCACGTCATCCATGTGGCAGGGCCGATCTGCCGCGCAGCGTCCCACAAACCGCCGGCCTGGCGTGATCGCATGGAGTGGTCGGAGGCGATTGCGGCAGATGCCGAGTTGCGTTTCGAGCGCCTTCCTTTCGAACATCCGCTGTGGATCGTCTATTCGTCTGGCACCACCGGACTGCCGAAGGCCATCGTGCACAGCCAGGGCGGCATCGTGCTGACGCACCAGAAAACCATGGCGCTGCAGCACGACCTGCGACCCGCCGACCGGCTGCTGTTCCTTGGCGGTACCGGCTGGATCGTTTGGAACTTGCAGATCGGTGCCTTGTTGACCGGCGCGAGCATCGTGCTATACGACGGCAACCCGGCATGGCCCGATACGAAGGCGCTGTGGCGCTTCATCGACGAACAGAAGGTCACTCTCTTCGGCTGCGGCGCAGCCTATTTGATCAACTGTATGAAGGACGGACTGCGGCCGCGTGACATCGCGCCACTGCAGAGCCTGCGCGCGATCAATGCCACGGGTTCACCCCTCCCGATCGACGCGTACCACTGGGTCTACGACGCCGTAAAGACCGATCTGTGGCTCGCCTCGATCAGCGGCGGCACCGACATCGCGTCCGGTTTCGTGGCCTGTGCGCCAATCCTGCCGGTGACTGCGGGTGAGATCCAGTGCCGCGAGTTGGGCGTGTCCGCCTATGCGTTCGACGACAACGGCAAGCCGGTGATCGACGAAGTGGGGGAACTGGTGATCACCAAGCCCATGCCGTCGATGCCGATTTATTTCTGGGGCGACCCGGAGCATCGGCGGTACCTGGAGAGTTACTTCGAGATGTATCCCGGCCTCTGGCGCCATGGCGACTGGATCCGGTTCACGGCGCGCGGCACCTCAGTGATCTATGGCCGATCGGATTCAACCATCAACCGGTATGGCATCCGCATGGGCACGGCCGAAATTTACCGGGTAGTGGAGGAACTGAAAGAGATCCGCGATAGCCTGGTGGTTGACCTCGAATACCTGGGGCGTCCGTCGTTCATGCCGCTGTTTGTGGTGCTGGCGCCCGGCCAGGTGCTCGACGACGCTTTGAAGGCGCAGATCGTTCAACAGATCCGGACCAAGGCCTCCGCCAGGCATGTGCCCAACGAGATCTACCAGGTAGACGAGATACCGCGCACGCTCACCGGCAAGAAGATGGAAGTGCCGGTGCGCAAGCTGTTGTTGGGCGCTTTGGCCGAGAAGGTCGCCAGCCCCGATGCGATGGCCAACCCGAAGAGCATTTCCTTTTTCCAGCGTCTGGCCGATGAGCTGAAAGCACTGCCGACCACCTGATTCGATTTCACAAACGCCCATTTTTTAAACCCGCGGAAAGTCGCAATTCGACGGCAACCGCATACCTACCGTGTAGCAACACAAGAAGGAGACAAGCATGAGCAACAAACCCAAAGTCCTGATGATCATCACGCTGGACACCAAGGCAGTGGAAGCGAAATTCATTCGCGAGGTGTTGGAGTCGCAGGGCGTGGACGTGGTCCACCTCGACGCCAGCATACGCAGGTCAACCGATTCGAGCGTCGAGATCCCGCCGGAGGCGATTGCGGCGGCAGCCGGCATGACCCTGGAAGAAGTGCGCGACCTGAAGCACGAAGGCAAATGCCAAGGGGTCATGATCGAAGGCTCGGTCAAATGCGCCCTCGAATACCACGCCAAACACGGCTTGAGTGGCATCATCGGCGTGGGTGGTTCGATGGGCACGGCCCTGGGCACCGTTGTCATGGGCATGTTCCCTTACGGCTTGCCCAAGGTCATGGTGTCCACCATGGCGTCGGGCTTCACCAAGCCCTTTATCGGCGCCAAGGACATCAACATGTTCAACCCGGTGTGCGACATCGCCGGCCTGAACAGCATCACGCGCGACGTGTTCCGCAATGCGGCGCTGGCCACTGCAGTGATGGCCAAGAACTATTCACCCACACGCGTTGAGCCCAAGCCGCTGGTGGCGATGACCACGCTCAGCACCATCGACGCCTGCACCGTCAACGTGCGCAAGCAACTCGAAGCCAAGGGCTTCGAAGTGATGGTGTTCCACACTCTGGGCACCGGTGGCATGGCGATGGACCAGATCGTAAGTGAGCGCGATGTCGTGGCGGTGGTAGACACCTCGCTGGTGGAAATCAACGACTTTCTCAACAACGGCCTGTGCAATGCCGGCCCGGACCGCGCCAAATCGGCACTGGCCAAGGGCGTGCCGGTGATCTTTGCACCGGGCAATGCCGACTTCATGGTGGCCGGCCCAATCGACATGGCCAAGTCGATGTTCCCCAACCACCGCTACCACATGCACAACCACGCGCTGACGGCGGTACGCACCGAGCCGAGCGAACTCAAGGCACTGGCCAAGCACATGGGCGGTCTGATTGCCGATGCCAAGGGCCCCGTGTCGTTCTTCGTGCCGCTCACAGGCTTCTCGCACCACGACAGCCCGGACGGCCACCTGCACGATCCGGATATGTGCCCGGTGTTCCTCGACGCCTTGAAGGAGGCTTTGCCGAAGACCGTAGTGGCTCGCGAATTCAACTGCCACATCAACGACCCACAGTTTGCGGACGCGATCGTCGAGCAGGTGCTGGCCTACACTAAAAACCGGGCAACTGCCGCGGCATGAAGATAATCGGTGCACGCCAGACATCCTTGCATGCATTGCCTTCTGTCCGATCAATGAAGTAAACGACATGGACATCGACAACCTAATCGCCATCGACACGCACACCCATCTGGAGGTGTCGTGCCGCAACCCGTTTGACAACTACGGGGAAGAATACGACCGCGCGGCCGACAAGTATTTCCGATCGAGCAGGCGCCCGACGATGGACGAAACGCTGGCTTACTACCGAGAGCGCAAGGTCGGATTTGTCAACTTCACGGTCGACGCCGAGGCGCAACTGGGGCGGCAGCGCATCAGCAATGAGGAAATCGCCGAGGCGGCCATGGCCAACAGCGACATCATGATCGCGTTTGCCAGCATTGATCCGCACAAGGGCAAGATGGGCGCGCGTGAAGCTCGAAGGCTGATTGAGGATTTCGGCGTGAAGGGTTTCAAGTTTCATCCGACGGTGCAAGGCTTTGAGCCGCAGGACCGGATGGCCTGGCCGATCTACGAAGTCATCAACGAATACCAACTGCCAGCCATCTTTCACAGCGGGCACTCAGGCATTGGTTCGGGCATGCGTTGCGGTGGCGGCCTCCGGCTGCAGAACTCGAACCCGATGCTGCTGGAGGATGTGGCGATCGCGTTTCCCGACATCCAGATCGTCATCGCGCACCCGAGCTGGCCGTGGCAAGACGAGGCGATTTCTTTAGCGATGCACAAGCCCAACATCTGGATCGATCTGTCGGGCTGGAGCCCCAAGTATTTCCCGCCACAGTTGGTGCAGTACGCGAACACCTTGCTCAAGGACCGCATCCTGTTCGGCAGCGACTACCCGCTGATTACGCCTGATCGCTGGATGAAGGACTTCGCTGAAGCGGGCTTCAAGCCCGAGGTCCAGCCGCTGATTTTGAAAGAGAATGCGATGCGGCTGTTGAAGCTTTTACCGAAGGCAAGCTAGTTCCAGTAATAGTCGTCGCGGAGCACTGGTTCAAGGATCGGTGGCCCACGCGAGGTCCGGCACCCGTCGATGCCAGTCCGTTGCCTGCTGGAATGCGGAACCAAGTGCCAACAGGCGAGCCTCAGTGCCAGCCCGACCAACGAGTTGTATTGCGACCGGCATTCCGAGCGTGTCGAATCCTGCAGGCAGGGTGAGCGCGCAGCCGCCAACATGGTTGACCCAGCGCGTGAACTGCCCCAGCGGGGATCCGCGTTCGTCGACGGAGTCGAGAGCCGGTGCGCTGCAATGCACTGTCGGAAGAAGCAGGACCTCATCGGCCTGCAGCCAGCGCCGGAAGCGCTCGCTGGCCTGGACACGCGCACCACGCGCGGCGGCGATCGAGCCTGAGTCCGCCATGCGCGCTTGTTCGAAGCGACGCTGCAGGCCCGCTCCAAAAGCACTCGGGTCCATCTCGAACCGCGCGCCGTGTACGGTCCAAGCCTCAGCGCCAATCAGTGTTCCTGCATCGCGTGTCAGGTCCGCCAGCGCGAAGGGGGGCGAGCTTTTGCTCAGATGCGTGCCCAGGCGAGTGAAAACATTCACCGCCGCATCGAGTGCATGCTGAACGCCGGGTTCCACCGGGACCGGATAGGCTGCGCTATCCAAAACGAGGAGCCGGCTGTTATGTGGCGCTTGCATCGGCGGAAGGCGGGTTGCCGTCAGGACCTCGAACAGTCTTGCACAGTCATCTGCGGATTGCGCCATCGGGCCAACGCTGTCATACGACGGAGCCAGGGGAAACACGCCGTCTTCTGGAATCAGTCCAAAAGTGGTTTTGAGCCCGGTGATACCGCACAACGCACCCGGCATCCTTATGGATCCCGCTGTGTCACTGCCCAAGGCCGCAGGCACCATGCGCGCCGCCACGGCGACCGCCGAGCCACTGCTCGATCCGCCGGCCACTCGCACGGTGCGGCCGTCCCATGGGTTGCGCGGCGTGCCCATGGCAGCGTTGATGCCCCAGCCGCCAAAGGCCAGTTCGACCATCTGGGTGTGGCCGACGATACATGCCCCGGCATCCAGCAATCGCTGTACGGCGGTGGCGGTTCTTGTCGCCCGTCGTGCCGCGAACATTGGCGTCCCGACGCTGGCGATATCGCCCGCGAGGTCGAAGCAGTCCTTGATCGCGATGTTCCATCCGTGCAGTGGGCTCTCTGCCATCGAAAACTGCCCGGTGGGTCTGACTCTGACAAACGCGTGCAGTGCGTCGTTCAGGACATCAAAGGCTTCCTGGCGTGTTTGCGATGAACCCATCATTTCGGTGGCGGGTCACCCGTGCCACCACTAAGTCGATAACCCACCGGCAGGAGTTGCAACCCCAGGCGATGCTCTATCTCACCCCAGATGCCGCGCGGCATCAAAAGGGCAAACAACAGCGCGGTTGCGCCGAGGCCAATGAGGTAGGTCACACCAGTGGCACCAAACAGGGTTTCGATGGTGAAAAACAGAACCGCGCCGAGGATCGGCCCTTCATAGGTGCCGATGCCGCCGACCAGAACCATGAAGATCATGTAGGCCGTCCATTGCACGCTGAAGTACGTCTTGGGCTGAAACGTGATCGAGCTGGCAAGCCACAATGCACCCGCAGCAGCGCAGCCGAAGGCCGACAGCACGAAGATCAGGCGCTTGGAGGACAACACCCGAACACCCACCGAGCCTGCAGCTTCCTCGTTGTCGCGTATCGCTTGCGCCGCCGTACCCATCTTGCCGCGCAACATCACGAATACCAGCCAGGCCAGGGCGGCCATGGTGCCCAAGGCCGCCCAATAGGTGTAGCTGCGACGGTCATCGGCCGCGTAAGCCTGCAGCGCGATGAGCGAGGTGCCAGTTTCACCTTGGACGAGCTTGTCCAGGTTGACCAGCAGATGGCACAGTGCGGCCATGACCCACATGCCGATTGCGAATTCACCGCCGCGCAGTCGAAGCATGAAGGCGGCTATCGGTATTGAAAGCGCCCCGACCAGCGTCGCAGCCAACAGCAATGCCGGGTACGGACTGACACCCCAGTCAGCCAGACGAATGGCTGCATACGCACCCAGCCCAAAGAACGCCTGATGTCCCACGGACAGCAGTCCAGCGTAGCCAGCCAATGCATTCCACATCAGGGCCAGGATGCCGTAGATAAACAGGGTAGTGAGTCGTTCGACCGCGTTGGGCGACAAGAATAGCGGTCCCGCGACGAGCACGAGTTGGGCAGCAGCCACCAGCGACACTGTCGCAATCGATGGCAGGGTCCATCGTGTGACACGTACGGCGGTGCGTGTGGTAGTAGCAACGGGTGGGTGTGGAGTCAGGTTCATGGCGTTCAGGCTCGGCTGCGGAATCGGCCAGTGGAAGATCGGATCCAGCGGCGGAGGGTGTTTGCGGCGTACACCCGTGCCAGCAGCACCGTCAGGAAGACGACATGCCCGGCGATGAGGAAGCCTTGTGGGTGCACTTGCGCGCCTATGCTCTGCGCGACACCCAAAACGATGCCTCCCAACAGCGTTCCCCACAGTGCCCCGCCACCAATGATCACAGCTTCGAATGCGAAGATCAGCTGGTAGGGGCCGGTATAGGGATCGAACGTGGCCCGCATTGCGAGGAAGGCACCAGCGATCGCCACGGTGGCCATCGCGATAGCAGTTGAAGCCGCATAGACGGCCCGTGCGTCGACTCCGACCAGCTGCGCAGTGTCTGGATCGTGGGCTGCGGCGCGAATGCGCCGGCCCAACGCGGTGTGCGCCAGCATGAGATGCAGTCCACCGAGCAGCGCAATGGCGACGACCAGTGTGAGCACCGCGAGCTGGCCAACGATGATGCCGCCCGGCAGTGTCCAGCCGTCGTAGCTGAGCGAATCGATGTAGGGAGCCAGTGAACGTGTGTCGGCATCGAACGCCTGGAACATGGAGTTGTCCAGCACGCTCGCGAGACCGAAGGTGCTCAGCAAGGGGATCAGGGCGCCCGCGCGGGCGCTGCGCTCCAGAACGAGCCGGTGCAGCACCCACCCGATCAGCGCCATCACCGGGATGACCGCAACGAGACCCAGCAGGGGATGCACCTCAAAGCGTTCTGCCAAGACGAACAGCATGTAAGCCGCCAGCACCGCCAGACTGCCGTGCGCCAGGTTGATGATGCCCATCACGCCGAACATGAATGACAGACCACACGCTAGCAACGCGTAGTAGCCACCCAGCATCAGGCCTTGGACGAGTTGGTTCAGCCAGATCATGTTGTTCCTGTCGGTTGTGAAGTCGGGCCTGCTGTGGACGTGCGATGGCCGAAGTAATACTCCATCACTTGCTCGCGTGTCATCTCGTCAGCCCGCCCGCTGGCCACTACTTTGCCTTCGAGCATGCATACGATGCGGTCAGCGACTTGAAACGTTCGCTGCAGGTCTTGCTCGACCAGCACGACGGTGGTGCCGTGGACCGTGCCCTTGCCCATCAACGTACGCAGTGAGTCATAGACGCCTTGGACCGCCAGCGGCGAGAGGCCAAGGGACACTTCGTCCAGCAGCAGCACTCGCGGATTCGTCATCAACGCGCGGCCAATGGCCACGGCCTGCTGTTGACCTCCCGACAAGGTGCCGGCTGCCGCCTTCAGTTTGGGTTTGAGTTGCGGAAAGGCTTCGAGCACCGTGCTTAGGTTCCAGTTGCCCTCACGCTTGGCAGACAGGGCTACGAGCAGGTTTTCTTGCACGGTCATCGCAGGGAACAGCTTGCGCCCTTCGGGCACCAAAGCCAGTCCAGCTGCGACCCGGTGGTGCGCTGGCAGCGCACTCACGTCTAGGCCGTCGAAGACGATGCGGCCGCCCGCCACCGGATGCACGCCCGCCAGCGTTCGAAGCAACGTTGTTTTGCCAGCGCCGTTGGCGCCGACGAGCGCCAGCGTTTCGCCTTGCTCGATGTCCAGGCTGATGCCTTGTACGGCCGTCAGAAGACCGTGTCTGGCCTCCAGGCCTTCAATTTTCAGGAGGCTCATCGTCCGCCTCCCAGGTAGGCATCGACCACGGTGGCGTTGGACAGCACCTCTTGTGGATCACCCTCGGCAATCACGCGGCCGGAGTCCATGCATACCAGCCGCTTCGCTACCTGCAGCAGCACGTGCACGATGTGCTCGATCCAAACAATGGCGATGTCCCGGCTGTGCAGCACCTTGATGGTCCGCACGAGTTCCGCCGCCTCACCGTCGGTGAGGCCGCCGCCGATCTCATCCAGTAGCAACACCTGTGGGTTGGTTGCCAGTGCGCGGGTCAACTCCAGCCGCTTGCGATCCAGCAGGCCGAGTGTCGCGGCGCGCCGATTGGCCACCTTCGTCATGCCACAGAGCTCGATCGCATCGATGCAACGGTCATAGGCTTCGGTGCGACGGAATCCACCCCCGTGCGTTGCGGCCGTGAAGACGTTTTCGAACACAGTCATGCCACTGAAGGGTTGCGGCACCTGGTGGGTCCGAACGATGCCCATCCTGCAGCGCGTCGCGGCGTCCAGCGATGACACGTCATTGCCCTTAAAGCCAATTGTTCCGGCCGTGGCGGCCTGCGATCCGGACAAAACACTGAGCAGGGTTGTCTTGCCGGCCCCGTTAGGCCCGACGATGCCGATCGCATCGCCGCGCCGAACCTCGAAGTCCACGCCGTCAAGGACGACCAGTGCACCGTATTGCTTGCGCAGTCCTCGTGCGGAAATCAATGCATCAATTGACGACATGGTGTGACAAACTTGTTCGATCAGGCGTACGGACGCAGCTTGGCCGCCACCGGGACATTGGTATCGGCGGCGTTCTCGGTGATGACGTAGTCGTACTTGTACTTCGAACCTGCAGCGGCCTTGACCCACTGCGTGCCAATCAGCGGCGTGGTGCAAGCACCCTGCACCGGTCCCTTGGTAAAGTCGACCTTGCCCACCGTGGTCGTGGTCACCAATGAACCAAGCGACTTGGCCACGCTGGCCTTGTCCTTCGGATTGGTGCTGGCTTTCAAGGCTTCGAAGCCGGCGTCTAGCAGCGACATCGAAGCACCGAGTTGCTGGTTCCACTGCTTGTTGGCGGCTTTTTCGTAGCCGTCGGCCAACTGCATACTGGTTACACCTGTCAGTGGCGATTTGTAGGGGAATGTCTTGTGCCAGTAACAGGCGCTGGAGAGATTGAAGCCGAGCGGCCCCAGTGCCTCTACGCTGGACGGAAACAGACCGGTCTTGGCGACCTGGACGATCTTCATCGTTTTTGTGAGGCCTTGCTGGGCAGCCTGACGCCAGAAAGTGGCGAAATCCGGTGGGATTGGAAAGGTGTTGAAGATGTCGCACTTCTCGGCCTTGAACTTCGCGATCTGCGCTGAGAAGTCGGTAGTGCCCGTCTCGTACGGACCCGCATCAACGATGGTGAAGCCAGCCTTCTGCAATGCCGGTGCCAGACTGGCCCGAATGGCGTTGCCATCAGCGTCGTTGGGGTAGAGTGCAGCCACTTTTTTATTGGTGGACAGTTGGCCCCACTGCGAGGTGTAGCTCTTGACGAACTCGCCCACGCCGAACGAGAAGTGGAATGTCCATTTGAACGGTGATGGCTCGCCGGGCTTGGCGCCGCGCCCGAAGTACCACGCCTCCCAAGGTGTCACGGTCGAGAGGCAGGGCACGCCCGCACCTTCGCAAGCGTCTGCAACCGGGTTCACGGTCTCGGGTGCGGACGTCACGAGAATGAGGTCGACCTTGTCGGAATTGATCAAGGTCTTTGCCAACTGGCTGGCGCGGGCCGGATCAGATTGCGTGTCGCGGTCCAGGATCTCGACTGCGTATTTCCTTCCGCCCACCGTCAGTCCGCCTTTCAACGACTTGCGAGCCAGTTCGAGCACGTAGCCATCGGCCTCGCCGAAGCTTGCCAAAGCACCCGTACGCGGGCTGATGAAGCCGACACGAATCGTGTTGGCGCCATCGGCACCCTGGGCGAAGATGGAAGTAGGGTTCAGCAAAGCCAACCCCACTGCGCCGCCGGCACCGAGCACGGTCCGCCGCGAGGGCAACGGTTGGGTGGTTGTGTCTGCGGCAATCTTGTCAATTACATTCATGTTTGTCTCCTGGTGGTTTGAGGGAAAGAACTATCGCGGGATCTACTTGGCCATGCAGCCACCGTCGGTGACTAACATCAATCCTGTCGTGAAACTCGAAGCGTTTGAGGCGAGGTACAGCGCCGTGCCCTTGATCTCGCTGGCGTCGGCGACGCGCCTCATCGGCGTGAACGCAGTGATCGCAGCGACGAATTCAGGGTCGTCGTATTTGCCGTCAGCCAATCGGGTACGAAAAAAACCGGGGCAAATCGCATTGACCTGGATGTTTTGCGTCGCATATTCGAGTGCGAGTTCGCGCGTCAGGTTTACCACCGCGCCTTTGGCGGCGTTGTAGGCTGGAATGGGTGCCACGCTCGATGCTCCGGCCAAGCCCCACATCGAAGCAACGTTGATCAGTTTGCCGCTTTGCTGGCGCACCATGAGCTTCAGCGCTTCACGGTCGGTGTAGAAGACACCCTGCAGGTTGACCGCTATCACTGCATTCCAGTTGTCTGTCGGATAATCATGCAGCGGCTGCGGAGCGAGATCCGCAATACCGGCATTGGCGAACGCGATGTCGACACGACCAAACGCCTTGTCTGCAGACTGGAAAAGCGCTGCGACATCTGCTTCGCGCGTCACATCGCATTGGATGCTCAGGGCCTTGCGTCCGAGTGCCACAACGCGCGCTGCAGTCTCTTCATTCCTGACCATATCAATGTCAGCACAAACGACATCCGCACCCGCCTCTGCCATCGCTGCGGCGAACTGGTAGCCCAGGCCGTTGCCTGCGCCCGTGATCACGGCTACTTTGCCGCTCAGGTCAAACATCTTCATCACACTCATGGTGTTGATCTCCTCGTTTAGTGCCAGCAGCTTTTGCGCAGATTTAGCTGACCGTCATCGCGCCATCGGCGACGAGTTCGGCACCCGACATCCAGCGCGACAGGTCGGAGGCGAGAAACAGTGCCAGGTTGGCGATGTCACTTGGCAGGCCGGTTATGCCCAGGGGATGCGCCGCTTTCATCTGCGTGTAGGCATCGTCGCGATCCTTGAACATGCCGAGACTAACGAAGTCGTTAAGCAATTTCTCACCCATGTCAGTTTCCACCAGACCCGGGTGGATGGAGTTCACCCGAATGCCATAGCCGAGTCGACCAAACTCGACGGCCGCCGCCTTGGTCAACAGACGGACCGCACCTTTGGACGCGGAGTACACGCCCAAACCAGGTGTGCCGATCAGGCCAGCCACCGACGACAGATTGATGATGCTGCCACCCTTGCCCGCGCGGCCGCCTGGCTTCATCGCCCGTACAGCATGCTTGTGACCTATGAGCACACCGGTCACGTTTACGGAGAGCAGCTTCTGAATGTCAGCGACAGTGATGTTTTCGAGGAAGCAGGTCTGCTCGATTCCGGCGTTGTTGACCACGATGTCGAGGCCGCCGAAATTGTTGAGTGCGGTTTCGATGAACGCAATCCACTGATCTTCAACGGACGTGTCGTGCGCAACAAACACGGCCTGGCCGCCGGCTTCGCGAATCTGCTTGGCGACTTGCTCGCCACGCTCGGCTTGCACATCACCCAAAACAACCCGTGCCCCTGCCTTTGCCAAGGTGCGAGCCACCTCTGCACCAATACCGCCTGCGGCGCCAGTAACGGCTGCAACTTTGCCATTCAAATCAATCATCTTGTCTCCATCGCGCCGGCCGGTGGGAATCACTTTTCCCACTTCGATGTCCAAGCGTCATTTGTTTTTCCTCGATCCGATACGTGGTCTTGGATTGGTGCGAATGATGTGTTCCCGCGTATCCGAAGCTGTAGCCATCTCGAACAACATTTCACCGAGTGAAAAGTTATGAGTGCGCGGGTAAATCCTGATGCAAGGCACTGAAGTCCGCAAATTTGATGTGGTTCGGAGTACCTTGATTCGGCAGCGCGATCGCGTCCGCTACAGTGTCTTTTTGTCTGCAATCAAAGCGAATGGAGCCTGAGATGAAAGCTGCTTTTTACGAACAAACCGGGCCCGCTGACCAAGTGCTACTGGTGGGCGATTTGCCCGACCCCCAGCCCGCAACCGGCGAGGTTTGCGTGCGGTTGCAGTGGTCTGGCCTGAACCCTTCCGACGTGAAGGCGCGCTCTGGCGCGCGCGGCCCGATAATGCCGTTTCCGCGCGTGATTCCGCACAGCGACGGTATGGGGATCATCGATGCAGTCGGTGCGGGTGTGGATCCGGCACGAATCGGTGAGCGGGTCTGGCTCTGGAACGCTGGCTGGGCGCGACCTTTCGGAACCGCAGCAGAGTTAGTGTGCGTGCCCGAGCAGCAGGCAGTTCCCCTGCCAGCCAACGTACCTGGTGAAGTCGGTGCCTGCCTGGGCATTCCCGCGCTGACGGCGCTGCACGCCGTACTGACAGACGGTGGCGTTGAAGGTCAACGTGTTCTCGTCGCGGGGGGGGCGGGAGCGGTGGGCCACTACGCCGTGCAGTTTTCGCGCTTGTTGGGTGCGCGCCAGGTCATCACGACAGTCAGCTCACCGGAAAAGGCCGCGTTGGCGCTAGCCGCTGGTGCCGATGTGGCCATCAACTACCGAACGGAACCCGTCGTGGACCGTGTGCTGGAGGAAACACAGGGCGCTGGTGTCGATCGCGTGATCGAAATGGACATCGCGGCGAATGCGGCCATTGACATGGAGGTCGTGCGTCCGGATGGTCAGTGGGTGGTGTATGGCAGTGGCGCAAGGCAGTTCACTTTGCCGTTTTTCCCGATGATTTCGCGCAACTTTGGCGTCCGGTTTTTTATTGTCTACAACCTGAGCGATTCGGACCGTCGCCGCGCCATCAAAGTCTTGACCGATTTTCTGCGGCAAGAGGTGCTGCTGCACAACATTGGAATGAAACTCCCCTTGGCTTTGATTGCTGATGCGCATCACGCGGTCGAAAACGGAGCGGTTACGGGTAACGTTGTTCTTTCGATTGGTTGACTTTCCCGAGATCACGTCTGCGCTATAAATGTTCGCTATGGGTTCTCGAGTTCGAAATTTCAACGTGCAGTTATGGATTAGATACTTTTGGAAAGACGGAGTATGCGGATGACTGGATCTGGTCGCCACGCGACGACCGCCTTTTGGATAGACCTTCCCTGAAGCTGTCTTCCACAAATGGATTTCGTGAGATCTTGAATGTCGGCTAGCAGGCGACGACTTGAATAGTCGCTAGGACTGCTTTGGGTCGTTACGGCGCCAGGAACGGGCCAGGAGCGGTCAGTGGGAGTCGATCCTCCAATGCGGACTTTGATCTGGTGCGACCAACAGAAGCTGACATTGGAGAACACGGTATGGATTCGGCTTCATGTCATTTTTTCGTGTATCTCCCTCTTGGATTCCCGATCGCAAGACGGACGTTCACGTCAGTACATCCCCGATACAGAGGTACTTCAGTTCCACATAGTCATCCATGCCGTAGTGAGAGCCTTCGCGGCCCAACCCCGACTGTTTGACTCCTCCGAATGGTACATGCTCGGTGGCGAGGATGCCGACGTTGATGCCCACCATGCCGTACTCCAGCGCTTCGCTGACCCGGAAAACGCGGCCCACGTCGCGGCTGTAGAAGTAGCTGGCCAGGCCGAATTCGGTGTTGTTGGCA
>NZ_JAUSLE010000057.1 GCF_030646845.1 Rhodoferax sp. | reverse complement strand
TGCCAACAACACCGAATTCGGCCTGGCCAGCTACTTCTACAGCCGCGACGTGGGCCGCGTTTTCCGGGTCAGCGAAGCGCTGGAGTACGGCATGGTGGGCATCAACGTCGGCATCCTCGCCACCGAGCATGTACCATTCGGTGGGGTCAAACAGTCAGGGCTGGGCCGGGAAGGCTCGCACCACGGCATGGATGACTACGTTGAGATCAAATACCTCTGTATTGGAGACATACAAAAATGAACCGTAAAGCATTTATTCAGGCCACGCTATTGGCCCTGAGCGCATCCTTCGCGATGGCCACGACTGCGCAAGCCGCCGATGCCCCGAAGGCCAAAGTCGTATTTCAGGTGAGCGATGGCGATGCCGCGAAATGGAATCTGGCCCTGAACAACGCAAAAAACGTGCAGCAGGAACTCGGTGCCAACAAGGTGGACATCGAAATCGTGGCTTATGGCCCCGGCATTGGCATGCTCAAGGCCGATGCCACCGCCAGCAACCGCGTGACAGAAGCGACCCAGTCCGGCGTGAAGATCGTGGCCTGTGAGAACACCATGGCAGCCCAGAAACTCTCCAAGGCTGACATGAACACTGCCATCAGCTATGTGCCGGCCGGGGTCGTTGAGCTCATGAAAAGACAGGGCGAAGGCTGGGCCTACGTCCGCCCCTGAGTCCGGTCAGCTCTTATAATCTGCCACTTCGCGGGTGTAGTTCAATGGTAGAACGCTAGCTTCCCAAGCTCGATACGTGAGTTCGATTCTCATCACCCGCTCCAGTCAACGCCATGGCACACACAGAATCCGGCGCATCTGAGTTTGATGCGCCGTTCGTGTTTTCAGCCGACGGCAAAAAATCCCTGTACTTCACGCTTGACCAGCTGCAAAGCCGGATGTGCAGCGGGCAACCCGCGCAGCTGGAGGTGGACTACACGCGCACCATGATGGGCTTTCTGATGTTTGACAGCCATCCGGCCAGCATCGCCATGATTGGGCTGGGCGGTGGCTCGCTACTCAAGTTTTGTCACCGTCACCTGCCAGACGCACAGCTGACGGCGGTCGAGATCAACCCCCATGTGATCGCATTACGCCGCGAATTTGAAGTACCCGAAGATGATGAGCGAATCGCCATCATCTGCGCCGACGGCGCCGACTTCGTGCGGGAGCTGTCATCGGATCCCTCCCGCCGGTATGACGTGCTGCTGGTCGACGGCTTTGACAGCGAGGGACAAGCGCCAAGCCTGTGCACCCAGCGCTTCTACGACGACTGCTTCCAGACCCTCTCACCGGAGGGAATCCTGGTAGTCAACCTGCATCACGACCACCCCGACCACTCGGTATTCACGGGGCGCATCAGACTGGCATTTGACGGCAACCTGCTTGAAGTGGCATCAAAAGAAAAAAGCAACAGCATTGTCTTCGCGCGCAAAGGCCGCCGGATTTCAGTGGACGAGCTGCGCGATAGCGATCCGCTTGAGAACTTCGACCCAGAAGTACGCGCTCAACTCCAGCGTGAGTTTTCGCGTATCTCCTGGGACATCACACAACCCGTTTGACTTATTGCAGCTGCACGCCGGTCTTGGCCTGCAGCTCTTCGCGCGTCACGCCCGGCGCCATCTCCACCACCTTCAGGCCATGGGGCGTCACGTCCAGCACGGCCAGATCGGTGATGATGCGGTCCACCACGGCCACGCCGGTGAGCGGCAAGGTGCAACTCGGCAGAATCTTCAGATCAATGGTGCCGTCCTTCTTTTTTGCCACGTGCTCCATCAGCACCACCACGCTTTTGACGCCGCCCACCAGGTCCATCGCGCCGCCCATGCCCTTGACCATCTTGCCGGGAATCATCCAGTTGGCCAGGTCGCCCTTTTCGCTGACCTGCATGGCCCCCAGAATGCTCAGGTTGATCTTGCCGCCGCGAATCATGGCAAAGCTGTCATGGCTGCCAAAAATGCTCGAGCCGGGAATGGTCGTCACGGTCTGCTTGCCCGCATTGATCAGGTCGGCATCCACTTCATCTTCCGTGGGAAACGGGCCGATGCCCAGCATGCCGTTTTCGCTCTGCAGCCAGACTTCGATGTCCGGGCTGACGAAGTTCGCCACCAGGGTCGGCAGGCCAATCCCCAGATTGACGTAAAACCCGTCCTGCAATTCCTCAGCCGCTTTGGCCGCCATTTGGTCGTGTGTCCAGGCCATGATCAGACTCCTGCTTTCTCGGTGATGGTTCTCTTCTCAATCCGCTTTTCCGGATGCGCATTGAGCACGATCCGGTGCACATAGATGCCGGGCAGATGCACTGCATCGGGGTCGAACGTACCGGTCTCCACAATCTCCTCCACCTCGACCACCGTGATCTTGCCCGCCATCGCCACCGCCGGGTTGAAGTTGCGCGCCGTGCGCCGGAAGATCAGATTGCCGCTCTTGTCGGCTTTCCAGGCTTTGACCAGCGACACCTCGGGCAGCAGGGCGTGCTCCATGACATAGACATGGCCATCAAACTCGCGGGTTTCCTTGCCTTCGGCCACCAGCGTGCCCACACCGGTGCGGGTGTAAAAGGCCGGGATACCGGCACCACCGGCGCGCAGCTTTTCAGCGAGCGTGCCTTGCGGCGTGAACTCGAGCTGCAATTCACCGGCGAGGTATTGCCGCTCAAATTCCTTGTTCTCGCCCACGTAGCTGGAGATCATCTTCGTGATCTGACGCGTCTCCAGCAGCTTGCCCAGGCCAAACCCGTCGACGCCGGCGTTGTTGGAGATGACCGTGAGGCCTTTCGCGCCGCTGTCGCGCAGGGCGTCAATCAGCGCTTCGGGGATCCCGCACAGGCCAAATCCGCCAACAGCCATGAGTTGGCCATCGCGGACGATGCCTTCCAGCGCCTTGACCGCGCTTGGGTAAATCTTGTTCACTGTTCATCTCCTTCTAAGAAACAATTTCCGTACGATACTACTTAGCTACATACGTAGTTTTCCGTAAAGTACAAACCCTGATCTGCACTGCACACCCACCCATGGATGTTGATTACCGTCTTGCCTTCGAGCTGGCCCCGGTCGGACTGGTGCTCTCACGCAACCGTGCCATTGTGGACTGCAACCGCCATGTGTGCGAGATGTTTGGCGCATCACGCGAATTGCTGGTGGGGCAGTCGTTTCAGGTCCTGTACCCCAGCGCCATCGAGTTTGAGCGCGCCGGCCTGCGCATCGCGCCCATTCTGAACCGCAGCGGCACCTATGCGGACAACCGCATCATGAAGCGCTCAAGCGGCGAAACGTTCTGGTGCCATGTGACCGGACGGGCGCTCAACCAGTCCGTGCCGCATGAGGCCGGCATCTGGACCTTTGAAGACCTGAGCTCACGCCGCCCGGTCAAGGCCGAGCTCACAGCGCGTGAACGCGAAGTGGCCGCCCATCTGATGGACGGCCTGACATCCAAGGAAATTGGCAAGGTGCTGGCCATCAGCCACCGCACTGTCGAAATCTACCGGGCCCGGCTGATGCGCAAATACGGGGCCTCCAATACGGGCGATCTGGTCCACAAACTGATGGTGGGCTAAGGCAGGGTCACCCTCGCGCCGGGACCGGTGCGCTTGTTTGATAAATATCTACAACAGCCGGGGTGCATCTATTTAAGATGATTCTCATCATGATGCCGGGCAACTTCGAATCAACAGGACTGGAGGACGTGTCTGTTGCGCTGAACGCGCAGGGCGACACCATTTTTCTCGACCTGCTGGACAAGCGCTACGACGATTTCCGGGTCCCCTTCTCGCGCCAGGAGGTCGAGCAGGCGCTGGAGGACTACGCGTCGAACCAGATCGGCGTTGACCCGCTGGTCGCATTCGGCTCGACACTGTTCAACGCCCTGTTCTCCGCCGAGCGTGGCCGCGTGCTGTGGGAACTGCTGGGCCGTGTGACCCGTGACAACCGGGCCCTGCGTTTGCGCATCCTGACCGCCCTCGAACGCACGCAGCACTTGCCCTGGGAGTTGCTGTTCGACGGTTCGCGCAATGACTTCGTGGCCTTGTCGGGCCGCGTGGCGCTGGTGCGCACAAGGCCGGACGGCTACAACCGCCACGCCACCCTGGCCGCGCTGCCGCAGTTGCGGGTGCTGGCCGTGACGGCGGACCCCGACGGCAGCCTGGGCGCCGACGCGGATCTGGCGGCGCTGCAGGCACTGGTCCAGGCACAGCCGCAACGGCTCCAGCTACAGACGCTGCCGTCGGCCACGAGAGCCAGCCTGAAGAAGGCCCTAACGACGCAGAAGTTTGACGTCTTCGTGTTCTTTGGCACGGGCGCGCTGCGGCCGGATGTGAGCAAGGCGGGCGGCTTGCGCCAGGAGGTGCAGCTGATCGCGGAGAACGAGCAGGATGATGGGCGGCTGAACCGCAACAAGCTGGGTGAGGACCTGTGGCGGGCCGGCGTGCGGCTGGCGCTGCTGGACGGCAACAACAGCGACTGGGTGGCGCGCAGCCTGGCCAAGCACATCCCGGCCTCCATCGGCTTTCGCGAGACCACAAGGCGGGAAACCCGCAGCGTCGTGATCGACGGGCTGTTCCGGGCGCTGGTGACGGGCCTGCCGCTGGACCTGGCGGTGACCGCAGCGCGGCAGGCGATCGACCGCGCGCAACCGGGCAGCGGCGAGTGGTGCAAGCTGATTTTTTACCTGCAGCCGCCGGACGGGTGCTTTCTTCTGGCACCGCCGCCAATCGAGGCACCCGCGCGTCAGGCGCCGCCCGTGCTGAACCGCGAACTCGCCAAGCTGATGCGCCTGCGCGAGGTCTACCAGGCGAACCTCAACGCGCTGGAGCAAAGCGCCATGGCGCCTGCGCAGGCGGACTGGCGCCTTCAGGCGGACGCCCTGCGCGAGAAGGTTGATGCCCTGGCGCGCCAGATCGACCAGGCCGCGGGCTCGCTCAAGCAGGACGCTTCGCCATGACCGGTGCCGATGCCCTGGACCGGCTGGTGGCGGCGACGCTGAAGCTGTTTGAGCGCGAGCGGCTGGTGGAGCGTTTCAGGCAGCAGGTTGAGTCGCTGGAGCAGGGCGGGCTTGAGCCGGTGGTGGGTGAGCGCGTCCTGCTGGACGAGGTGCAAAAGCGGCTGGCAGCCGGCTTTGAGCAACTGCGCACCCTGCCCGGCAGCGATCGCGAGAGTCGGCTGAGCGACATCGAAGCCGTGCTGGACGGCGAGGCCTGGGAGTCTGTCGCCGACCTGCTGCCCGATCTGGAAAAGAAATGCCACCTGCAGGCTGAACTGGTGCAGGAAGCGGGCTCGCAGCTCAAGTCCTGGGAGAACGAGGTGGCCGAGCTGGCCCGAGTGGTCGACGGTGCGCGCCAGGATGGTGCACCGTTCGGTGCGCTGGAAGAAGAATTGAAGGCGGCGCGCGCCCGGCTGGCGAGCCTGCGCGCGGCGTTGACCGAACGCATGTATGCCAATTTGCGCAACCTGCGCGATATGGCCGCGCTGGCGATCACCCGCTTCGCACAACGGGTGCACCAGGCCGAGACGCAGGTCAGCCGGGTGAAGTCGCTGGTCAAGCAGGCCGACCTGCTGATCATGCAGACGCGCATTGACGACGATAATTTTGAGTACCGGGTGCTGCTGCGCTGCGCCGATCGCACGCAGACCCGGGGCATCAACATCATCCAGGACGTGTTGCAGGTCACCCGTGCCGATCGGGATGATCTGGTGGCGCGGGTCAGCGCCATCACCTCGGGAATCAATCAGCGCTTGCGACGCGATCATGCGACGCGTGGCGGCACGACGGCAGTGCCAAGCGCCGCCGCGACGGACGCCGCCGCCCTGCCCGGCCCCGATGCCACGGATTTCAGCACCGAGATAAAGAACCTGGGCCGCTTCATGCTCAGGACCGTGATTCCGGAGCAAATGCATGAGCTGCTGCGTTCGCAGGACTGGTCCTTCAGCGTCACGACCAATGACCTGGCCCTGCCCTGGGAGTTGATCTGCCTGGACGAACCGGAGGGCGAGGATGTCGAAGAGCCTCAGTTCCTGTGCCTGAGCAAGTCGGTCTCCCGCATGCCGCTGGGTGAGGTGTTCCCGACCATGCGCCGGCGCCGCCGGCCCGATGCCGCACAGGGACGCCGCATGCTGCTGATCCATTCCGACCCGCACGGCAATCTCCCGGCTGCGGCAGACGAGGTGCAGACCATCGCCGACGAGCTCACGGCGCTTGCGGCCAGGTCCGGCTGGCCGCTGGACATCGTGCGCCTTGATCCCGCCAACGCCACCAATTCCCGGCTCAACCAGGTGCTGATGGAGGAACCCTCGTTTGACTTCATACACTTCGCCGGGCACGCGTTCTTCGACACGGCGACGCCGGGGCAAAGCGGCCTGGTGCTGAAGGACAGCGTGCTCACGGCTGACAAGATCCGCCGGCTCAGCCGGGGCGGCTCACTGGTGTTCCTGAACGCGTGCGAGTCCGGCGCGGTCGCCCGCGACAGCGATGCCCAGCAGGTGTCCTATTTGCTGCGAAACCCCGATCCGGTGGTCGGGCTGGCATCGGCGTTCGTCTACAGCGGCGCCCTGGGATGCATTGGTTCGCTGTGGCCGGTGTACGACCAGGCGGCCGCCGCGCTGGCGGTCAAGTTCTACACCTATGTGCTCGCAGGCGACCCGACCGGCGAGGCCTTGCGCCGCGCCCGGGCCGAGATCCGGCGCGAGTTTGCCGACGTCAGCACCTGGGCGGCCTATGTGCTTTATGGCGACCCGACATTTCGGCTGACGGAGGGCTGAGTTCAGGCTTTGCCGGGCCCGTCCACCACCTCGGCGGCACTGCGAAACGCCTCCACCGCCGACGGCACGCCGCAGTAGATGCTGGCATGCAACAGCACCTCCTGGATCTCCGCGGTGGTGGCGCCGTTGTTCAGCGCCCCGCGCACATGGCCCTTGAGTTCGTGCTGCTTGCCCAGGGCCGTGAGCATGGCCACGGTAATCAGGCTGCGGGTCTTCAGGTCCAGGCCCTCGCGTTGCCACACGTCGCCCCAGGCATTGCGGGTGATGTACTGTTGCATCGCCATCGTGAAGTCGGTCGCCTTGCCCAGGGCGTTGGCGACAAAGTCTTCGCCCATGACCTGTTTGCGGGTGGCCAGGCCTTTGTCAAATTGTGAATCCATGTCTTGTTTCTCCGGTGGGTTCGAGTTGGCGCAATGGCACAGGATAATCCCAGTTTTGAACACCAGGACACACCATGGCCCGCTACCCCGCTCCAGAACTCAAAGACCTGCCCGATGACATCCGCGCCAAAGTGCTGGAGGTGCAGGAGAAAGCCGGCTTCGTGCCCAACGTGTTTCTGGCGCTGGCGCGGCGCCCCGCCGAGTGGCGCGCCTTCTTTGCCTACCACGACGCCCTGATGCTGAAAGAAGACTCGCGCCTGACCAAGGGCGACCGCGAGATGATCGTCACCACCACCAGCGCCGCCAACAAGTGCCTGTATTGCGTGGTGGCGCACGGTGCCATCCTGCGCATCTACGAGAAGAAGCCGCTGGTGGCCGACCAGGTGGCGGTGAACTACCGCAAGGCCGACATCACGCCGCGCCAGCGCGCCATGCTGGATTTTGCGATGAAGGTCTGCCTCAAATCCGACGAGATCGAGGACGCTGATTTCGCCGCCCTGCACGCCCACGGCTTCAACGACGAAGACGCGTGGGACATTGCCGCCATCACGGCGTTCTTTGGCCTGTCCAACCGCATCGCCTCGTTCAGCAACATGCTGCCCAACCCGGAGTTCTATGTGATGGGGCGCGCACCCCGAGCCAAGTAGTTGCTATACAAACTATAGCTAACAAGGCATAGTGCACAAGGGCTGGAGGCTGATTTCTCATAAACATCAGCTGACAATCGCGCGCATCCAGTCGGGCAGGGTCTGGGCTTTCTGCTTCGGAAAATCCACCCAGATCGTCGTGGCACCCCCTGCCGCATAAATCACGCCGGGCTGGTCGGCCCGCTCCATCGTGGCCCAGCTCTCAAAGGTGGTGCGCCCGGGGTCGCTGACATACATTTTGAGCAGCACATCACCGGGGAACTCGAGCTGCTTGTAGAAGTTGCAGAACGCGTTGACGATCACCGGCCCCTCACCCTGCGGGTCGGGCAGGCAGCCGATGGAATTCATCCAGTCAATACGGCAGGTTTCCAGGTAGCGGAAGTAGATGGTGTTGTTGACATGGTTCATGGCGTCCATGTCGCCCCAGCGAATGGGGATGAGCATCTGGTACACGAGCTTTTTCTGCTCTGGAATCTCGAATTTCATGGTCTATTCCTTGACAAATGAGGGGCACCGCCGACGGGGCATCACCGATGCGCCCTGACGGACGCAAGAATACCCAGCGTAAACAGCACGGCAGCGAGCAGTTGCAGCCCGCCGGGCCAGGTGCCGTCCCACACCAGCGAGTACAGCAGCGCGAACAGGGTCTCGCTCACAATCAGTTGGCCGCACAGACTGGCGCTCAGCCGCTGACTGGCGATGTTCCAGAGAATGGTGGCAATCCAGGCCGAGCCGATGCCCGTTGCTACACAAATAATAGCTATCAGCCCAATATTGTCGAGGGCCAGAAGCTCATTGGTGCTCGAGCCCGCGACCAACCAGAGCAGTACCGCGCCCACGCCGGTGGCAATGCCAAGCCAGTTGGCCCATTCGGTCGCATTCACTTCCGGGTGGCGCTTGAGCCAGGCCGCATTGAGGATGGCAAATGCCGTCCAGCAGACCGCCGCGGCGATGGCCAGCGCAATCCCCTGCCAGTAGTGGCTACCAGACGGGGCTGGGACCACCTGCGGCACGCCGAGGGGCACATTCATCATCAACACCAGCCCGGCAGCGGTCAGCACCAGCCCCGGCAACAGGGTGGCCCACTTCAGGCCAAGCGGCTTGCCCAGCAGCATCACCCAGATCGGAATCGTGCCAATAATGAGGGTTGGCACCTCAGTGCCCGCGCGATGGATGGCCAATACCAGCAGCAGGTAGTAACCACTGAAGCCCAGCACGCTCATGCCCAGTGCGGCCAGCGCCTGCGCCGTCGTGGGCAGCTTGTGCGTCGCCCGCGTGAACGCCATCACCAGCGCCGCCATGACACCAAAACTCACAAAACGACCGGCGGTCAAATCAACCGATGACAGACCCGGCGTCATGCGCGGCGCGACAAACACCCAGCCCCACAACGCCCCGGCCGCCAGGCCCGCCAGAATACCTTTCAGCATTCAAACGCCAAATCCATCGTCAGCCGAGATCACCGCCCCGTTGATGAAGTGACTCTCGTTGGCACACAGCATGACCAGCAGGGCGTCCAGGTCCTTCGCCTGCCCGACCCGCTTGCGTGGCAGCATCTGCATCAGCTTCTTGCCCTGTTCAGTCTTCCAGTGGTGGTGGTTGATTTCGGTGTCGATATAGCCGGGGCAGATGGCGTTGACGTTGATGCCGTGCTTGCCCCACTCCAGCGCCATGGCCTTCGTCATCTGCACTACGGCGGCCTTGCTCATGGCATAGACACCGATTTTCGGCAGCACGCGCAAGCCCGCCATGGAGGCGATGTTGACGATGCGCCCGCCGGTATAAGTGCCGGGTGCCGACCCTTGCGCCCGCGCCAGCATGCGCTTGCCAACCTCCTGCGCCATAAAGAACGCGCCGCGGACGTTGGTGTTGAACATGCGATCGAAATCGTCTTCCGACACATCCTGGATGCGCTGCGTGGTGCTGACGCCGGAGTTGTTGATCAGGATATCGATGGAGCCGACTTCGGTCTCGGCATGCGCCACCGCCGACTTGATGGAATCGACGTCGGTCACGTCCAGCTCAATCACGTGGGCGTCGCCGCCCTCGCCTTCAATCTGGGACCGCAGGTCCTTGAGCCTGTCAACCCGGCGACTCGCCAGCACCACGGCAGCACCGGCGTTTGAGAGTGTTCTGGCAAACTGGGCTCCCAATCCACTGGAGGCGCCGGTGACAAAAGCCACCCGGCCCGAAAGATCAATGCTGTAAGCCATTTAGAGAGTCTCCACAAAACAAGAAGAACGGCCGTCTGAATGCGCCAATTCACCGAATAAAATCAGCCGCAGCATCGATAGCCCCTGGTCACGGTTTGAATACCAGCCATATCAACATTATCAAGCGAGACACACCATGACCAACCAGGAAATTCTGGCCCAGTTCGGCCCCCGTGAAGCAATGGAGTACGACGTCGTCGTCGTCGGTGGCGGCCCGGGCGGTCTGGCAACTGCCATCCGTCTCAAGCAACTGGCCACCGAAAAAGGCAAGGACATCTCGGTGGTGGTCCTGGAGAAAGGCTCAGAGCCCGGCGCCCACATTCTCTCGGGCGCCATCATGGACCCGCAGGCCCTGACTGAACTGTTCCCGAAGTGGAAAGAAATGGGCGCCCCGCTGAACCAGCCGGTCACCGACGATGCCTGGAGCTTCCTGGGTGAGACATCCGGCTTTCGCACGCCCAACTTCCTGTTGCCCGAATGCGCGCAGAACCACGGCAACTACATCATCAGCCTGGGCGCGCTGACCCGCTGGCTGGCCGAGCAGGCCGAGAACCTGGGCGTCGAAATCTTCCCCGGCTTTGCCGCCGCTGAAGTGCTCTACAACGACGATGGATCGGTGAGGGGCGTGGCCACCGGCAACATGGGCGTGGGCAAGGATGGCGAGCCGACCGAGAATTTCCAGCTTGGCATGGAGTTGCTGGCCAAGTACACCGTGTTTGCCGAGGGCGCGCGCGGCCACCTGGGCAAGCAGCTCATCGCCAGATTCAAGCTCGATGACGGTTGTGATCCGCAGACCTACGGTATCGGCATCAAGGAACTCTGGGAGATTGACCCCTCCCGCCACACCCCCGGCTTTGTCTTGCACACCGCAGGCTGGCCCATGGACCAGAGCACCTACGGCGGTGCCTTCATGTACCACATGGAAGGCAATAAAGTGGCCATCGGCTTTGTGACCGGACTGGATTACAGCAACCCTTACCTGAGCCCGTTCGAGGAATTCCAGCGCTGGAAAACCCACCCCAATATCCGCTACTACTTTGAGAACGACAAAGGCGAAGTCAATGCCAAGCGCCTGGGCTACGGTGCCCGCGCCATCACGGCGGGCGGCCTGATGTCGCTGCCCAAATCCGTGTTCCCGGGCGGTGCGCTGGTGGGCTGCGATGCCGGCTACCTGAATGTGAGCCGCATCAAGGGCAGCCACGCGGCCATCAAGACCGGCATGCTGGCGGCAGAGGCCGCCTATGACGCCGTCACCGCAGGGCGCCAGCATGACGAACTGAGCGCCTACCCCGAAGCGTTCGAGAAAAGCTGGCTCTACACGGAGCTCAACAAGTCGCGCAACTTCAAGAGCTGGTTCAAGAAGGGCCTGACGGTGGCCACCCTGATGAACGGCATCGAGCAGTTCGTGATGCGCGGCCACATTCCCTGGACGCTGCGTCGCGACAAGCCCGACCACGTGTACCTCAAACCCGCGGCCGAGTGCCAGCCCATCGTCTACCCCAAGCCGGACGGCAAGCTCACGTTTGACCGCCTGAGCAGCGTGTTCATCAGCAACACCAACCACGAGGAACAGCAGCCCGCGCACTTGACCTTGCGGGATGCGTCCGTTCCCGTGAGCATCAACCTGGCGAAGTTCGCCGGCCCGGAAGCCCGCTATTGCCCGGCCGGCGTGTATGAGTTCGTCAAGAACGAAGACAACACGGACCGCCTGCAGATCAACGCGCAGAACTGCGTGCACTGCAAGACCTGCGACATCAAGGACCCGACCCAGAACATCGTGTGGGTGACGCCCGAGGGCGGCGGCGGACCCAACTACGCAGGGATGTAGAGGTCGCCACGTTCCCTATGCCGAGCTTGTTGTCGGCCCGTTGAGCTTGTTCAGGCTGCTCACCAAATGTGGCACGAATTGCGTTGCATAGCCAAGGTTGGCGGCCACCGTGTAGGTGTTATGCACGGCATCACCGATGAATGATACGGCCTTGGCCTCGCCGGTCATCCGGGCGTAGTAATGCATATCCTTGTGCGCATTGGCCAGCGAAAAGCGGAAAAGCTGATCGTTACCTTCGAGCACAAAGGGACGTAAGCGCTGGAAGGCAGTGCTGTTCGCGCCGCCGGAGGCGATCACATCGCACAGGACCTCGAGGTTCACCCCAGTTTTTCCAGCACAGGAAAAAGCCTCGGCCAGAATGGCGGCGTTGCCGAGCACGACGAACTGGTGCAGCAGCTTGGTGGTGTGCCCGGAGCTGACTGCGCCGCACTCGTAGATATTTTTTGCAAACGTGTCAAAAACAGGGCGAACGCTCGCCAGCACCGCCGAGTCACCACCGACCAGCAGGTTGATGTTGCCTTCATCGGCGTCTTTGGGCGTCCCGGTCATGGCGGCGTCAAGAAAGAGGCCACCCCGGGTGGCAATGGCCGCCGCCACGCGCCGTGTGGACTCAGGCAGGGAAGTCGAGCAATCCACCACCACGCATTCCGGTTTGATGCCTTGCAGCAGGCCATGGTCCGCAAACACGACATCTTCGACTTGTGGCGATCCAGGCACGCAAATGATGACGATGTCGGCTGCGGCCGCTACCTCGGCGGCTGTCTTCAGGGGCCGTGCACCACCTGCAAGCAGGTCCGCGCAGCGTACCTCGTCTTCCTTCGAACGCAAGAGCAATGCGACCGGATGCCCGCTTCCAAGCACATGCTTTGCCATGCCCCGGCCCATCATCCCCAGACCAATAAATCCGACAGTTTTTGCCATGAAGAGAATCCTTGACCTTAGAGGTAGGGTTTGAGCCAACCCAGTCCGGCGGACGTGCCACCGGCTTGCGTGCCTCTCGCAGGCCGGTACTCGCAACCGACCCAGCCGTCGTAGCCCAATTCGTCCAGTACAGAGAACAGATAGGCGTAGTTCAGTTCACCCAGATCGGGTTCGTGCCGCTGCGGCACGCCCGCAATCTGGATGTGACCGACACGGCCGGTCGGCAGGTACTGACGCAGCTTCATCGCCACGTCACCCTCCACCACCTGGCAGTGGTACAGATCCATCTGCACCTTCAGGTTCACTGCACCCACGTCGGCCAGCACCTGATGGGCATGATCCTGGCGGTTCAGGTAGAAGCGCGCAATATCACGCGTGTTGATCGGCTCGATCAGCACATCGATGCCCTGCTTGGCGGCCTCTGCAGCGGCCCAGCGCAGTTGACTGACATAGGTCGGGTAAAGCGTTTCGTGCGCGGTGCCAGCGGGCAGCAGCCCTGCCATCACGTGGATGCGCGGGCAGTCCAAGGCCGCTGCGTAATCAAGCGCCTTGCCGATGCCCGCGCGGAATTCGGCTTCGCGCCCGGGCAGGCAGGCCAGACCGCGCTCACCAGCGTCCCAGTCGCCGGGGGGCGCATTGAACAAGACCTGCTGCAGGCCATGTGCCTTGAGGCATGCCGCGATATCTCGGCTCTCGAACGCATAGGGAAAAAGGTACTCGACGGCTTTGAAACCGTCTTTTGCGGCGGCTTCGAAACGATCCAGAAAATCAAGCTCAGGGTAGAGCATGGACAAGTTGGCTGCAAATTTAGGCATAAGGTTCACCAGCGGGCACCGAAGGTTTGGCGCAGTTGTTCAATTTGGGGTTCGGTCAGGGGCACGATCGCGCAGGCGCTCTGGCTCACCAGCCGGGCGGTTTCATCAAGCTCTTCAAGCGTAGCCATGGCGGCGGCGGGCGAGTCGTGCCAGACGTTGGGGCCCAGGCGCTCCAGCATGACGGCGCGGATCGGCGTGCCGGCTTCACCATAGCGTGAAATAGCTTGCGCCACCTGCTGCGCCGCTTCAGGGTCGCCAGGGCGGTGGTAGGCAATCACAGGCACATGGCCGACCTTCATTACAAAGTAGGGAGTCACGGCGGGCAACAATTCCGGGTGCGCATGGACTTGGGGCCGCAAAGTCAGCGCCACGCAGTGCGTGCTGTGGGTGTGGATCACGCACCGGGTTTCAGCATCGAATTGGCCTGCAGTCCTATAAATTTGGGCATGTAACGCTATAGTTTTGCTAGCTCTATCGCCGCTCAGCTGCTGCGCCTGCGCATCCAGTCGGGCCAGCCGGGCGGGATCGAGAAAACCCAGGCAGGCATCGGTGGGAGTAATCAGGAAGCCGCCGCCTTCTGACTCATCCAGCCGCACGCTGATATTGCCAGCTGTGGCATGCACGTAGCCACGCTCAAACAGACTGCGACCGACGCGGCAAATTTCCTGGCGCGCCTCGGACTCGTTCATGCCAGCACCGCAAAAGCTTTGCTGAAGAAGTCGTCAGCACCAAAGTTGCCAGATTTCAGCGTCAGGTGCAGACCCTCGCGCGGCGCAGCCTCGGTATGTGCGTGACACCAGGGCACACCGGGGTCAATTTGCGGTCCGATCTTCATTTGCGTGATGTTCAAGGCCTGCACGCAGGCGCCGGAGGTTTCACCACCGGCCACCACCAACTGGCGCACTCCGCGCGTCACCAGCCCCCCCGCGATCGCAGCCAGGGTGCGTTCTACCAAAGCGCCAGCGGCTTCAACACCCAGCTGCCCCTGCACGGACTTGACCGCCGTTGCGTCAGCCGACGAATAAATGAGCACGGGCCCCTGGTTCAGCAGTGGTTCAGCCCAGGCCAGAGCTTCGGCCACCACATCCACGCCAGTGGCCCCCTGGGTGGCAAGCCGCAAGGGATCGACTGCCAACGCCGGATGGCCCGCCTGGATGAACGCCTGCACCTGCCGATTGGTCGCCAGTGAGCAGCTGCCCGACACCACCGCCTGCAGGCCGGTGGCGGCGGGCAACGTGCTGGCAGTGCTTGAGGGCACAATCCCGAAATTCCCAGGCAAGCCAATCGCAACCCCCGAGCCGGCGGTCACCAGCGGCATGCCTTTGAGCGCCGGGCCCAGGCGCATCAGGTCATCGTTGGAAATCGCATCGACTACCGCCACGGCTACGCCCTGAGCGCGCAATTGCTCAATGCGCTCGCGAATGGCCACCTCACCCTGCGCCACCACTTTGTAGTCGATCAGACCCACCTTGCGGCGGCATTGCGCTTGCAGCACGCGCACCAGGTTGGCATCGGTCATGGAGGTGAGCGGGTGGTTTTGCATGCCGCTCTCATTGAGCAACACGTCGCCGACGAACAAATGGCCCTTGAACACGGTGCGCTGGTTGTCCGGGAAGGCCGGCGTGGCGATGGTGAAGTCGCTGCCCGGGACACCGGCCAGCGCATCCTGCAAAGCCTCCGTCACCGGGCCGATATTGCCTTGCGCCGTGCTGTCAAACGTGGAGCAGTACTTGAAGTAGATCTGCCGCGCGCCCTGCGCCTTCAGCCAGCGCAGCGCCGCCAGCGACTGTGCAATGGCTTCCTCCACCGGCAAGGTGCGCGACTTCAACGCGATCACCACGGCGTCGGCGTCCGAGTCCAGCGGCTGCGCTGGCACGCCGATGGCTTGCACCACGCGCATGCCGGCGCGCACCAGGTTATTGGCCAGATCGGTGGCGCCGGTGAAGTCGTCGGCGATGCACCCCAATAGCATGGCCCCCACGCCTGCCACTTCATGTGCTGCGCTGCGCTCGGCGGTGCTCATGACTTCTTGGGCAACTCAATGCCGGGGAATATCTTGATCACTGCACTGTCATCCTCGCGGGCGAAGCCAGCCGTGGACGCCTGCATGAACATCTGGTGCGCAGTACTGGAGAGTGGCAGCGGGAACTTGCTGGCACGCGCCACGTCGAGCACCAGCCCCAAGTCCTTGACAAAAATGTCCACGGCCGACAGGGGCGTGTAGTCTGCCGCCAGCACATGGGCCATGCGGTTCTCGAACATCCAACTGTTGCCCGCGCTGTGAGTGATCACCTCATACAGCGCCGCCGGGTCCACCCCCTCGCGCAGGCCCAGTGCCATGGCCTCGGCGGCGGCGGCAATGTGCACCCCGGCGAGCAGCTGGTTGATGATTTTGACCTTGCTACCGGCCCCGGCCTGGTCGCCGAGCCGGTACACCTTGGCCGCCATCGCATCCAGCAACGGCCCGACCGCTGCGTAGGCCTCGGGCGTGCCCGACGTCATCATGGTCATCTCGCCGCTCGCGGCCTTGGCGGCGCCGCCGGAAATCGGGGCATCAATGTAGAAAATGCCTTTTTCTGCTAGCCGCGCCTCTAGCGCAATCGACCAGTTCGGGTCCACGGTGGAGCACATGACAAACACGCTGCCCCGCTTCATTGCTGCGGCGCAGCCCCCCTCGCCAAACAGCACGCTTTCGGTCTGCGCGGCATTGACAACCACCGACACGATCACGTTGCACTGCGCCGCCAGCTCAGCCGGTGACGCACAGGCCACGCCACCCTCGGCGGAAAAGGCTCGTGCCGCCTCGGCGCGCACATCAAAAACATGCACCTGGCTGCCATGGCGGCGCAACGAGCGCGCCATGCCACTACCCATGGCCCCCAGGCCAATCACACCTACGTTGGCTGTCATATCGTGTTTCCTATTCGGTTCGTCAATTCAGCACACTCCTGAAACCAATGGCCAAGGTAACCTTCAGATGCCAGCAGGTCCCAAAGAAATATTTTATATGGTTATCATACAAATTCAGCGTATTCTCGCCAGGCGAGATTACCCGGTACACCCCACAAGACCGGACTGAAAACGGCCATGGGTGTCAGCGCTTCAGAGGCAGCCCGGAGACCAGGGGGCGTGCCAACTGCACGCCCGCCTGCTGCCAGAAAGCCGGGTCAGCCTGCTCGATACGCAGGATGGCGTTGTCCATGTGCTGCGCGGCGACCTGGCGTGCGGCAACTGCATCACCGGCTTCAATGGCGCTCACAATCATTTCATGCTCGTCGCGCACCTGCCGCGCAAAATCGGCTCTGCGCGCTTCATTGGCGCGCGTCACGCGGGTGGCCCCTTGCAGGAACTGGCCCAAGTATTCCAGTGTGCCAATCAAGAAGGGGTTGCGCGCAGCCTCCGCGATGGCGCGGTGGTATTTCACATCTTCATCCACACCGTCACCCCCGGCTTGCACTGCCTTGTCGAGCACATTGATCGCCTTGCGGATGCGCTTGATGTCAGTCTGCGTGCGTCGCTGTGCCGCCAAGCCCGCCACCTCGGCCTCCAGCGCGCGGCGCACCTCCACCATCTGGATCACCGCCTGTTTGGACACCGCCGACTTGGCGTCAAAGTTAAGCGGCGAGAAGCCCACCTCTTTGACATAAACCCCACTGCCCTGGCGCGAATCGACCAATCCCAGCGATTTGAGCCGCGAGACCGCTTCGCGCACCACGGTACGGCTGACCGAGAACTGGTCCACCAGCGCCGCTTCGGTCGGCAGCTTGTCACCCAGCGCCAGCCGACCGGCCCGGATCTCGATGGCCAGGACGTCCGCGACCTGATCCGAGAGGTAAGCACCCGGCGTAATGGGCTTGAATTGCGCGCTCATGAGGCTTGAATGTGTCGACTTATCTTCGGTTATTTCGCATACACCAGATCGCGCAGCGTCAGCGACAGAGCCGGCACATAAGAGATTACCATCAGGCACGCCAGCACGACCAGCACGAACGGGATCAGGTCCTTGATCATGCGATCCAGCGAGATGCGCGCGACGGTGCAGGCCGCAAACAGGTTGACACCGAACGGCGGCGTGATCATGCCCAAGGCCAGATTCACCACCATGACCAGGCCAAAGTGCACCGGATCGATACCAAAGTGCATCGCCACCGGCGCCAGGATCGGCGCCAGCACAATGATGGCGGCACCGGTCTCGATGAACATGCCAATGATGAACAAAGCGGCGTTGACGCCCAGCAGAAAGTACGCCGGAGTTTTCAGCACATCCTGCAGCCACAGGCCAATCGCCTCCGGCACGCCGGCGCGCGTGATCAGGAACGCAAACAGCCCGGCGTTGGCAATGATGAACATGATCACCGCCGACGACAGCACCGACTTGCGCAGAATGAGGTAGAGGTCGGGGAGCTTGATCTCGCGGTAGATCAGCAAGCCCACCATCAGTGCGTAAAACACGGCAACGGCCGATGCCTCGGTCGGGGTGAAGATGCCACCGTAAATGCCGCCCAGAATGATGACCGGCATCAGCAGCGCCCATCCGGCCTTCCAGGTCGCCTTGCCCACCGACAGGCGGCCGTCGCCGTCATTCCTGCCCCAGCCCTTGAACTTACAGTAGCCCCAGACAAACAACATTAACGCGCCACTGATGAAAAGGCCCGGACCAAAACCGGCGATGAACAGCTCGCCAATCGACACCTCAGCGCTCACACCATACAGAATCATCGGGATCGAGGGCGGAATGATGACGCCGAGCTCGGCGCTGGTGGCCTGCAAGGAAGCGGCCCAGGTGGTCGGGTAGCCGTGCTTGAGCAGCGCCGGAATCAGGATCGTGCCAATGGCGAAGGTGGTGGCCACCGAGGAACCGGACACCGACGCAAAAATCATGCAGGTCAGCACGCAGGTCATAGGCAGGCCACCCTGAATACCACCCACCAGGCTCTTGGCAAATTCCACCAGGCGGCGCGAAATGCCCCCGGTTTCCATGATGTTGCCGGCCAGAATGAAAAAGGGAATTGCCGCCAGCGGAAATTTGTTAATCGAGTTGAACATCTCCTTGACGGAGATCAGCATGTTCGCTTCTGCGATTTGAATGCCGAAAATGGCGGCTAGGCCAATCGAAACAGCAACGGATACGGTGAGTGCAAAGCACAGCACCATGGTGATGAGCATGGCCGTGGTCATTGCGCGGTCTCCAGTTCAAGACGCTGGGGGTCCAGCAGATTGCCAATGATGCCGATGATGCTGAACACACCGCCCACCGGCATGGCCAGATAGGCCCAGAACATCGACAGCGACTCCAGTCCGGCCATGGTTTGAACCTTGCCGCGTTGTGCATAGTCCCAACCCCACCAGATAATGATCGTGATCAGGGTCAGCGCAGCCAGACAGACAATCCAGTCCAGCACCCGGCGAATGCGCGGCGGGCTCCAGCGGTACAGCACATCCACGCTGACCATGGCGCCCTGCCTGAAAGCCATGGGAATGCCCAGAAATACCATCCAGATCAGGCTGAAACGTATCAGCACCTCGGTCCACTCGGCCGGGGTCTCCAGCACAAAACGGGTGATGATCTGCATCATGCCCAAGCCAGCGGCCAGCATCAGCATGATGCATGCCGCGACCAGGGCGATGCGGCTGGTCCAGTGCTCCAGCCGGAGGAATTTGTCTTTCATAGCGCCTTCTGCCTGAGATGGAGGGTTTCGAAAAAACGCCCGAGAGCGCAAGCGCTTCGGGCGTTGGGTGCGGCTAAGCTACAAGCGATTATTTATAGTTGCGGATCTTGTCCATGTTGGCTTTGCCAAACTGCTTTTCAAAGTCGGCATAGACCGGCGCCAGCGTGGCGACAAACTTGGCCTTATCCAGAGTCTCAACCACATTCATGCCCTTGCCGCGCAGGTAAGTCACACCCATGGCGTCGTCGGCATCCACGCGGGCACGGTTAGTTTTGACCGCTTCTTTGGCAGCATCCAGAAAGACCGTTTTGTCGGCGGCGCTGAGCTTGTCAAAGGAGGCCTTGTTCATCAAGAAAATGGCGGGTGAATAAACGTGACCGGTGAGTGACACGTGCTTTTGCACCTGGTCCAATTTGGCAGCCATGATCACCGACAAGGGATTTTCCTGGCCGTCAACCGTGCCTTGCTGCAGTGCTGTAAACACCTCGGCCATAGCCATCGGCGTGGTCACAATGCCCAGGCCTTTGTACGCCGCCACGTGCACCGGATTTTCCATTGTGCGCAGTTTCAGGCCCTTGAGATCCTCCGGGGCGTTGATGGCACGCTTGTTGTTGGTCATGTTGCGCATGCCGTTCTCACCCCAGGCCAGGGCCTTGAAGCCCTTGGAATCGAACTTGGTGAGCATTTCCTGACCGATCGGTCCATCCAGTACAGCGCGGGCGTGCGCCTTGTCGCGGAACAGGAAGGGAATGTCCAGAATCTTGGCGTCCGGCACAAAGTTGGGCACGGGGCCGGTTGAGGTGAACGTCAGTTCCTGGGTACCTAATTGCACTGCCTCAATCGATTCACGCTCACTACCCAATGAGGCGTTGTAAAAAGTTTGAATCTTGTAGCGGCCAGCAGTACCCTTCTCCACCTCCTTGGCGAAAGTATCAATGGCAACGCCCTGGTGCGAATTCTGCGCGATGGAAATATTGATCTTCATGGTGGTTTGGGCGGCTGCACTCGCAACAAAACCAACGGTCAAAGACAGCCCAATAACCAGTTTTCTCAATTTCATTTCAGGTCTCCTCGGTTTAAAAAGGTTACGGGTTGGCGGCGGCTTAGTCCGTCAATCCGCGCATAAGTTGTCATACAACTTCTTATTGTGATCTGTTTCCCAACACGACAGCACTGGGGGTTTCCCTGATGTACTCCCGAATAATGTCTTCGAAGCTTTCCTCGGGCAGCAAACCCAGGCCGCGCGCACGCACAGAATGGATGCGGGCAGGCCAGGTTTTGACGATGTTGCTGATGGCAGGGTCGGGAGTCCAGTCGATCAGGGCGGTGGCGGCCGGGCCGGCCACGCGCTCCAGCGCCGCCGCCATCTCGCCTGGGGTGGTGGTCAGTGCGGGCAGGTTCAGGCCCGTTCGGGGCCCCCACGCCTGCTCGGACGCCTCGGCCGCCAGAATGAGGCCCTGCACCGTGCGCGCGGGTGATGACAGCGCCACGGGGGTGTCGGGCGCCACCGGGCAGACAGCCCGGACGCCGGCCAGTGGCTCACGGAGCATGCCGCTCAAAAAACTGGAGGCCGCACCGTTGGGCCTGCCAGGACGCACACTGACCGTCATCAAACGTACATTGCGGCCCTGAACGAAGCCTTTGCGTGTGTAGTCGGCCACCAGTTGTTCGCCAATGAATTTCTGGATGCCATAGCTGCTTTGCGGCGTTGGCAGCGTGTTGTCTTCTATGACGGCTGGCAAGGGCTGCGCCGCGGTGTCGCCAAACACCGCCAGCGAACTGGCAAACACCACGATGGGCTTGGTCTGCAAGGCGCGACAGGCCTCCAGCAGTGCCAGAGTCGCCGCGAAGTTGCTGCGCATGCCAAGGTCAAAATCGACCTCGCATTCGCCGCTGACAGCGGCCGCCAAATGAAAAACAATAGCAGTCTGCCCCGTAACAACGAGGGCTGGAGCCTCCTTTTGCTCAAGAAGCGAATTCAAATCCCCGGTGAGCGCCGTCACGCGCGGGTCAGCCATCACATCGTCTGGCGGCGCCGCGCGGTCGACCAGGGTAATACGGGCGATATTCGCGGGTGCGGCACCCGCGAGCGACAGTTGGCCCTGGGTGAGCAGTGACCGGGCGAGACGCACGCCCAAAAATCCGGCGCCACCGGTAATCACGACATGACAGGTTCCATCAGGCTGGGTTATTTCTTTTGACATAGTGCTTGCTCCAAATAATGCTTCAGCTGCCGATATAGGCTGTTTTCACCGTCGTGAAGAACTCCTGCGCATAGCGCCCCTGCTCACGCGAGCCATAGCTCGATCCCTTGCGCCCTCCAAACGGCACATGATAGTCAACCCCCGCGGTCGGCAGATTCACCATCACCATGCCGGCCTGGCTGTGCCGCTTGAAGTGCGTGGCATATTTGAGCGACGTGGTGGCGATGCCCGCCGACAGGCCAAATGGCGTGTTGTTGGCCTCCGCCAGCGCCTCTTCGTAGCCTTTGACGCGGATGACGCTGGCCACCGGGCCAAACACTTCCTCGCGGTTGATGCGCATCGCAGCCGTCGTGTCGGTCAACAACGCCGGTGCCATGTAGAAACCATCCGTACTGCACTGCAGGCGTTGCCCGCCCGCGACCAGCACAGCCCCTTCCGCCTGTCCGATTTGCACATAGCTCAGGTCCTGCTCGAGCTGGGCCTTTGAGGAAACCGGGCCGATGTCAATGCCGGCGGCCAGAGCGTCCCCAATCTTGAGGCCGGCCATGCGTTGTTTCATGGCGTCAAGGAAACGGGGGTAGATGCCGTCGGTGACGATCAGCCGGCTGGAGGCCGTGCAGCGCTGCCCCGTGGAAAAGAACGCGCTCTGCACGCTGAGCTCCACGGCTTGGGCCAGGTCGGCATCGTCCAGAATGACTTGCGGATTTTTGCCCCCCATCTCGAGCTGCACTTTCTTGAGCTTGAGCGCGCATTGCTGGGCAATGCGGTTGCCCACACCCTGCGAGCCGGTGAAGCTGATGGCGTCGATGCCGGGGTGGTTCACCAAAGGGTCCCCAATGACGCTGCCGCGTCCCATCACCAGATTGAACACGCCCGCAGGAATGCCGGAACGGCTGATGATCTCGGCCAGCGCCCAAGCGCAGCCAGGAACAAGGTCCGCCGGCTTCAGCACCACGCAGTTGCCATAGGCCAGCGCCGGGGCGGTCTTCCAGGCCGGGATGGCAATGGGGAAGTTCCATGGCGTGATCAGCCCGATCACGCCCATCGGTTCGCGGGTGATCTCGACACTGATGCCCGAGCGTACGGAGGGCACGATTTCACCGGTCAGGCGCAGGCATTCACCGGCGAAGAACTTGAAGATGTTGCCAGCACGGGTGACTTCGCCAATGCCTTCAGGCCGGGTCTTGCCTTCTTCGCGCGCCAGCAGGGTGCCCAGTTCTTCGCGCCGGGCCAGGACTTCGGTGCCGATCTTGTCCAGCGCATCGGCTCTGGCCTGGATGTTGCCGGTGGACCAGGCAGGGAACGCGGTCTGGGCGGCCTTGACTGCGGAATCGAGTTGCGCGGCGTCAGCCTGGGCGTAGTCACCAATGACATCGGCCAGGTTGGAGGGGTTGATGTTGGGGGTGTAGCTGGCACCCGCGATCCATTGGCCGTTGATCAGGTTGTCGAATTTTTGAGTCGTCATGGCTATGTGCTTTCGTTCTGGTGTATTTACTTGCCCCAGCGCAGCACCATCGGGTTCAGGCGTCGCGCGGTTTCGATCAGGCCCGCGCGAACCGCGGGGTGCATGCTGGGCCAGGGATGGCGCGGCGCTTCGCAGGCGATCACACCACCTTCTTTCATCAAGGCCTTGGCGCTCAGGATGCCGCCCTGGCGGTTTTCATAGTTGATGAGGGGCAGCCATTGCTGGTACAGGGCAATGGCTTCTTCGCGCCGGCCAGCGGCGTAGGCGTCCATAATCAGGCGGATGCCATCGGGGTAGGCGCCGCCAGTCATGGCGCCGGTGGCACCGGCGTCCAGATCGGGCAGCAAGGTAATGGCCTCCTCGCCGTCCCACGGGCCTTCAATGGCGGCCCCGCCCAGGCGGATCAGTTCGCGCAACTTGGCGGCAGCGCCAACGGTCGCGATATTGAAATACGACACTTGCTTGATTTCGGTAGCCATGCGGGCCAGAAAGGCAGCCGACAGGACGGTGCCGCTGGCCGGCGCGTCCTGAATCATGATCGGGATGTCAATCGCATCCGACAGTCCGGCATAAAACTCGTATATCTTGTCTTCGGAGACGCGAAAGGTGGCGCCGTGATAAGGCGGCATGACCATCACCATGGCAGCACCCATGTCCTGGGCGCGCAAACTGCGCTGGGCGCACACCTGGGTGCTGAAGTGAGTGGTGGTGACAATCACCGGAACCCGACCATTCACATGTTCCAGAATCACTCGCGTCAGCACTTCGCGCTCGTCATCCGAAAGCAAAAACTGCTCCGAGAAATTGGCCAGAATGCACAGGCCGTTGGAGCCGGCGTCGATCATGAAGTCGACGCAACGCTTCTGACTTGCCAGATCGAGATCTCCACTTTCGGTAAAGGTCGTGGGCACCACGGGGAACACACCTTGGTAGCGAACGTTCTTGGACTGAGTCATGGGTATCTTTCAAAATCACGCAAACCGGACCAGGCAGCCACCGAAGGCAACATGCAATTCTTCAGCTAGTGCGAATGCTTGGGCACTTCGGCACCGCGGCAGCCCACCAGAAAATCGAAATCACAGCCTTCGTCGGCCTGCAACACCCGGTCGATGTACAACTGCTGATAGCCGCCCTTCGCCGGCGCTGCTGGCTGGGCCTGCAGTTCAGCCTGGCGCTGCGCGATCTCGGCGTCGCTGATTTCCAGCTGCAGCTTGCCGGCCTGGCTGTCGAGCGCAATCCAGTCGCCGTCCCGCACGATGGCCAGCGGTCCACCGGCAGCCGCTTCCGGCGCCACATGCAACACCACCGTGCCGTAGGCGGTGCCGCTCATGCGGGCATCCGAGATGCGCACCATGTCGGTAATACCCTGCGCCAGCAATTTGGGCGGCAAGCCCATGTTGCCGACTTCCGCCATACCCGGGTAACCCTTCGGTCCGCAATTCTTCAGCACCATCACCGAGTTCGCATCGACCTCCAGGTCCGGGTCGCCAATGCGCGCCTTGTAATGGTCAAAATCCTCGAACACCACCGCCTGGCCGCGGTGCTTCATCAGCGCGGGCGTTGCCGCCGACGGCTTCAGCACCGCGCCACGCGGCGCCAGATTGCCGCGCAGGATGCACATGCTGCCATCTGCGACCAGTGGCTTGTCAAGGGGACGGATAACTTCGGCGTTGTGGATCGGGGCGTCCAGCACGTTCTCCCAGATCGACTTGCCGTTGACCGTCAGCGCATTCTTGTGCGGCAACAAGCCACCCTCGCCCATGCGGCGCAGCACCCCGGGCAGCCCGCCAGCGTAGTAAAAATCTTCCATCAAAAAGCGGCCAGAGGGCTGCAAGTCCACCAGCGTGGGCGTGCCCTTGCCGACATTCGTCCAGTCCTCCAGCTCAAGCGGCACGCCGATGCGCCCAGCAATGGCTTTCAGGTGAATCACGGCATTGGTGGAGCCCCCGATGGCGGCATTGACGCGGATGGCGTTCTCAAATGCTTCGCGCGTCAGCACTTTGGACAGCTTCAGGTCTTCCCACACCATGTCCACGATGCGCATGCCCGACATGTGCGCCAACACGTAGCGGCGCGAATCCACCGCCGGAATGGCGGCGTTATGCGGCAATGAGGTGCCCAGCGCCTCGGCCATGCAGGCCATGGTGGAAGCGGTACCCATGGTGTTGCAGGTGCCCGCCGAGCGCGACATGCCGGCTTCAGCCGACATGAATTGATTCAAGGTGATTTGCCCCGCCTTGACCGCTTCGTGCAGTTGCCACACCACCGTGCCGGAGCCGATGTCACGACCTTCGTGCTTGCCGTTCAGCATCGGGCCGCCGGTCACGACGATGGTCGGAATGTCGCAACTGGCGGCGCCCATCAGCAGCGCCGGCGTGGTCTTGTCGCACCCCACCAGCAGCACGACTGCATCCATCGGGTTGCCGCGAATTGATTCCTCCACGTCCATGCTGGCCAGATTGCGCGTCAGCATCGCGGTGGGTCGCAAATTGGATTCACCGTTGGAAAACACCGGAAATTCGACCGGGAAGCCCCCCGCCTCGGAAATGCCGCGCTTCACATGCTCTGCGATCTTGCGGAAGTGCGCGTTGCAGGGCGTCAGTTCGGACCACGTGTTGCAGATGCCGATGATCGGCTTGCCCTGAAATTCATGATCCGGGATGCCCTGGTTTTTCATCCAGCTACGGTACATGAAGCCGTTCTTGTCGGCGGTACCGAACCAGGCGGCCGATCGCAGGGGTCGTTTTGATGAGTTGGACATCTTGGCTCTTTCAGACTGATGGATATTGCCTGCGGCCGGATGTTAGAGGCATCACCCATGCATATCAAATGAATAATTTCGCGACATTGATACAATTTTTGATATCGATTTCCTGGCTGCACGTTTTCAAAGCGTGCTGTCACCTCCACCACAAGCCCCACCATGCACGACATTGACGCGGCGCGACGAACCCGTACCAAGCTCAAAATTCGCCAGATGTTTTTGTTGATTGCGCTGGACGAGGCGCGCAACCTGCATTTGGCGGCCGCAACGACGAACATGAGTCAGCCAGCAGCGTCCAAGATGCTCAAAGATATTGAGGAACTCTTTGGCGTGCCATTTTTCGAACGGCTTCCCAGAGGCATGCGACCAACGCTCTACGGCGAGACGATGATCCGCCATGTCAGGATGGCGCTTGGCAACCTGACACAAGGCCAGGACGCCATTGCATCACTGCAGGCCGGGTTGTCAGGACAGGTTGACATTGGGGTCATCGTCACGCCCTCGATGACCTTGGTGCCGCGGGCAATCGCCAGTGCAAAGGCAGAGGCACCCAGGCTGAGCATTGGGGTCGATGTTGGCACCAGCGATATGCTGATGGAGCGACTCAAAAGCGGGCAACTGGACTTCTTGATCGCTCGCGTTCTGCAACAGGAAGATATGCCGAGCCTCCTGTACGAGGATTTGTCCGAAGAAACCGAATGTGCCGTGGCGCGCATCGGGCATCCGATGCTGGAGCGCCGCGACCTCACGTTAAATGATCTCGCGACCGCCAGCTGGATCTTGTCGCCCCGAGGCAGCATTCTGCGTCACCAGTTTGACATGATATTTCGCCACCGCGACCTGGAGGCGCCGTCCAACGTCGTCGAAACCACGGCCATGTCAGTGATCAAAAGTCTGCTGAATCAGACTGATTTCCTGCACGTCATGCCAGTTGAAGTTGCCCGTTATTACGTTAGTTCACGCGAACTGGCCATTCTGCCAATCGATCTACCCTGCAAGATGGACGGTTTTGGAATCATCATGCGACGGGACCATGTAATCTCGCCTGGCGCAAACCTGTTATTGAAACATGTGCGAAGCGTTGCCAAGGATATTTATCCCTCCAAGGAATGAAACCGCATGGCATCGTTGTGTGCCCAATTGAAGTTACCCAATACAAACCCAGACCCTGAATCGTCGGTTTGCCCGAGCCGGAAGGAGATCCAAGGAGTTGTTGGAGCAAGGTTTCGGTGGTTGGGCGTGCGGGTAGAATCTTGAGGTTCAGGAGAGAGTCTCCCCTTGAGGAGGCCGCCGAAGGCGCAGGACGGCTGATTGCAGCGGTTTGAACGCTCAGGCAAAAGGACTGACAGGCGCATGACGGGTCGCAATACCCGTCAGCGTTTCCCCACTGGAGAGAGGTCATGCCGGCATTCAAACCGGCTTTGGCCCACCGAAGGAGCAAACCGCAGTCTGCGAGCCGCTTGAGGCCTGTGCAGGCCCGGCGAATCTCTCAGGTAAAGCGGACAGCGGGGGCAGCCCATGGCTTCGGTCGTGGAATTTGACATGCCCCTCCTGGAATTCGCCGATGACCACCACGCCTGCCGCTCTTCTGACAACACCGCTCAACGACCTGCATGTGTCGCTGGGCGCCCGCATGGTGCCGTTTGCCGGCTACTCCATGCCGGTGCAATACCCCGCCGGCCTGATGGCCGAGCACCACCACACCCGCAACGCTGCCGGCCTGTTTGACGTCTCCCACATGGGCCAGTTGCGCCTGGTGGGGCCGGACGCGGCAGCGGCTTTTGAGAGCCTGATGCCGGTGGACGTGATCGACCTGGCGGTGGGCAAGCAGCGCTACGGCCTGCTGCTCAATGACGAGGGCGGCATCTTCGACGACCTGATGTTCGTGAACCGCGACTATGCGCATGGCGGTGATATTTTTGTGATCGTCAATGGCGCCTGCAAGGTCGGCGATATTGCGCACATCCAGGCCAAGATCGGCACACGCTGCCAGGTGATTCCCATGCCGGAACGTGCTTTGCTGGCCCTGCAAGGACCGCAGGCGATCACCGCCCTGGCCCGCCTGATCAATGGCGTGGACAAGCTGGTGTTCATGACGGGCGCGAGCTTCAGCTGGAATGAGAGCGACCTCTTCATTACCCGCAGCGGCTACACCGGTGAAGACGGGTTCGAGATCTCCGTGCCCGCGACGCAGGCCGACGCCCTGGCGCGCGCCCTGCTGGCGCAACCCGAAGTGAAACCCGTGGGCCTGGGTGCCCGCAACTCACTGCGGCTGGAGGCCGGTCTGTGCCTGTATGGCAATGACATCGACACCACCACCACACCGGTGGAAGCCGGCTTGAACTGGGCCCTGCAAAAGGTACGCCGGGCAGACGGGGCACGTGCCGGCGGCTTTCCGGGTGCTACAAAAATACTAGCGCAACTCGCAGGTGGAACGGGGGCTCCCGCCAGAAAACGTGTTGGACTTCTGGCGCTGGAGCGCATTCCTGTGCGGGACCACACCGAATTGCAGGACCTGAACGGCCAGAGCATTGGCGAAGTCACCAGCGGGCTGCTGGGACCGACCATCGACAAGCCGGTGGCCATGGGCTACGTGACGCCCGGGTTCGCGCCCCTGGGCTCACGCGTCAATGCCATCGTGCGCGGCAAACCGGTGCCGATGGAAGTCGTTGCCATGCCCTTCGTGCCCACCCGCTATTACCGCGGCTGATTTTTCAAATTTCATTTACATCACTTCTTTGGAGAACCCCATGACGATCAAGTACACCCCCGACCACGAATGGCTCAAAGTTGACGGCGACACCGCTGTCGTAGGTATCACCCACCATGCGCAGGATGCCCTGGGTGACGTCGTGTTTGTGGACCTGCCCGAAGTGGGCAAGACCTTTGCCGCCAAAGACATCGCGGGTGTCGTCGAGTCGGTCAAGGCCGCCGCCGACGTCTACATGCCCGTGACCGGCGAAGTGACCGAGGTGAACGAAGCCCTGCGTGCCGACCCGTCGCTGGCCAACTCCGACCCGCTGGGCGCAGGCTGGTTCTTCAAGGTCAAGCTTTCCAACCCGTCCGAGCTGGATGCCCTGATGGACGAGACCAGCTACACCAGTTTTTCCGCCAACGCTTAAGCAGGACGTCTTTATGTTGATGCAATCCGCCAGACCTTTGAGCGAACTGGAAAATACCAGCGAATTTCTCGCCCGCCACATTGGCGTGGACGCCGCCGATGAGGCCTTGATGCTCAAGGTCGTGGGCTCAAGCTCACGCCGCGAGTTGATCGACGGCATCGTGCCGCGCTCCATCGCGCGCAGCAGCCGCATGGCTATTCCCGCGGCGGTGACCGAGGCGGCGGCGCTGGCCGAGCTGAAGGCGATTGCATCGAAGAATCAGATTTTCAAAAGCTATATCGGCCAGGGCTATTACGACACCCACACGCCCGGCGTCATTCTGCGCAACATCCTGGAGAACCCGGCCTGGTACACCGCCTACACGCCCTACCAGGCCGAGATCAGCCAGGGCCGCATGGAAGCACTGGTGAACTTCCAGACCATGATCGCGGACCTCACCGGCATGCCGATGGCCAATGCCTCCATGCTGGACGAAGCCACCGCGGCGGCCGAAGCCATGACGCTGGCGCTGCGCGTTGGCAAATCGAAGTCGACCACGTTCATGGTGGACAGCGAAGTGCTGCCGCAAACACTGGAAGTGATCCAGACCCGGGCCCGGCCTCTGGGCATCACGGTGAAGGTGTGCCGCGGTGACGAAGCGCTGCGCGAGGAGAGCTTTGCCGTGCTGCTGCAGTACCCGGGCGTGAGCGGGGTCGTGCGCGACGACCGCGACTGGATATCAAAGTACAAGACGCGCGGCGGCGTGGTCGTCATGGCGGCCGACCTGCTGGCGCTCACGCTGCTCACGCCACCGGGCGAGATGGGCGCGGACATTGCGGTAGGCACGACCCAGCGCTTTGGCATGCCGATGTGCAACGGCGGCCCCCACGCGGCCTACCTGGCGTGCCGTGACGAGTTCAAACGCTCGATGCCTGGCCGTCTGGTCGGTGTGAGCGTGGACGTGCACGGCAACCCCACCTACCGGCTGGCGCTGCAAACGCGCGAGCAGCACATTCGCCGCGAAAAAGCGACGTCCAACATCTGCACCGCGCAGGTGCTGCCCGCCGTGATCGCCAGCATGTACGCTGTGTACCACGGCCCGCAAGGCCTGAAACGCATCGCCCAGCGCGTGGCCGCCTACACCGCCCTGCTGGCGCGTGGCCTGCAGGACATGGGTTACGCAGTAGCCAACGCCACCGCATTTGACACGCTCACCGTCAATACCCAAGGCGCTACTGATTTGATAGCTACTCGCGCCCATTCGGCGGGGGCTAACCTTCGATTTGACTCAAAAACAAGTCTGGGCGTGTCGCTGGACGAGACGACCACGCGCGAGCACATCGAGCAACTCTGGTCGTTCTTCGCCAAGGACGGGCAGACCCCGCCGAAGGTCAGTGATTTCGAAAAAGGCATCGAGCCCCTGATCCCCACGGACGTGCGTCGCACCAGCCCCTATTTGACGCACCCGGTGTTCAACACGCACCACTCCGAGACCGGCATGCTGCGCTACATCCGCCGCCTGAGCGACAAAGACCTGGCGCTGGACCGCAGCATGATCCCGCTGGGCAGCTGCACCATGAAGCTCAACGCCACCAGCGAGATGATTCCCATCACCTGGCCCGAGTTTGCGTCGCTGCACCCGTTTGCACCACACGAGCAGTTGCAAGGCTACAAAGAGCTGGACGAGCAGCTGCGCGCCTGGCTGTGCCAGGCCACCGGTTACGCCGGCATCAGCCTGCAGCCCAATGCGGGCTCGCAGGGCGAATACGCCGGTCTGCTGGTGATCAAGGCTTTTCATGAAGCCAACGGCCAGGGCCACCGCAACATCTGCCTGATTCCTTCCAGCGCCCACGGCACCAACCCGGCCAGCGCCCAGATGGCCGGCCTGACGGTGGTGGTGACGGCCTGCGACGCGCAAGGCAATGTCGACATGGCCGACCTGAAGGCCAAGTGCGAGCAGCACAGCGTCAATCTGGCCGCGGTGATGATCACCTACCCCAGCACGCACGGTGTGTTCGAGACCAGCGTCAAGGAACTTTGCGCCCTGGTGCATGCCCATGGCGGCCGCGTCTACGTGGACGGCGCCAATATGAATGCCCTGGTCGGCGTGGCCGCCCCCGGCGAGTTCGGCGGCGACGTCAGCCACCTCAACCTGCACAAGACCTTCTGCATTCCGCACGGCGGTGGCGGCCCCGGTGTCGGTCCCGTCTGTGTGGTGGCCGACCTGGTGCCTTACCTGCCGGGCCACGCTACTGGTGGCCTTACCTCCAAGGGCGTCGGGGCGATCTCAGCCGCGCCGCTGGGCAATGCGGCCGTGCTGCCGATCAGCTGGATGTACTGCCGCATGATGGGCCCTGACGGCCTGAAGCAGGCGACGGAGATCGCCATACTGAGCGCCAACTACATCAGCGCCCGCCTGAAAGTCCACTACCCGACGCTCTACGCCAGCGAGAACGGCCACATCGCGCACGAGTGCATCCTGGATCTGCGCCCGCTCAAGGACACCAGCGGCGTGACCGCCGAGGACGTGGCCAAGCGGCTGATGGACTACGGCTTTCATGCGCCAACGCTGAGCTTTCCGGTGCCCGGCACGCTGATGGTCGAGCCCACCGAAAGCGAAACCCTGGCCGAGCTGGAACGTTTCATCAACGCCATGATCGCCATCCGCGAGGAGATTCGCAAAGTCGAAAGCGGGCAATGGCCGCAGGGCAACAACCCGCTCAAGCACGCGCCCCACACCGCCGCAAGCCTGCTCGGCGCCGACTGGGAGCGACCCTATTCGCGTGAAACCGGCGCTTTCCCGATGGCCGCGCTCAAGCAGGTCAAATACTGGCCACCGGTCGGTCGCGTTGACAACGTTTATGGCGACCGCAACCTGGTCTGCATCTGCCCGCCCGTGAGCGACTACGCCTGAGGAAGCCGCCGCGCCGGGCCGCTGCGGGCCCGTGGCGGATTCATCTCGCTATTTATTTGATAGCGCCTTGCGCCCGTTCTAAAAGGGCTGGGGGCTCATTTTGCTTTGAATCAAGGGATGGCCCCGGATAGCTCATGAGACAACGCACTTCCGGGCAACCGCCAACGCAGGGGGATGTGCCAGCGTTTGGTACACAACGCAGTACCGCTCCGTCAGGCGCAAGAGCGTTGCAATTTGCTCGTCCGAGGCATCAGTGTCGAGCGTGAACTGTAGTCGTATGTTCTGGAAGCCGACGGGAACGTCCTTTGACAGACCCAGAGTTCCACGGAAGTCCAGATCACCCTCTGCCTG
>NZ_JAUSLE010000050.1 GCF_030646845.1 Rhodoferax sp. | reverse complement strand
ATTCACACTGGATGCATTGGTGAACGTTGCCGCGCAACTGGGATACACCGTAAAACTGTCGCTGAAGAAAGTGGCCTGATGCATTGTCTCGCTGCCTCGGTCCAACTGGACGCGGGCGGCAAAGACTTCATCGAAAGCCTGGACCCCGACAGCCTGAAAGTGGTGACGGGGTTTGTGGAGCCGTCACTGGCCAGCGCGCAGGCGGATGACAAGTTTCAGTTTGAGCGGCATGGCTACTTTGTGGCGGATAGGGCGGATCACACGGCTGGGAGGCGGGTGTTTAACTACGCCGTGGGGTTGAAGGATAGTTGGGGGAAGCAAAAACTACATAAATTGCTGATAACCGTCATTTCAGGGAGTAGAAAATAAATGGCTAATCAGGTTCTATTGGATGCGTGTCGCGATCAATTTGCGAATGACAATGGATTTGCACATGTTGCGGCGGACGAGCAGTTTGAGTATTTCTGTGCACTGCAACTCACGAAACAATCCGAGACCACGTTTACGGAAATTGAAGATGCCATTACCGATGGCGGCAATGATGGTGGCATTGATTGTTTTTTGATTCTGGTAAACGATCAATGCGTAACGACAAAAGAGGATCTGGATGAGATAAAGGTCACATCGGCCTCCTCTGTACAAGTACTGGTAGTCCAGTCAAAAACCGCACCCAAGTTTAAAGAAGCCACATTCAATTCGTGGATTACAAGTTGGCCGGTAGTATGTGATTTAGGCAAGAGTGCTGATGACCTTCTAAAAGTGTTCAACAGTAGCCTTGTGGAAAAGGTCGAGCTATTCAGAGCCGTGTGGATCGAGTCGATAAAGAAACATGCTTCGTTATCAATTGACTTCTATTACTGCACGCGTGCTGAGACGTCAGAAGTAAATGGAGTAATTACGGCGAAGAAAAGTCAGTTTCTCGCCTTGACGCAAACTTTGGTCAAGAACTGTCCGATCACGGTGAACCTACTTAGCTCTGCCGAACTGATGGAGCTGTATCAACAGCAACCTATCCAAAGTCTAGAATTGATTTTTGAAATGGATCCGACTTCTATCAGCCTCACTAAAGAAAAGTACGGTTATGTCGGTGTCGTCAGGCTATGGCATTACCTCAATTTCATTTCTGATCCCGCTACTGGGCGAGTTCGTGAATCAATTTTTGAGTCAAACATTCGACACTTCCTTGGGGAAGTGGATGTCAATAAGAAAATCGGCGAAACTATTAGAGATGATAAGGACAGCGATTTTTGGTGGTTCAACAATGGCATCACAATAATCGCCGAAAAAGTAGCGCAATTGCCAAAAGCGCTTCACCTTGAGAACGTCGCTGTGATCAATGGCTTGCAGACTTCATTTTCAATTTTTGAACAACGTGACACCATCACAAAAGAAGACCCACGAACTGTTTTAGTGAAGGTCATTCGATCAACGGACAAGGCCGTCGTCGACAAAATAATTAATGCTTCTAACTTCCAGAATCCGGTTCAACCCGTTCTTCTACGTGCGACGGATCCGGTGCAGCGAGACATTGAGGACTACTGCCTGACGCAAGGGTATTTTTATGACCGGCGTAAGGGCTACTACAAGAATCAGGGCAAACCTGCGAACAGGATATTCACTATCCAAGATATGGCACAGGCTATTCGATCAATTTTGTTTTTTGATCCAGCAACCGCAAGACGAAACCCCACAACAATTATCAAAAGCGACGTTTCGTACAACGCAATTTTTGATCATAAAAAACCATTTGGTAGTTTCTTGAAGTCAGTGCTCATTGTTCAGAAAGTAAGAGCGTTTGTCTCCGCAAGCGTCCATCCTGAGGAACGTGGGTTGGCAAGGAATTTGAGCTTCCACATCGCTAGGATTGCAGCAGCTCAGTTGATTGGCTCAAAAGACTATGCGCATGCAGACATTGAATCCGTAGATATTGAACAATTGACCACAGAACGACTTCAAACAGCGTTTTCAACGGCGCATAGCATCCTCCTAAAGTATGCGAATGAAACTGGCGAGAACATCATCAACATAGTCAAATCTCAAAAGTTCTCGGAATACTTGACTGCCATGTTGTGAAGTCAATGCCCCGCCCCCAAACCATCCAAATCTTCCTCCCCGCCGGTGATCCGCGCGGCATGCGCGTGGCCGAGATCACGACGCGCATTGTTCGCGTGATCGAAGTGCCGCGCAGTCAACTGGCCGAGTTCGTCAAGACGCCTGAGGCGCTGCAGGTGGGCGTGTACTTTTTGATGGGCGAGCTGTCTGAAGCCGGCTTGCCGCGTGTGTACATCGGCCAGTCCGGCAGCGTCGGCAACCGGCTGGTGCAGCACAACCAGAACAAGGACTTCTGGAACCGGGCGCTGGTGGTGATCTCGTTGACCAACAGCATGACGCAAACGCACGCGCTGTTTTTAGAGTGGTTTGCCATTCAACAGGCCACCCAAGCCGGGCGCTACAGCCTGGAGAACGGCAACACCGGCGCGCGGCCCCACACGCCCGCGCCGCTGGAGGCGGATTGCCATGAGATTCACGAAACGGCGGCCACCCTGCTGGCGACATTGGGCCAGCCGATTTTTGAGCCGCTGACGAACGCGCCCACGGCACGGGGTGAGTTGGAACTGTTCTATTGCCGAGGCTCGGGCGCCGACGGTGTGGGCGAATACACGAGCGAAGGCTTTGTGGTGCTAAAAGGCTCACGCGGGCGCGTGGAGAATGTGGCGTCCATTCAGGGCACATCCAACGTGCGCATTCGCGAACAACTGCAGACCGACGGCGTCACGGCCTTGAACGATGGAATGCTAGTCTTCACCCGGGACCATCTGTTCCCAAGCCCCAGCATGGCCGCCATGGCGCTCATGGGTCGCTCGGCCAACGGCTGGGTGGAGTGGAAGAGCCCGCAGGGCAAGACACTGGATGAGTTGAAGCGGCAAACGGTGGCGCCGACCGCCTGACTTCCGCTATTTTTTTGGCAACTGCCTGCGCCCATCCCACGAGGGCTGTCGGCATAATTCGTTGATGCAACCCCAAGTCATTCTCGATTTTTGGTTTGAAGAGCTGACCCCCAATCAGCACTTCGTCAAAGACGCCGCGCTGGACGACGCCATCCGTGCCCGCTTTGGCGACACGCTGGAGGCCGCTGCACGGTGTGAGCTGTTTGCGTGGCGCACTACTCCCCAAGGACGTTTCGCAGAGATATTGGTGCTGGACCAGTTCTCGCGCAACGTCTACCGCGACACGCCGCGCGCCTTTGCGCAGGACGCGCTGGCGCTGGTGCTGGCGCAAGAGCTTGTGGCCAGCGGGCAGGACCGCAGCCTGCCGCTGGCGCAGCGCACGTTTGCCTACATGCCCTACATGCACAGCGAATCCGCGCTGGTGCATACGCAGGCGGTAGCGCTGTTTACGCAGCTGGGCATACAGGACAACCTGAACTTCGAGCTGCGCCACAAGGCCATCATCGACCGCTTTGGCCGCTACCCCCACCGCAACGCGATTCTGGGTCGGACCTCCAGCGCAGAAGAGCTGGCGTTCCTGAGCGAGCCGGGGTCTTCGTTCTAGTTTCCGCCTTGTAATTGCTACGCTTTTAGTAGCTGCTTGCGCATATTCCACGTGGGCCAGAGGCGAATCTAACCAAAACTTCCAGGCCCTGGCCGCTCCAGCATTCTTGCCCCGCACATGCCCGTGCGTCTGAACCGAATCGGCCCGCGCCAACCGCTTTACGATAGCGTCTATCTTCAACCGCTGTCGTCCACATGGTCACATCACCTTCCACCCCCTGCCCATCGTGCCGTACTGCCATGCAGATGCACGCATTGCCCGGCAACCACGGCAAAGCCGTCGAGCTGGACCTGTGCTTCCAATGCCAGGGCATGTGGATTGACCCGCAAGAGAACTTGAAGCTGTTGCCCGCAGCGGTGGCCGATCTGTTCAGGCTGTTGCATGAACAACGGGGGGCGGCCCACCAGCCGTTGGCAGCAAAGATGCAATGCCCGCGCTGTACCGGCGCCTTGACGCAGGGCTTTGACGTGGTGCGCAGCGGGCGTTACATCACCTACCGGTGCGCACAAGGCCACGGGCGCTTCAGCGCGTTTTCGTCGTTCATGATTGAAAAGGGGTTTGTGCGTTTGCTGACCCAACCCGAGATTGACGACATTGCCAAGCGGGTGACCGTGATCCATTGCAGCAGTTGCGGTGCGCCGGTGGACCTTAGAAAAGACCACGCCTGCCCGCACTGCCGCTCTGCCCTGTCGTTGCTGGACCCCAAGGCGGTAGAGAAAGCCCTGCAAGGCTATGCCCATGCCGTCAAGTCCACAACGGTCAGCGCCCATGCGCCGGATGTCGCCGACGCGCTGGTCATGCTGGAGCGCGACCGCCAGCACGCGCTACGCGAGCAAAAAGCCCAACGCAACAATCTCTTTACCAGCGACGCGTCAGCCGACATAGACCTGTGGTCAATAGGCCTTGCCCTGGTCGCCAGCGTGCTGAACTAACCCCAACGCGGCCCCAATCCAGAGGGCTTGAATTGCTACGCTTTTTATAGCTGCATGCGCTTATTCCACGGGGGCTAGAGGCATAAAACGTATAAACAATGGCGCATACCACCAGAACCTTTGCACCGTGGCCAGCAACTCAATACGACAAAAACCCCATTTAGGGTATGATAAACCCCATTATGGGTATTCCAACCGAACACGAGAAAGCAACCAGCCTCGCGGACGCCCTCTTTCCCAAAGGGCGGCAGCGCGTGCTGGCGGTGTTGTTCGGCAACCCGGGCCGCAGTTTTTACGCCAACGAGGTGATTGCGCTGGCGCAGTCGGGCACCGGCGCCGTGCAGCGTGAACTGGCGGCACTGTCTGAGGCGGGTTTGCTCACGGTCACCAAACAAGGCAATCAAAAGCACTACCAGGCCAATGCCAGCGCACCCGTGTTTGCGGAGCTGCGCGGGCTGGTGCTCAAGACCATGGGGCTGGCCGACGTACTGCGGTTGGCCTTGGCACCGCTGGCGCCGCAAATTGACATGGCGTTTGTTTACGGCTCTGTGGCCAAGCAGCAGGACACGGCCCACAGCGACATTGACGTGATGATCGTGAGCGCGGGCCTGGGTTATGCCGACGTATTCGGCGCACTTGAGGGCGCAGCCACCACGCTGGGCCGCAAGGTCAACCCCACGCTGTACACGCCGGCTGAAATAGCCAAGCGCATCAGCCAGGACAACGCGTTTGTCACTCGCGTGCTGCAGCAACCCAAAATATGGCTCATAGGAAATGAGGAGCAACTCCATGTCCAACCCACTTGACAACCTGTGCGGCCCGGGCAAACAGCTGCAAAAAGAAGCACCAGACGCAAACGAACTTGCAGGCTTGCTACGCAGCGGTACTGCGCGGCTCAAAGACGCGCGCAACGCAACGCTGGCGCTTGAAAGCCAGTTTGACCTGGCCTACAACGCGGCACACTCTTTGAGCCTGGCGGCACTGCGCCGCATGGGCTATCGCCCCGGCAATCGGTACATCGTGTTTCAGGTGCTGCCGCACACGCTGGGTTTGGGGCCCGAGGTTTGGCGGGTACTGGACAAGTGTCACAACACACGCAACCTCGGCGAGTACGAAGGCTTGCTCGATGTGGATGAACGCCTGGTCAAAGACTTGATCGCTGCCACGCAAGCCGTTGCTGATGCGCTAGGCAAATGAAGTGATCTTCAACCCCTTTGGTAGGTCGTCGTTCATTGTTTTCTTCCCTGCAAACGCACGTATTTCTTCACTTCTTCAACTCTGGCGCAAATCCAATCAGGATGTCGCACGCACCTTGAACGGCCCTGCGCATGTTGAGCGCACGCTGCTGGCTGGCTGACACGGCGCCAAATCGGGTTTCACAATAGATCTGAACCGCGTACCCGAGCCATTTATTGGCCAGCGGGGCAATGCCGGCGGCAGCCAGCCAGTGCTCACGCACCGACTGGCCCGGGCTTCTCTTGTGGCCCTGAATGTGCAGACACCATTTCATGGCCTGAGCGGACACACGCATGGACTGCGCCGGGAATTGCGCAGCCAACAGCCATGAACACCCCAGTGCAATGCCCAGGCCAATGCGATATCTGCGACGCCAGAGAAAGTAGCCCGCCAACAATGCAACCAGAACCCACAGCCAGTTCACTCTGAAGAGGAAACTCTCAGACTGTTCTTGAGTCAGCTCCCCCTCGGCCGGCGCGCTCTCCGATTCTGCCGACCGCCCCGTCAGCATCCCGAGAAGTGATTGCGCCGAATTGAGCAACTTCTCCATCAAGCTGCGCTGCCATTGCGGAATGAAACGGTCCGCGGTGGCCTGGCGCATGCTCTTGAGCATGGCGCCCCACTTTTGCGCCCACTCGCCTGGCTGCGGTGCGCTCCCCTGCCCTGCGCCTGTTCCCGATCCCGATCCCGATGAACCACTGTTGCCCTTGGCTTGTCTGCCACTGCCCTCACCCGCGGGCTGTTGAAAGAGGCCCGGCGTATCGGTGCCAGGAGGCAGAAAGCCAAAACCAAGAATCGGCGGCCGTGGCGCAAAGAAGAACAGCACCACCGTCAGCAAAAACGACACCCCAACAAATCCCAAGGTCATCGCCATCTTGGTCCAGCGGGACAGGCGCACACCGGCCGCATGTTCCCAGGCCAGGGCGAGTCCGCCAAATACCCAGGCCGGGCCCAGATAGAACCACAAGGTCCAGTCTGCATTGCCATGCGTGCCGACCATGAAGCTCACGACAAAAATGACGGTGAGGGTCAGATAGAAATCGCGCCGTGTTCTGAGAATCGCCGCGCGGGCCCCGATGACGATCATCAGGGTCAAGCAAGTCCATCGAAGCAGGTTGTAGATGGCAAGGCCCGGGAACACGGCAAGAACGAAACCCAGCAAACCGAGCACGACCCACTGGGTCTGCCCGGACGCCGCAGGCTTGCCTGCATGCAGGGTGCCGGCACCAAACCCCAGCACGGCCCAGGTGAGCCACAAGAAGCCCTCCAGGCCAAATGAGCTGAAACGCCGGTCGAGGTAAGAAAATCCCAGCGCGACAAAGAAGTAGCTCATGCCGGTCAGCGCGACCACGGCCCGGCTGTTCAGTGGGGGCGCCGGGTCAACCGGCACGGGTACGGTCCGCGTCGTCGTCATGGGGCCTCCATGAAGGTGGCAAAACCAGCTTGCTCAAGCGCCCGCTGCAGCGTGCGCGCCTGTGCCATGTCCGGGGATGCGGCCCGGCGCCCAAGGGCGATGCAGACCATGACCCTGCAGCCTTGTGAAGCGAGCCCGGACAATGACACGACAAGCTCATCCGCGGGGCAGGAGCCGCTCACCACCACGGCAACCTGCTCGCCCGCTGCCGTCTCGCCGGCAACCCGGGCGATGGCCGGAAAGAGCCCGGCCCCCGAGGGCACTGCCTCGGCCAGTGCGCGGTGGATGGCGGCGCGCTCTCGCAACGGCGCTGCATTCGGCTCCAGGTACACAAACAATTGCACCCCGTTGCCGAGCGCCGCATCACAGACACCTGCAGCCAGGCGAATAGTCTGTTCACCCGCACTGTCGGGGTCTCCCAGCGATGGCTCGCGCGGCACCTCCACAACCACACGCAGCCGGACGGAACCACTTTGCTGGAAATGCTGAATCACCAGCTCGCCCGCGCGGGCGGACGCACGCCAGCTCACCCGGCCAACAGATTCACCGTGTTGATAAGGGCGCAGCATGCCCAGCTCAAACGACTGGCCCATCCTGCGCGTTGTCAGCTCGCCCAAGGGGTCCTCGGCGACATCCCAGGGCAGCGGCCAGCGCACAGGCTGCGCGTGGGGCAGAACGCGCAGGTGAATCTGGGGTCGTGACATGGTGTGATGGGCGCGGACCAGACCCAGCGGGAACCCGCTTGAAAGCCGCACGGCAATCAGTTCGTAGTGACCCCGGCAGGGAAACTGAACCAGGCGGCCCAGGTCTGGCGTGCGACCGGCCCGAATGACGGGCACCGTCTGGCTCAACACAATGCGGTGTGAGACCCACTCCCACTCGGTCTCAATGGCCACCATGAACGCGGGCCAGGGTGCCTTGCGCTCGACAAGTATGTTCAGGTTGCAGCCGGTGCCCTCCATGAATTCCATGTCCCCGGCGGATTCCAGGCGCACCGTCATGGATCGCAGTGAAAGCCAGGGCAGGACGAAGCCCAGGAGACTCACCACCGCGAGGAACAGAAACATCCCATACACCATGGGGTCCTGACGGTTGAGTGCTGCGATCAGCAGTACCCCGCACAAACCGAGCAGAACCCGGGACTTGGACAGCCAGCGTTCCATCCCTGAGCCTACTGCGGCGTGCGCTGAGACAGCAGGATATCCTGAATCAGTGCGGCGGCGGGTTTTGGCTGGGCACCCTGGGTCTGAACGATGATCCGATGCGCCAGCACCGGCACGGCAACCTCCCGCACAACCGCGGGGTCAACATAGGAGAGCCCGCGAATGCAGCTCAGCGCACGCGCCATGCGGGCAAGGCCCAGGGTACCGCGTGGGCTGGCACCGAACCGGATGGCCGGATGCTTTCGCGTTGCCGCCACGATGGACGCCATGAAGCCCGCCACCTCGGGCGTGATGATGACCTCGCGCGCACCAGCCACCAATCGCGCGAACTGGCCCGATTCGCAAACCGAATGCAAACGGCTGATCGGGTGGGAGAACTGCTGCGTGGTTATCAGGCCGGCTTCGGTCGCCGCGTCCGGGTAGCCCAGGGACAGGCGAATGAGAAAGCGGTCAAGCTGCGCCTCGGGCAGCGGGTAGGTGCCGGCCATGTCGATGGGGTTTTGCGTGGCCAGTACGGCAAACGGCGCCGGCAACGGAATGGTCTGGCCGTCGAGCGTGATCTGCCCTTCTTCCATGCATTCCAGCAGGGCCGACTGGGCCCTGGGGTTGGCGCGGTTGATCTCATCGGCCAGCACAATGTTTGCAAACACCGGCCCTGGGCGCAGGACAAAACTTCCGTCTTTGGGGTTGTAGACCGGCCCGCCCACGATGTCCGAGGGCATCAGGTCAGCGGTGAACTGGATACGCTTGAATGACAGGCCAACTGAAACCGCCAGGGCACGCGCCAGCATGGTTTTACCCAGGCCAGGAACGTCTTCGATCAGCAAATGGCCCCCGGCAACAATCGCCGCCAGAGCGAGCTCAACCTGTTGGTGTTTGCCCTCCAGAACTTGTTCCACGTTTTGCACGATCGCTTGCGCGAGGTGCGCCGAGTCTTTCACGGACCAGGCGGGCACTTGTGATTGGCTCAATTGTCTGTCTCCCTTGTTTTGGGGAATTCTAGTGGTCGGGAGACCGTCATCTCAGGTTATGAAACCTGCTGGCTGACGACCGTTGCACGGCTGCAACGTCTTCGCCTGAAGCGGTAGTGGCCAGGCTTCTGGAGCGCACACCGGCCAAAGCAATTCCAAACCACGCACACAAAACGCCTGTGCTGTGTAGGATGGCACCCGTTGCACCGCGAAAGGTCCGTCATGTCCACCTACATGCTCCTGATCATCGAGCCACCGGCCCAGCGCGCCACTCGCACCGAAGCGCAGGGCCGTGAGGTGTACGCCCGAATGCAAAATTTCGGCGAAGGCCTGCGCAAGCAAGGCAAACTGCTGGCGGTGGAGTCGCTGGCCTCGCAAGCCAGCGCGGTGCGGGTGAGTCTGTCGGACGGCCACAGCCGTGTGCTGGACGGACCCTTTTCCGAAGCCAAGGAAATGGTGGGCGGTTTTTTCCTGATCGAATGCGCCACCAAAAGCGAGGCGGTAGCCATCGCCCAGCAATGTCCGGCGGCCGAATGGGCCACGGTCGAGGTGCGCTCACTCGCGCCCTGTTTCGACGAGAGCCGGGCTTGATCTGACCACTAGGGTTTGCACCTAGACGGGTGCTGTCGAAAACGCCCAAGCTGTTTCGTCGTACCCACAGAAGCCACTGAAACGGCTTCACGCGAGGCACGGCAAACCCGCCGCCGCCCGAGTCAACCGTTGAGGAGACGTCTATGACCACCACCACCGTCCCCATGTGTGCCGTCGTGCATTTTGAAATGCCCTACAAGGACCGCGAGCGCGCAGCGCGCTTTTATGCCGCCACCTTCGGCTGGACCCACCAGATGCTCGGCCCCGAGATGGGCGACTACCTGCTGGTCAGCACTGCACCACCCGGCGCTCGCCCACCGATGCCGCCAGAAGCGGCGCTGGGCGCGATCAACGGCGGCCTGTTCCCCTTCAAGCCAGACTGGCCGATGCAGCACCCGTCGGTGGTGATCGGCGTCGAAGACATCCGCGCGGCCATGCAGCGCGTCAAGGCGGCGGGCGGTGAGGTGATGGGCGAACCCATGGCGATTCCTGGCGTGGGCGAATACGTGTCCTTTGTGGACACCGAAGGCAACCGCAACAGCATGATCGAGCCAGACATGGCGCCGCCGGCCTGCAAGACCTGAGCCACAAGGAGAAGCGCCATGCGATTCATGATCATCGTCAAGTCCTGCCCCGCCTTCGAGGCCGAGCTCTCACCAGCGGCGCCCGAGGAACTGATGGCCGAGATGGCTGCCTACCACGAGGAACTGATGCGCGCCGGCGTGCTGCTTGACGGCAGCGGCCTGCACCCCAGCCGCACCGGCTGGCGCGTGCACTATGGCCCCGAGGGCAAACGCATCGTGGACGGTCCGTTTGCTGAAGCCAAGGAACTCATCGCCGGTTACACCCTGATCCAGGTGCGCAACCGCGAAGAAGCGCTGGAATGGAGCCGGCGTTTTCCCAACCCGGCCGGGCATGGCATGGAGGCGGTGATCGAGCTGCGCCAGCTCATCGAACTCGACGAGTTTCCGCCCAGCCAGGCGCTGGACAAGTTCAAGCAGATGGAGACCAACCAGAAAGCCTGATCACCCCGCACGCAACCTATCAACCAACCAGGAGAACGTATCGTGTTCCAACAGATCTTCGTCAACTTGGCCATCAAAGACATGGCCCGTTCACAGGCCTTCTTCAAGGCCTTGGGCCTCACGTTTAACCAGCGCTTCACCAACGCCCAGGGTGCCTGCCTGGAAATTGGTGAAAATTTCTACGCGATGCTGCTGGTCGAACCCTTCTTTCAGGGCTTCACCAAAAAGCCCATCAGCGATGCCCACAAGGCCACCGAAGTCATTCTGGCGCTGTCGGTTGGCAGCCGTGCCGAGGCTGAAGAAGTGGTGCGCAAGGCCGTGGCCGCCGGTGCCACCACGCCAAATGCGCCGCAGGACCACGGTTTCATGTACCAGCACGGCTTTGCCGACCTGGACGGCCACCAGTGGGAGGTGTTCTGGATGGACGAAGCGGCAGCGCCCGCGCAGATGTAAAAGCGGCGCGTGCATTCCGCCGTCCACGACACCATTGCCGCCGTTTGGCGCATCGAGTCAGCGCACATCGTCGCTGCCGTGGCGCGGCGTGTGCGCGACCTCGGCGTGGCCGAAGAACTGGCGCAGGACGCGCTGGTAGCCGCGCTGGAACACTGGCCCCGGGACGGCGTGCCGAACAACCCCGGTGCCTGGCTCATGACCACGGCGAAAAACCGCGCGCTGGACTGGCTGCGCCACCGCCAGATGGCCCACGCGCGGCATGGCGATATCGCCAGCGGCCTCGAAGCGATGGAGGCCCATGTGGTGCCCGACTTCACCGACGCGCTGGACACGGCCCGCGAGCACGCGGCCATCGGCGACGACCTGCTGCGCCTGATCTTCACCGCCTGCCACCCGGTGCTTGTCCGCGACGCGCGGGTGGCGCTGACGCTCAAACTGCTCGGCGGCCTCACCACGCACGAAATCGCGCGCGCCTATCTGGTGCCCGAGAGCACCATCGCGCAGCGCATCGTGCGCGCCAAACGCTCGCTGGCCGACGCGAACGTGCCTTTCGAGGTGCCGCGCGGCGAGCAACTGACCGCACGTCTGGGCTCGGTGCTCGAGGTGGTCTACCTGGTGTTCAACGAGGGTTACACCGCCACCAGCGGCTGCGACTGGATGCGCCCTGAACTCTCCTTTGAGGCCCTGCGCCTGGGCCGCATGTTGGCCGAACTGGTGCCGCAGCAGGCCGAGGCGCATGGCCTGGTCGCCTTGATGGAAATACAGGCCTCGCGCACGGCGGCACGCACCGACGCGCAAGGCAACCCGGTGCTGCTCAATCAGCAGAACCGCGCGCGCTGGGATCAGCTGTTGATCCGCCGTGGCCTGGCCGCGCTGGATCGCGCCCAAAGTCTGGGGCAATCACCGGGTAGTTACCAGCTTCAAGCCACTATTGCCGCCTGCCATGCCCGCGCGCCGACCGCCGAAGACACCGACTGGGCGCGCATCGCCGCGCTCTACGCCAGGCTCTCGCGTGTGGCACCCTCACCCGTGGTTGAGCTCAACCGCGCGGTGGCCGTGTCCATGCACGAAGGCCCAGTTGCAGCTCTTGCCATTGTCGAAACCTTGCTGCAAGACAAGACTTTTCAGCGCTATCACCTGCTGCATGCGGTGCACGGTGATCTGCTGCATAAACTGGGACAGCGGGATGAAGCACGGGCAGCGCTGTGCCGGGCTGCGGCGCTGGCGGGGAACGAAAAAGAGCGTGCCTTGCTGGTGCAGCGGGCACAGGAGCAGGACGGGTCAGTTGCTGCCATTGGGCAGCGCGACTGGCATGCAAAGCCCGTCCACCATGGTGATACTGCGCCTTCTGTTCGGAAGGACCCCATGGTGACTGTGGAGTTTGCGGCCAGCCTGCGCCGCCATGTGGCGTGTGCACCGCAAAACGTGGCGGCGGGCAGCCTGCGTGTCGTGCTTGAGGCGGCCCTGGCGGCGGCCCCCGAGCTGAGGCATTACGTGTTGGATGACCAGGACAACATCCGCAAGCATGTGGCCGTGTTTGTCAACAAAACCCTGGTGCTGGACCGCCAGAACCTCACCCAAGCGCTGGCCAGCGGCGACAGGGTGCTGGTGATTCAAGCCCTGACTGGCGGCTAGCCTTTGATCAATCAAACAGCAAAAACCCAAGGAGATCGAACATGCGAACCTTACTCGTAGCCAGCCGAAAAGGCCTGTTTGTGGTACGTGGCCAGGGCACGCTGTGGGAGATCACCGGCCACCACTTTGCGGGCGACCCGGTGTCTCAGGTGATGGTGGACCCACGCAACGGCCACTGGTATGCCGCGCTGCGCCTGGGGCACTTTGGCGTGAAGTTGCGCAAAAGCACCGACCAGGGTGCCCACTGGGCAGAGGTGACTTCGCCCGCTTTCCCACCCAAGCCGCAGATTGGCCCGCTGGCCGCAGACCCCACACCATGGAATGTGGAAATGATCTGGAGCCTGGCCGCGGGCAGCACAGATCAGCCCGACACGTTGTGGGCGGGTTGTATGCCCGCGGGCTTGTTCAAGTCAGAAGACGCTGGCCAAAGCTGGGCGCTGAACACCGCGCTGTGGGAAAACCCCAAACGCCTGGACTGGCTTGGCGGGGGCAATGACTTTCCCGGCATGCACTCGGTGCTGGTGGACCCGCGCAATCCAGATCACATCACGGTGGCCGTGTCCTGCGGTGGTGTCTGGCAAACCACAGACGGCGGCCAGTCCTGGCTGCTGACTGCCGACGGCATGAAGGCCGACTACCTGCCCCCCGACATCGAACAAGACCCCAACGCCCAGGACCCGCACCGCATGGTGCAGTGTGCAGCGCAACCCGATGTGTTGTGGGTGCAGCACCACTGCGGGTTGTACCGCTCCACCAACGCCGGTCACTTCTGGGCGGGCATTCCCGCGCCCGCGCCATCCGGCTTTGGTTTTGCTGTGGCCTGTGACCCGCTGGACCCGCTGCGGGCCTGGTTTGTGCCGGCACAAGCCGACACGCACCGCTATGCGGTGGACGGCAAGATGGTGGTGAACCGCACCGATGACGGCGGCACCACCTTCAAGACCTTTAGCCGTGGGCTGCCGCAGGCCCATGCCTACCACCTGGTCTACCGCCACTGCCTGGAGCTGGCACCTGACCGCAACACCCTGGCCATGTCGTCCACCACCGGCGGCCTGTGGATCAGCCCCGATGCGGGCGAGCAGTGGCATTGCGTCTCACGCGACCTGCCGCCGGTGGCAGCCCTGGGCTGGTTGCAGCAAGGCTGAAGCCAAGCACCATGTGGCACCAGCAACGTGTCTTGTTTTGCTATATTTTCAATAGCTTCTTGTGCACATTCCGCCTGGGCTAGAGGCCAATTTTCTATAAATCTTGATTGCACGGCTCAACGTCAACGCCTCAGCCCTGAATCCCCGGCACCGGCGCTGCACCCAGTGCCACCACGTCAGCCCCGCCACATGCCGGGCGCCAAGCCATCCAGTGTGTAAGGCCCAATGGCAGCGCGAATCAGCCGCAGCGTCGGATAACCCACGGCCGCAGTCATGCGGCGAACCTGGCGGTTGCGCCCCTCCGATATCACCAGTTCCAGCCAGCTGGTGGCAATGGACTGGCGAAAGCGCACGGGCGGTTCACGCGCCCAGAGCGACTCGGGCTCAGGCATCAAGCGGGCGCGGGCTGGCCGGGTCGGGCCATCGTTCAAATGAACCCCCTGGCGCAGCGACACCAGTGCGGCATCAATGGGCACCCCTTCAACCTGCACCCAGTAGGTCTTTTCCATCTTGTAGCGCGGGTCGCTGATGCGGGCTTGCAGCTTGCCGTCATTGGTCAGCAGCAGCAGGCCTTCGCTATCGGCGTCCAGCCTTCCGGCCACGTACACGCCAGGAATATCGATGAAGTCCTTGAGCCCGCGCCAGCGCCCCTCGGCCGTGAACTGACTCAAGACACCATAAGGTTTGTTGAAGCAAATCAAACGGGAAACCGGCGTAACAGTCATGGCAGGCCGCATGGCAGCGGGAATATTTGGGATCAGATGGCTTGAATTTGCTACATCTTAGGTAGCTGTTAGAGCAAGCGGTACCTGGGATTCAGGCCAATTTAGCACACGAATTCCAGCCCCGGCTTGGCTGCCGGCGATTGCACTATCTCCGTGGTTTCAAGTCGGCGCAACTTGCGATCTCCCAACATGCCTGGAGGGTATTCTCATAAGCTGCGGGGGTTCAGGCAAACCAAGAAGAGGCAGCATGGCCGGCATTCCATCACCCGTGAATCCAGCAGGCTGGTTTGAGATCTACGTCTGAGACATGGCGCGCGCCAGAAAGTTCTACGAGGCAGTTTTCCGGCACCCCATCGAAAGCCTGCCGCCCATGCCCAATGACCCCGACATGCAGATGTGCCTGTTCCCCATGAGGGAGACCGGCAAGGGAACGTCCGGGGCTCTGATCAAGCATTCAGAAATGAAGCCCGGCGTGGGGGGCACGCTCGTCTACTTCAGCTGCAAGGACTGCGCCACCGAAGCGGGGCGCCGCAGACTCTTCGTTTGATCGCACAATGGGGGTCTTCCTCGTCTCCTTGACTCGCCGTGTCCACTCATCACCATCCCCTGACCCACCGACCACTGACGCGCCGCTCTGCCCTGCTGGGCGGTCTTGGCCTGCTGGCGCTGCCCGCGTCACGCCTTGCCGCAGCCCCGCAGCCATCCGATGTCTGGCCGCAGGCCTCACAGGTGCCAGGCGGCATCGCCCGGCTGTCGCTTGGACCGGCGGCTACGCGGCCGGTCGCGTACGCGGACGATGTGCCCTTGCTTGTGCTGGGTGATGTGGTCGAGTGGACGGCGCTGGTTGGCATTGCGCTGACCGCCACGCCCGGCGAGGCAAGCATCACGGTGCAAGCCAGTCAGGGTGTGGATCAGCGCCAGATCAGCTATACCGTGGCGCCCAAGCGCTACAGCGAGCAGCGCCTGAAGGTGGCGCCGGGCACAGTCGATTTGTCGCCCGAGGACGCCGCGCGCTACGAGCGCGAGCGCGTGCACCTGGCGACCGTGATGGCCACCTTCAGCGAGCCTGTGCCGCAGGCCGCGGCCTTGCGCATGCAAGTGCCAACACCGGGGCGGCGCTCCAGCTCGTTCGGGCTGCGACGCGTGTTCAACGGGCAGGCGCGCAATCCGCACAGCGGCATGGACATCGCCGCCAGCACGGGCACGAAAGTGGCAGCGCCGTTGCCGGGACGGGTAATCGACACGGGCGACTATTTCTTCAACGGCAACACGGTCTGGCTGGACCACGGCGGCGGGCTGCTGAGCATGGTGTGCCACCTGAGCGCCATCGACGTCCAGCCCGGCGACGTGCTGAAGACCGGCGAGCGCCTGGGCGCCGTGGGCGCCACCGGCCGCGTGACCGGGCCGCACCTGCATTGGGGCGTGATACTGAACCGCGCGATGGTGGACCCGGCGCTGTTTCTGGCCGCCTGAGCCAGGTGCCAGCGCGGCCAGGGCCTGGCTTCGGTTAACCTCCCCGGTCATACACAAAGGAAGGGAAACCACCATGAAGAAATTGAACGTCACCATCAAGCTGGAGATGTCCGTCCCCGATGACTGGGAACTGGTCGAAACGTCCGAAGGTACGCCGGTGCTGAAGTTGCCCAATGGTCAGTTTCTGGACATCGCCATTGAGCCCCTGTTTGCCAGCGATCCTGAAGAAACCTGGACCAGCACCGAGGACGAGGATGCCCTGAACGACATTCTGGACATGGTCGAGACCGAGGAAGTTGTCTACGAGTTCGTCACGCACTAGGCGCCAAATAAAAAGAGTCAGGCGTCTCAGCCTTGCGGGCTGAAATGCCTGACTTCCCCGTGATCCGCTGGATACGTATCAGGCGCTGTGGGCGCCTGATGGGTTCTTAACGCCGTCCGCGGCGGTCGTTGCTCATCATCCGCTCCACGTCGTCACGCAGCCTGGTGAGTTCGTTTTGCAGCTGACGGCGTTCTTGCGGGGTGACGACACCGTCGCGCTTGAAGTTGGCCTCGTGGCGTGCAATGGTGCGCTCCCGGTTTTGCAGCTGGCGCGCTTCGCGCTGGGTGATGTGACCCGAGCGGATGCCTTCGTCAATGCGCTGGCCGATGTTGACCTGGCGATTGTCGATACCGTATGTATTGCCGGGTTGGGCGGCGACGTCGCGGTTGGCCATCTTGCGTTCAACTTCGGCCGCAAGGGCGTCCAGGTCCGCCCTGAGCTGCTGGCGCTCCTGGGGTGTGGCAGTTCCATTCGATTTGAAGCGCATTTCGCGAGCTTCGATGTCGCGGTCACGGCGATAGAGCTCTCGCGCCTCGGAAGGCGTGATGTGACCAGACGCCAAGCCTTGCTGGATGCGGGCACTGATGGCCGCCTGCGCACGGTCAATGGCCGGCGTGTTGGTGCCCTGTGCCATGACCGGGGCAAAACCCAGGCCGGCGAACAAGGCGGATGCCAATAGTGAAGCAGTAAATAATTTCGATTTCATGAGGTTCCCGACTTGATGATGCAGAGCATTCATTGTTGCGCTGCAGGGGTTGACGTTGTGTAGGACAAGCGGCGGTTTACCCGGTGTTTACGTCGCGACTTCAGGGCTAGCGCCGGTCTTCACGTCGGCCGTCATGGCGCTGCTCGTTGCGGCCGTCGCGCTGGTAAACCACCTGCTGCACGGACGCATGGCCCGGGCCGTAATAGCCTGCGCCGCGGTACGGACGGGGATCTTGCACGTAGTGCCCGCCATGGCGTTTGTTCCAGCCATGGGGACGGGCATAGTAGACCGGCTGCGGTTGGTAATAGACCGGCGCTGGCTGTACATAAACCGGCGCTGGCCTGACATACACAGGGCGCGGCTGGTAATAGACCGGTGCGGGCTGCACATAGACGACAGGCTGGGCGTGCATGTACACCGGCCCTGCATTGCTTACATTCAGCGAGACCCCGGGCGAACCCACGCCGACTGACCAGTACACGTCGTCTCTGGCGTGTGCCGAATCGGCAAAACTCAAGGCCGCAACCCCCAGAACGAGCGTGGAGCCCGCCAGAATGACGCTGCGGTTGACCATGATGGCTGTCTTCATAAGTAACTCCTTAACAGGACAGGAAATGCCCATGTGCTTATTGAACGCGGGACCCTGGTAACCGTGTACCGCATGCACGGTGAAGAGCGTAGCCAAACGTAACTGCAAATCGCACCGCGGCCGAGCTGTGCGCCGATCCGGGTCACTCCGACATGTATTGATTGAATGCCTGAACCGGCATGGGTCGGCCAAAGAAGTAGCCTTGATAGGCGTGACACCCCATCTTTGCAAGATGGTCACGCTGTGCTTCGGTTTCCACCCCTTCGGCGATGACGCTCATACCCAGGCTCTGGCCCAGGGACAGCACTGCTTGCGCAATCGCCGCATCATTGGCATCGATCAGCACATCACGCACAAAAGACTGATCGATTTTGAGCTGCCCCAATGGCAGGCGTTTGAGGTATATCAGGGACGAGTAACCAGTACCAAAGTCGTCGAGCGAAAAGCTGAGCCCCTGCGCCTTGAGCAGGAGCATCTTGGAAATGGTGTCCTCCACATCCTCAAGCATCAGGCTTTCTGTCAGCTCCAGCTTGAGCTTGACGGGCTGCGCCCCTGTCCTGCGCACGATCGACAGCACCTGATCGACGAAATCAGCCTGGCGAAACTGGCGTGGACTGACATTCACGGCCAGCGTGAGGTGACGGGTTTGCTCATCCTTGTCCCATGCCACCAGCTGGTTACATGCTGTCTCCAGCACCCATTGGCCCAGAGGCAGGATCAATCCCGTTTCTTCGGCCAGGGGGATAAACTCTGCCGGCGAGACCAGGCCACGCTCGGGTTGCTGCCAGCGCAACAACGCTTCGGCCCCTACCGTACGGCCGTCGGAGAGGACCTGGGGCTGGAAGAACAGCATGAACTCCTGCGCCTGCAAAGCGCGGCGCATATCAGCCTCCAGCGACGCACGCGCCAGCACCACTGCCTGCATTTGGGGGTCAAAGAACTGCAGGGTATCGCGCCCTTCAGACTTTGCCCGGTACATGGCCAGGTCGGCCCGCTTGAGCAGCTCATCGATTGACTCGTCAGAACCTTCAATCAACGCGATGCCAATGCTTGCGGTGATGTGATGGTCCTGTCCACGCAGTGAAAAACTCTGACGGAAGACCTCAAGGACCTTGTCGCCGATGACCCTGGCCTGTGCTGCGGCCTGGTCGCGGCTCTCATTGAGATCCTGCAGGATGATCACGAATTCATCGCCGCCCAGCCGGGCCACGGTATCACCGCCACGCACGCAGGACACCAGCCGCTGGGCGGCCTGCTGCAACATCAGGTCACCGATATCGTGTCCACGGGTGTCGTTGAGTGTCTTGAAATGATCGAGATCAATGAACAGCAAGGCCGACAGGCGACGACTGCGGGCGCTCGCCGTCCTGGCCTGCTGAATGCGGTCCAGCAACAACTTGCGATTGGGCAACTGAGTCAGCGTGTCATAGAAAGCCAGCTGCGTGATCTCTTCTTCGGCCTTCATGCGCTGGCTGATGTCCCGCGTCACGCCCATCAGGACGAGCTCACCCGTCTCGTTGCGAATGTAATGGGTCACCGACTCGGTCCAGACAGAAGAGCCGTCCCGGCGGCTGATTTCCAGAACATCCGTGTAGTCCGCAGGCGCGTTTGATTGATTCAAATAGTCATTCGCACGGGCCGCATTGACCTTCAGAAACGTGGCGTAGATTGCCTCCGACATCACCGTCTGGATCGGCTTCTGCATGAGCTGATCCACACTGAACCCGGTCAGTCGCTCAATCGCCGGACTGAGGTACTCCCACCGCTGGCGCCCCGTGTCCATGATCCAGAAAACATCCGACGTGTTGTCGGCCAGCAGTTGGTAGCGTGTCTGGCTCGCTCGCAGGGACTGCTCCGCCCGCAGCCGCCGCCGGCTCTGCATGGCCAGCGCAACCACCAGCAAAGAAAGCACCAGGATCGTGAACACACTGCCGATGACCAGGGCCTTGTACTGCCCCCACAGACTGGGCGGACGATTCAGATAGACCGTGTCTGGCGGGAGTTTGCTGGCGTCGCCGCCCCAGCGTTCGATTTGTTGCCAGTCGAACATGGGCACTGACTTGGCGGTTCGGACCTGGAAGTGACGAATGTCGAGCGCGGTGTGGCGCAGCAGATCAAGCACTGACAGCGCCATTGATTTGCCTTCATCTTCGAGAATCGACACCATCCCGCCCACCGGGCCCTGGCCGATGCTCACCGAATACACCGGGAACACAGGCGCGTTGGCACTTTTCGATATCTGCACAATCGATTCAACCGGCACTAAAACCCGCCCCCTGGCGTCGCGGTTGACACCGGGTGCAATGATCACGGTGTGCTCAGGCGTGGCTGCCAGCTGGCGTTCAATCTCATAAAACCCCAGCTCATCAACATACTGAAACTCCAGCCGGTCCTGCCAGGGCGCGAACTGCCGCCTGGCATCCTGGATGCGTTCCTGCTCAAGGGCGCTGGCACCCGCCATCAGAACCACGCGCCTGGTTTTCGGGAACAGCTCCAGCGCGCGCTGCAGGGTGCCAGCGAAGTCCAGCGAAGACAGTTGAACGAAGAAGCTGCGCCCGCTCTGGTCCGCACCTGCGGGCACTTTGGACTGTGCCACCAGCACGGGCATGGCCGGCGCGATCCTGGCGCCCTCCTTCAACAAAAAATTGATGGCTGGAGCCTGGATGACCACCAGCACGCCGATTCGGGATGCCGGGTATTTGGCCGCCAACAGATCGCCCAGTTGCTGCCGGTAGCCGGCATCGGCATTTTTGACCAGGTCGAGGTATTCCACGTGAATGTCGGCAAATGCGACGCCCTGCTCCCGGAGCACTCCATAAATGCCCTTGAGATACAGGTCGATGCCCGCCTGACCAAAACCGGTTGACGACAGAACCAGAACGCTTTTGCCGGTCGGCTGAACGGGGGCAGGGCTCTGGCCCCAAGCCGCGCCCTGACCCATGCCAAGCAGACAGCCTGCCAAAGCCAGCTGGGCCAGCCAGCGTGTCATCGATCGAAAAGTCTGCATTAGCGCTCCACCGGATAAAAGCAAAGAGACTGAATAGCCACGCCGTGCTTGATATTACTGTCTTTGCCGGCCGTTGCAGGCGTCCGAAGCTTTTCACTTTGCCCTGGATGACCTCTTGCACGTACCGCACCTGTGCCGCCCCTCACCCACGGATAATCCACCCCCTATGAATATTTCTCTGTCTCTCTTTCCCCTTGGCTGGCAGCACTATCTGCTGGGCGGGCTCATCATTGGCACGGGCGCCGCACTGCTGTTCGTGCTGACAGGCCGCATCGGTGGCATGAGCACGGTTTTCTCCAGCACCTGGTCCTATGTGGTGCAGCGGCCGTTTTTTCAGCAAAAGCGGTTTGTTGGTTCCCGCGGCTGGCGGCTGGTCTATGCATTGGGCTTGATCCTGGGCGCGCTGGTGTGGTGGCTGGGTTTTGCCGGCGGCGCGGTGCAAGCCACGGCGGTGCCGGTGTGGCAGTTGCTGGTGGGCGGGTTTTTTGTGGGCTACGGAGCGCGTCTGGGCAATGGCTGCACATCGGGTCACGGTATTTGCGGGCTGGGCTCGCTGCAGTTGCCGTCTCTGATGGCGGTGCTGACCTTCATGGCGACCGCATTCCTGACGGCCAACCTGGCCGCAAGGTGGCTGGCATGAGCGCCGCACGCGGTCTGGCCACGCTGGCGGCGGGCGCGCTGTTCGGCTTCGGCCTGTCGTACGCCACCATGATCCGGCCCGAGGTGGTGTTGAGCTTTTTGCGCTTCGAGGACTTCGGCCTCATGCTGGTGATGGGCGGCGCGGTGCTGGTGGTGGTGCTGGCCTACCAGCTCACGCCCCGCCTGTTGGCCCACCCCCTGCTGGACGACCACTTTCACACGCACCCCAGCGTCTGGAACCGTGACACCGCGGCGGGCGCCGCCCTGTTCGGCGTGGGTTGGGGCCTGTGCGGCGTCTGCCCCAGCCCGGCCATTGCGGGCCTGGGCACGGGCAACTGGGATCTGCTGTGGGCGCTGGCCGGCATTGCGCTGGGCGCGCTGGCGCAAGGGCTGAGGGCAAAGTGACCGACCTTCCCTACAGTCCCGCCGCCGAGCGCAACAGGCAACCCATCCTGGACGTGCTGCGCCAGGTGCTGCCCGTCCGGGGCAGCGCGCTGGAGATTGCCTCAGGCACGGGGCAGCATGTGGCCTGGTTCGCGGCCGCGCTGCCGCAGTGGACCTGGCAACCCACCGACTACCAGGCCGACGCCCTGCCCGGCATTGCCGCGCGCATGGCGCAAGAGCGCCTGACCAATGTGCGCGCGCCGGTACAGCTCGACGTGATGGCGCCGCGCTGGCTGCCGGACGACGGGCGGTTTGACCTCATCTACTGCGCCAACATGCTGCACATCGCACCGTGGGCCACCTGCGCCGCATTGATGCAGGGGAGCGCGCGCCACCTGGCACCGGGCGGCACACTCATCACCTACGGACCGTATCTGGAGGACGACGTGCCCACCTCGCCCGGCAATCTGGCGTTTGACCAGAGCCTGCGGGCGCGCGACCCTGCCTGGGGCCTTCGCCGGCGCGCGGACGTAGAGGCGCAGGCAGCCCGCGCTGGGCTGCATTTGTCGGCACGCCACGTCATGCCCGCCAACAACCTGCTACTGGTATGGACCGCTACCCCGTGATGACACCGGACGACTCTTCTTGACACCAAGGAGCCGCACCGTGATAGCCAACACCATTTTTGTGCGATAGCAACGGCACACCGGGTCCGTCAGGCGAGCCATACCCCTGTCCATGACCTGGCCATGGCTGACACATTCTTTACCGCCGGTTAACGGAACCGCAACACAGCCGGGCGCTCAAAGAGACATCATTCATGTCAGGCAACAACCGGGAAAAGGGATCATGAAAAAACTACTTCTACTATCGGCGGCAATGGTCGCCAGCGGGCTGTCTCTGGCTCAGGAAGTCGGCCGCGTGGTTTCTTCAACGCCCATCATCCAGCAGATCGGCGTGCCCCGCAATGTGTGCACCATGGAGCAGGTGGCTGTGCAACAGCCCAAGTCGGGCGCCGGTGCCGTCATGGGTGCCATCGCGGGGGGCGCCATGGGCAACGCGGTGGGCGGCGGCAGCGGGAAGGCGGCGGCAACCGCGCTTGGCATCTTTGGTGGGGCGATTCTCGGCGACCGGGTGGAGGGCGCACCCCAGGCGCAGCTTCAAAACGTGCAGCGTTGCGGCACCCAGACGTTCTATGAAAACCGGCCTGTGGCGTACAACGTGGTTTATGAATACGCCGGCAAGCAGTACAGCGTGCAAATGCCGAGCGACCCGGGTCCAAGCATCCAGCTTCAGGTTTCTCCGGTCGGAGCCAGCTCACAGATGGCAGGCCCGGCTGGCGGCGTGGGGTATCAGTATCAATATCAACAGCCGGAGTACCTGCAACCCGCCCCGGTGATCATGGCGCCCCCGGTCTACCGCGGCTACTACGCGCGGCCCTACTACGCCCCGATCGGGGTTGAACTGGATTTCCGCTACGGGGATGGTCATCGCGGCCAGCGTCACTGGCGTTGAGCTTTCTTCCGGCCATCGGCTAACACTTTGGAGGGCTTGAAATGAAAACGGTTTTGGGCGTACTGGGTTTGTCAATACTCTCGGCCATCGTGGGCGTGTTTGCCGCGACGGAGCTGCAGGAGATGTCCATGGACGCGGACACCGCCCAGCCCAGTCAAAAAATTCAGCAATGGGTCAATCAGTAGCCCGGGCAAGCCGGGCCATTGGTCGCTACCGCCGAAGACTCACTCGGGCGACGGCTCGGCCCGTGCAGCACGACCGAGGGTGCTGGCGATCAGCCGGGTCAACTTGTCAGCGGCGCCGGTAACGGCCAGATACAGCGTCTCCGCGTGGTGCGTCACCGCGAGGGGCTGGCGCCCTTCGACGCGAGCCTCCATGACGCAGCGCTTGTCGCTGGTGCCGCTCTTGTGCCCGTTCTCATCGCTCAGGTGAACCTCCACCCGCGTGATGTGATCACTGTGCCGGCTCAGGGCAGTTTTAATTTCACCGGTAGCCCAAGCCACCAGCGCCTCGTGACCTTCAATGTGATGGTCGGTATTGATTTGGATTTGCATGGTTCATTATTTGCCAATATCGGGCCGTGTGCTGTAGGACAAAGGGAGTTTTACCCCACCTCGCGTTGGCCGCGGCATCCCCCTGAACTAAACTGACATGCATGTATCCGAACCGCATCGATGACTAACGCTCAATGGTTCATGCTGGTCGGCGGCTTGCTGCTGGTCAGGGGCCTTACCTCCACCATCCTCAAGCGCTCGCCGGTCACGGCCGCCATTATTTATCTGGCGGTGGGGCTGCTGGTGGGGCCGAGTGTGCTCAATCTGTTTCACTTCAATCCGCTCAAGGAGTCCGCACTGCTGGAAGTGCTGACTGAAATTGCGGTATTGATTTCGCTGTTTTCTGCCGGCGTCAAAATGCCGGTGCCGTTCAGCTTTGCCCGCTGGCGCGCGCCTATCCTGCTGGCCACCGCCTCCATGACGATCACCGTGGCGATGGTCGCGGCCTTCGCTTATTACGTGCTGGGCCTGCCCCTGGGTGCCGGCGTGCTGCTGGGCGCGATCCTTGCCCCGACCGACCCGGTGCTGGCCACCGATGTGCAAAGCCGCCATCCCGGCGACCGCGACCAGCTGCGCTTCACCCTGACCTGCGAGGCCGGCATGAACGACGGCAGCGCCTTCCCGTTTGTGATGCTGGGGCTGGGCTTGCTGGGTCTGCATGAACTGGGCGACACCGGCCTGAACTGGGTCGTGGTGGATGTGTTGTGGGCCACCCTGGGCGCCATCGCGATTGGCGTTGCCGCGGGCGTTGCGCTGGCGCGGCTGGGCTGGAAGCTGCGCCGCGAACCCCACCGGCATGAGTTGATGGACGACTTCCTGGGCCTCGGGCTGATTGCTTTCGTCTATGGCTTGAGCGTGATGTTTCACGCCTGGGGTTTTCTGGCGGTTTTTTTCGCCGCCGTGGCCCTGCGCCAGACGGAGCAGAAGCTGGCCAGGGCAACGCAGGTGTCTACCGAGAAAAACCATGCGGCCGAGCCCCTGCCAACCGTCAGCGAAGGTTCTCTGGTCTTCAAGGAGCATCTGGAGCGGCTGTCGGAAGTGATGCTGGTCCTGCTGGTCGGCGGCTCGCTGTTTCTGAACTCCTGGAGTTGGGAGGCGGTCGGGCTGGTGCTGTTTTTGTTCATGGTGGCGCGGCCGATCAGTGTCGTCATTGGTCTGATGGGCACTGGCACCTCGTGGCGAATACGCGGCATGACGGGCTGGTTTGGCGTGCGCGGGATCGGCTCCCTCTACTACCTGATGTACGCCATACAACACGGGCTGCCCGAGACGCTGGCGCTGCAAATGATCCAGCTCACGCTGATCGTGGTGACACTGTCCATTCTTCTGCACGGTGTGAGCGTCAAACCCATGATGGGGCGCTTCTGGCGACGCGGCAATCAGATCAAGCCGCCCTAGTGTTGCTATAATATTAATAGCTAACTGCGCATATTCCACGTGGGCCAGGGCCCTAAATCTTATAAATTCAAACCACACAGCGGAACGTTTAAATGCTGCGAACCCTCAAAGATCTGTTGGACACCTTCATGGCGCCGGCGGCGGGCCAATCGCCCGCGGCGCAGGAACACGCGCTGCAGCTTGCCACCGCCGTGTTGCTGGTGGAGGTCATGCGGGCCGACCCCGCCATTGACGCTGCCGAACGCAACGCCGTGGTCGCAGCGCTGCGCCGGAAATTCGCGCTCGCGGATGACGAGCTCGCGCGGTTGGTGGAGCTGGCGGAAGGCACGGCCAAATCGGCTTACGACTACCACCGCTTCACCTCCAGCATCAACGAGCATTTCACGCACGAGCAAAAAGTGCGCATGGTGGAAGCGATGTGGCAAGTGGCCTACGCCGATGCCCATCTGGATGCGCATGAAAACCACCTGATCAGCAAGATCGCCGGGCTGCTGCACGTGACCCATGGCGAGTACATCGCTGCCAAAATGAGGGCCAAGGCAGACGCCGGCCCGCTCATCAACAAGGATACAAATTGAAATTCAAAAAACTGGCTTTTCCCCTCGTCGCGTCATTGGTTTTTGCATTGGCAGGCTGCTCCCCGCAGGATGCAGCGGACAAGACAACCACAGCAACCAAACCGGCGCAGCCCTATGAAGCGGTCGCCTCGCAGGGCAAGGGCTTCACCGTGGGTTCCATGATGAGCGCCCAGGCGGTGTATGTGCTGTTCGACCCCCAGTGCCCGCATTGCGGCCACTTGTGGGAAGCCTCAGTGCCGCTGCACAACAAGGTGAAGTTCGTCTGGATCCCGGTGGCCATCATGAACGCCAAGAGTGCGACGCAAGGGGCAGCGCTGCTGTCAGCCGCCAATCCCGCAGAGATGATGACCGCGCATGAAAAATCGATTCTGGCCGGCACGGGTGGCATGGCTGCATCGGCCAGTGTCCCGTCCGATCTGGAGGCGGCCATCAAGAAGAACACCCAGCTGTTCACCAGCCTGGGGATTGAGTCGGTGCCCTACATCCTGGCCCGCAACATCCGCAGCGGTCAGGTGGTCACCAACAATGGCGCCATGGCCACCCCGGCGCTGGCCGAGTTTCTCGGCATTGCGCCCCCCTGATCCAGCGGTCGAAGCCGTTGGTCAGGTCCCGGCTATGAGGCGCCTGTCTTGTTACGGAGCGGGCTGCGTGACCGCATTCTGCTGAAGAATGACCGCTGTCTGTGCCAGCAATCTGCTCTTCGCGGACGCGCCGGTCTGCAGATTGATCGCTGTGACAGCCAGGACGACGCCCTCGAAGTGGGCCGTTGTTCCAATCGTCACACCCGTGCCACCGGCGACCTGCCAGAAGACGTTCTTGGCCAGTGCACCACCCGCCAGCGTCACATTCGTCGCGCTGGCCTGGGTGATGTCGCCCGCCACCTGGAAAATCCAGACATCGGTTGCACTGCCCGTGAGCGTGACATTGGTGGCTATTGAAACACCGGTGCTCCATTTGTAAAGACCAGGAACAAGGTTTAGCCCGCCAATTGCTCCAGCGCCCAGTTCGGTAAAGTCCGGCAATGTCCGTCCGGCGGCGTCGGTGTAGGCGATCTCCATGTCACCGATGGCGGTCGTCATGTTGGTGGGCGTAGGCGGCGCGTAGTCAGCCGCGTAGATTTTGCCGACCACTTGAGCGGATCGCGAAAATGTATTCGAGGAGTCCATGGTCTCTGAAAACCCCGTGATCGCGACCTGGGCAATGGGACTGACGCCAATATCGCCGGTCACCAGGGAGCCTGGCACGGTCGAAATGCCTGATTTCGACAGAATCGCGAAATTGCCCGCCGTGCCAAGGTTCACCGGCAACAGACCGACGGACGCGACGGCCCTGGTCATGAAGGTCCATGCCACGGGATTGGCCATGGCGGTGCCAGCAGCGTTCCTGGCCGCCGTGGTCACCGTGGCGGTATAGCTGGTGTTCGGGGTCAGGCCGGACGCTGTGGGCGTAAAGGTTGCCACCGTGTTGGCCGCATTCATGGCAACGGTGCCGGGGACGTTGCTGCCGCTGGTCTCCTTGAGCGTGAACGTGAGCTGCGTGCCGGCCGGGGCCGAGTTGATCGTTGCCGGATTCATCGCCTGGCGGAAGATGGCTGTCACCAAGGTAGCGGTTCCAGCGTTCTGGCTGGTCGGCACATCGGTCGCGTTATTCGTGGGGCTTGAGGATCTCACCGTGGGATCGGTGGCTGTGCCACCTGCAATTCCGGCGGCACCCGGGGCAACGGTCACACCGGCGGCAGCTGTAATAGCCATGCCTGAGCTGCCACCACCACCGCAACCAGTCATCAAAGCGGCCAGCAGCAATGCCGTGGACCACATCGATGTTTTAGAAATGCTTGTCAATCTGTTCATTTATTCTTCCTCGTCAATTGAGCCCGTCGGATACGCAGCGGGCGAATCTCACTCTGGTTGTTTCTAGGGCAAACTCGAATCAACCGGCGCTGAGGCCCTTCGTTGCTGATCCGGTTATCCGTCTTTCGATCGCCCCCGTCTGTTCGCTACTGCACACAGCGCCGGCAACAGCAGTGACAAAGTCGTCAGGCATTCACGCCATGGGCTTTCTTCACCTGCAATCGCTCTAGCGCTATAAAATTTCAAACAGGCCATTTCTGTAGAGGCCCAGTCCGAGGAGGTGAACCATGTCTGAATACCTTGCACCTGGCGTCTACGTGGAGGAAACCAGCGTTCGACCGAAGTCCATTGAAGGCGTGGCGACCAGCACTTGTGCCTTCGTCGGCCCCACCAGCAAGGGGCCGGTAGGGGTTGCCCCGGAACTACTGACGAGCTTCACCGACTACGAGCGAATCTACGGTGGTGTCGACGACCTCGCGTTTGACAGCGACACCAAAGCACTGCACCAGCGCAATTACATCGCCCATGCGGCGCGCGCATTTTTCGAGAACGGCGGCCAACGCCTGTATGTCGTTCGCGTGGTCACGGGCTTCACCGGCAGCGCCGAAGGTGCCGTGCCGGACGCGAACGAGTACGCGGCGGCGTTGTCCGTCCTCGTGGATCTTGCCGATGTCTCCATCGTCGCGGCGCCCGGCTATTCGGCCTTCGTCGATCTGGGCAACGGCTCGGTCTACCGCGCGATTCAGACCGCGCTGCTCATGCATGTGGCCGAGCCGCTGCGCTACCGCATCGCGGTGCTGGACGCCCCGCCGGACGTGACACCAGAGCAGATGCGCGAGTTGCGCAGCGAGCTCGATTCCTCGCGCGCCGCGCTTTACTACCCGTGGGTCATCACGCCCAATCCACTGGCGGGGGCCAACAGCGCGCAGCCGCTGGAAATCGTGCTGCCGCCTTCGGGATTCGTGTGCGGCATCTATGCACGCAGCGACATCGAACGCGGCGTGCACAAGGCGCCGGCCAATGAAATCGTGCACGGCGCGCTGCGTTTCGAGCTGGCAATCAACGCCGCCCAGCAAGAGCTGCTGAACCCGATGGGCGTGAACTGCCTGCGCGCATTCAGGGGGCGCGGACTTCGCGTGTGGGGCGCCCGTACCGTCTCGAACGACCCCGAGTGGAAATACCTCAACGTGCGCCGCTACTTCAACTACCTGGGTGCGTCCATCGACCGCGGCACGCAATGGGCTGTGTTCGAGCCCAATGGCAGCGCGCTGTGGGCCAACGTGTGCGCAACCATTTCCGACTTTCTCTACAACGAGTGGCGCAGCGGCGCGCTGCTCGGCAGCAAACCGGAGGAAGCATACTTTGTGCGTTGCGACCGCACGACCATGACGCAGGACGACATCGACCACGGCCGGCTGGTCTGCCTGATCGGCGTGGCGATGGTGAAACCCGCCGAGTTCATGATCATGCGGATCGCCCAGATGACGACTGGCGGCAAACCCTGAATCTTGACGCGGCTTGCAAACAGTGTGACCTCAAACCGCTACTATTCGCCCACTCGTGCATTTGCCCGATTGCCCTGAGACACCCATGTTCAAACTCAACACCCCATCCAGCCAGCGCAGCAATAAAGCAAACAGCGAGCTGCTGCAAAAGGGCATTCTGTGCGCACTCATCGGCCTGACCGTGCTGATCTCCCCTTACTTCATCAAGTCGCCGGGCATGCAGGGCATCGTGGCCAGCGCCTCCCTGGTCGGCTGGTTCGCACTGGTGCTGGGCTGCGCTTTAGTGATGCGGTATCTCATGCGGCGCAGGGCTGCTGGCAACGGGCATCTGTCGAAAATCAGGTAATTCTCGCGGCATGACAGGTGAAGAAAATCCAAAGGCGGTGGACGCCAGACTGGTGAACGGCGCGCTGGACCGTGAATCGGCAGTTGCAGTTTTCCGGGCACTGGAACAGCAGGCACGTGAACTGGGCGTCAACCTTCGTTCACCGCCACCGGGAGCCGATGTCGTGCTGTGGACGCGGCTTTAACGGCTGCGTCTGGGAGGGCTACTACGCGGCGGCCACCTTCTGACGGGAAGACGCATTGCTCGCCATCAGTGCATCAAGCTGAACAACCACCGATCATCGGCCAGTTCAATGGTTGTGATGCTTTGACTGGCACGTTAACACCACGCGGCCACTGATTTGACCTTGTCGCATGCGTTCAAAAACCTGATTGACTTGATCCAACGGTTGCTCCTCTGTGTGACAGCGGAGTTTCCCTTCGGCGGCAAGTTGCAGTACGGCACGCAAGTCTTCCCGCGTGCCAACAGACGCCCCCACAATCCGTGCTTCTGCGCCAACGATCGACAACGCGGAGAAAACAAGTGCCTCGGCTGGCAGGCCTACAACGCAAAGTGTGCCAGCGGGACGCAAGTATTTGAAAGCTGAGTCGTAAGCCGCTTTGGCAGCAGAGGTGACGACGGCCACGTGCACACCGCCAAGCTTTCTGATCGTCTTGAGAGTTTCCGGATCTGTCACGTTCAAGGCAATTGACGCGCCTAGCTGTCGAGCCAAGGCAAGTTTGCTTTCATCCACATCCAACGCAATGACCTCGGCTCCAAAGGCTGTGGCCACTTGGACCGCAAGGTGTCCGAGTCCGCCAACACCGACCACGGCCACGCGCTTGCCCGAACCGACCCCGGCGTTATGCAGGGCACGGTAAACGGTGACGCCTGCACAGAACAGGGGAGCGGCCTCGACCGAGCTGAGGGATGGTGGAATGAGCATCGCATGACTGGCTCTGGCGCACATGAACTCTGCGTACCCGCCATCAACCATCACGCCGGTGATAACGCCCTTGCGACACAGGTTCTCCAGACCCTCCAGGCACTGTTCGCAGACACCGCAACTGGCATGCAGCCAAGCCGCACCGACCCGGTCTCCCACTTTGAGGTGATCCACGGCATCGCCTGTCTTCGTGACCCGTCCAACGACTTCGTGCCCCAGGATCAGTCGCTGTTTCGTCAAGGACTTGAGCATAGGCTGATCCCCGTCGGCGATATGCAGATCGGAGTGGCAGACGCCGCAGGCCTCGACTTGAATGAGAACCTCGTCGGGTTTTGGCGAAGGAACAGGAACTTCTTCCACACTCAGGGATTGACCGACGTCGTGAAGAATGGCGGCTTTCATCGTGACCCCCAGCGCGCTGAGCGCGCGCGATCTTTTTACAATACGCCCCATGCGGTTGAATAGCAAGCCCTTTCCTGGTCCGGTCGAACTGGAAACAGTGCAGTAGGTTGTCCGGCGGCCGGGCTTGGCTAATCTGGATCAGAACCTGATTGTTTTGGAGTCCTATTTGCTATCTATTTAGAAGCATTGAACGCACAATCGACGGGGACATCCAACCCAATTCACCTTGAAAGCTACCCATGAAAGCCATCTGGAACGACACCGTCATCGCCGAGAGTGACGACACCGTATTGGTGGAAGGCAATCACTACTTTCCGGAGAGTGCGCTCAAGCGCGAGTTCACCACCTTCAGCAATCACAAGACCTCCTGCGCCTGGAAGGGCCAGGCCAGCTATTACTCGCTGATCGTCAACGGCGACATGCTCGCCGACGCCGTCTGGTACTACCCCGATCCCAAGCCCGAAGCCGAGATGGTGCGCGGCCGGGTGGCGTTCTGGAACGGTGTGAAAGTGGCATGAGCAGCTCCTGGTACGACCGCCACATCCTTCCCCACGCACTGGACTATGCCTGCGGCTTGCCGATGGTGGGCCGCCAGCGCCAGCTGGTCGTGCCACTGGCGCAGGGCCGTGTGCTGGAGGTGGGCATCGGCACCGGGCTGAACATGCGCTATTACGACAAGACCCGCGTCACCAAAATCACGGCGCTGGACCCGGCGCTGGAGTTGCACCCGCTGGCCCGCGAGCGCATCGCACAGGCCGGGCTGGACGTGGAACTGCTGGGCCTGTCGGCCGAGAAAATTCCCTTGCCCGACGCGAGCTTTGACACGGTGCTGATCACCTACACCCTGTGCACCATCCCTGACCCGCTGGCCGCCCTGCTTGAAATGCGCCGCGTGCTCGCGCCTGGCGGGCAGTTGCTTTATTGTGAGCATGGCCGCGCGCCCGATGAATCGGTGCGGCGCTGGCAAGAGCGGCTGCAACCTTTGTGGGGCAAGTTCTCTGGCGGTTGCCACCTGGGACGCGACATTCCCGCCCTGCTGCAGGCGGCGGGCTTTGCCTTGCCTGACCTGCACACCCGCTACCTGCCCGGCCCGCGGCCCATGACCTTCCACTACTGGGGCGTTGCCCACGCCACGCCATGACCACTCCCGCACTAAACATCGACGGCATCGACGTATTCATCGAAGGCGACGGCCCGCACACCATCGTGATGATCCACGGCTGGCCAGATACCCACCGCCTGTGGGACGGCACGGTCGCAGCGCTCCAAAGCCAATACCGCTGCGTGCGCTTCACCCTGCCGGGCTTTGACGTGGCGCAGCCGGCGCGCGCAACCTCGCTGGCGCAGATGACGGCGCTGTTCAGCCAGATCGTCGAGGCGATCAGTCCGGGCCAGCCGGTCACCCTGCTGCTGCACGACTGGGGCTGCATGTTCGGCTACGAGTACGCCATGCGGCATCCGGCGCGGGTGGCGCGCATTGTGGCGGTGGACATTGGCGACCACAACGCCAGGGCATTTCTGAAATCGCTCACCGCCAGCGCCAAATGGCAGGTCTTTGCCTACCAGTTCTGGCTGGCTTTGGCATGGAAGCTGGGCGGCGCCATCAGTGGCGCACTGGGCAACCGCATGACGCGGAGCATGGCACGCGCCCTGCGCTGCCGCACCGAGCCCGCACGCATAGGCTGGCAGATGAACTACCCCTACGCCATGCAGTGGTTTGGCCTGCTCGGTGGCTTTCGTGGCGCAGCGCAGGTCGACCCGGCCTGCCCCCTGCTCTACCTCTATGGCGAGCGCAAGCCGTTCATGTTTCATTCACCCGAATGGCTGGCGCAGGTGGCCCAGCGGCCGGGCTGTGCGGTGCAGGCGTTTCACACCGGCCATTGGGTCATGGTGGATCAGCCTGCCGCCTTCAACCAGTGCGTGGATGCCTGGCTGGCACGGACAAAGATGACAACTACCTGACGCCAACGACTCAGGGAATGAAAGACAATATCGCATGATCACACGTCGACAATTCTCCATATCTGCTGGCGCATCCGCGCTGGCTGGCTTCAATCCCGCGCGTGCCCAAACCGGCAGCACCATTATTCTGGGCCAATCGGCAGCGTTCACCGGTCCGGCAGCCCAACTGGGAATACAGTTCTACCAGGGTGCCAAGGTCTGGTTTGACCAGATCAACGCCCAGGGGGGTGTTGGCGGCAAGACCATTGAAATCAGGAAGATGGACGATGGCTATGAGCCCGACCGATGCGCTGCCAACACGCGCAAATTGATCGATGAGGGCGTGTTCGCATTGTTCGGCTACATCGGGACCCCCACCAGTCTGGCCGCCCTGCCACTGGTGAAGAAGGAGCAAGTGCCATTCATAGCGCCGTTTACCGGGGCCATGGCGCTGCGCGAGCCCTTCAGCAAACATGTGTTTCACCTGCGTGCTTCCTACAACGATGAAACTGCGCTGATCGTCAAGCAGCTGACCAATCTGGGGCTGAAGAAAATAGCCGTCTTCTACCAAAATGACGCTTATGGCAAGGCAGGACTCGATGGCGTGACCCTGGCGCTCGGGGCACTCAACCTCAAACCGGTCGCGCAAGCCACGGTAGAACGCAACACCGTCGATGTGGACGGCGCCGTCAAAACGCTCCTGGCGGCCGCACCTGACGCAGTGGTTCAAGTCGGCGCTTACAAGGCATGCGCAGCCTTCATTCGCGCGGCGCGCAAGTCGGGTTATGGCGGCACCTTCTACAACGTGTCATTTGTGGGGACACAGGCCCTGGCTGATGAATTGGGTAAAGAGGGTGCGGGTGTCGTGGTGTCGCAGGTGATGCCCTCGCCCTACAACGCCTCCCAACCTATTGCCCGCGAGTTTATTGAGTCAGTCAAAAAGGCGGGGGGAGATGCGCGGGCCAACTACTCCAGCATGGAGGGCTATCTGGCCGCAAAGCTGTTCACAGAAGGGCTGCGTCGTGCGGGGAGCAAGGGCGTTACGCGGGACGGACTCATTCAGGGCATTGAGTCGATTGGAAGTACATCGTTCGGCGGCTTCAATGTTCAGTTTTCCTCGACCGACCATGTCGCCTCCAGGTTCGTGGAACTCTCCATGCTGACCGGTGACGGCAGGGTTCGCACCTGAACCTCTCCGCCCGGAATTTGGGCGGCAAGTTCCCTTTTGCCAAGTCGACCAGATGAACGAATCGCCTCCCTCCCATCCCGCCAAAGTGCTGGCTTTTGATGTCTTCGGCACGGTCGTCGACTGGCACACCGGGATTGCCCGCGAAGTGCAGGCGCTGCGCCCGACTGTGGACGGCGGCGAGTTCGCGCTGGCCTGGCGCGCAGGCTACCAGCCCGCCATGCGCCGGGTGAGGTCCGGTGAGCTGGGCTGGACCCTGATCGACGACTTGCACCGACTCATCCTGGATGGGATTCTGGAAAAATTTGGCCTGACCGACCTGACAGAAGTGCAAAAGCAGCAGCTGAACAAAGCCTGGCACCGGCTGGACCCCTGGCCCGATGTGGTGGCCGGTCTCACGCGACTGAAATCGCGGTACACGATTTGCACGCTCTCCAACGGCAACATCGGTCTGCTCGCCAACATGGCCAAGCGCGCCGGCCTGCCGTGGGACTGCATCCTGTCGGCCGAGGTGTTTCGGGCCTACAAGCCCGACCCCGCCACCTACCTTGGCGTGGCCCGGGTGTTTGACGTCGCTCCGGCGGACGTGATGCTGGTGGCCGCCCACCAGGACGACCTGGCCGCCGCGCGTGCCTGCGGCCTGCAGACTGCCTACATTGAACGTCCTGCTGAATTCGGCGCGGCGCACCCCAAAGACGTCTCCCCCGACCCCGCCAACACCTGGCACGCGCAGGATTTTTTGGCACTGGCTGGTCAATTGGGCTGCTGATTCGCGGACCGGTCGGCCCAGACAGACGGGGTGCGGTCGGCAGTCAAAGGTGTGCATCTGTAAGAAATATCTTTTCGGTCCGACAAAGACCGGTGAATACAGCCAACCAAAGAAAACACCAGCTCGCACGCTTGCCTCAAACTGTGGCACTAACCCTGGTGTGCGTCAGCCAGTTTTGGATCGCAGGCGCTTCTTCGGCGATGGGCCTCATGCTGGAGCCCTCCATCAGCCAATGCGGCATCCAGGCACCGACGTCCACCGCGCCACCGGCAACTGCGCAACAGCGTTTGCCGAGCAGTCAGGCCGTGCGCGGTCAGCGCGACGTCCTGTGGGCGTGGCTGGGCTCACCCACCGCTCGCTACCCGCACACGGCGCTCGGCTCACCCGTCCATGCGGCCAGCCTTCATGCGCTGGTGTCGGCACCGTCGGGCGTGCCCCGGGAAGTGGTCTACCGCCTGCCCTTGCACCGGGTGTTTGAGGATCGGGTGCCACGGCTTGCCGATCTGGATGGGGACGGTCGCGACGAGATCATCCTGGTGGAATCCGATGCCATTCGCGGCGCTGCCCTGGTGGTGTTCGGATTGCGTCCCACGTCACAGCCCGGCGGTGCAACAGAATCGGCAGCCGACAAGGCGTTGCTTGAAGTGGCGCGCGGCCCCTATGCTGGCGCGCCCTTTCGCTGGCTTAACCCGGTGGGTGTCGCGGATTTTGATGGCGATGGGCGGCTTGACGTTGCCAGCGTGACAACGCCGCACGTGGGCGGCATCCTCACGCTGCACCACTTTCGCCCACCACGGCTGGAACCTTATGCCACGGCAATGGATGTTTCCAATCATCGCATGGGCGAGCGGGAGCAGCAACTGGCCGTGACCGTGGAGCAGCCGGGCCACCGGCCGACGATCATTGTTCCGGACATGCAGCTTCGGGCCTTGCACGCGCTGCGTTGGGATGCACCGGGACAGTGGCAGGAGCTGGCCGAACTGCTGCCACTTCCCGCACGGGTTGAGCGCATCACCCCGGTCGCGGGCGGCGGCTGCCTGCTGCTGGCCAACGCGACCTGGTGGCGCGTGACCGTGACGCCCTAAGCCTGGCCCTCACCATCCCCATCGCCGTGGGCGCAGCGGTCACGCTTATGTCCCGGACGTGTCCGCCGCAATCTGGCGCAGAGCCTGCTCGAATGCGGCTGCAGGCTGGCCGCCCGAGATCAGGTGACGATCGTTGATGATGACGGCCGGCACCGAATGAATGCCCTGGCGGGTGTAGAAGGCTTCGCGCTTGCGCACCTCGGGGGCAAATTCGTCGCTGGCCAAAATCGCACGGGCGCGCGGCACGTCCAGGCCTGCCTGCTCCACCGCGCGCAGCAATACCTCGTGCGACTCCATGTTCTGGCTGTGGCTGTGGCAGGCCACCAGCAACGCTTTCTTCAACGCTGGCTGCCTGGCCGCCGCTTCGAGCCCAGCCCAGTGCAGCAGACGATGCGCATCGAAGGTGTTGTAGATGCGGCCACGCCCGCCGGCATTGAAACTGAAGCCGACATCGGCGCCCCGCTGGCGAATGGTGTCACGAATCTCAGCCTGCTGCTCGGGCGTAGAGCCGTACTTTTGCGCCAGATGCTCGCCAATGTCTTGCCCGCCCGGCGGCATTTGCGGGTTGAGCTCGAAGGGCTGAAAGTGCAGTTCGGCGGCGACCTCTCCCTGAAGCTTGTCGAGCGCCTGCTCCAGCGCAGACAGACCGATGGCGCACCACGGACAGGAAATATCGGAGACGAAGTCGATCTTCAGGGATTGGGTCATGGCGGAGGCCTGGCGTTCTGACATTGAAAACTGAATTGTCGAACAAGCCCGAAGACCTTGCAGGGTTTGCAGGCAAACGGATGCGTTGCGCAAGTGATGAAAGGAAACACCACGGCAAAGCGAGTCTTGTTGTGATCCATCAAAGACAGATTCGCCTGCTGCACCATGCTGCATCCCTGCCGCGTTCACGGTGATCGCTGATTCTTCGAGAAATGGAGCCACGAAATGAAAACCAGGCTGTTGACATTCTTGACCGTTACCTTCTTCGCGGTGTTGCACCCCTTGCTGGCGCTGGCGCAGCCATCCCGGGAGCCGACGGCGCCCTACCCACCCATGAACTGGCCCTATCACGGGCACATGTGGAATGGCGGCGGGGGTTTCGGGTGGGGTGGCCCACTGGTGATGCTGGTCCTGATCGTGGTGGGCATCGTTGTCATCTTCATGCTGGGTCGGCGGTCTGGCGAGCGCTGGCACCACCATCATCGCGGACCAGGGCACATGTCGGGCCGTTCGCCGGGGCCAACCGACACCTGGGGCGATCCGAGCTATTCAGCACTGCAGATCCTGAACGAGCGATTTGCGCGGGGAGAAATCCAGAAGCAGGAGTATGAAGAAAAGAAAGCCGCGATTCTTTCGACCGGGCAGCGTTAGCTGTCGCTGCGCGCGACGCTCTTCGCATCAAACTGGCCGCTGAGCAGTTCCGGCAGTCGCTCGGCGCCCATCTTGAAACCACAGGCCTGCGCATGTCCGCCACCGCGCATGCTTTCCGCCAGCGGGATACAGTCAAAGCTGCGTTGTGAACGCAGCCCGACCTTGATGACGCCGCTCTTGTCAGTGCTCCACATCAGCGCAAAGGTGCCGCTCTGTCTGGAGAGAATGTCGCCGACGAGGCTGTGGAAAACGCCGGGCGCGTTGACCATCATTCCGGTCACGCCATTGAAGGTGAGAGCCTGGGCGGCCTCCGCGATGCCACTGGCCAGCTTGCTGAACTTCTCGTCCATGGCCCTTCCACGCTCAACGTAGATCGACAACTGCACGGCATCGAAGGAGGCAATCTCGTTCCAGCGTTCAAAGTTGAACGGCTCCATGTCCAGCGCCGCCAGGAAGCCGGCACTCTCGGGGTATTGCCAGACCCAGATGTCCCGATCTTCGACAAAACGCACCAGATCAGGCACTGGCTGCTCAGGATGGAAAAACTCCCAGGCCAACCTGGCACCTGACTTGTGCATGTCGAAATGGACAACGCCGCAGCGGCAGGAGAAACCCGTCAGCTTGTCTGCGGCGCTCTTGTGGTGGTCAAGCATCACCAGTTTGGCGGCTCGCTCCTCAATGCTGCGCAGGAGTTCGGGTGAGAAAGAGAAATCAAGAATATAGACAGCCCGACCCTCCACTGCCGGAAGATCGTCCACCGACTTGATGTCGCCATGATCGAGCCCCAGGAACTCGGCCTTGCCCTCGTAGTAGAGCCAGGCCGCCAGCGCAGACGCAAACCCGTCCGGGCAGTTGCGGCCGTGGTAAATGACCAGTGGCTGGGGGTCGTTTTTGTCCGGGTGGATCAGCAGGCTCAGGGGAAGAATGGATTTCATGGTGGAAGGTCAATGTTGGAGGTTTTGGGCGCTGGGCAGGTGCCAGAAAATCTGACCCGACGGCAAGACGCCATATTTTTTATATAGCAAAAATCACATATCGCGCAACGGCTAAAGGTCATTCTACGGCTCAATAAAATATCCGTATGAAAGCTACTGCACCACCGCCATTTTTCATTGCCAATGTCGAATCTGATGACCAACAGATTGATGCCTGGGCCAACCAGCCCCTGCTGGCCTCGCTTGAGCAGGGTGGCATTGATTGGCCCAGCTCATGCCGCAACGGCACCTGCCGCACCTGCATAGCGCAACTGATGCACGGCAAAGTGCGTTACGAAATCGAATGGCCGGGCCTGAGTGCCGAAGAAAAGCTTGAGGGGTATGTGCTGCCCTGCGTCGCTTTTCCGTGTTCGGACCTGGCGCTGCGCAGCGGCAATCTATGAAGAAGAACGCGAATCGGGTCGCGGGATTTTTTTGAACCTGATCTTGCGGTCCAGCTCGATGGCGTCTTTCTTCACCTGGCGCTGGGCATCCAGTTTTTCGCCCGCTGCCAGCCACTCTGCAAATTCCTCAGGGGTTTCCAGCGTGATGCGGCCCATCACTCCGGCGCGAAAATCGTAGATCGCAATCTCGGCCGCTTTTTGCAGATTGATGCGCTGGCCACCTTGCAGGGCGCCGCGTTTGCGGCCAATGGCTTCCAGCAACTCCTCGTCGGTCATGGTGGCTACGCCCTCCAATTTGAAGCGAGCCTCCACCAGGGTTGCGTAGTGTGTTTTCAAGTAGTCCAGCAGCTCCAGCGCGACCTCTTCTTCATTAAAGGCGTTGCGGCCAATGGCCCCGCTGGCGGCCAGGTTGTAACCGCTCTTGGCCACGATGATGCGCGGCCACAGCACGCCCGGCGTGTCATACAGGTAGAAGTCATCGGCCAGGGAGATGCGCTGTTCAAGCTTGGTGATGCCGGCCTCGTCGCCGGTTTTGGTCGCACGTTTGCCCGTCAGGGTGTTGATCAGCGTGGACTTGCCCACGTTGGGAATGCCGCAAATCAGCACGCGCATCGGCTTGAAATTGCCGCCACGGGTGGGCGCCAGCGCGAAGCACGCCTGTGCCAGGGCCTTGGCAGGGGCGGAGACGCTGGCGTCCAGCCCCAGCGCCCGGGTGCCAGGCTGCGCGTTGTAATGCGCCAGCCAGAGCGCGGTACGGGCCGGGTCGGCCAGGTCCTGCTTGTTCAGCACCTTTAACGTCGGCTTGCCCGCGGTGAGCTCGGCCAGCATGGGGTTGGCGCTGGAGCCTGGCAGGCGAGCGTCGAGCAATTCAACCACCACATCAATGTTCTTGATACGTTCGCTGATGGCTTTTTTGGTCAAATGCATATGACCCGGAAACCACTGAATAGCCAACTTTTTCTCCTGTTGCCGACGAGACCCGCGCCGTCACAACCGGTGACATGGCTGTGTTCTGCGACACCGGACGGGCCCGATGTCGCAGCATTATGGTTCATGCCCGTCGACTCGCAGCCAGCGGCTTGCGCCACGCGGCCCAAGGGCGCTGGATCGCAGATCAGACCTGTTACAATTTTTTACATTGGCAAACGCGGCGGAAGCTGCAGACGCAAAGCTACAGGCCCTATCCCGGTGCGTTGACTGGAAGGGTGGCTGAGTTGCACGGGGGAACTGCTCTGTTCGTCCCCGGTTCTGTAGTCCTCGCGTTGCCTGTTGGATTGGGCATATGGAGCGGGCGAAAAAAATCAGACATTCGTGATTTTTTCTGCGCTATTCACCCGCAAGGCGTTGGCGTTTCAGTTACCGAACCCGGAGCAAATATCTCGACGAAGGTATTCCGGAAAAGCAGATTGGATCTATGGAAAACATTGTCCAGGAATTGCCGGGGGGCGATTTTGATGCATTGCTGGAAGAGGCGCGCGCCAGACTTCGCGAAGGCGATGCCGTCGCGTGCCAGGCCCTGGCCAAGTCGGTTCTGGCGGCGGCACGGGCACAACAGGACGTGCACCTGGAAGCCCGCGCGCTGCTGTGTCTGGCCAACGGTGACCGGATGGTTTCGCACTTCCGGCGAGCCAATGAATCCAGCCAGCGGGCAGCGACTCTGTTTCAGCTGGTCGGCGACGTGTCCGGCGAATCCGAGGCACTCACGACCGTGTCGCATACCTTCAGCGTCCTTGGCCGCAATGAAGAGGCAGTTGAATCCGCCTTGTTGAGCAGGCACCTGAGCGGGCTGCTGCCAGCCGGACCAGCTCTGGCACTTTCCTATAACTACCTCGGCGTCGCCTATGCTCATGGCTGCAGCTTCGATCGGGCAGATGAAGCATTCACAACCGCCATCCAGATCCTGGAGCGCCAGGAGCTTTCTTCCGACACGGTGTTGCCCTGGTTGAACCAGTGCCACGCGGAAGTCTTCAGACTCTTTTGCCAGCGGTATTACACAGGGCAACTCCCAGACCTTGAGCGCTTGCACGCACTCCGGACAGTCCACAACCCACAGGAGGACGCAAACCCATCCGCGCGCATCCTGCAAGGTGCCTATGTCGTCAGCCAGGCCTTGTGGGCGTTGCTGTCGGGCATTGAGAATTGCTGGCGCGGACAGCTGGACGAGGCACAGGCCGATGTTGAAATCTGCGCGGCCTGGGCTGCCCGGCATCCCTGGAACCACTCACTCACCCTCCTGGAGTTGTGGCTGCGCGCCGAAATTGCCTGGGCCAGAAAGGACTGGATCAGCGCAGAGCAACGAACCCGCAAGATGATTGAAATGGCCGTGGAAGCCGAGCACGAGCCGATGGTGGCCCTTGGTCATTTGCTCGCATCCCAGATACTGGCCGAGCAGGGCCACGACAAACAGTCAGGCGATGAGCTCAAGGCCTTGCGGCTGCGGGAACAAAGCCTGCATGTCGAGGCCCTCAAAAGCCGCGAGAAAGTGGTCGCGTGGCAGCTCAAGGTGCGCAAGAATCATGAAGAGCTGCAGCGGATGGAGCTCACATCGAAAACTCTGGAAAAACTCTCGTTTGAAGACCCGTTGACGGGCCTGGCCAACCGTCGGCGGTTCATGGAGATTGCGCCCGGCATGCTAAGTCAGGGCCTGGCGCTGGGACGTCCCCTGTTTGTGGCCTTGATTGACATCGATCAATTCAAACGGGTTAACGACCGTTTCTCCCATCAGGTCGGGGACCAGGTGCTTCAATGCATTGCCCAGATTCTCAGGTCGCACCTTCGCGAAGGCGACATGCCTGCACGGCTGGCCGGGGACGAGTTTGTACTTGCGTTCGGACATGCGGACGCGCTGGACGCGGCGCAGGTCTGCGAACGCATCCGCGCTGCGGTGAAGAATTTTGACTGGGCCAGCATTCAGAACGGCCTGCAGGTGACCATCAGCGTCGGTTTTGCCCAAGCGCAGGCCGGGGATTCCATCGAACGGTTGACGCACCGTGCTGACCTGGCCATGTATTCGGAAAAGCAGGATGCAGGGTGACCCGCCTTTCGGGGTCACGGTCTCCCTACTGCGCAGCGGCGCCCAGCTTGCGCAACTTCTCGGTCCACTTTTGAACGCCAGCATCCCCCAGCTTGTCCACCATGCCGATCAGCGTCTCGTTAACAGGTGATATGCCGACGAAGCCAAGGATGTTGCGCTCCAGTGACTTCACGCTGTGGGCACGAAAGTACCAGCGGTAAAGCAGCGCCGGCATTCCCATCGTGACCACCACGCGAGCCGAGCGCCCTTTGAGTCCCTTGATGGCGTAAGGATTGTCTCCCTCCGCCTTGAACGCAAAGCCCGGTCGGGCCACTTGCTCCAGAAAGCCTTTCAAAACGGCGGGCATGTCGCCCAACCATAGCGGGAAGAACAGCACAAGGTGTTGAGCCCAGGCGATATCAGCCTGGGCTGGTGCCAGGGCAGGAGGCAGCGTGCCCGCTTCCCAGGCCTGCTGGCTGCGCAGCAGCGGAAAATCGAGTTGCGCCACCGACACATGCCGCACCTCATGCCCCGCAGCTTGTGCGCCCTGCGCGTACGCGTCTTCCAGCGCATGGCCCAGATGCCGGGTTACCGCGTCAGGGTGGCCCTGAATGATGACAATACGTTGAGCCGTCATGATTCACTCCTTGAGTCCATGCCGTACATGCTGACACGCAAGGCTGCGCTTTGCGTTGATGCGGCTCAACTCCCCGATCGCCGCTGCTCATTCCTTGACCCGGCCGCGCAAGGCCTTGGTTTCAGAGCGCTGGCTCTTGGCAACACGGAGCCGCTGTTTCGAGCCATAGCTGGGCTTGGTGGCACGTCGGGTCTTGGGAGGGCGCGCCACACTGTTCACCAGTTCATGCAGGCGCAAAAACGCATCCAGCCGGTTCATCTCCTGGGTACGGTGCTGCTGCGCCTTGATCACGACCACGCCCGCCTTGGTGATGCGGCTGTCGTGCAGCGCCAGCAGGCGCTCCTTCACATCTTCCGGCAAGGAGGAGGCGCGAATGTCAAAGCGCAGGTGAATTGCGCTGGACACCTTGTTGACATTTTGCCCGCCCGCGCCCTGCGCCCGGATGGCCGTGATCTCGACCTCGGCCTCGTTGATTTCCAGAAGCGGCGGGGACGCAGGCTCAGCCACGGTCAGGTCGTGATAACCGCAGTCCCGGCAGGCACCTCAACGGCAACCGCGCCCCGCAGTTCCGACTCCGCCACATAGCGCGCCACGAAAGCGCCTACCGCCGTGGCGGGCAATGGCAGCCAGACAATATGACCGCTGCCCGGTGCTACCTGCATCGGCTGGCCTTCATGGTTTTCCATGTGGGTGAGCTGCAGATCGTGGTTGCCACCGGGGTGGATGATCTCCAGCAGGTCGCCCACGGCAAAGCGGTTTCTGACGTTCACCTCAGCCAGACCGCGTGCTGCGTCAAACGACACCACATCCCCCACATACAGGCTGCGCCCGGACTCCGAATAGCCGCGCAGGTAATTCTGGGTGGACTCGGGCGTGTGGCGCTGGAAGAAGCCGGAGGTATATCCCCGGTTGGCCAGTCCTTCGAGTTGCCCCAGCAAAGCGGGGTCCAGTTCGCGCCCGGCCACCGCATCGTCAATCGCCTGCCGATAAGTCTGCGCCGTACGCGCCACGTAATAGGGACTCTTGGTACGCCCCTCGATCTTGAGCGAATCCACGCCGATTTCCACCAGCCGCTTGACGTGTTCGATGGCGCGCAGGTCCTTTGAGTTCATCACGTAGGTGCCGTGCTCGTCTTCTTCGATTGGCATGTAGCTGCCGGGACGCTGGCTTTCTTCGATCACGTAGACCTCAGCGCGCTCGGCCGCCGCCTGCGGCGCCAGAATATCGCCCGAGGCATCCACCACGCCGGGCAGGGTCTTGTAGTCCCAACGGCAGGAATTGGTGCAACTGCCCTGGTTGGCGTCGCGGTGATTGAAATAACCCGACAACAGGCAGCGCCCCGAATAGGCAATGCACAGTGCACCGTGCACAAACACCTCCAGTTCGGTGTCCGGGCACTCCTGGCGAATCTGCGCCACCTGGTCCAGTGACAGTTCGCGCGACAGAATCACCCGGCTCACCCCGACACTTTTCCAGAATTTCACGGCGGCCGAATTGACGGTATTGGCCTGCACCGAGAGGTGAATCTCCATCTCGGGCCAGGTCTCGCGCACCATCATGATCAGACCGGGGTCGGACATGATCATGGCGTCCGGCTTGAGCGCAATCACCGGCGCCATGTTCTGCACGTAACTTTTGATCTTGTTGTCGTGCGGGAAGATGTTGGACACCAGAAAGAACTTGTTGCCCAGCGCATGCGCCCGGTCGATGCCCTGCTTCAACACCTCAATATTGCCAAAGTCGTTGTTGCGCACCCGCAGCGAATAACGTGGCTGGCCCGCATAAACGGCGGTGGCGCCAAAGGCCATGGCGGTTTCCAGCATGGCGAGGGAACCGGCGGGCGCCAGCAGTTCAGGTGTTCTCAGCGTCATGCTCAATCTCCCGCTTGCATGCCGGCCAGACCGGCTATCGCCAGCGCGTAACCACTCACGCCAAAACCGCACATCACCGCCTTGGCCGCCGGTGAAATATAGGAGTGATGGCGAAACGCCTCTCTGGCAAACACGTTGGAGATGTGCAGCTCAATCAGGGTGATACCCGTGCCCTTGATGGCGTCATGCAGCGCCACCGACGTGTGCGTGTAGGCCCCCGCATTCAAAATGACCCCAGCCAGGTTGCCGGCAACCTGCAGCCGGCCGGCCTCGTGCAGCCAGTCCACCAGTTCACCCTCATGATTGCTTTGGCGAAAGTCCAATACAAAGCCATGGGTGGCACAGGCCTGCGCGCACAGATTTTCCACATCCGCCAGTGTGTGCGAACCATACACCGCCGGTTCGCGCGTACCCAGCAGATTGAGGTTGGGGCCATTGAGGATCAAAGCGGTTTTCATGAGGTTATTTCCAATATCTGGGACCGGGACTGATTATCGGTGCGTCATCGTCGCACGGCGGCGACACCTGGGCGACGGGGGGAAAAAGGTCGCATGCAGCACAATGGTACCCCTGTGAAAACCAAATATTTTGCGCAACTGATTGCGCTGTCTGCCCTGTGGGGCGCCTCCTTCATGCTGATCCGCATTGCCAGCCCCTTGCTGGGGCCCAATGTGATGGCGGCGCTGCGCATTGGCATGGCGACCCTGACGCTGGCGGTCCTGATGCGCGCCATGCGCCACCGCTGGCCGCTCAAGCACTGGCGCGAGTTGGTCTTGCTGGGGGCCCTCTCTGTGGCGTTTCCGTTCCTGCTGTTTGCCTGGGCCGCGCTGCAACTGCCAGCGGGCTACAGCGCCCTGCTCAATTCCACAGCGGTGGTGTTTGGCATCTTTGCCGCGGCCTGGTTGAAAGAAGATACCTTGACCGTGCGCAAGCTGGTGGGCTGTGTCTGCGGCTTTGCAGGCGTGGCTCTGATCGTTGGCCTGGGGCCGGTTGAGCCCTCGCCCCAGGTCATTCTGGCAGCGCTGGCCTGTACTGCCGCGTCAGCCTGCTATGGCATTTCGACCCCGCTGATGAAACGCGCCATCACCCGCATGCAACCACTGGAAATTGCAGCAGGCATTCATGCCGTGTCACTGCTGATGCTGTTGCCCGGTGCCGCCTGGAGCTGGCCGCAAGCGCATTTCACACCTGGCGCGCTGGCGGCCGTAGCGGTGATGGGTGTTGTGACGTCCGGCCTGGCTTACTGGCTGCACATTCGCATCATGGTGCATGTGTCGCCGGTGGCGGCCATGAGCCCGACCTTCATGATCCCCGTCTTCGGCGTCACCTGGGGCCACCTGTTTCTGGGGGAACAACTCAGCACCGGCATCTACTACGGTGGCGCCCTGGTCTTGCTCGCCAGCGCCCTGGTCACCGGCTTCAACCCCTGGCAGAAGTGGCTGGATGCTGTAGACGCCAAACCCTGAAGGCACACGCCGTTGCTATCAAACTGGTAGCTACTGTCGCAATGAATACGGAGGCCAGGCCATAGTTTTCGCTCAAAACACCGCCGGCCAGTCCGCCCAGCACCCCTGGAAAACCGTAGCCGATCACGGTGTACAGCGCCTGCCCGCGCCCACGCAGACGTCCGGGAAAGTGGTGTGAGAGCAGCGCGATGCAAACCGAATGATGCGCAGCGAACGTGATGGCGTGCAGCACTTGCGCCAGCACCAGCAGCGACAACACCGAGGCACTGGTGGCCGTGAGGCCCATGCGCAGCACCGTCGCGGCCCCACACAAAACCAGCCAGCCGGTCAGGCTCAAAAGCGGCAGCCAGCGACTCTGGGTGAAGAACCAGCCAACCTCCACCAGCACCGATACGGCCCACAACAGGCCGATCATGGTCTTGCTGTAACCCAGGGCATCCAGGTACAGCGAGAAGAAAACATAAATCCCCATGTGCGACAGCACATGAAAGAACATGGAGGCAAACAGCCACTGCACCGGCCGCTGCCGCAACACAGGCCACACGGCGGGCTTGACCTCATGGCCATGCACCGCTTCTTCCTTCAGGTCGGGCAACAGCCACACGCTGACCATCACCGCCAGCAGCGTCAGCGCCGTCCAGGCCGGGAAATGCGCCATGCCGAACTGCTGGAACCAGGCACCGGCCAGTAACACCGTGGCCAGAAAGCCGACGGAGCCCCACAAGCGCACCCGGCCATAGCGCCGCGCATCGAACGCGCCGCCGCTGCTCACCAGGTGTGCCATCGCAGCCTCGCTCATGGACATCATGGAGCTGGTGTGGGTGAACATCACCAACAACACGGCGGCCAGCCACCAGATGCCGAAGTCAAACCACAAACCCAGCGACGCCAGCAAGGCCACACCGGCACCCCAACGCAACAGCTTCACGCGCTCGCCCGTGTGGTCGCTCAGGGCGCCCCAGGCGTACGGCGCAAAAAGGCGGGTCGCTGCCTGTACCGAGGTCAGCAGGCTGATGGCAAAGAGGCCAAAGCCCAGATCCTTGAGCCACAAGGGCAGGTAGGGATTGAAAAACCCGATGTGGGCGAAATAACTGGCGGAGAGCGCCGCAAAGGGAACCAGGTGTTGGCGTCGGGCGGGCGCGGCGGAATCTGTCATTCAGCCGCGACGCTCAGATTGACGCCTTGATTGGCTTCAGGGCCACGGTCACATCACCGCACTGGGCCCGATGATTGAGCGCATGCTCCATCACGACCAGCGCCAGCATGGCCTCGGCAATCGGCGTGGCGCGAATGCCGACACAGGGATCGTGCCGGCCTTTGGTGATCACCTCGGTGGAATGGCCCGCCACATCGATCGACTCGCGCGGCGTGATGATGGAACTGGTGGGCTTGACGGCAATCGACACCTCCAGGTCTTGCCCGGTGCTGATACCCCCGAGCACGCCGCCCGCATTGTTGGACCTGAAGCCCTGCGGCGACAGGGAGTCCCCATGCGTTGTGCCGCGCTGCGCCACACTGGCAAAACCGGCACCAATCTCCACCCCTTTGACGGCGTTGATGCCCATCATGGCGTAGGCAATGTCGGCGTCCATCTTGTCGAACAGGGGCTCACCCAAACCCACCGGCACGTTCGACGCCGAAACGCGAATGCGGGCACCGCATGAATCACCGGCTTTGCGCAGTGCATCCATATAGGCTTCCAGCGCGGACACGTCCGCCACCGGCGCAAAAAAAGCATTGTTGGGCACAAAGTCCCACGACTCAAATCCAATGGCCACATCACCGATCTGGGTCATACAGCCACGAAACTCGGTGCCATAGTGCTCGAACAACCATTTTTTGGCCACCGCACCGGCTGCCACCATCGGTGCGGTCAGGCGCGCGGACGAACGACCGCCACCGCGCGGGTCGCGAATGCCGTATTTCTGGAAATAGGTGTAGTCAGCGTGGCCAGGGCGAAACGATTCCAGGATGTTGCCGTAGTCCTTGCTGCGCTGGTCGGTGTTTCTGATCAGCAGGCAAATGGGCGTGCCGGTGGTCTTGCCCTCATAGACGCCGGAGAGGATTTCCACCGCGTCAGGCTCGTTGCGCTGCGTGACAAAGCGGCTGGTGCCGGGGCGGCGGCGGTCCAGATCGGGCTGGATGTCGGCCTCGCTCAGCTTCATGCCGGGCGGGCAGCCGTCGATGACGCAGCCAATGGCCGGACCGTGGGATTCACCAAAATTGGTGACTGCGAAGAGATTTCCGAATGTGTTGCCGCTCATGGGGGCTGATTATCCCAGAGCAGCCAGGCCTTCAGGCCTGGTCCGCCGGCGCCTCGCCTTCCGGCCAGTCGCGGATATAGGCCTTGAGCATCTTGTTTTCGAAATTCTGGCTGTCCACCACGGTCTTGGCGACGTCGTAAAAGCTGATCACACCCATCAGCATCTTGTTGTCCATGACGGGCATGTAGCGTGCATGACGGTCCAGCATCATGTGGCGCACGTCGTCCATTTCGGTTTCCATGGTGCAGATCAACGGCCCCGAATCCATGGCGCGGTACACCGTCGTGGTGCCAAAAGATCCCCCATTTTTGACGACGGCCTGGATCACCTCGCGGAAGGTGAGCATTCCCACCACCCGTCCATGGGAAATCACCACCAGCGAGCCGATGTCTTTCTCGGCCATCAACTGGGCTGCGTCTGCCAGAGTGTCTTCCGGCGTGATGGTAAAAAGCGTGCCACCCTTGACGCGCAGAATATCGCTGACTTTCATATTTCTCCTCGTGACGGGTGAATGCCCGGTCGTGACCGAAATATAGCCCACAATAAGCCGATTCCCATCCATCCGTGACCCCTTGAGGACAGAACCGAAGCCCTGTCCCGAAATAAACAAAGGAAAGCCATGCCCGGCTACTCAGACCCCGGTTTTGACACCCTGGCCCTGCACGCCGGTGCCGCACCCGACCCGGCCACCGGCGCACGGGCGGTGCCGATCCACCTCACGACCTCGTTCGTGTTCGAGTCCAGCGACCACGCCGCCGCCCTGTTCAACCTGGAACGGGCCGGCCACGTCTACTCCCGCATCAGCAACCCGACCAACGCGGTGCTGGAGCAGCGGGTATCAGCGCTAGAGGGCGGCATCGGCGCCATCAGCACGGCCAGCGGCCAGGCAGCGCTGCACCTGAGCGTTGCGACGCTGATGGGGGCGGGCGCGCACATCGTCGCCAGCACTGCGCTGTACGGCGGCTCGCAAAACTTGCTGCACTACACGCTGCGCCGCTTCGGCATCGAGACGACGTTCGTGAAGCCCGGCGACCTGGACGGCTGGCGTGCCGCCGTGCGCCCCAACACCAAACTGTTTTTCGGCGAAACCGTGGGCAACCCGGGGCTGGATGTGCTGGATATTCCCGCGGTATCAAGCATTGCCCACGAAGCAGCCGTGCCGCTGCTGGTGGACTCCACCCTCACCTCGCCCTGGCTGATCAAACCGTTCGACCATGGGGCCGATCTGGTCTACCACTCGGCCACCAAGTTCCTGAGCGGCCACGGCACGGTGATTGGCGGCATCGTGGTGGATGGCGGCAGTTTTGACTGGGACAAGTCGGGCAAATTCGCCGAGCTCACCACGCCCTACGAGGGCTTTCACAACATGGTGTTCAGCGAGGAATCGACGGTAGGTGCCTTCCTGCTGCGCGCCCGGCGCGAGGGCCTGCGCGACTTCGGCGCATGCCTGAGCCCGCACTCGGCCTGGCTGATTCTTCAGGGCATCGAGACCTTGTCGCTGCGCATGGAGCGCCACATGAGCAACACCCGTAAGGTGGTGGAATTCCTGGCCAGCCAGGCTTTCGTGTCGCGCGTGGGGCATCCGCTGCTGGAGTCCCACCCCAGCCACGCGCTGGCGCAAAAGCTGCTGCCGCGCGGAGCCGGCTCGGTGTTCAGTTTTGACCTCAAGGGCAGCCGCGAGCAGGGCAAGAAGTTTGTCGAAAGCCTCAAGGTCTTCAGCCATCTGGCCAACGTGGGCGACTGTCGCAGCCTGGTGATTCACCCGGCCAGCACGACGCACTTTCGCATGAGCGACGAGGCCTTGGCCGCTGGCGGCATCACGCAGGGCACGATCCGCCTGAGTATCGGGCTGGAGGATCCGGAGGATCTGATTGATGACCTGAAGCGCGCATTGAAGGTCGCAGAGAAATCAACATGAACATTCGCCCCTACACGCCTGCCGATGAGGCCCAGGTCATCGCCCTGTGGCAGGCTTGCGCGTTGACCCGACCGTGGAACAACCCGCACAGGGACATTGCGCGCAAACTCACTACCCAGGCGGACTGGTTCCTGGTCGGGGAACTGCACGGCACCATCATCGCCAGCGCCATGTTTGGCTACGACGGCCACCGTGGCTGGGTGAACTACCTGGCGGTTTCGCCTTCCCATCAGGGCTGTGGCTACGCGCGCGCACTGATGGTGCAGGGCGAAGCCCTGCTCACACGCGCGGGATGCCCCAAGCTGAGCCTGCAGATTCGCACCAGCAACCAGGAAGTCATCGCCTTCTATCAGCACCTGGGCTACAGCACCGATGACGCAGTCAGCATGGGAAAACGGCTCATCGCCGATACGCCCTGACCACGTCTCCGATTCAACCCTGTTCGAGCATCTGACCATGTACCTGCCAATCAACGGCCACAGCACCTACTGCTATACGGGAGGCAAGGCATTTGATGCCGCTAAACCCACTGTCATCTTCGTCCACGGCGTCTTGAACGACCACAGCGTGTGGATTTTGCAGACCCGTTACCTGGCCAATCATGGCTGGAACGTGCTGGCGGTGGACCTGCCCGGTCACTGCCGCAGCGCCGGCGACCCACCAGCCAGCGTGGAAGAAGCCGCTGATTTTGTGATCGCCCTGATGGACGCCGCAAGTCTGGAGAAAGCCGCCCTGGTCGGCCACAGCTTTGGCTCCCTGATCGCGCTGGAAGCCGCCGCCCGCGCGCCGGAGCGGGTCAGCCAGCTGGTGCTGGTCGGCACGGCATTCCCCATGAAAGTGTCACCCGCGCTGCTGGAGTCGTCATTGAAGGAGCCGATAAAGGCGCTGGAAATGGTCAACATCTTTTCACGCTCGACGCTGGCCCCACCACCCTCGGCCCTGGGGCCAGGCACCTGGGTCTATGGCGCGTCCATAGCGCTGGGGCGCCGGGTGCTGGCCAGCAACCCTCGCGTCAATCTATTTCACACCGGCTTCAAGGCCTGCGACAGCTACACCCACGGCGAGGCGGCGATGGAACAGGTGCAATGCCCGGTGCTGTTTGTATTGGGCAACGTGGACCAGATGACGCCACCCAAAGCGGCGCAGGGCCTGGTACAGAAGGCACGACAAGGTCAAGTGGTCTACCTGCCCGGCGGGCACCACCAGATGAACGAGACGCCCGAGCCGATGCTCTCAGCGCTGACCGGGTTTTTGAAACGGTGAAATAGCGCACAGCCGCGAACGCTCACGGATGATCGACTGAGGTGGAGACCCCACCCAGAGCAGTTTGCAGCATGTCGATGAACACCCGCGTTTTGGCGGGCATCAGTTTGCGTCCTGGAAAGACGGCTGACGCAATGTGGCTGGGCAGGCGCCAGCCCGGAAGCACGCGATGCAGGGTGCCCTGGCGTACATCGGGCAACGCAAAGTAGTCAGGTACGGCCGCAATGCCGGCACCGGCACGCGCCAACCGGATCAACAGCTCGGGGGCGTTGGCGGTGACGCGTCCTGGCGGCACACCCTCCCAGCGCACATCGCCCTGGCTGAGGGCCCACATCACCGGCTCACCATTGCCACCCAGAAGTCGCACGGCCTGGTGATGCACAAGGTCTTGCGGGGTGGCGGGTTGACCGTGCTCTCTGAGGTAATTGGTTGACGCATACAGGCCGGCGGAAAACACATTCAGCCGCCGAGCCGCCAGCAAACTGTCGTCGGGCAGCTCACCCATGCGCACCGCGACGTCGAAACCTTCGCCCAACAAATCGACCCGGCGTGGCGACAAATCGAGCTCAAGCGCGATGCCGGGGTACATCGCCACAAAGGCCGCCAGCGAGTCGGCCAGCAACAAGTTGGCGAAATCGCTCGGCATTGATACACGCAGGCGTCCGCTGGGCGCCGCCTGGCGCCGCTCACTGAGCGCCGATACGGCATCAACCTCCGACGCCACCTGGCGCGCATGTTCCAGCAACTGCAGGCCAAACTCGGTCAGGGTCTGGCGCCGGGTGGTGCGCAAGAGCAGGCGCTCGCCCAATCGCTGCTCCAGGGCAGCCAGGCGTCGTGACACGGTGGACTTGGGCAAACCCATTTTTTCCGCGGCGCGGCTGAAGCTGCCAAGCTCTGCAACATTGGCAAAGATCAGCAGGTCGTTCGGGTCAATATTCGAGCGGGATTGTTCCATATTGGCAACAATCATATCCATTTCAAGCTATTTTCAAAGTGATTTGTGAGGAATAAAGTACACCCATCCCAACCAAATCACCTGAGGACTCCAAATGAACATTCTGCAAATCAACGCCAGTGCCCGTCGTGACGGCGCCAACTCCACCCGCGTCGCGAACTCCGTCGTGGCCCGCCTGCAAGCCAACAATCCAGGGGCAACCGTCACGCTGCGCGACCTGGCAGTGACACCCCAGCCCACGCTGGACGAGGCCGCTCTCGGCGCGCTGTTCACACCGACTGACAAACGCAGCCCTGAACAAGCCGCCCGGGTGGCGCTGGACGACGCCCTGATCACCGAAATTCAGGCGCATGAGACCATCGTGCTGGGGGTGCCGATGTACAACTTTGGCGTGCCGGTGCAACTGAAAAGCTGGATCGATGCGATTGCCCGCGTCGGCGTGACCTTTCGCTACACCGCGACTGGCCCTGAAGGCTTGCTCAAGGGCAAGAAGGTCTATGTGGCACTGGCGCGCGGCGGCCTGTACCGCGACACGGCCAACGACTCCCAGGTGCCCTACCTGAAGAATGTCCTGGGTTTCCTGGGCATGACGGATGTGACTTTCATCTACGCAGAAGGCCTGGCCATGGGCCCGGAAGCCGCTGAAAAAGGCTTTGCCCAAGCCGAGGCCGATCTCAACGCCGCATTTGCCTGAGCCGGACCCAATGAATCTGGGCGGGGGCCAGGCCCCTGCCAATTCAAAAAAAATCCATCCAGTACATCTCTTTTCAAGGAACCCAATCATGTCAACCTCAATTCAAAATGGTCTGAGCCTGGCCGCCCGCGTTCTTCTTGCTGCCCTCTTCCTGCCTGCCGGCATCAGCAAGCTCACCGGCTTCTCTGGCACGGTGGGATACATCTCTTCTGTGGGGCTGCCGCTGCCCACCGTTGCCGCCGCCCTGGCGCTCATCGTAGAGATCGGGGGCGGTCTGGCATTGTTTGCCGGATTCGGCACGCGCTTTGCGGCCCTGGCACTGGCCACCTTCACGCTGGTTGCCAGCTTCTTCTTCCATGCCTATTGGGCGGTCCCTGCGGACCAGGCGTTCGTGACACAGCTGCTGTTCTTCAAGAACATCGCCGTGGTCGGCGGCTTGCTGGCACTGGCAGCCCATGGCGCCGGTGGCTGGAGTCTCGATTCCCGCCGCGAGTGACATCGGGCAGGAAAGAAGGAGCAGTCATGGATCTCACGCAAACCACAGGCAATACCTGGACCAGGCAAATCGGCGATGACGGCTCCTTTGTGCGTCGTCCAACGAGCTTTCGCGGCGGCATTTCATCGGACCCAAAGGCCTTGCATCCGGCACAGGCCGGGCGCTACCACCTGTATGTATCACTCGCCTGCCCCTGGGCTCACCGCACGCTGATCGTCCGTGCGCTCAAAGGTCTGGAAGAGGTCATCAGCGTGGACGTGGTGCACCCTTATCTGACCGACAGCGGATGGTCATTCGACACCGATTTCTCCGGTGCAACGGGTGACCGTCTCGGTGGCCATGGCCATTTGCGGCAGGTCTATGAAGCGGCGTCCCACGGCTACACCGGGGTGGTCACCGTGCCCGTCCTGTGGGACAAGACGCTGGGCACCATCGTCAACAACGAGTCCGCAGAAATCATTCGCTTTCTGAACAGTGAGTTCCAGGATATTTGCACCCAGCCTGAAATAGACCTCTATCCGAACGCCCTGCGCGCAGCGATTGATGAAACCAATGCCTGGGTGTACCAGAGCATCAACAACGGGGTCTATCGTTGCGGCTTCGCACGTACCCAAAGCGCCTACGACGAGGCGGTCAATGAACTGTTCTCCGCGCTGGACCGGGTCGAAGGCATCCTGTCAAATCAGGCCTACCTGTGCGGAGACGTGCTCACCGAAGCGGATGTGCGCCTTTTCGTGACGCTGATCCGCTTCGATGCCGTCTACCACACGCATTTCAAGTGCAACCGCCGGCTGATTTCGCAGTATCCGGCGATGCACCGCCATACGGCCGGGATTTACGCCTTGCCGGGCTTGGCGGCCACGGTCAATCTGGAGCACATCCGCTTTCATTACTACCACTCGCATCGGCACCTTAACCCGACCGGGATCGTTCCCCAAGGGCCAGACGTGTTGCGGCAGCTTGCAGCCGCGCGCCAGATGCCCGCAGCAAAGCCAAAAGCCGGAACCAATTTCACACAGAAGGGATTGATATGAACACAAGCACCAACGACCACACGGTCAAGCTGTCCCGGACCGTTGAGCGCCTGATCGCTGGCCAGGCCACCTCGGATGGCGCCGGCGTCAAGCTCAACCGGCTTCTGACACAAAATCTTCAGCATCGGCTTGACCCTTTCCTGATGCTCGACGCCTTCGGCAGCGACGACCCCAATGACTATATTGCCGGCTTCCCGGACCACCCACACCGTGGCTTTGAGACGGTGACCTACATGATTGCCGGACGCATGCTGCACCGCGACAGCGCCGGCCATGAGGGGCTGCTGCAAAACGGCGGCGTTCAATGGATGACGGCGGGCAAAGGCGTGATCCATTCTGAAATCCCCCAACAGGAAGAGGGCGTCATGGAAGGCTTTCAGCTGTGGCTCAACCTGCCCAGGCGCGACAAGATGAAGGCACCGTGGTACCGTGATTTCCAGGACGGCGACCTGCCCAAGTTTGTCACCGAACAAGGTGTGGCCGTGACGGTGATTGCCGGCGAAAGTCATGGCGTGACGGGTGCGGTAACCCGTGAAATCACGGAGCCGCGCTATCTGGATCTGCAGCTGCCCAGTGGCGCACGCTTCGAGCAGTCGCTGGCGCCCGGACACAATGCCTTTGTCTATGTGTATCGCGGTGAGGTCAGTATTTCAGGGGAGACCGTGCCATTGCAGCGCATGGCCATACTGGCCAATGAGGACCAGGCCGATGGTGTCGTGATCGAGGCAAGCGCCGACGCCAGGGTCTTGCTGATTTCAGGTCAGCCGCTCAAGGAGCCCATCGTCCAGTACGGTCCTTTTGTCATGAACAGTCAGCAGGAAATTTACCAGGCCCTGAGTGATTTCCGCGATGGGCACCTGGGCGAATCTGCCGCATGATGCCGATGGCTGACCAGGGCCCATTCATCCCTGCTCGAAGGTGAGATTGGCGTCCAGTCCGAACTGGCATGAAAGGAGCCAGCATGTCTGACATTCTCCGTATCACCGGCCGCCTGAGTGCCCTCGCCGATGGCCTGAAAGTGCGTCGTGTGCTTCCAGCAGCAGCCCGGCGTGCCGTGGGCCCCTTTGTGTTCTTCGATCACTTTGGCCCGGTCACATTGCAGCCCGAGACTGACAGTGACGTCGGAGCTCACCCGCATATTGGCCTGGCGACCGTGAGTTATCTTTTTGAGGGCAGTCTGCTGCACCGCGACAGTCTGGGAACCGTGCAGAAGATCACACCCGGGGCAATCAACTGGATGACCGCTGGTCGGGGTATCGTGCACAGCGAGAGGGTGACCAATGAGGAACTTGGGAAGCCGCGGCGCCTGCATGGTCTGCAGCTATGGGTGGCACTCCCGCCTGCCCTGGAATTGACCGAACCGTCATTCCAGCATGTGCCCGCAGCCGATCTTCCGGCACAAGTACAGCGCAACGGTGTGCAGGTTCGCGTGCTGGTGGGCGAGGCTTTTGGCGCGCGCAGTCCGGTGCAGCCCGCATCACCAACCCTGTACCTGGACGTACAGTTGCCGCCGCATACTGAATGGGAGTTGCCAGCGCTGGTGGCGGAGATGGCGGTGTACAGCCCGGAACACAACTTCGATCTCAACGGCGAAAGCATGGCCGCCCAGGAAATGGCGGTCCTCCCTGTTGACTCGGTCGCGCGGCTGCGCGCCGGTGCGCTGGGCGCCCGCCTCATAGTGATAGGAGGCGCACCATTGGAGCAGCCGGTGCGCATGTGGTGGAACTTCGTTTCCACCGATCGAGCCCGTATCGCCGACGCCGCACAGCGCTGGGAAGAAGATCGCTTCGAGGCCATTCCAGGTGAGACACAACGTGTTGCCGCACCCAAGTGGAATCTTTAAGCGGAAACTGAGGCAGCCAACCAGCGGACTCTCTCTGTTCACTCGCTGCGCATCAGACCCTCATGACGCCGTAGCGTCTGCGGTCGTCGATCGCTCCTGAATTCATAGCGCATGACGCAATACCATCGAGGGCCAGAGGCTGTTTTCCCATAAATTATGGGTCACCTCATCGTGCTGCAGCAGAAGCACATTGAGCAGCGGCGCCAGCGGGGTGGTATCGGGATCGGCCAGAAAAACATAGCGCGCCGTCTGGTCGGGCGTCTCTTCATCCAGGCGACCCGTCCAGTCCAGCTCGCACAGGGTTTCCAGCACCGGCTCCAGTTGCAGGGTGTCAACCCGCAGCAGCACGGAAAGTTGCTCAATCGTCAATCCCTTGTATGCCGCGGCACGCACGCGGTCAAGCTGCTGCAGGGTCTCCAGCGCCAGCTGAAACTGCAGACCATGCGACCGCGCCCGGCGCTGCAAACCCGTCAGCAGGCTGGGCAGGTAGGCCGTGATCACCGCACCCAGCAACACAATCACCCAGGCGACGTAGATCCAGATCAGCAGGATCGGCACCGTGGCAAATGCGCCATACAGGACTGAGTAGGTGGGCACCTTGCCCAAGTACAGGGCCAGCAGTTTCTTGGCCAGCTCAAAGCCGGCCGACACAAACAGGCCACCGGCCCAGGCGTGCCCCCATTTCACCTGGGTATTGGGCACGTAGTGGTACATCGCGGCCATACCGCCGGCCATCAGGAAGAACTGCAGCGCATCCAGCAACAGTTGCACCCCGCCCGGCATCACACCCACCACCCCTTTCGACGCTGAAATGGCGTAGGACGTGATGGTCAGGCTGATGCCCAGCAACAGCGGCCCCAGGGTGACGGCGGCCCAGTACACCAGCACCCGCTGCCCGAACGGTCGCGGCGTGCGCACCCGCCAGATGGCATTGAGCGTGCGGTCGATGGTCAGAATCAGGGCCAGCGCCGTGGTGAACAAAATCGCCACCCCGGCGCCCCCCAGCTTGCTGGCCTGGCCGGCAAACTGGGTGAGATAGCCCAGCACCTGGCGCGCAATGTTGTCGGGAATCAGGCTCTGCACCAGCCATTTCTGCAGCACGTCCTGAAACTTGGCAAACATGGGAAACGCCGTGAAGACAGCGAGCGCCACCGTGATGAAGGGCACCAGGGCAATGGTGGTGGTAAAAGTCAGGCTGCTGGCGGTCAGCCCCAGGCGGTCTTCCCGAAAACGCTCGCGCAGGGTGAGCGCCGTGCTCTTCCACGGAAAGTGGGACAGGCTGTGCAGCAACGCTTCAAGGCGCTCAGGCCAGGTCACAGACGGGGTGGAAGGAGAACTCATGGCCGCTATGATGCCATCCCAATGATTACAGAAAACAACACGGCGCCACCACTGGTCCTCGCCACACGTATCCTGGCCGTGGGCAGCCTGCTGGGACTCATCGTGCTGGGCCTGGCCTGGGAGCTCTATCTGGCGCCCATCCGTCCCGGCAGCTTTTTGCTGGCCTTCAAAGTATTGCCGTTGTGCATTCCCCTGGCCGGTCTGCTGAAAAACCGCATGTACACCTACCGCTGGGTCAGCCTGCTGGTGTGGCTCTATTTCACCGAAGGGGCCGTGCGCGCCTACAGTGACAAACCGCCCAGCAACTACCTGGCCATGGTCGAGGTTGTGTTGTGCCTGACCCTGTTTGTGGCCTGCGCCCTGCATGTGCGCCTGCGCCTCAAAGCAGTACGAAAGGAAGGTTGATCACATGGATAGCCTGCTGAACGAGCTTCGCCACATCGTCGGTTCCACCCACGTCTTCACCGATGGCGACCTGAGCGCCTGGGAGCAGGACTGGCGCAAGCGCTCCCGTGGCAAGGCCCTGGCCGTGGTGCGGCCCGCCTCCACCGACGAGGTGGCGCGGGTGGTGAAAGCCTGTGCTGCGTATTGCAGCCAACACCCGGCCAGCGGTGTCAGCATCGTGCCCCAGGGCGGCAACACCGGCCTGGCCGTGGGCGCCACGCCCGACACCTCAGGGCGCCAGATTGTGCTGAGCCTGCAGCGCATGAACGCTGTGCGCCAACTGGACGCGGACAACCTGACCATGACGGTGGAGGCGGGCTGCATTCTGCAAAACCTGCAGGAGCGCGCAGAAGAAGCGGATTTCCTGTTTCCCCTCAGTCTGGCTGCCGAAGGCACGTGCACCATCGGCGGCAATCTGGGCACCAACGCGGGCGGCACCCAGGTCGTGCGCTACGGCAACACACGCGACCTGTGCCTGGGGCTGGAGGTGGTCACCGCGCAGGGCGAGGTGTGGCATGGCCTGTCGGGCCTGCGCAAGGACAACACCGGCTACGACCTGCGCGACCTGTTCATTGGCTCGGAGGGCACGCTGGGCATCATCACGGCGGCCACCATGAAGCTCTACCCCCTGCCCGCCTCCCAGGTGACGGCATGGGCCGCCGTGCCGTCGCTGGCGCAGGCGGTCAAGCTGCTGGGCCTGGCGCACCGTCACCTGGGCGCGGGACTCACCGGATTTGAAGTCATGGGACAGTTCGCCCTGAGCCTGGTCGCCAGACACTTTCCCCAACTGCTGGTGCCCTTGCACCTGGATTCACCGTTTTGCGTGCTGCTGGAGAACTCCGGCCACGAATCGGAGACGCATACCCGCGCGCAGTTCGAACACCTGCTGGAAGCCGCGCTCGATCAGGGCTGTGTCAGCGACGCGGTGATCGCGGAAAGCCTGTCGCAAACCAACCAGTTGTGGCACATCCGCGAGAGCATTCCCATGGCGCAGGTGGAAGAAGGCCTGAATATCAAGCACGACATCTCGATTCCGGTGTCCAGCATTCCGGATTTCGTGCGCGTCACCGACGCGCTGCTGCAGCTGGCCATTCCCGGCGTGCGCCTGGTCAATTTCGGCCATCTGGGCGACGGCAATTTGCACTACAACGTGCAGGCCCCCGAGGGCATGGATGCGGCTGTCTTTTTGCGGGAGCACGAAGAAGAAGTGAACACCCTGGTGTTTGACTCGGTGGCGGCTTTCAACGGCTCCATCTCGGCCGAGCATGGCGTGGGCAGCCTCAAGGTGGACAAGCTGGAAAAACACAAATCGCCCGTAGCGCTGGAAATGATGAGATCCATCAAACGGGCATTGGACCCTCAGAACCTGATGAATCCGGGGCGGGTGATTCGGGTTTGATGGGAAAATTGGAAAAACATTGTTTGAAGATGACATGACCACACGCCCCATCCGCTCCCAGTACGAAGACTTCATGCGCCACGTGGCCACCACCGGCGCGCCCAAGACCGACCGCACCGGCACCGGCACCAAGAGCGTGTTTGGCTACCAGATGCGTTTCGATCTGAACGAGGGCTTTCCGCTGGTCACCACGAAAAAGGTGCACCTGCGCTCCATCATTCAGGAATTGTTGTGGTTTCTCACCGGTTCCTCCAACAACAACTGGCTCAAAGAACGTGGTGTGTCCATCTGGGACGAATGGGCCCGGCCTGACGGTGACCTGGGTCCGGTCTATGGCGTGCAGTGGCGCAGTTGGCCCACGCCCGACGGCGGCCACATCGACCAGATCGCTGAGGTCATCAAGACACTGAAGACCAACCCCGATTCGCGCCGCATCATCGTGAGCGCCTGGAACGTGGCCGAGCTCGACAAGATGGCGCTGATGCCGTGCCATGCCTTCTTCCAGTTTTATGTCGCGGATGGCCGCTTGAGCTGCCAGCTCTACCAGCGCAGCGCTGACATTTTTCTCGGCGTACCCTTCAACATCGCCAGCTACGCGCTGCTCACCCACATGGTGGCGCAGCAGTGCGATCTGGCAGTGGGGGATTTCATCTGGACCGGCGGCGACTGCCACATCTACAACAACCACCAGGAGCAGGTGGCACTGCAACTCAGCCGCACACCCTTGGCCTACCCCACGCTCAACATCAAGCGCCGGCCGGCATCGATCTTCGACTACGAGTATGAGGACTTCGAGGTGGTCGGCTATGAGTGCCACCCCGCCATCAAGGCGCCGGTGGCGGTGTGATCAACCGCCGGCAGCTTCTGGGCCTGGTGGCGCTCACCCTGATGTGGGGCATCAACTGGCCAATGATGAAGCTCTCGCTACGCGAGCTCACGCCAATGTACTTTCGCGCCGTCACCATGACGTGCGGGGCGCTCTGGCTCTACGTATTCTATCGCGCGCGGGGTCTGCGCATGCTGCCCGCCGGCAGGGAATGGCGCTCGGTCATCACCCTGGGCATTCCCAACATGCTGGGCTGGCATACGGTGTCGATCCTGGGCGTCAAGGAGCTGGCTTCAGGGCGTGCTGCGATTCTGGGCTTCACGATGCCGATCTGGACGGTGCTGATTGGCGTGCTGTTTCTCGGCGACAAACTGACGCGCCGCGTGGCCTTTGCTGCTGTTGCCGTGGCGATAGCCATCGCATTGCTGATTTCTCATGAGTTCACCGCGCTCTCGGGGCGTCCGCTGGGCATTGTCTGGATGGAGCTTGCGGCTGTGCTCTGGGCGATCGGCACCCTGATGATGCGACGCGCGCACCTGACACTGCCGGTCGAGACACTGACCGTGTGGATGATGATTCTTGGCAGTGTCTGCCTGTGGGGTATTGCGTGGATCAGCGAACCATGGCCGGTCTGGCAGTTTTCCACGGCGATGTGGATCAGTCTGGCTTACGGCGCACTCATTAACTACGGCTTTGCCCAGATCATCTGGGCGGGGCTGGCCCGCAACCTGCCGCCCGCCACCAGCGCCATGAGCATCATGGCCATCCCGGTGGTCGGCATCATGACGGCCACCGTCATCGTCGGCGAATGGCCAAACTGGCAGGATTTTGTGGCCATCGTGTTTGTCATGGCCGCGATTGCCGCTGTATTGCTGCCACCACGCACGCGAGGAAAAATCGCATGAAACTGCACCTCATCTTTGCCCGCGCCGCCAATGGCGTGATCGGCCAGAACAACACCCTGCCCTGGCATCTGCCCGAAGACATGGCGCACTTCAAGCGCACCACGCTGGGCTGCCCGGTCATCATGGGACGCAAGACCTGGGATTCGTTGCCCCCAAAATTTCGCCCTTTGCCGGGGCGTCTCAACATCGTCGTGACACGCCAGACGGACTGGCAGGCGCAAGGCGCCTTGCGTGCGCATTCGCTGGCCGAGGCTTGTGCCCTGTGCCCCGCCGACAGCGATACCTGGGTGATCGGTGGCGCCGAGATCTACGCCCAGGCCCTGCCGCTGGCGAGCACGGCGGTGGTCACCGAAATCGATGCAAGCTATGACGGCGACGCGTACGCGCCGCAATTCGGGCCGGAATGGACGGAGGTCGCGCGCGACCGGCAGGTCTCGGCCACCGGCTTGAGTTTCAGTTTCGTCACCTATCGGAAAAGCCCGGGAGGCTGAAATGCCCGGACGGGACTGGATGTTTGCGCTGAATAGCCCTGGATCGCCCATTTCGGATGCGCCGCAATGAGTTCGGGAATCCGCAGCGCAGCACTCTCCGAATATGCCGACGTGGCCCGGTCCCTCGGGCTGGATCCTGTGGCCATGGTGCTCGCGTCCAGACTGCCCGTGGCCAGCCTCACCGAGCGCGACCTGATGCTGCCAACCGAACGGGTATGCGCGTTGCTGGAGGCCTCGGCGCAGCGCAGTCGGTGCCCCACTTTTGGTCTGGCCCTTGCGCAACACCGTCGCCTTTCACACCTGGGCGAATTGGGCTTGTTGTTGCGTGACCTCCCTACGGTGCGCGACATCATGCAGGCGGTGACCGAGTTCGTCCGTTTTCACAATGAATCCCTGGTCTACGCACTGGAGCAAGAGGGGAACACAGCGCACATCCTGATGGAGAACCGGGTGACGACGGGCAGTGCGTCACGCCAGTTCTGCGAGTTTGTGCAGGGTTCGGCATTTCGCATCTTCCTGGGGCAGTTTGCGGATGCGGGGAGCCAGCTGCGGGTCTGTTTCAGGCATGAGGCTCCCGACGACCCGCGCATGCATTTGCAGTTCTTTGGCCACGCCCCCGTCTTCAGCCATGATTTCAACGGCTTTGTCTGCCCGGTGTCCTTGCTCGACCAGCGCAATCCCGCAGCAGACCCCGAGTTTTCGCTCTGTACCCGCAGCCTGGTCGAAGCCAGGATGGGTTCTGCAGGCACACGCCGCTCTGACGATGTGCGGCGTGTGGTGATGCAGCTCCTGCCCACGGGCCGATGCGATGCCGAGCATATTGCCGCGTCCCTGGGAGTGGACAGGCGAACGGTGCATCGGCAACTGGCGCGCGAGGGCGCGACCGTCTCGAGCTTGATCGAAGAAGTCCGTGGCGAGTTCAGCGTGCGTTATGTGTTGGAGTCAAACATCCCCATCAGTGACCTGGCGCCCCTGTTCGGTTTTCACTCCACCAGCGCGTTGGTGAACTGGTACCGGCGTCGCAATGGGCTGCCGCCCGCCCACCACCGACGCCAGCATGCCGACGCCCTCTCGTCGCCAGCACAGGGCAAAGAACCCGGCGCCGCGTAAAAAAAGCCAACGCCGGGTTGCACTAGGGTTTCCCCGAGCCTGTCCCTAATGCGCAATTGGATGTCCCCCTGTGAAAAACGCGCGCGTCAGCCGGGCCTGATCATTCGGACCTAGGCGGCTCCCCGTCCACCGCGTTGGCGGTAGCAGGGTGAGCCATCACCCAACCCGTGGCCAGGATGAACTGACACCCACGCATGCCGGAGATACCATGAACGTCAATCTGGAACTGAAAGACCCCGAGTGGGGAAAGCGGGCGGTCGACACCATTCGCAACATTGCCGTTGAGTACAAGGATGAAATCGACGATTGCCTGAAAAACGGCAAGTTGCCGCTGGGCTCATTCCGTGAACTGGGCAAACAGGGTTTGATCGGTGTGGTGACGCCCCAGGAGCTTGGGGGCTATGGCGGCAGCGCGCCGGAATACTGCCTGGTCACCGAAACGATTGCCCGGCACGGTCTTCCGTCCACACAGGCACAGGTGCAGGGGCAGATCTGGATTCTGATCTGGGGCACGCCGGAGCAAAAGACCAGGTACCTGCCCGGCATGTCCGCGGGCACGATCGTGTTCTCCGAATCCATCTCGGAGCCGGGTGCCGGCTCCTCGCTGAAGAACATGCAGACCACCGCCAAGCGCGATGGCGACGACTGGATCATCAACGGCAAGAAGATCCATATCAATGGCGGCGCCGCCTGCGATGTCACCGTGGTTTTTGCCATGGCGGAAGAAGGCATGACGGCCTTTCTGGTGGACACCAGGCTGGCAGGCTTTCGGGCCGAAGTGACTGACCCGCTGGGCTATCGCCTGGCGCTCACCGCCGACATGTACTTCGACAACGTGCGCGTTCCCAACAGTGCGGTGCTGGGCGCACCGGGCCAGGCCATGGCCACTTTTTTGACGACCTTCAACGTCAGCCGCCTGGGCAATGCCTCCGAGCTCATCGGGCAGGCCCGCCGTGCGCTGTCCGACGGCATCCGGTACGCCAAGCAACGCAATGTGGGCGACAGCAAGGTGACGGATTTTCAGGGGATTCAGTGGACCATTGCCGACTGCTACAGCGCGCTGTACGGCGCCTCGGCGGTGCGCGACCATGCCGCCAATCTGGTCAGACAGGGCAAAGACCATGCGCTGGAATCCAGCATCGCCAAAAAACTGGCCATCGAGGCCGCAGAAAAATCCGTCAACGAAGTGTTTTCTCTGGTGGGCAGCCATGGGCTGTACTGGGATCAGCCTTATGGGCAGATATTGCTTGACGTGAAGACGCTGCGGGTGGCCGGCGGCTCGCTGGAGATCATGAAGAACTTCATCGCGCGCCAGGTTTTGAAAGACGAACAACAAAGGGGCCTGGCATGAGCAACCTGGCCACCTTGATCGTCAATGCCGCGAAGTCGCACCCCGAAGCCCTGTTCGGCACGGTGGAGTCGTCCCAAGCGCTGGCCGACGCGGCCGCGCAGGCGGCCAGCCTGGCCCTGCACATGCGTGCGCTGGGTTTGGGGCGCGGGTCACGCTGGGCGCTGGTTGGGCGCAGCGGCGACGACTACATGCTGACCTGGCTGGCAGCACAGCTGGCCGGGGTGGAGCTGGCCCTGATCAACCCGGACTACCCGGATGACCTGATAGGGGCCATGCTGGAGGACCTGCAGCCCGTTGCCATTGCCTGGCTGGATCGCCCGGCCATCGCCCTGCACGACCGCCCAGTCCAGCAGCTCGACCTGCGTGCCTGGTGGGACACCCACCGCGCGCAAGCCGATGCCTTGCCAACGCTGGACGCGCTGGAAGGTCTGGCCTGCGACGGCAGCGACATCGCCAGCTTCATCCACACCTCGGGCACCACGGGCCGCCCCAAGTTTTGCGCGCTGAGCCATGAGTACCTGCTGCGCCTCGGCCGCTTCTTTGCCGACACCCTGGTCCTGGGCTCTGGCGACCGTGTCTTCGCACCCTTGCCCATGTTCCACATCAATCCCCTGGGCTACGGGCTCATCGGTGGCTTGACGGCGCGCGCCAGCGTGCTGGGTACCCGGCAGTTCTCTGCGTCGAAGTTCTGGCCCACCGTCAAGGCGCATGGCATCACGGCGCTGGTGCTGCACGCGGCCCCTTCCATCATCCTGGCCACCTCCACCACCCACGCCGATGCCCAGGGCCATGGCGTGCGCGTGGCCTTCGGTGTCGAGGCCACGCTGTGCGGCCTGTTTGATATCCCCGTGGGGGTGGGTGGCTATGGCTCGACGGAATCGGCCGGTCTTTGCCATGCGTGGCACTTCCGCGCCAAAGACCCGCAAATGGCGCGTGAGGGCATCAGCAACTATGCCGGGCGCGCGCGCCACGACGTGGCCTGGACCGTCGGCCAGGACGGTGAAATTCTGACCCGCGACAAGGTGGGCCACGCCATCTTCTCGGGCTACATGCGCGAGGGCAAGGTGGTGTCACCGCTGGACCCGGACGGCTGGTTTCACACCGGCGACAAAGGCCGCATCGACGACTACGGCAACCTGGTTTTCATCGAGCGCATGAACGAGGCGATCCGCGTCAAGGGGGAATACGTTCCGATCGAATTCGTCGAGACCGCGCTGACCCGGTGTTCATCACTGGGCGCGTTCGCGCTGTGGCGCAAGGACTCCGCCACCACCGGGCACGAGGTGGTGATCTACACCGAGTCGACCACGGTGAACACGGACGAGGTGCGCACGGCCACCGAACCCCTGCCCCGCTTCATGCGCCCGCAGCGGGTAATTCGCGTGGCCAGCCTGCCCAGAACCGGGGTCGGCAAGGTGCAGCGTGGACAATTGGACACGCTCATCGAGCTGGAAAGCATCGCGCTCTGACCGCACTGGCACGTGCCCCAACCCATCACGATCGCATCGCATCGCCCAAGGTGAATCCGAAATGAACTCCGCCCTTGAAACAACCGTGCCCGCCCCGCAGGCCAGACGCGTGGTGTTCCTGTTGTTTCTCGCCATGTTCCTGAACTACTACGACCGCACCATTCCGGCCGTGCTCATGGAGCCCATCCGCCTGGAGTTTGGACTGACCGATACCCTGCTGGGCCTGCTCAACGCGGTGTTTACCGTGACCTATGCATTGTTTGGCATCGTGTTGGGGCGCCTGGCCGATGTGGGCGTACGCAAGACCGTCATGGGCATGGGCCTGATTGCCTGGAGCGCTGCCACCGCGCTGAGCGGGGCTGCGACCGGGTTTGGCTGGTTCCTGCTCGCGCGGGTGGGCGTGGGCATCGGTGAGGCCAGCTGCGCGCCCACCGCGCAATCCATAGTGGCCGACCTGTACGCACCCGAGCGGCGCTCACGCGCCATGGGCCTGGTCATGCTGGGCCTGCCCCTGGGTCTGGTGGCCGCCTTTTTCACGGGCGGTGCCATTGCCTCTGCGATGGGCTCCTGGCACGCGGTGTTCTGGCTGGCGGCTCTCCCGGGCGCGCTGCTGGGAGGCATCATGCTGATGATGAAAGAGCCGCCCCGCCAGGCTGCGCCGGCTGATGCTGCATCGGGCGGCATCGCGCAGGCGCTCCGTCTGGTCTGGGCTGTCGCATCCTTGCGCTGGCTGACACTGGGAGCCATCGGCTTCGGTCTGGCCGGATACGTTGGTACCGGCTTCATGGTGGCGCTTCTGCAGCGCTATTTTCATTTGCCCTTGATCCAGGCCGGCATCGTGTCAGGCGTGATCATCGGCGCCACCGGCTTGGTCGCCATGATTGGCGGCGGCTGGCTGGCAGACGTGCTGCAACAGCGCTGGCGCCCAGGTCGTTTGGGCCTCACGACACTGGCTTCCGTAGCGGGTGCCGTGCTCACCCTGATTGCCTTGTGCCTGCCATCGACCCGGGTGGAGTGGTTCGTCGTGCTGTTTGCCATCGGCTGGCTGGCCACCTACCTCTTTCCGGTCTGCGCCTACCCGGCACTGCAGGAGGTGGTGGCACCCCGCCAGCGTGGTGTCGCCATGGCAGTCCATCTGGCCGTCGGCAATGTCGTGGGCGGGGGCTGTGGCGTGGTGCTGGTGGGCGTGCTGTCGGACCGCGTTGCGCTGGCATCCGCACAGGCTGCGGGCCAGGCGCTGGACGAGTACCACCGCGGCGTGGGTCTGGCCACTGGCATGCTGCTGATTCCCGCCGCCATGGCCCTCATGGCGCTGGCCACCTGGCAGGCGACACGCCATTTCGACGCCGACCGGCAGCGCGCGCAAGACGCTGCCTCCAGCCTCTCCACTCCCCATTGAGAAGACACCACACCATGGACCTACCTTCCTTTGCCAACGTGCATGTGGCCCTGGCAGATCATGTCGCCACCATCGAGTTCAACACTGATGCCCTGAACTTTCTGTCGGTGGACGTCATGACGCAACTGGCCGATGCATGGCAATGGGCCGACGGCGAGCCGCAGTGCCGCGCCATCGTGCTGTGCTCGACCGGTCGTGTATTTTGCGGCGGCGTCGATTTCCGGAGTCTGGCGGGCGCCGGGCAAGACCGCTCGCCGCAGCATTTGTATCTGCTGGCCCAGCGATTGCTGAGAGGAAGAAAACCCTGCATCGCCGCTGTTCAGGGAGCTGCCGTGGGTGCCGGTCTGGGTCTGGCCATGCTGGCGGACCAGCGCGTGGCGGGCCCCAAGGCGCAGTTCAACGCCAGCTTTGCACAATTGGGTTTTCATGCCGGTTTTGGTCTGACCGCCACCTTGCCTCATGTGATGGGCCCGCACGCTGCCAGTCGCATGCTGCTGATGGGCCAGCCGGTGGGCGCCGACGAAGCCTTGCGCCTGGGCTTGGCGGACGAGGTTGTCGACGACCCTTCGCTTGTGCGTACAGCGGCCCAGGCACGGGCACGCGTCATCGCCAGCAACGCGCCGATTGCGGTGCAAGACATGCGCCAGACTTTGCGCGCCACACTCATTGACGACTTTCATGCAGCCATTGAGCGTGAGTTGGCGCTGCAACTCTCGCACATGCAGACCCGGGATTTCGTGGAAGGTATCAGTGCGCTCATGACCAAGCGCCCACCCCGGTTTGTTGGCACATGAAGCAGCCACCGTGTCCCCGACCCAAGCGACAGGAATGCACGACATGAAAGAGATTTTTGACTACGTCGTCGTCGGTGGCGGCTCGGCAGGCAGCGTGATCGCCAGCCGGCTGACCGAAGACCCGAACGTCACGGTGTGCCTGCTGGAAGCCGGCGCACCGGATACGAGCATGCTCATTCACATGCCCGCCGGCTATCCCGCCATGGTGCCGTCCAAAATCAACAACTGGGCCTTCGAGACCGTGCCCCAGCCCGGCCTGAACGGGAGGCGCGGCTACCAGCCGCGCGGCAAGACGCTGGGAGGCTCCAGCTCCATCAACGCCATGCTCTATGTGCGCGGCCACCGCTGGGACTACGACCACTGGGCGGCGCTTGGCAACCCGGGATGGTCTTACGACGATGTGCTGCCCTATTTCCGCAAGGCAGAAAACAACGAGGATTACCGCGACCCCTACCATGGCCAGGACGGGCCGCTCAATGTGACGCTGGTGCGCGAGCCCAGCCCGGTCAATGCATTGTTTCTGCAATCGGCACAGGAGGCGGGAGTTCCCGTCATTGGGGACTACAACGGCGCAGAACAGTTTGGCGCCTACATGTTCCAGGTGACGCAGCGCAACGGCGAACGCTGCAGCGCAGCCAAGGGCTACCTGACGCCCCACCTTGGTCGCCCCAACCTCAAGGTGATGACTGGCGTGCTGACCCGGCGGCTGCTGTTCGACGGGCGGCGCACCATGGGTGTCCAGGCCAGCGCCGGGGGCAAGTCGCTTGAAATCCACGCGCGCCAGGAAGTGATTTTGTGCGCCGGTGCGTTTGGCTCGCCACAGCTGCTGGCACTGTCAGGCATCGGACCGGGCGGGCATCTGCAAACCCTGGGCATCCCGACGCTGCATGATCTGCCGGGCGTTGGCGAGAACCTGCAGGACCACATTGACTACGTCTACTCCTACCGCTGCGCCAGCAATACCGCGACGTTCGGGCTCTCCCTCCCCGGCGCACTGCGCATTGCCAAGGGACTGTGGCAGTGGAAACGTGAGCGCCGCGGCTTGCTGACGACGCCCTACGCCGAGTCCGGAGCATTCCTTCGCAGCGGCGCGGGGATCGACGTTCCCGATTTGCAGATGGTGTTCATCCTGGCGCTGGAGGACGATCATGCCCGCAAAATGCACCTGGGCCATGGCATCAGCAGCCGCGTCGCCTTGCTCAGGCCGAAGAGCCGGGGCACCGTGCGGCTGGGCTCGCCGGACCCGGCCGCTGCACCGCTCATCGATCCGCGCTTCTTCAGCGCACCCGAGGACATGGCCGTATTGAAGCAAGGGGCGAAACAGATGCTTCGCATGCTGGCGGGCACGCCCCTGGCACCCATTCGCGGCAAGGCACTCTACCCGGTCGATGCAGCCGATGACCGGGCACTGGAGCAGAGCATCCGCACGCTCTCCGATACGCAGTACCACCCGGTTGGCACCTGCAAGATGGGCACCGACCCGCTGGCCGTGGTCGATGCGCGGTTGCGCGTGCACGGGGTCGCGGGTTTGCGCGTGGTGGACGCGTCGATCATGCCGACGCTGGTCGGGGGCAACACCAACGCTCCCACCATCATGATCGCCGAGAAAGCCGCCGACATGATCCGCGCCGACGCGTCCGTTCGTTCATAAATCAATAAAAGGAGACAGGCATGGGACAAGTAGTAGTCATTACCGGGGTGGCCGATGGCATGGGCAAAGAGGCGGCAAAGCTTCTGGCGGCAGCAGGCGACACCATTGTCGGCTTCGACATGAATCAGACAGGCATCGACGCACTGCAAAAAGAACTGGACGAGATTTCCAGGGCGTCCGGGAAAAGTCACCATCTCGTCGCGCTGAACATCACGGACCGGCCGGGGATTCTCCGTTTTCGGGATGACGTACTGGCCAAATACGGCCGGGTCGATACGGTGCTCTCCAACGTGGGCATTGGCTTCTTCAGCCCCTTCGAGGAGGCCGATCTGGATGCAGCGCAGCGCTGCCTTGAGATCAATATCATCGGGACGGCGGCCATCTTTCAGGCCTTCATTCCCGCCATGCGACGCCAGGGCAGTGGCAAGCTCATCGCCATGTCCTCCCTGGTCGGCCAGGTTCCTTTTCCTTTTGAATCGATCTATTCCGCGAGCAAATTTGCCGTTGAAGGCATGGTGATGTCGCTGCGCTACGAGGTCGCTCCCTTCGGCATTCGGGTCGCCCTGATCCAGCCGGCGCAAGTCTCAACCAGCTTTGCTGCCACGATCCATACGCTCCCGCCCGAAGGCTCGCCCTACCGTGAGCGGGCACGGCGTTTCATCGCCCGTGACGACGTGCTCATCAAGTCCGCCCCAACCCCCCAACAAGCAGGACGCAGGATTGCTGCCGTGGTTCGCCAGGCTCGCCCGGCCTTTCACAACCAGCTGGATTTCATGAGTACGTTCTTTCTGTTTCTCAACCGGTTTTTGCCGGTGCGGCTGCGCGACGCCATTCTGTTGAACCATATGGACATCAAGTAGAAGCCTGGCTTTGCGCTCCGGGCAAAGGTCATGCGTTAACGGGAGGATCTATGGCGTACACGGGTATCACGCTCGTCACCGGGGCTGGTGGCTTTGTCGGCCGCTGTCTTGTGGAACACCTGGCTTCCTTGGGGGTGCGGGTGCGGGCGACGGACCAGGCACGCGCGGACACCGCATTTTTGCGCCGGCTGGGCGTGGAGTTCATCCCGGCCGACCTGACCCAGCCCCACACCCTGCAGCCACTGTTTGCCGGCCCGGTGGACCGGGTCTTCCACCTGGGCGCAATCTGCAACTTCTCCACGCCCCTGGCCCAGCTCTATCCGGTCAATGTGCTTGGGGTGGAACACATCACCCGGCTTGCCGTTGAGGCGGGCGTCAAGCGCTACATCCATGTGGGCTCGACCAGTGTGTATGGGCCCTACCCGGGGACTCCCCTGCGTGAAGACAGTCCCCGCAATCCGCAGGAGGACTACGGCACCAGCAAGCGGGACGGGGAAGATGTTGTCTGGAAGCGCATCGCCGAAGGGTTGCCGGCCGTCATTACCCGCCCCTGCACCGTGTACGGCCCCGGATGCAATGACGGTGCGGGCAAGGCCTTCTCGCGCCCCGCGTCGATTGCCGCCGTTCCGGGCGATGGCCGACAGCGACTGTCCAACATCCGGGTCGAGGACGTGGCCTCGGCAGTGGAATACCTTTCCCATCGGGATGATGCCGTGGGCCAGGCCTTCAATCTCACCGATGACTCCAATCCAACACTGGAAGAGGCCTTGACGATCGCCGCCCAGACCTTTGGTACCAAAGTGCCGACACGCCATCTTCCCTTGTGGTTGCTCAAGTCTTTGGCCCGTATCGATGGGGCGATCGCGGCACATCAAGGCCGGATCCCGGAACTGGAATACAACGCGATCCGCTATCTTCACGATGACTACCTCGTGGACAACACCAAACTCAAGGCCTCTGGCTACCGCTTGCGATATCCCGATTTCCGGGCCTCCATGGCCCAGATGAAGAGCCCGTAATTCCACCTGCCGTGTTCACGCAGACGCCGGCCAGGAACAAGGCACAATAATGCTCAACCTCTGCTCTTTCAGGGGCCATGCAGACCTTCCTTAGTAGAACAATGAAACTTGCCACCTGGAACATCAACTCACTGACCGTGCGCCTGCCGCAGGTGCTGGACTGGCTGGCGGCCAATCCGGTCGATGTACTGGCCCTGCAAGAGCTGAAGTTGACGGATGACAAATTTCCGCTCGAGGCCCTGAGCCAGGCGGGCTATCACGCCCAGTGCTTCGGCCAGAAAACCTACAACGGGGTTGCGCTGCTGTCGCGCACACCCGCCAGCGACGTGGTGAAAAACATCCCGGGATTCTCGGACGACATGGCACGCGTCATCAGCGCCACGGTCGACGGCGTGCGCGTCATCGGCGCTTATTTCCCCAATGGACAGGAACCAGGATCGGACAAATTCGACTACAAGATGAGCTGGCTCAAAGGCCTGCGCGACTGGGTTCGCGAGGAGTTGACCAAGCATCCCAAGCTGGTGTTGATGGGTGACTACAACATCACTTTTGACGATACCGATGTATGGGACCCGGTGGGTTTAAAAGACACGATCCACTGCACCGAGGAAGAACGTTACCACCTGCGGGCCCTCATTGCGTTGGGCCTGCACGACGCTTACCGCCTGTTTGAGCAACCCGAGAAAAGCTATTCCTGGTGGGACTACCGCAACTTCGCATTTCCGCGTAACCGCGGGTTGCGCATCGACCACATTCTGGTCAGCAATGCGCTCAAGCCCTTGGTGACCGGCTGCGCGATTGACAAGGCGCCGCGCAAAAACGAGCGGCCAAGCGACCATGCACCAGTGGTAGTCGAACTCGATTTGCTACAGCAATAGTAGCAAACTACCTATAATCCACGGGGGCTAGATTCAGATTCTTCTCCAAATATTTTTTGAAATCCTGTGCCTCTAGCGGCTTACTGTACAGATAGCCCTGGTAGTGCAGGCAGCCAGCCCGGGTCAGAAATTCACGCTGACCTTCGGTCTCCACCCCTTCGGCGATCACGTTCAGGCCCAGGCTTTGGCCCAGGGCGATGATGGTCCTGGCAATGGCGGCGTCATTGGGATCCGTCAGCACATCATTGACAAAAGACCGATCGATCTTGAGTTGGTCCAGTGGCAAGCGCCGCAGGTAGGACAGCGACGAGTAGCCAGTGCCAAAATCGTCCATGGAAAAGCGCACGCCATGGGCTTTCAGCGCGACCATCTTCTCGATGATGTCCCCCACGTTCTCCACGACAACGCTCTCGGTCAACTCCAGCTTCAGTCGATCACCCCGGGCGCCGGTCTGTGCCAGCACGCCCAGCACTTCAGCAACAAAGTCGGTCTGGCGGAACTGGCGTGCACTCACGTTCACGGCCAGCACCAGGTCGGCAGTGTGAACATGGCCCGCCCAAGCCGCCAGTTGGGTACAGGCGCTGTCCAGCACCCACTGGCCGAGCGGCAAAATGAGCCCCGTTTCTTCGGCCAGCGAAATGAAGTCCAGTGGCGACACCATGCCGCGGGCGGGATGGCGCCAGCGCAGCAAGGCTTCGGCCCCGACCGTGTCGCCATCACTGCTCACCTGAGGCTGGTAATGGAGGAAAAACTGCTTGAGTTCAAGGCCCTGGCGCAAGTCCGACTCCAGCGCTGCACGGGCTGTTACCGCCACCTGCATCACTGGGTTAAAGGAACGCAAAGTATTGCGGCCAGCAGCCTTGGCCTGGTACATGGCCAGGTCGGCTCGCTTCAGGAGTTCGTCGACCGAATCGCGATGGTCGACGAACAAGGTGATCCCAATGCTGGCGGTGCTGTGGTGAGTCTCCTCGACGAGTCGGTATGGCTGGCGCAGTGTGCTGAGAATCTCTTCACCCACGGCTTTTGCCTGGGCAGCAGCCTCCTCTGAGTCTTCGCTCAAGTCTTCCAGCATCACTACGAATTCGTCACCTCCCAGGCGGGCCACGACATTGCCTTCCCGGATGCAGGCGCCCAGGCGCTGCGCCACCTGCTGCAACAACAAATCACCCTTGTCATAACCCCGTGTGTCATTGAGGGTCTTGAAATTGTCCAGATCGATGAATAACAGCGCGCCCTGGCGTCCACTGCGGGCACAAGCTGCCAGCGCGTGATGCAGACGATCCAGCAACAGTCGCCGGTTAGGCAGACGGGTGAGCGGGTCGTAAAAGGCCAGATGCTCGATTTCATTCTCGGCGGCCTTGCGTTGGGTGCTGTCGGTATGCATGCCCACATAGTGGGTGATCTTGCCCTCGGGCCCTTTGACCACCGTGATGGTGAGCCATTTGGGGTACACCTCGCCATTCTTACGTCGATCCCAGACCTCGCCCTGCCAAGCGCCGGTGCGACGGAGAGTTTCCCACATGGCGGTATAAAAAGCGGCATCATGACGGCCCGACTTGAGCAAACTCGGTGTCTTCCCCACGACCTCTTCGGCTGAATAACCGGTGATGTCGGTAAAGGCCCGGTTGACCCGCAAAATCACGCTGTCGGCGTCCGTGATCATCATGGCTTCCTGGGACTCGAAGGCCGTCGCTGCGATGCGCAGGTCGGCCGCCGCCTTGCGTGTCTCTCGCAGATAGAGCACCACCGCCGAAACGGCGATGATCAACATGCCCCCAGCGGCGGCAAGCACAATAAAGAGTCCGTATCTTTCGGTGTTGATGCGCGCCAGTTCAACTAGCGGACGGGGCACATGAAGGGTGATCATGCCATCCGCCAGAGTTTCGGAAGTCAGCACCACCGGTTGATTGCTGTCGCCGATGCGCACCGCCAAAGGCAACTGTTTGTCCCCCCAGGGTGTAATTCTTAGCGGTTCAAATGCACTCTGTCCGTATTGCAACTGCCGCAGCTCGGCGGACAGTCGGCCAACGGCGGCATCTGGCAGGGTGCGGGACTCAAGCGCCTTGTCGGGCGCCAGGACAACGACACCATTGGCGTCGGTGATGAATGCTTTGGCCTGGTTCACTTTCTGAGAAAAACTTGATATGTTGCGTTTGACGATCACGGCACCCACAAACTGACCGTTGTCGAACACCGGGTGGGAGTAGAACAAACCGGGCAGCTTGCTGGTCCAGCCCACGGCATATTGCTGCCCTGGCTTTCCGGCGCGGGCCTGCCGGAAATACTCGCGCTCACCGAAGTTCGAACCGACAAAGCTGGTGGGTTGGTCAAAGTTGCTGACGGCCACCGCATCACCGGCTGCATTGAACACCGCGATCAAATCAGCCTTGAGTTGGGTGGCCGTGATCCTCAGGGAGTGATTGAGTTCGGCCATGTCAGCGTTCTCGGTCCATTGCCGCTTGCGCGCTTCGTAGGGCAGGGTCGAGGGCACGGCATCGGTACCAAAGCGGCGCAATACCCGACGGACATCAGCATCACGGGAGAGCAACAGCGGAATCGCTTTGAGCAATTGCAGATCATCGTCAATTTGCGCGGCAACATCCTCCGCTTGGTGTCTGGTCAGCTGTAATTCCTGCGGGTACAAGTTACTGACCCGATGGTCATGGTAATAATTGGCGGTCAACCAGGAAACAACACTCCAACCGATGATCAGCAAGCCAATGACCTTGTAGGAATGCCGAAGTGATAACAAATTGGGTCTGGCGAAATAAGTGGCCACCAGCGTCACAACAATGATCGCACCGGTCGCCGCCAAAACGACCGAAGCCAGAAATGTCGCCCCAACCTGGGCGTCCACAATGGTGCTGTCACCCTCACGAATGAAATAAGCAGCGGCCATGGCCGTGTAGTGCATGCCGGAGACCGCCAGTCCCATGGCTGTCGCGCTAATGATTGGCACCCAGTTGCTCCAGCGCGAGACCCAGGACTGCAGGCGAAACTTGATCCAGATGGCGAGTGTTGCCAAGACAACGGCCACGACAATGGATAGCGCAAACAGCCTGAGGTCGTAGCGGAGCAGACCGTCCAGCCGCAGGGCGGCCATGCCCGCGTAATGCATGGCGCCAATGCCCAAGCCGAGCAACAAACCACCCATGGCCAGTTGTATGCGGGAGAGGGTACGGCGGCTGATGATCTTCAAGGCCAGGGTGCAAGCCAGAACGCTGGGGATCATCGACAGCAGAGTAATGGCTGCGCTGTAACTGCTCGTGCAGGGCAAACTGAAAGCCAGCATACCGACGAAATGCATGGCCCAGATGCCCAGGCCCAGACACAGGCCCCCGACAGCCATCCACATACGCCGGGTCGCAACCACCGTGCTACTGGCCACCTGCTGCGACACCAGAAGAGAGGCGTAGGACGCGAATATCGCTACCGCGACAGAAAGACTGACCAGTACGGGATCGTAGTGCCCGGTGTAGAGCAGGCTGCTGTCGGGCGGAGAAATGAAAAGATGGAAAAAATCAAGCATCAGGCAGGGAGCGGCGCGGCGATGAAACGCCAAACTGCAGACAATACTGCCAATCGGCGATGGCATAACCCCATGATTACCCTTACCAACATCATGGGATTTGCATGGGGCTGGAGGCGGCTTTATTCCTTGATGGGCTGCCAGTTCGGGTGATCAAAGTGGGCACCGTACTTGTCCAGCGCAGCCAGCACCTTGACCGCGCCAGTCCGGCGCTTCACCTTCGCCGACTTGCCCTCCATTGCCTCGATCCCCTCAAGCATTTCCGCAACGACAAGGTGCAGCTGCGCATCGGCCTTCGGTTCGAGCTTGCACTCGGCCACGATACCGCCTACCTCCGTCCCTACCTTCTTCGCCAGTTCGTTGTATTTGGCGGCAGTGAGTTTTCCTTCATGGATTTCGTGCAGGGACGCCTGCATTTCCGTACGGATATTGCCCATGCCCTTGCGCAGCGCCTCATCGGTCGCCCATTTTTTACCATTGTCCAGCGTCAGCTTGACGGAATCGGCGCCGTGCTTATGCGCGTCTTTCTCCGCGGCGGCCACGCCCGTTGCAGCGAGCCCCAGCGCCAAGCCGGCGGCAGCGATCATTATCCAGATTCGATTGGTAGCAGACATAAGTACTCCTAGAGTTGTGAAGTTGCCGAAATGGCAATAGGAGTATCTTCAATGCATCTTAAGTGAACCTTAAGAGGTCTTCAATCTGCCGTGGCGAAAAACTTACTCAAGCCCCAGTTCCTGGATCTTGCGTGTGATGGTGTTGCGACCAATGCCAAGCTTTTGGGCAGCCTCGATGCGCCGACCACGGGTGGCGGCCAAGGCGGCGAGTATCAGCCTGGATTCAAAGCGGCGCGTCAATTCGTCCCAGACGTCATGCCGGTCGGTTGCCAGGAGGGCCATGGCGTCTGCTTCCAGACCCAGCTCCCAGCCGCCGCCACTGATAGGCGACACGGGAGCGGCAGTGGGTGCATCGGCCTGCGCCACGATAGCGGCCACAGACGCCGGCGAGGATTCCTGCAAGGCTGGCGTGGCCGGTGTTGCCGGCGTGGGAAGCGCGACCGAATCCCCCGCGATCACTCCCACTTCGGGCGGCAAATCCTTGGGCTCGATTACCTGCGCTGGTGCCATCACCGTCAACCAGTGGCAAATGTTTTCAAGCTGGCGGACGTTGCCGGGAAAACTGAAGTTACCCAGCCATGTCAGCGCTGCATCGGAAATCCGCTTGGGCTCCACTCCGAGTTGCAGTGCACTCTGCTGCAAAAAGTGGCGAGTCAGCATCGGCACATCTTCCTTGCGCTCTCGCAGCGCCGGCAAACGCAGTCGAATGACGTTGAGCCGGTGAAACAAGTCTTCACGGAACGCACCCTCCTTGACGCGCTGTTCCAGATTCTGGTGTGTGGCAGCAATCACGCGCACATTCGTCTTGACGGCGCTGTGACCGCCGACACGATAAAAATGGCCGTCGCTCAAGACCCGCAGCAAGCGGGTTTGCAGGTCAAACGGCATATCGCCGATCTCGTCCAGAAACAGCGTACCCCCATCAGCCTGCTCAAAACGGCCACGGCGCATGGTCTGCGCGCCCGTGAACGCACCACGTTCGTGACCAAATAGCTCTGATTCAAGCAAGTCCTTCGGAATGGCCGCGGTGTTGATTGCCACAAAGGGGCCGTTGGCACGTGTTGAGTGCTTGTGCAAGGCGCGCGCCACCAGTTCTTTGCCCGAGCCGGACTCACCTGTGATCATGACAGTGACATTGCTTTGGCTCAAGCGGCCAATCGCGCGAAACACGTCCTGCATGGCAGGCGCCTGACCCAGCATCTCCGGTGTTTCGGCCATGCGCTCTTCAGCCACTTCTTCGCGCTGGCTTTCTTCCACCGCACGGCGGATCAGTTCCACGGCCTTGGGCAAGTCAAACGGCTTGGGCAGGTATTCAAACGCACCGCCCTGAAACGCCGATACCGCGCTGTCCAGATCGGAATAGGCGGTCATGATGATCACCGGCAGGCCGGGGTATTTTTCCTTGACCTTTTCAAGCAGTTCCAGGCCGGAGCCGCCTGGCATGCGGATATCACTGACGAGGACCTGGGGCCCGTTGTCATCGTTTGCGGCATTGAGTGCGTTCAGGACATCGCGCGGATTGGTGAAACTTCGGGTAGGCAGGTTTTCACGCAACAACGCCTTTTCCAGTACGAAGCGGATGGACTGGTCATCATCTACGATCCAAATCGGCTTCATAAATTTTGTCACCTCAGGTCAAGGGTTAAGGGAGCGGAATCAATATCTTGAAGTCCGTATGGCCTGGCACGCTCTCACACTCGATCAAGCCATGGTGCTGCTGCACAAAGGTTTGCGCCAATGTCAGCCCCAGCCCCGATCCCCCTTCCCGCCCGGACACCAGCGGATAGAAAATGCGGTCCTTGATCGAGTCTGGTACGCCAGGCCCGTTATCGATGACATGCAATTCCAGTGCCAACCGGTAGCGTTGTTTGCCAAAAGTTGTTTGCCGCGCGATTCGGGTGCGAAAAGTCAGACGCGCATCGCCCTCGGCGATTTGTTCCGCCAGGGCCTGGCAGGCATTGTGCGCAATGTTCAACACCGTCTGAATGAGTTGCTCGCGGTCGCCACGGAACTCCGGAATCGAGGTGTCATAGTCGCGCACCACTTTCAGCCCCTTGGGAAACTCGGCCAGTATCAGCGAGCGTACACGTTCGCACACCTCATGAATATTGACATCGCCGACCAGATGCGGGCGCCGGTGCGGCGCCAGCAGCCGATCCACCAGAGTTTGCAGGCGATCCGCCTCATGAATGATGACCTGCGTGTACTCCGTTAGCTCAGGAGATTCCATCTCCATCTCCAGCAACTGGGCTGCGCCGCGAATACCCCCGAGCGGGTTTTTGATTTCGTGAGCCAGATTGCGGATCAGTTCCTTGTTGGCCTGGGCCTGCTCTGCCAGGCGCTCTTCCCGATCCTGGCGCGCCTGCTGCTCCAGCGGGAGCAACTCCACAATGATTTCATCCGCTTTTTCGGTCTGCGTCACGATCACATGCACAGGCAACGAATCGCGGTTCAAACGCGTGAGCCAGGCGTCATAGCGCAGGGCCGCAAACTCGTTGCCACCAGCTCCCTGCAATGCATTTTGCAGATGGGTCGGCTCGGTGAAGTTGTCGGGAAAGTGTGACCCGACAATCGTCCGGCGGGAAATGCCCAATGCATCTTCCAGTGCGGCATTGGCAAACAATACTGCACCATTGCTACGCACCACCGCCACCAGCGTGGCCAGTAGATCAAAAGACTGAAATCGGACAGCCGCCGAGGCGGCAGGTGTTGGGAGGACGGACTTGTTCAAGCCGTCTATTTTGCCGCAGGTGCAGCCGAAGCTGGGGAGATGCGCCCCAACTCACGGCGTATACCTGCAATATCGCTTTCATTGCGTGCCAGGCTGGCCTTCAATTCAGCAATCCGGTCCAGGTATTTCTGGTAATTGCGCGCCTCACCGCCGATTTTTTCCGGTTCGCCGTTGTTGTATTCCTTGAGCAACTCAGCCTGGCGTGCCTCCGCCTTCTTCAGCTCTGTCTCCAGAATCCGGCGGGCATCCGAGTCGCGTGACTTCTGGTCGCCGGCATCCACCCGCTGCCCACCTCCGGGCGCCGCTGCCGACGCTGCCGGCGGACGTGCTGGTGCAGACGCCGCCGGACGGGTGCCCTGCACCACAGTCACGTTGCCGCCGTCCATGAGCTTGCAACCGCGCGTCTGGGCGTTGGGCGCCGTGTTGGTGTACTCATTGCCGCACCGGTAGATGCGTTCCTGGGAGTAACTGTTCGCTGCGAAAACAGCAGCGAGCAACGGGATCAATAAAGCATGGTTCATACGTTTTCCATGTGTCAAAAAAACATGGACAAGTTGGTCAGTATGCGTCAAATGCACGCTCGCCAAAAAAATTTCAACGTTCCCGCAACAAAAAAGGACGGCTTATGCCGTCCTTTTTTTGCGACAAACTGTAACAGCTTGCTGCGAAGGCAAGTCGTCCGATTACAGCGAAAAGTACATGTCGTACTCAACCGGATGCACCGACATGCGGAAGCGGGTGACTTCCTGCATCTTGAGTTCGATGTAAGCATCGAGCATGCTGTCGGTGAACACGCCGCCCTTGGTCAGGAAACTGCGGTCCGCATTGAGACAGTCCAGCGCCTGGTCCAGGCTGTGGCACACGGTCGGCACTTTGGCATCTTCCTCGGGTGGCAGATGGTACAGATCCTTAGAGGCAGCGTCGCCCGGGTGGATCTTGTTTTCCACGCCGTCCAGACCCGCCATCAGCAGGGCGGCAAAGCCCAGATAGGGGTTCATCAATGGATCGGGGAAGCGGGCTTCCACACGCCGGCCCTTGGGATTGGACACGAACGGGATGCGAATCGAGGCAGAACGATTCTTGGCCGAGTAGGCCAGCTTCACCGGCGCCTCGAAGTGGGGCACCAGACGCTTGTAGCTATTGGTGCCGGGGTTGGTGATGGCGTTCAGGGCGCGGGCGTGCTTGATGATGCCGCCAATGTAGTACAGCGCGAAGTCCGACAGACCTGCATAGCCGTCACCGGCAAACAGGTTCTTGCCGTCTTTCCAGACCGACTGGTGCACGTGCATGCCGCTGCCGTTGTCGCCATGGTAGGGCTTGGGCATGAAGGTGGCGGTCTTGCCATAGGCGTTGGCGACGTTGTGGATCACATACTTTTGCAGCATGGTCCAGTCGGCGCGCTCCACCAGTGTGCTGAAGCGGGTGCCAATCTCGTTCTGACCGGCGCCGGCCACTTCGTGGTGGAACACTTCAACCGGGATACCGACGGATTCGAGAATCAGCGACATTTCGGCACGCATGTCTTGCGTGCTGTCCACAGGAGGCACCGGGAAGTAGCCGCCCTTGACAGTGGGGCGGTGGCCGCGGTTGCCGCCTTCGAGCTTGGAACCTGTGTTCCAGGGTGCTTCGTATTCATCGATCTCATAGAACGTGTTGTGGGGCTCAGTACTCCAGCGCACACCGTCAAAGATGAAGAATTCCGGCTCCGGGCCGAAGAAGGCGGTGTCACCCATGCCGGAAGCCTTGAGGTAGGCTTCTGCACGCTTGGCGATGGAACGCGGGTCGCGGTCGTAGGCTTTGCCGTCGCTGGGCTCCACCACATCGCAAGTCATGATGATGGTGGTTTCTTCGAAGAACGGGTCGATGTTGGCCGTGTTGGGGTCCGGCATGAGCAGCATGTCGGATGCTTCAATGCCCTTCCAGCCAGCGATGGACGAGCCGTCAAACGCGTGGCCAGAACTGAATTTGTCTTCATCGAAATGGGAAACGGGCACGGTGGTGTGCTGCTGCTTGCCACGGGTGTCGGTAAAGCGGAAGTCAACGAACTTGACTTCGTTTTCTTTCACCATTTTCATGACGTCTGCGACGGTCTTGGCCATCAAATACTCCTGGTTGAATCGTTGTTGAGAAAGCTACGTATCAGTGAATGCAGTTTTTATGCCAATACCGGCGACGGGTCAAATCTGCCTAACCGTGTATTTTGCCCTGAGTTTCTGCCGGTTTAGGCGACCACGTCGGGAACATGACATGGCGCAAACAAAAAATGCGCACCACAACAGTGCATCACTTCTTTGCACCAACTCAATGCACCTATTTTTGCACCAACTCAGGGCCTAGTTTGACATTGAACATCTTAAGCCCGGCCAAAAGAGCCGGGTACGCCCGGGCGACCAGATCGGGCGCACCCTTGACGCCCAACTCAATGTGGCGGCCGAATTCCGGGTGATCCACACTGGGGAGGCTGAAGACCTTGACATCCGCGTAGTCGCGCTCAATATCTTCCATCAGCGGCGTCAGCGCGGCCTCCATGGCACCGAACACGATCACGGATTTCTCGATCCAGGCCGATGTCTGGAACAGGTGCCGGTAATGCGTGTCAAGCACCCATTCGATCATCGGCCAGGCCATCACCGGAAAGCCCGGCACAAAATATACGCCCCCACGCTTCCCCACTTCGTGTGGGTCGCTGCCCCCCGAGGGGATTAATTCTCCTTGGGGCGGCCCGGCGGAGAATTGCCCGTCATCCACTCGTTCTTCCCCCGTGCAGAAAAAACCGGGAATCTTGTTGAACGGGTTGGGGATGATGTCCGCCCCTGCAGGAAAAACACCCATGTTCAGCCGGTGAATGTTATCGGGCCGATCGGCCTCATACACTGTGCCCTGCTCGTAGGCCAGGTCCTGCATGCGCTGGCGAATCAGGGCTTCGGCCTCGGGGTGCAGCACCAGATCGCGGCCCAGCGCACTGGCTGCGCACTGCCGGGTATGGTCGTCCGGCGTGGCGCCAATACCGCCACAGGAAAACACGACGTCGCCGGACGCAAAGGCGCGTTTCAGCGTGGGCGTAATGCGCTCGGGCGAGTCGCCCACGTAGTCGGCATAGTCGAGTTGCAGGCCACGCGCCTTGAGCAATTCGATGACTTTGGACATGTGCTTGTCGGCGCGCTTGCCCGACAGGATTTCATCGCCGACGATGATCAGGCCGAAACGTGGGGCAGCGCTAACGGGCGGTGTTGGAGCCGAAGGGTGTGTCATCCGGCGATGTTAGCGCCTCCAAATCGATCAGCGCAGGCGCAGGGGCCGCAACGGACGCTGCTGCCAGGGCTTTCTCGACCCGCAGAGCCTGCAATGCGGCCAGGCAGTAATGGGCAAACCACAGCGACGAAAGTGCAAATATCAGCGTATAGAGCCAGATCGCCAGCGGCACCAGGATGGGTGCCATCACGACAAGCATGGCACCGGAGGCCCATATCAGACTGGGCGCCGCCCCCAGGTACCCGCAGAAAACGCCCATGCCCAACAACCACCCCCGATGTCGGCGAAAGATCTCGCGCCGCTCCTGCGCGCTGGCATGCTCGGCCAGGGCGTCAAACGCCATGACCCGGTAGGTAAGCCAACCCCATATCAGCGGTGGCAGCACCAGAATCAGGGGAGGCACCAGCCACAGGGGAATTGAAATGAATATCGCGATCAGCGCCAGCACGGTCGACCCCAGGGACCACAGCAAGCTGAACATCAGGGAGCCACCGCGCTTGCGTTCCAGTTCGGGAAAACGCCGCTCGGCCACCAGCAGCGTCAAGGCCGGCGTCATCAAGACAGCCACCGTCAGCAGCGACAGAACCACCAGAATCGGCGTTACCGCAAAAATCACAATCAAGGGCGCAAGGACCATCTTGAGGCTACCCGCACCGACGCTCTCCAGCCAGGCCCACACATTGTTGATGACCGATGACGCCTCCAGCGTGCTGCGCACCCAGTCCAGAGCGCCTTCCCAATAGAAATAACCCAATCCCAGCGCCAGCGCCACCAGCAGCACCAGTGGCAGGAACGACAAGGCGATCACGCGCGGGCGCACGCAATACGCCAGCGCCCGCCAGAAGGAATCAAGAAACAGGTTCATGGGGCGATTGTGCCGCAGCTACCCCTTGATAGCCCCGCAATGCGCCCATCCACCTCATGTTGGCCAGCGCCAGCACGGCGATGGCCGCACCCGCTGCCACGATGGCATGGGCCGCGCCCAGGCCGTAGACCAGCGCGCCGGCCACCAGGCCCGACAGCGCAGGCACGACTTGCGAAATGATGGTGTACATCGCCAGCACCCGACCGCGAACGCTGACCTGAACTTGCCCCTGAATGCCAGTCACGATCAGGCTGATCGCCATGCCGCCCGCCATGCCGGCAGCCGCCAGGAGGGTGGTGGCCACGAGAGGACTGCGCGTCAAGCCGATGGCGCCGAAACACACCCCCGCGGCCAGGGTTGCCGACAGAATGGCGCGGCCGTTGGCCACGCGCCGGGCCACCAGCATCGCCAATACGCCGCCAGCCATCAGGGCCGGGGCCAGCGCGCCCAGAAAAGCACCACGGTGAAGTTCGGACAGGGCCAGTACCTGACGGGCGAACCGGGGCAGCATCACCTGCATCGGGCCCATCATCATGTAGCCAAACATCGCCGCCAGCAGCAGTTGCGACAGCAGTGGCGAGGCACGCACGGCCCGCAGTCCTTCCGCCACTTCCTGGCGCACCGGGCGGTGTGGCTTGTGGCTGGCCATGGTCGGCACCGGCAGCAGCAGAAGGGACGACACGACAAACAGTGCGGCGGCCATCGCGAACACCAACGGCCACCCGCCGGCTGTGCGCAGCACCGAGATACCCAGCGGCCCCAGCCCAAAACCGATCATGACCAGCAGATTCAACACCAACGCGGCCCGCGGCAGCCGCTGGGGCGTCACAATTTGCGCCAATGCGGTCATGCGGGCAGGGGCCACGAACGACCAGCCCACGCCCGCGAGAAAGGCCGCACCCAGAACAAATACCGTGCGCAATGCGGGTCCATCTGCCAACCAGTGCCCCAGTGCGAGCGTGCTGGCCGCGGCGAGCAACAGCCACTGCGCCGCGTGGATGATTCTGCCCGGCGCCATGCGGTCGCACAGCACACCGGCATACCAGCCCAGCACCAGGGGCGGCCCAAAGCACAGGGCAAAACCCACGCCCGACAGGACGTCAGAGCCCAAGACCTCCTGCGCGTAAATGATGACCGAATAGTTCACCATATGCCCGCCGGCAAACGACAGCAGGCACGACAAAAAGAACAAGCGCAGGTGGTAGGGGGCCGGGCGCGGCGATTCGATACTCACCGTGGCGTCACGCGGATCAGGGTTGGCTCGGCGTTCTCGGTGTGCCAGCTCGGGAAATTGGCATTGGACGTGTACACCGAGCCATCCGCGGCCACCTCAATGTCGCGCGTGAAGCTGACACGGTGCGGCAAAGGATAGCTGTGCCACGTTTGCGTCGCCACATCCAAGGCATGCAACATGTCGGACTGGTTGCCGTTGACCCAGACCACGCGGCGTTTTTTGTCCACATTGAGCGCATAGGGTGTGTCGCTGCCCTTGGGCCGGACCGGCAAGTCGAACAGATCAAACTTGCCGCTCGACGGTGTGTAGCGCGCCAGCTTGGACTCGGCAAACGCGACGATCCACAGATTGCCATCCGCATCCGTGCGCAGGCGGCGCGGTCCCTTGAAGGGCGTAGCAATCATGGTGATCTTGCCGGTGGCCGGGTCGATGTTGCCGATCTCATCCGTGTGCAGCCGTGCGAACCAGACCATGCCATCGGGCGTGATGTCAATGCCATACGGCAATGGCGTGCCGGTGGATTCGGCGTCAATCGGCAACCAGCTGGAAAACGGCAAGCCCCAGCTCATGAGCTTGAACAGGGCGCCGATGTAGCGGGTGATAAAGCGCTCACGCAGACCACGCGCCGGCAGATCGTAGAGCGTGAATTTTTGCGCGCTGCGGTCAAACATCGCGATCTGGTTGGAGAGGGCCAGCGTGAACCAGACGCGATCCTGGGCGTCCACCCTGATGGTGTGCGGATAGAAACCCGCATCCATGGTGTGCAACGTGAACGCCTTGGTGTCCGGATTGAACTCCACCAGACGGCGTTGCGCCGAGGGTGTGATGAAGATGTGGCCGTCGCGCCGCGACTCGGCCAGTGAATGCGCATTGGAGGTGCTGTCATGGCGCGGAAAGGCTTTGAGCCGCGCCGCCAGCAAGCCGCCCGGCACGTCGCCCGGCAAATGGGGGATTTTGTAAACCGTGTAGGCACCGGTGGCGGGTTGCACCTCATAGATCCGATCCTGAATGTTGTCGGCCAGATACAGCAGGCCGTTGCTGGCCAGCAGCATGTCATGCAGTTGCGACATCGCATCACCCAGCGGCCATTCATGAATGGTGGCGGCCGAGAGCGTTGGCGCCCAGGGCGTGGCCTCAGGCACTTTGGCCGGATTCTGGCGCAGTTCGCGCCAGCCGCCCTCCAGGCTGGCCGGCAAGCTCTTTTGCATATCCGTGGACAGGCGCGAACCGTATCGGACCATGCGATCAATCGCGTCCTTCCATTCGGCCTCGGAGCGCTCACGGCGCAAAGGTTCCGACCCCTGTTGATGGCAAAAACCGCACTGCAGCGCGAAGTGTTTCTTCTCGGCCACGGTACCCACATCCAGCGCCCCAAACCAGGCATTGGCAGGCTTGGCGGCATTGAGCTTGATCGGGTCCGTCTCGGGCGTCATCACCACGGCAAGCCGCGCCCCCCCCGCTGGCACCGTCACGCGCTGATCCTGCAAGCCCGGCTTGCGCAATCGGTAGTTCACCGCAGCGCCGCGTTCTGGCAGCGCCACCTGCCCGCGCTCATTGGTGAAGCGAGTCACCTGCACGTCTGATCGCTGCGGCGTGCCGGGAGCGGCATAGCCGTTATCGGAGGTGTCGGCCTTCGCCGGTTCGGCGAGGGTCTGGGTCACCATCACGGTAGGAACCGGTTTGCCACCGCCGCCAGTAACGGTAATCGTGACGGCGCCCGCCCCAAAAGCAACACCCGCCAACAGCAGCGCAATGATTGGTCGCCTGAAAACGTTCATGTTCTGATCCTCGTGTGGGATGCCCGCCAATGCTTGCCGGTCAACGCCTGGCTTTGGCGTTGAGATAAAAATCAAAAACCTGTTCCGAGCTCATGCGCGGCACGTAGCCGAATTCGCTCTTCAGGCGCTGGTTGTCAAGCACGGGGCGGTAGCGCAAAAAATCAATCTGTTCGGGGCCGTACTGTGTGAGACCAAGCTTCTTCAACAACCACAGGGCGCTGCGCAACAGCGACGCGGGCAGGGGCAGCACGCGCTTGCCCATGCGCTTCGCAATCTCGTGCAGGGTGAGTGCACCATCGCCGGCCACGTTGTAGATACCGGCCTTGCCCGAATCTACGGCCATCAAGATGGCCCCCACCACATCCTGATCCCAGATGAAAACAAACGGACTGTCAGATCCGGCAATGCCGATCAGCCGCGGCTTGTCAAACAGGTCAGTGATCTGATTGCGCACCGAGTCGCCCAGAATGGTGCCAATGCGAAAAATCGTCTGCTTGAGTTCCGGGTGATTGGCCCTGGCCTGGTCCAGCATTTCTTCCACCAGCCGCTTGTGCCACGAGTAGGCAAACACCTGGTTGCCGCGAATCGGATCGGTCTCGCTCAACCATGCGGCGTTGTCCGCGTGATAGCCGTAGGCGGCGCCGCTGCTTGAGACAATCAGGTGTGCGACGGACGCCGCCACACAGGCATCAAGCACGCGCTGCGTGCCGCCAACATCCACACTGTATTCAAACGAACGGTCACTGTGCTTGCCGGGCGTGACGATGGAGGCCAGATGGACCACGGTGGTGATGCCATGCGCACGCAGCAGCACCTCCAGCCCGGGTTCACGAATATCGCTGGTGGCGTAGACCACGCCGGGCAGGCGCTGGGCCGGATCCGCCGGCCTCACGTCCAGCGCGACGACGGTGCCAATCGTGCCGGCATCACGCTGCCGGGCCAAGCCCGCTATCACCTGACGACCCAGATAACCACCAGCACCGGTCACCAGGACGGACGGGCTACTCATGCCTTCACCTCATGCACTTTGGGACTCAGCGGTGCGCGCTTCATCCACCAGGTGGAGAGCGCCATGCCGGCAAAGATATGCCAGACGCCCCACCAGGCGGTGACGATGGCCATGCCGCCCAGACCTCCGAAGAAGTTGAAGATCAGCACCAGGCCAAGCCCCGAGTTCTGGATGCCGGTCTCAAACGACACCGCGCGGCAATCGCGCTCCGCCAGCCCGGCCGCCCTGGAAAAGCCGTAACCCAATGCCAGCGCGCCGGCATTGTGAAGCAGCACCACGCCGACAACATACTGGCCGTATTGCAGGAAAAACGGCCAGTTTGCCAGCAGCGCCCCGGTCACAAAGACGGCAAACACGCCCAGAGAAAAAATACGCATGGGCTTCAGCGCGCGCGCTGCGAATGCTGGCCAGCGGTGCGAGATCAACAAGCCCAGAAACAGGGGCACCCCCAGCAGAATCGCCACCTCGACCAGCATGCGTAAAGGGTCCAGCGAAAAATCTTTCAGGATCGCTTTCATGCCAGGATCCAGGCTGCCCCAAAACGACACATTGATCGGTGTCATCACCAGCGCGCCCAGCGTCGACAGGGTGCTGATGGACACGGACAAGGCCGCGTTGCCGCCCGCGCGCTGGGTGAAGAAGTTGGAGATATGACCCGCCGGGCAGGACGACACCAGCAGCATGCCCAGCCCAATCGAGGGGTGCGGCTTGACCAGCAGAATGAACAGGAATGTGAGCGCCGGAAACAGGATGTGATGGCTGACCATGCCAATCACCAGCGCCTTGGGGGTTTTCAGGGCCGCTTTGAAATCCGATATCTTCAGGTCCAGCGCCACGCCGAACATCACGAATGCCAGAACAAAGTTCAGCGCCAGCAAGGCCTGCGGATTGAAGTTGAGTTGTACCTGATCGATCGGCATGTCGAGTCTCCTGCTGCTTGTTATGGCGGCGATTGTGAGACATCCGCCATACTGCAGGGAGGTTAAATTCGGACATATCAACATGGACACCCCGGTCGACTTGCCGCAAAAGATTGCCGCCCTGGTGGAGACGCTGCGGGATGAGGGCATCCCCGCCAGCCATGCGCTCGCGTCGACGGGCATCGCCCCCGCCCAGCTGGCTGATCCCGGCTTTCGGGTATCGGCCCGCCAGCTGCTGACCGTGCTGCAGCGCTGTGCACAGCTGTCCCGCGATCCGGCGTTTGCCCTGCGCGCCGGGCTGCGTCTGCGGGTAGACCATTTTGGTTTGTACGGCTACGCCCTGCTCTCCTGCCCTACGCCACGCGAGGCGATCCACTTTGCATTGCGTTACCGGGCGCTGGCGACACCGCTGCTGGGCCTCGCCGTCCGGGAATCCGGCGCCAGCCTGTGCTGGTCATTTTCTGACCTGCATGCGCTGGGTGCATGCAGCGAATTGTTCCGCCTATCCTGCGAGATTCAATTCGCCACCCAGCTGTCACTGCACCGCGATGTGATGGGGGCCGGCATCCGCCCAAACGAGGTGCGTGCCGCCTATCCCGCACCATGCCACGCGGCCTTGTACGAGAACCTGCTGGGCTGCCCGGTGCACTTCGACGCGCCTCTGAGCGAAATCTCGTTTGATGCGAAATGGCTGGCACAGCCGATCGCGCTGGGCCACCCGATCCCCGCCGCCTTGATCCGCGAAACCTGCGATCGCCTGCTGCACGATCTGCAGCCCGCGGCCGGCACAGCCAGCCAGATCTGCGCCATGCTGCTGGCGCAGCCGGGACGGTTTCCCGATATTGAACGGCTGGCACAGCGTCTGGACATGAGCTCACGCACCCTGCGCCGCAAACTGCTGCTGGAAGGCACGTCCTACCAGCAGTTGCTGGACGGCGTACGCCACCGGCTGGCAACCGACTATCTCACCACCACCAAACTCAACACCGAGGATGTGGCCGCATCGCTGGGCTTTTCCGATGCGGCCAATTTTCGTCAGGCTTTCAAGCGCTGGACCGGCCGGCGGCCGTCTGACTTCAGACCCCAAGCCCTCAGGCGCGACCCGCCAGACGTTTGAGCCCGAGCCACTGCTGGGCCCAAAAGCCCCGGCCGTAGTCGCGGCCCTGCTCGCCCTGATCGCGCACGCCGGTGGGATCAAAGCGAAGCTCAAAATTGGCGGTGCCAAACAGCATGTCCCACCACGGCAGCAGCACGCCAAAGTTGCTTCCACCGAGTGTATTTTTCCCTGCCGATTCATGTCCGATGCCGACGCTGTGGTGCAGACGGTGAAAGCGCGGGCTGATCCACAGGCGTTCACCCCAGCGGCCAAACCAGATACGCACGTTGGCATGCTGAAAGTTTTCACTGAGCTGGGTCAATGCCACGATGGCCACAAACTGGCTGGGCGCAATGCCGATGAGCTGCGCCACCACCACCACTAGGACGTCCCGTATCACGTCATCCAGCAGGTGATTGCGGTTGTCGCTCCACATCGTCATCTGGCGCTGCGAATGGTGCAGCGAATGCAGCGTCCACCACCACCCGAACTGGTGCTGGCCCCGGTGAATCCAGTAGTTCAGCAGATCAATGGCCAGCAAGTAGATCACCAGACTGACCAAGGCCTGGTCGGTCACGCCGGGCCACACGGCATCCAGATGGAAGGTGCCCAGGCCTGCCACGCGCAGCGCACCGAACAATTGGTCAAACAGGGGGTCCAGCGAAAAAAACAGCACGACGCGAAACAGCCCGAGTCGGTGGATGACGGTGTACAACATGTCGGTGCGCACCGCCGCATGGTCCGTCACGGCTTCTACAGGACGCCAGCGCTGCAGCGGTCCAATCAGCGTGACCAGGACAGCCATCTGGATCAGGCCGACCAGCAGCCAGCCGGTGGCGTCATACCCGTCGACCAGCAAGTCCGCCAGGCCCAGTGCGAACATCACCGGCTGGATCAGGGTCTCGAACAGCCATTGCTGGGCATCGGAGAAAGCATTGCCAAGAAATTCCATCGGATACCGGCCCCGGGCTGCTGCGCTGACTACTGGCCCGCAGACGCCACCCAGGCGCTGTAGGCAGGATGGTCACGCAGGGTGGCAAAGCAAAAGCCCTTGTCTTTGAGGCCCATGATGAGCGGCTCCAGCACAGCGGGCGCCCACGGGTCTTTGCGCGACCAGATGCCCAGGTGGGCCAGCAGGATGTCGCCTCGTCTGATGTCACGCAGCGCCTTTTTCAGCAGGGCTTCGTTGCTGAACTTCTCGCTGGGCAATTCATCGCCCAGAAATCCCGCCGCCGACCAGCCGACATGCTCAAACCCGCACGCCCTGGCTGCCGCCAGCAACCGCGGCGAGGTCTTGCCACCCGGTGCACGAAACAAGGGCAAGGGTTTTTTCCCGGTGAAGTCCTGCAGGCGTTCGTTTGCATAGGCGATCTGCTCACAGTACTTCTTCGCGTCCCAGGTGAACTCGCGTCCCTCAAAGGCACCCGCCGACGGCTGCATGCGAAACCTCGGCGCAACGCCGGGCAGGTCACCACGCCAGTACACGTGGTCATAGGTGTGAGACGCAAATTCATGCCCTTCGGCGGCCCGCGCCTGCCACCAGGGTGCCCAGTGATTGCCGAGGCTGCCATCGCCGACCTTGGTGCGCTCATTGGCCGCAAAGAAAGTCACCTTGACGTTCTGCCGCTGGAGCACCTCCGCCACTAACGGGGCGACGTCCATGTGGCCGGTGTCGAATGTCAGGTACAACGGGTTATCACAGGCTTTTGCGGCCCCAGCCCCCTCAGAATATGCGCAACATGCTATCAAAACAATAGCAAATCGCCACAGCATGGGCGACCTACTGACGGGCCGCATGGTCCAGTGTCCAGACGCCATGGGGGGATTTTCCGACCTTGACCTGACGCACCACCTGGCGCGTCCGGGTGTCGATCACGGTCAGCCTTTTCGCCCAGCGCGACGCCACATAGATGTAGTGCCCGTCCGCTGACAGGTCCATGCAGTCCGGCCCGCTGGGGGCGGGATAGCTCTCCACCGCCGTCATGGTCTGGTAATCGATCTTGCTGATGGTGTCGGCTACCCGGTTGCTGACAAACACGTGGCGCTTGTCGCCGGCGCCGCGAAAAGCGTGCGCGCCCAGGCCGGTCTTGATCAGCTTGACAAACTTCGGTTCGCTGCCGCTGACGTCATAGACCTCGACGCCTTCGCCGCCAGTCAGGCCAATCAACAGAAACTTGTCATCGGGCGTGCCAAAGACATCCGCTGGCATGGTGCCGGTCTTGCTGCGCCACTTGAGGGTCTGGGTGGGGAGATCGATCGCGACGAGCTCATCGCTACCCTGCATGGTGGCGTAAACCGTGCTGCTTTTGCTGTCGATCCAGACGTGGCTGGGAATCCTGCCGGTGGCAATGCGTTTGGCCAGCGTCAGATTGCTGCCGTCCCAGTGGTAAATGTCCACGTGATTGAGCCGGTTGCCAGCCGTGACAAACCATTTCATGTCCGGCGAAAAGCGCAGCTGGTAAGGGTCGAGAATGCCACGCACTGTGCGCTGCACCTCGGCTGTTTTCGGGTCGACAAACAACAGGGAATCGCTCAGGGCATTGGCAATGATGAGGGACTTCTCATCGGGTGTGAGGTACAGGTGGTGCGGCTCTTTGCCGGTGGGAATGCGGTGGGTCTCTTTCCAGCTGGTGGGGTCAATCACACTGACACTGGCCTCCAGCGAATTCAACACGAAGATCGGGTTGGCCTGGGGCTGGGCTTGGGCAGCAAATGGGGCAAGAATGATCAAACACAGGGCCCCAACAGCGGAGAAACGGGGTGCCAGACGGGTGGCTAAACGGACGTAAAAACGGGGGAAATAGGGCACAAAAACTCACTCTCAGTAAGCGTCAAGTGTAGCTGGCGGGCGCCGCCATGACCGCAATTGACGCACGTCAAGCAGAGATGCTGGCCAGATCCGCCTCGCTCAACCAGCGCCACTGACCTGGTGCCAGGTCATCGGGCAGCCGCAAGCCACCAATTTGGGACCGGTGCAAGCCTTCCACCCGGTTGCTGACCGCCGCCACCATCCGCTTGACCTGGTGGTATTTGCCTTCGGTCAGCGTCAGCCGCAGATGATGGGTGTCCACCGCCTCACAGGCGGCCGCGCGAACCGGCTTCGGATCATCGTCCAGCACCACACCGGCCAGCAGCTTTTGCACCTGGATCTCAGTCAGCGGATGCTTGACAGTCACCTCATAGACCTTGGGCACATGGTGGCGCGGCGAACTCATGCGGTGAATGAACTTGCCATCATCCGTCAACAACAACAGCCCGGTGGTGTCCTGATCGAGCCGCCCAACCGCCTGCACGCCCTGCACTGCGCCCTTTTGCGGCCGCAGGCGCAGCGGCGATGGCAGCAGGGTGTAGATGCTGGGGTGGGTCGAGGGTTTTTGGGAACACTCGGTGGCGGTGGGCTTGTTCAACATCACGTAGGCCTTCTCGTGGTACGGCCAGTCCACGCCCTGGACCCGAAAACGCAAACCTTCTGCTACGAATTCAGTAGCTGACTCCCGACATTCGACGGGGGCTAGAGCCTCATTTGACTCATAAACCTGAACCAGGCCCTGTTGGATCAGGCCGGCACACACGCGACGGGTGCCGAAACCCTGGGAATAAAGAATGTCTTGTAACTGCATGCCCCGAGTATCGCAAAGCCAGGCCAGGGACCGGCCCGCCATCCGTGGCGTCAGTGCCGGCGCACAAGGGTTTTGCTGCGCTGTTGGCACAGACTTTGTAGCGCCATTCCTTGATTTCCAGCGTTTGCCGATATTCGTGACCGACAGCTATTCGCCCTGGGCAGATCTGCATTGACTGCAATAGTCAACTTTTAGTCTCTGCGGGCAAGGCCTGTTTTTTCGGCTCACTGGGCTCTGCCAGTTGCTCGTTGCCCCACGCCAGCCAGTCCTCTCCAAACAGCTCCGCTGGGTGTGGCGAACGCTCGTTCGCGCAGGCCATCGAATCGATTGAACAGTATTTGTCACACCCCCAACAGATTCGCTCAGGATTTGCCGGGTGAATGGGAAATCTTTTTGTCATTTCGGGAGACGTTTTGCGCTTGTCGAGGCAGTTGCATGATCGGATGGGGTCCGGTGCTGGTGTGCGATCGCGATGTTCGTCGGGACTTCCACAATGGCACGCTTCGCAAGCTACCGCGGAACAACAAAAGTGGATTTTTCTTCGGTCACATCAACCTGGCCATCCTCTGCGGTTTGAACCCTGAACATGATCGGGCTCGCTTTGCCACGATAGCTCTGTGCCGCATCACGAGTCAAGGTCAGACGAATCATCAATGATCCGATGCCTGTGGCTGGCACGGTGAGCTCAGGCGGGGTCACCAGAGTCAACCCGGGCATGCCGTTCACACTTGCCGTGTAGGTTTGCGCGTGCTCAGTCCCATTCATGATTTGAAGACGGTAGACGTTTTCAATGTCGCCATTGCCAATTTCCCGTGCCATCACGCCACGGTCCTTGATGACATCGACTGCGAAGCCCTTGCGCAATGACAAGCCCGCGACGAAGACTGAAACAGCCACCAGAAGCAGCACACCGTAGAGCCACACCCGCGGTCGCCATACCCGTTTTAACATCTGCCTGGGGGTCAACTTCTCGGCCATACCATTGCCCGACGAATACCTGATCAAGCCAGCGGGGTAGTTCATTTTGCCCATCACTTCGTCGCAGACATCAATGCATGCTGCACAGCCAATGCATTCGTTCTGAAGCCCATCCCGGATATCAATGCCGGTGGGGCACACCTGGACACACAAGGTGCAATCAATGCAATCGCCAAGGCCAAGGACCTTGGGATCGGCAGTGCGTGAGCGCGAGCCCCTGGACTCACCGCGGTCTGCATCGTAGGCAATGACCATGGAATCCATGTCGGTCAAAGCGCTTTGAATGCGGGCGTAGGGACACATGTGTTTGCAGATCTGCTCTCTCATGTACCCGGCGTTGCCATAAGTTGCAAACGCGTAGAAAAGCACCCAGAACCATTCCCAGGGAGAGAATGACAGCAAGGCGACCTCGCCTATCAAGGCCCGAATCGGGGTGAAATAGCCCACAAAGGTTAACCCGGTGATCAAACTCAGTCCGATCCACAAGGCTTGCTTGGCACCCTTGCGGGCAATCTTTTCCAGATTCCAGGAGGCGCCATCGAGGCGCATACGGGCTTGGCGATCACCTTCAGCCTGACGTTCAAGCCACAGAAAAATCTCCGTATAAACAGTTTGCGGGCAGGCGTACCCGCACCAGAGCCGGCCCGCCACGGCGGTAAAGAAAAACAGGGCCAGGGCCGCAATCATCAACAGGCCCGCCAGATAGATCAGGTCCTGAGGATGCAGCACCAACCCAAAGATAAAAAACCTGCGGTCTGAGAGATCAAAGAGAATCGCCTGCCGGCCATTCCACTGCAACCACGGCAGTCCGTAAAAAACCAATTGCGTGACCCAAACCATGATCCAGCGCCACCGTGCATACCACCCACCAACCGAACGTGGATAGAGTTTGACCTGCGCTTCGTACAGCGAAAGCCCATCATTTGCACTTGTGCCAACGGACACCGGCCGGATTGGAATGATTCTGGAAGTTGAAGGCTTTTTCACAACTGGCGCTCTATATGTGAGCCTGCGTATCATCAAACTGCGAAAACAACACGTTGTTCTCCAGATGGATGTGGTTGATCACGTCGTCATGAAATTGAGCAACGCCCGCAGATAGCGCGCGCCCGGTGTTGCAGGCGCCTTCAGGCAGACTGTTCCCTTGCTGCAAGGCCAACACCTCAGCCAGCACTGCGCTCGCGTCCAGGCCTTGGCCGGACGCTGCCGGCTTCAGGCTGACTTGACCGCCACAGCAAAAATCAAGCTCAAGTCGCCCGAATACCGCTGTAGCACCAGGACACTGGGCAGCGATCTCACCGATGGTCTGGTCGACGCCAAGAACTTTGGCTCTTGCTTCAGCGGTCAGTAGTCGTGCATTCAAGGTGGGCCATTCTTCAAAGATGGATGGAATATGAATGTTATTTTATCCGATAAGATTCATGGCGTATGAATCTTTGATTGAACCATCTCCCCACCCATGCGCCTGACCCAATGGACTGACTACGCGCTGCGTGTATTCGGGCAATGCGCTGTGAGCCAGGACCGCACACAGCCAGACACGATCGCCGAGATCGCGGATAGCCATGACACCTCGCCCTCGCCTATCTTGCTGTGTCCGGCCATGCGGTGATGATATTTGTGTCTATGTGTTGGTGACCGACCGCTTGCGGTCGGTGGTGGTGGTGGTGGTGGGGTACATGTTGGGCGCGACGTCTACCCCGCGCACAAAACAAAAAGCCGCCCGAAGGCGGCTCCCCTGCCACAGCGCAAGCGCTTACTTGGCGCCAGGTACCTTGCCTTCAACGCCCTTGACGAAGAAGTTCAGGCCGCCCAGAAACTTGTCGTCGGCCGTGGCATCCTTGGCCACCTGCACCTTGCCGGTGTTGTCGGTGATCGGACCTTTCCAGATGACAAAACTGCCATCTGCCAGACCCTTCTTGACCTCTTCCACTTTGGCCTTGGTCTCGGCTGGCACGTCCTCGGCAATGGACACGATGTCGATCGCGCCTTCCTTCACACCCCACCAGGCATTGGTGCCGCCGGTCCACTTGCCGTCCAGCGCTTCCTGGGTGGCCTTGATGTAGTACGGACCCCAGTTGATCACGGCAGAGGCCAAATGGGCTTTCGGGCCGTAGGCCGTCATGTCGGAATCCCAACCGAACGCGCGCTTGCCCTTGGCCTCGGCGGTCTTGAGCACGGCGGGCGAATCGGTGTTCTGGAACAACACGTCAGCGCCACCATTGATCAGCGAGGTCGCCGCTTCGGTTTCCTTCGGTGGGTCAAACCAGCCATTCACCCACACCACCTTGGTCTTGACCTTGGGGTTGCTGGACTGGGCGCCCAGCGTGAAGGCGTTGATGTTGCGGATGACCTCGGGGATTGGAATGGAACCGACAACACCCAGGGTATTGGTCGTGGTCATCTTGCCGGCAATCACGCCCGCCATGTAGGCACCTTCGTAAGTGCGGCTGTCATAGGTGCGCATGTTCTCGGCCGTCTTGTAGCCGGTGGCGTGTTCAAACTTCACATCCTTGATGTCCGCGGCCACCTTGAGCATGGGCTCCATGTAGCCAAACGTGGTGCCGAAAATCAGCTTGTTCTTTCCTTCCGTGGCCAGGTCGCGGATGACGCGTTCCGCATCGGCGGACTCGGGCACGTTCTCGACAAACGACGTCTTGATCTTGTCGCCGAATTCTTTCTCCAGCGCCTTGCGGCCGTTGTCGTGCGCGAAGGTCCAGCCACCGTCGCCCACCGGGCCCACGTAGGCAAACGCTATCTTCAATGGCTCGGGCTTGGGCGCCGGGGCTGGTGCGGACGCCACTGGCGCAGGTGCCGGAGCGGGCGCCGGTTCTTCCTTCTTGCCGCACCCGACCAGCGCGGCGGAGGCCACGGCGGTAAGTGCTGCAATCTTCAGCGAGAGTTTTTGCAGATCGGTCATGTCAATTCCTTCTTTGTGGGGTGGTGACAGGGTTGAGAAAAGTTCAATTATGAACCGGGAAAAATCAGGAGCCAGGGTGGAAAGGCTTGCCAATCGAGGTCGGCATGTTGATGCGGATCCACTGTGGATTGCGCGAGATAAGCGCCAGCACCACGATGGTCGCCACGTAAGGCAGCATGGTCAGGAACTGGCTGGGCAGTTCCACCCCGATGCCCTGCAGGTGGAACTGCAGCATGGTCACGCCGCCAAACAGATAGGCCCCCAACAAGACACGGGCCGGACGCCAGGTGGCAAACGTCGTCAGCGCCAGGGCGATCCAGCCTTTGCCCGCCACCATGCCTTCCACCCATAACGGGGTGTAGATGATCGACATGTAGGCACCCGCCAGGCCGCACAGGGCACCTCCGGCAACAACTGCGAGCAACCGGATACGGCGCACCGGATAGCCCAGCGCGTGTGCCGATTCAGGGTTTTCGCCCACGCTGCGCAACACCAGACCGCTGCGCGTGCGGTAGAGAAACCAGATCAGCGCCAGTGCAAAGGCGACGGTCAGGTACACCATGGGATGGTGGCGAAACAGGGCCGGGCCCACCCACGGAATATCCGACAGGCCGGGGATGGCGAAGCTGGCGCGCTCCGGTATCTTGGCTTGCACGTAGCCCGTGCCGACAAATGCCGAAAAGCCGGTGCCAAACAAGGTGAGTGCCAGTCCCGTGGCATATTGGTTGGTGTTGAGCCAGATCACCAGCACGCCAAAGATGGCCGCCAGTGCCGCACCCGCTGCCATGCCGGCGGCAAAACCCAGCCAGTCGTTGCCGGTGTGGACCACGGTGGCAAAACCGGCGATGGCGGCGCACAGCATCATGCCTTCGGCCCCGAGGTTGACGACGCCCACCTTTTCGTTGTTCAGCAGGCCCAGCGATGCCAGGGCCAGCACCGTGCCCGCGTTCAGCGTGGCGGCCAGCAGCAGAGCATAGGAATCCATTACTTGCGCCCCTTCAATGTGAGTCTGTAGTTGACCAGCGTGTCGCAGGCCAGCAGGCTGAACAGCAGCAGACCCTGAAACACGCCTGTGAGCGATTTGGTCAGGCCCAGGCGCGACTGGGCCAGTTCGCCGCCGATGTAGAACATGCTCATCAGAATGGCCGAGAACACCATGCCCACGGGATGCAGGCGTCCGACAAAGGCCACGATGATGGCGGCAAAGCCGTAGCCGGCCGGCACGTACGGCGTAAGCTGACCAATCGGGCCGGCCACCTCCAGTGCGCCCGCCAGACCGGCCGCGCCGCCCGAAATCAGCAGCGCCGTCCACAGCGCCCTGCGCGAAGAAAACCCGGCGTAGCGCGCCGCAGCAGGCGCCAGCCCGCCCACCTGCTGCGCAAAGCCGGCCCGTGTGCGAAACAGGAATATCCACAGGCCCGCCACACCGGCCAGTGCCAGCACGACACCAATATTCACCCGCGAGCCATCGAACAGGCGTGGAATGCGGGTCGCCGCCTCAAACGTTTTGGTTTGCGGAAAATTGAAGCCTTGCGGATCTTTCCACGGCCCCCCCACCATGTAGCTCAGCACCTGCACCGCGACATAGACCAGCATCAGGCTGACCAGAATCTCGTTGGCGTTGAAGCGGTCGCGCAACAGCGCTGTGATGGCCGCCCACAGCATACCTCCCAGCATTCCCGCCAGCACGATGGGCAACACAATCCAGCGGCCGGTGGTCTGGTCGGCCATCAGGGCCACACCGCCGGCAAAAATGGCGCCAATGACGTACTGGCCCTCGGCACCGATATTCCACACATTGGAGCGAAAGCACACGGCCAGCCCCAGCGCAATGATCAGCAGCGGCGTGGCCTTGACCAGCAGCTCACCCAGGGCATACGAGTTGCGGATCGGCTGCCAGAAAAACATCTCCAGCCCCTTGAGCGGGTCTTTGCCCAGCACCGTGAACATGATGGCGCCAATGATGACCGTGATGGCCAGGGCCAGCAGCGGCGAGCCGTAGCTCCAGGCACTGGACGGCTGGGGGCGCGCTTCAAGCTTGAGCATGGTGACCTCCGCTCGGCTGTGCGTCGCCCATCTCGCCCAGATGGGTCTGCACGGCCTCATGCCACAAGCCGCTCATCCATTCGCCAATGCGCTCCACGGTGGCCTGCGCTATCGGGACCGACGGCGAAAGCCGGCCGCGGGCAATCACATGCAGGCGGTCGCTCAGCTCAAACAGTTCATCAAGTTCTTCGCTGACCACCAGCACGGCGCAACCCGCATCGCGCAGGGCCAGAATTTCACCGCGAATCTGTGCCGCCGCACCGACATCCACGCCCCAGGTCGGTTGCGACACGATGAACAGCCTGGGCTTGGCGTCAATCTCGCGGCCCACAATAAATTTCTGCAGGTTGCCACCCGAGAGCGAACGCGCCACCGAGCGCGGGCCGCCGGCTTTCACGTTGAAGCGCCGGATGATGTCAGCGGCCTGCGCCTCCAGGTGGCCGACCCTGATCCAGCCGCCGCCAAAACGCGGGTGGGAAATGGATTCCTGGCGCGTCAGCAGCAGGTTGTGGGCCAGCCCCAGCGTCGGCACGGCACCGCGGCCCAGGCGCTCTTCCGGCACAAAATGCAGCCCCAGCTTGCGCCGCCCGCCGGGATGCAGGCACGACGCATCCGCCTCGCCAATGCGAATCGACCCGGGGCTGGCGCGCACATCTTCGCCCGACAGGGCGTAGAGCAATTCTTTCTGGCCGTTGCCGGAAACCCCGGCAATGCCCACCACCTCGCCCGCCCGCACTTCCAGCGAGACGCCCTCCAGGTCCACGCCAAACTGGTCTTCCCGGGCGAGCGTGAGGCTCTGTACCCGCAGTACCGGCGCACCGGCCTTGAGCGCGCGATGGGTCAACTGGGGCGGCTCGGCGCCGATCATCATGCTGGAGAGCGAGGCATTGGTCTCCTGTGCCGGGTTGCACACGCCGGTGACCTTGCCCCCGCGCAGCACGGTGCAGGCGTTGCACAGTTCACGGATCTCATGCAGTTTGTGGCTGATGTACAAAATGCTGCAGCCTTCGCTGGCCAGCTTCTTCAGCACCACAAACAGCTTCTCCACCGCCTGCGGCGTGAGCACCGAGGTGGGCTCGTCCAGAATCAGCAACTGCGGGTTGGTCAGCAGGGCACGGATGATTTCAACGCGCTGCATTTCACCCACGCTCAAGGTATGCACCGGCCGGCCGGGATCGATGTCCAGCCCGTACTCCGACGCCTTGGCGGTGATGCTGTGCGTGACTTCAACCAGGCTCAGGCGCTTGCTCAGCCCCAGCCAGACGTTCTCGGCCACCGTGATGGTGTCAAACAGGCTGAAATGCTGGAACACCATGCTGATGCCCAGCGCACGCGCCTCTTGCGGATTGCGGATGTGCACCGGCTGGCCATTGAACATGACCGTGCCGGCATCCGGCTTGACCGAACCGTAGATGATCTTCATCAGCGTGGACTTGCCGGCGCCGTTTTCGCCCAGCACCGCATGGGTCTCGCCCGGCATGACGGTGAGGGACACATCGCTGTTGGCGACCACGCCGGGATAGCTTTTGGTGATGCCCGCAAGATGAAGTCGGGGGGTTGTCATGCGGCGGGCGATTTCATTATTTCGACTTGGTATGGACTCGGGCTACGAACATGCAAAGTTAATGCCAACTTGATGCCAGCAGGACGGTGATCGTGACGGCGTGTCATCCGTTGGCGCAAACCTTGCGTACCTTCGGCGGCAACGATGTCATATGCTAGCCCAACTGAATGCCCTTGCGCTGGTGTTTTGCCCTGATTTTGAATTACGCTGGCGATGAAGGACCCGACCATGAACACCCAAACCATTCAATTTGTACGGCGTGGCGAAATTGTCTCGTTGCGCAATGTAGCACCCACCCGCACGCTGCTGCAGGTGCTGCGGGAGGATCTGAACTGCACTGGCACCAAAGAGGGCTGCAATGAGGGCGACTGCGGCGCCTGCACCGTGGTGCTGGGCGAGGCGCAGGGCGATCACATCAAGTACAGCGCCGTCAACAGCTGCATCCGCCTGGCGCATTCAGTCAGCGGCATGGCGCTATGGACCGTAGAAGACCTGGCCGCGGAAGACGGCACGCTGCACCCGGCCCAGCAAGCCATGGTGCAGTGCCATGGCAGCCAATGCGGTTTTTGCACGCCCGGCTTTGTCATGAGCCTGTTTGGCATGTACCAGAACCACGTCTGCCACGACGCACCGGTCAGTCGCGAACTCGCCAGGGAAGAACTTTCGGGCAATCTGTGCCGCTGCACCGGTTACCGGCCGATTCTGGACGCCGCCCAACGTATGGCCGAATTGCCGCCCGTGCGCGTCGACGAAGCCGGTTTGCTACAACAATTAGAGCTGCTTACGCATACTGGACGGGGGCTAGAGGCCAATTTCTCATATATTTCTCCGCACACCCTGCCCGACCTGCTGGCCGCCCGCGCCGCGCACCCCAATGCCCAGATCGTGGCCGGCTGCACGGATGTCGGGCTATGGATCAACAAGCTGCACCTGCCGTTTGACAAGGTGCTGGACGTGACCCGTGTCCAGGAGCTGCGGCGCATTGAGGACTACCCGCACCACATCGCCATTGGCGCCGCCGTCACGCTGACCGACGCCTTTGCCGCACTGGTGGCCGACCGTCCGCAGCTGCACACGTTTGCCACCCGCTTTGCCGGCCTGCCGGTGCGCAACTCGGGCACGCTGGGCGGCAATGTGGCCAACGGCTCGCCGATTGGGGATTCGATGCCGCTGCTGATTGCGCTGGGCGCCAACGTGGTCTTGATGAGCGAGAGAAATGGACGAATGAGCAGCCGGGAACTGCCCTTGGAGCAGCTGTACACCGGGTACCGCAAAAACGTGATGGCCGCGGACGAAGTGCTGGCGTGGATCAAGGTGCCCAAGGCGACGCCCGATGAACTGTGCCGGGTCTACAAAATATCCAAACGGTTTGAGGACGACATTTCCGCCGTTTGCCTGGCGTTGAGCCTGCGTCTGACAGAAGGCCAGGTAGCGCAGGCGTCGATCGGCGTCGGCGGCGTGGCCGCCACGCCGGTGCGGGCAGCGAAAACGGAAGCGGCACTGACCGGCCAGCCCTGGAACCTGAACACCGTGCAGAAAGCGATGCTCACATTGCGCGACGAGTTCGCGCCGATCTCGGACATGCGGGCATCAAGCACCTACCGCGTGCAGGTGCTGGGCAATCTGCTGCAGCGCTTCTGGCTGGAGAGCCAGGGCCAGCAGAGCATCAACCTGGAATCCTTCACGCTGGAAGGAGACCCCGCATGAACGACACCCGTCAACCCGAAGCGCTCCCAAGCGGTCACTTGAGCCTGCCGGCCAGCGGCAGGTCCCAGCCCCACGAAAGCGCAGTGGCCCAAGTGGCAGGCGCCGCGACCTACGTGGACGACATGCCCGAAGTGCGCGGCACGCTGTACGCCGCCCCCATCGTCTCAACCCAAGCCCACGGCAGACTGCGCGGTGTGGACGCCAGCGCCGCACTGGCCATGCCGGGCGTGCGGGACGTGGTCCTGGCCCGGGACGTTCCCGGCAACCCCATGCTGGCGGCCTTTGCCGGCGACGAACCCATCTTCGCCATCGACACGGTGCAACATGTTGGGCAGGTGGTCGGCCTCGTGGTGGCCGACAGCGTAATGCAGGCCCGCCATGCCGCGCGCAAGGTCAAACTCGACATCGAAGCCCTGCCCGCCATTCTGAGCATCAAGGACGCGCTGGCAGCGCAAAGCTATGTGCTGCCGCCGGTTTTTGTCAGGCGCGGTGACGCGGCACAGGCCTTGTCCCGCGCTGCGCATGCCCTGAGCGGCACGCTGGAGGTGGGGGGCCAGGAACACTTCTATCTGGAAGGCCAGATTGCCTACGTGCTGCCGCAGGAACAGAACCAGTGGGCGGTGTATTCCAGTACGCAGCACCCCGGCGAGGTGCAGCATTGGGTGGCGCACGCCCTGGGGCTGGACAACCATGCCGTGCGGGTGGAATGCCGCCGCATGGGCGGCGGCTTTGGCGGCAAGGAGACGCAGGCCGGGCATCTGGCGGTGTGGGCAGCGATTGCGGCCAACAAACTCAAACGCCCCATCAAGCTGCGTCTGGACCGCGACGATGACTTCATGATCACCGGCAAACGCCACCCGTTTGCCTACGAGTACACAGCGGGTTTTGACGACACGGGACGCCTGAGTGGCCTGAAGCTCATGATGGCCGCCAACTGCGGCTTCAGCGCCGACCTGTCCGGCCCGGTGGCCGACCGCGCCGTCTTCCACGCCGACAACGCGTACTTTCTCGAGGACGTGGAAATTGCGTCCTACCGCTGCAAGCTCAACACCCAGAGCCACACGGCGTTTCGCGGCTTTGGCGGACCCCAGGGGGTGATCGTCATCGAGTCCATCCTGGGTGACATTGCGCGCAATCTGGGGCTGGACCCGCTGGATGTGCGCGTGCGCAACCTGTATGGCGACGAAATCGTCGCGCCGGGGACCGCAACCACGCCGGAAAGGCGTCGCGATGTTACCCACTACGGCATGCGCGTCGAAGACAACATCCTGCAACCCTTGCTATCAAAACTGGAGCAGTCTGCGCAGTATCGGCGTAGGCGGGAGGCTATTTTCTTATGGAACGCATCCCAACCGGTGATCAAACGCGGCCTCGCCATCACGCCCGTCAAATTCGGCATTTCCTTCACCGCCACACTGTTCAACCAGGCCGGGGCATTGGTGCATGTCTATCTGGATGGCAGCGTCCAGGTGAACCACGGCGGCACCGAAATGGGCCAGGGCCTGAACACCAAGGTGGCGCAGATCGTGGCCGACGAGCTGGGCGTGCCGTTTGAGCGCGTGCTGGCCACCGCCAGCGACACCAGCAAAATCCCCAACGCCTCGGCCACCGCCGCCTCGGCCGGCACCGACCTGAACGGCCGCGCCGCCCAGTTTGCCGCCCGCCATGTGCGCGACAACCTGAGTGCCTTTGTGGGCGGGCTGGACGGCTGCGGCGCCGGCGCGATCCGCTTTGAAGGGGGCCGGGTGCACTCCCCCAGCGCGACCCGCAGCTTTGACGAGGTGGTGAAACTGGCCTACGCCAACCGCATCCAGCTCTGGAGTGACGGCTTCTACCGCACACCGAAAATCCACTACGACAAGACCACTTTGAGTGGTCGGCCGTTCTACTACTTTGCCTACGGTGCCGCCTGCACCGAAGTGGCGATTGACACCCTGACCGGCGAGAACCGCGTCTTGAGAGTTGACATCCTGCACGACGTCGGCCGCTCCATCAACCCGGCCATCGACATCGGGCAGATCGAAGGCGGCTTTGTGCAGGGCATGGGCTGGCTGACCACCGAGCAGCTGGTGTGGGACGACAAAGGCCAGCTGAGCACCCACGCCCCCAGCACCTACAAAATTCCCACCGCAGGCGATGTGCCTGAGCATTTCCAGATTGATCTCTGGACGGAACCCAACCGGGAAGACAACGTGTTCGGCAGCAAGGCCGTCGGTGAGCCGCCGTTCATGCTGGCCATCAGCGTGTACGAGGCGTTAAGAGACGCCGTGGCACAGGCACGCGGCGATGACCAACCCGTGCGCCTGACGGCGCCAGCCACCGCGGAGAATGTCTTGATGGCGTTGACTTACACGCCCCAGACCACATCCTTGCCAGCCTCGGCGCTGCACCTCAATAAATCGATGAATGAGGCTGCCCGCTGACGCAACATGACGCTGTCGCCTTCAACGTCTTCTTCGAGTGGAAGGTGCGCGTCGCGGCGGGATTGCGCAGCTTCGTGAACCACGATGGCCGCTTCGAGCGCGGCAATCGCGGCAGGGATTTGCGCCACCGTAATGATCCCCTGTGGCGCCGGGGACTTGCCAATGATGGCGAGCATCTGATCGCCGTTCATCGCAAGCATGATGACGTCAGCGCAGGCTTGGGATTTGAACTTGTACAGCATGATTGAACTCGTACTCCTTAAGGCAGGATGTGCTTGCTGCGCAAGTCAGCTCAAACCCCCGCCAGCGACCTCAACCCGCCCGGGTCCACCAGATTCAGGATTCGCCCGGAGCCACTGATCAGGCTGCGCTCACGCAGGTGCCGCAGCACACGCGACAGCGTCTCGGGCGCAATACCCAACTGCGCTGCAATGGATCGTTTGCGCTGCTGCAACAGCACGGCCATCACGCCCTTGTCACCGGTCTGTGCATTGCGCAGCAGCCACTCGGCGCAGCGGGCCTCCGCATCCTTGGCCAACCGGCTGACAGCCAGCTCGGTTTGTTGCCTGTGCGCCATCGCCACATCGTGCAGCACCGCCTGGGCCGGCGCAGCCATGGCCGAGAGCGAACGGCGGAACTCGGCCACCGGCACGCGACGCAAGGTGACTTCAGTCTCTGCAATGGCATCCACGGGGTTGGGCAGGTTCAACACGGCAGACGTCGCGTCCAGCCAGCAGGGCCCTTCCACCACCCCGAGCTGGTGTTCCATGGCATTGCCTTCCATCACACCCAGGGCCACACGGCCCGACTCCAGATAGCTGACCCATGGTGAGGCGACAGCACGTTTGAACAAAAGTTCACCCCGGGCGGCGACTTGTCGCTCAGCGGGAGGGGCAATGGTTTCAGCAGATAACATGGACCCGACTTTGCCGCGCTCATCGCCCCTTGATCTTGAGCGAAATCAAACAATTGCAAGGAAAACGCTCACAAAACCAGCACGGCGCGGAAATCATTGACGTTGGTGAACGTTGGCCCGGTGCTGACCAGATCGCCCAAACCCGAAAAATAGCCATAGGCATCGTTGCGGTCCAGGTAATCGTCGATTTTCATGCCTTTGAGCAGTGCCCGACTCAGCGTGGCGGGTTCCACCCAGGCGCCGGCGTTGTCTTCCACACCGTCGATGCCGTCGGTATCCGCCGCCAGGGCGTATACCCGGGCCTGACCCTGCAGGGCCTGGGCCAGCCCCAGACAGAATTCGCCAGCGCGCCCGCCGCGACCACCCGGCGCGCCCGCCGCCGTGGCGCGCACGGTCACGGTGGTTTCGCCACCACTGAGGATGACGCAAGGCCGTTGAAACGGCTGGCCCTTGACGGCCACGGCACGCGCCAGCGCCGCGTGCACTTTGCCCACTTCGCGGGACTCGCCTTCCATCTCATCACTCAGGATATAAGCCGCCAGACCCAGCGCGCGGGCGGCGTCAGCCGCCGCCTCCAGCGACTGCTGGGGCGTGGCAATCAGGTGAACATGCGTGTTCGCCAAAGCAGGATCGCCAGGCTTGGGCGTTTCCAGCGCGCCACTTAGAAGCAAATCGGCCACTGGCCCTGGTATATCAATGTTGTAACGATTCAAAATTGATAGCGCGTCGGCACAGGTGGTGGCGTCGGCGACAGTCGGCCCGCTGGCAATGATGGAGGGGTCATCCCCCGGCACATCGCTGATGGCCAGCGTCACGACCCGCGCAGGTGCGCAGGCCTCGGCCAGGCGTCCGCCCTTGATGCGCGAGAGGTGCTTGCGCACGCAGTTCATCTCGGCAATATTGGCGCCGCTACGGAGTAAATCCTTGTTGATACGCTGCTTGTCGGCCAGTGTCAGACCTTGCGCCGGCAGGGTCAGCAGGGCCGAGCCGCCGCCCGATATCAGGCACAGCACCAGATCGTCTGGTCCCAGCCCTTGCGCGAGACCCAGCATGCGCTCGGCGGCTGCCAGGCCCGCCGCATCGGGCACCGGGTGCGCGGCCTCGACCACTTCAATGCGCTGCGTCAAGCCCGGTGGGCGCGGTGGAATGTGCTGGTAACGCGTCACCACCAGTCCCTGCAGCGGCGCATCTTCAGGCCAGAAGGCCTCCACCGCCTGCGCCATGGCGCCAGCGGCCTTGCCGGCACCCAGCACCAGGGTCCGGCCTTTCGGCGGTGCGGGAAGGTACGCGGCCGTATTGTGCAGCGGCAGCGCTCGCCGCACCGCTACGGCGTACAGGTGTTCAAGAAACTTGCGCGGATCGGTGGTGGGGTTCATGGCGGGAACTGGATGAGGAAGGATTGGGGGTGTCACGAAGGCCTCAAGGCCAATTATGTGTTGCCCCAGCCTTGTCCCCTCACTGCGCACCGGACGCCATGGCTTTGCGCGCTTATTCGATGCTTACCCTGGCCTCCTTCACCAGCTTGGCAAAGCGCTCGGTATCGTCCTTGATTTGTCTCGCCATCTGCTCGGGCGTGTTGCCGATTGGCTCGGCCCCGATGTCGTCCATCTTCTTTTTGAACTCCGGGGAGTTGATGATCTTGACGATTTCGGTATTGAGCCGGGTCACGACATCGCGCGGCGTGGCGGCGGGCGCCAGCACGCCAAACCAGGTACCCAGATTGAAGCCCTTGAGACCGGACTCATCAAGGGTGGGCACCTCAGGCAGGGCCTTTGAGCGCGTGGCGGTCGTCACGGCCAGGGCCCGCAGCTTGCCGGCCTTGATGTGCGGCAGCACCGGTGTGATGGTGTCGAACGACATGGTGATCTGCCCGCCCAGCAAGTCGGTGGTCAACGGGCCGCTGCCCTTGTAGGGCACGTGCAGCAACTGCACGCCGCCCATGCCTTCAAACTGCGCGCCAATCAGGTGCTGGCCGGTGCCGTTACCGTTGGAGCCATAGGTCAGCTTGCCAGGTTCCGCCTTGGCCAGTGCCAGCAGTTCCTTGACATTCTTCGCTGGCACGGCCGGGTTGACCACCAGCACGTTGGGCACCAGGGCCACGGTCGTGACCGGCGCGAAGTCTTTCTGGAAGTCATAGGCCAGCTTCTTGTACACGCTGGTGGCAATGGTGTGGTGCACCGCGCCCATCAGCAGCGTGTAGCCATCGGGCTTGGCTTTTGCCACGTAGTCGGCACCCAGTGTGGAACCCGCGCCCGGTTTGCTTTCCACAATCACCGGTTGCCCCAGGCTTTTGGACAGTTCCAGGCCGACGGCGCGTGCCAGCACATCGGTGGTGCCACCGGCCGGAAATGGCACGATCAGGCTGATGGATTTGCTCGGCCAGGCTTGCGCCATGGCGCTGGAACTTGCCAGCGTCACGGCCAGGGCGGCTGCCTGCAATACGGTTGAAACGGTCACAGTCTTATGGGTCATGGGGTGTCTCCTCAGAGTTGTTGGATTCAAGAAAAGGAGTCAGGCGGTTTGCCGGCCCGGCTTGCCACGGATGCAGTCGCACACGGCCTGTGTCACCTCGACCGTGGTCGCGCTGCCGCCCAGGTCGCGTGTGTGCAGCGCCGGGTTGGCGGTCACTTGTTCGATGGCCTGCATCAGCGTGGCTGCTGCCGCGGCTTCACCCAGATGTTCCAGCAGCATCACGCAGCTCCAGAAGGTGCCCACCGGGTTGGCCAGGCCCTTGCCCATGATGTCGAAGGCCGAGCCATGGATCGGCTCGAACATGGAAGGGTAGCGGCGCTCGGGGTCGATGTTGCCGGTGGGTGCAATGCCCAGGCTGCCGGCCAGCGCGGCGGCCAGGTCGCTCAGGATGTCGGCGTGCAGGTTGGTGGCCACCAGGGTGTCCAGCGTCGCCGGACGATTGACCATGCGCGCGGTGGCGGCGTCCACCAGCTCCTTGTCCCAGGTGACGTCGGGATACTCTTTCGAAATCTGCACCGCGATTTCGTCCCACATCACCATGGCGTGGCGCTGTGCATTGGACTTGGTCACCACCGTCAGCAGCTTGCGCGGGCGGGACTGGGCTAATCTGAAGGCATAACGCATGATGCGTTCGACGCCGGCGCGGGTCATCATCGACACGTCGGTCGCCGCCTCGATCGGGTGGCCCTGGTGAACCCTGCCGCCAACGCCGGAATACTCTCCCTCGGAGTTTTCACGCACGATGACCCAGTTCAGGTCTTCCGGTTTGCAGCGCTTGAGCGGCCCGTCGATGCCGGGCAGGATGCGCGTCGGGCGCACGTTGGCATATTGGTCAAAGCCCTGGCAGATTTTGAGGCGCAGGCCCCAGAGCGTGATGTGGTCGGGAATGTGCGGGTCGCCGGCCGAGCCGAACAGAATCGCGTCCTTGTGGCGCAAGGCATCCAGGCCGTCCTGCGGCATCATCTCGCCATGGGCGCGGAACCAGTCGCCACCCCAGCCGAAGTTCTCGAACTCGAACCTGAATGCGCTGCTGGAGGCGGCCAGCGTCTCCAGCACAGTCTGGCCGGCTGGCACCACCTCTTTGCCAATGCCGTCGCCCGGGATACAGGCGATTTGGTAGGTCTTCATGGGATTTCCTCAACGGGTTGCAATGAAGAAGGACTTTATTACCGCCCAGAGTTAACGCGCGGTGAACAAGTTAAAGCATTGTTTACTATGATTGAACAATGACGACCCCCGCCTCCGCCCCTTCCGAGATGGCTTTCTTCAGCTTGCTGGTACGCGCCGGCAGCCTCTCGGCGGCCGGCCGTGAGCTGGACATCTCGACCCCCGCGGTCAGCAAGCGGCTGGCCCAGATGGAGGCGCGCCTTGGCGTGCAGCTACTCCATCGCACCACACGACGCATTGGCCTGACACCGGAGGGGGAAATCTACCTGGCCCAGGCACGCCGCATCCTCGCTGATATCGACGACATGGAGCAGCTGGTGTCGAGTTCGGTGGCGGCCCCCAAGGGCCTGTTGCGCGTCAACGCGACCTTGGGCTTTGGCCGCAGCAACATTGCGCCGCTGATCTCCGACTTTGTCAAACGCTATCCGGACGTGCAGGTGCAACTGCAACTCACCGTGAACCCGCCGCCTCTGACCGAGGACGCCTTTGATGTCTGCATCCGCTTTGGCGAGCCGCCCGACGCGCGCGTTGTCGCCCGTCGCATCGCAGGCAACCGGCGTCTGCTCTGTGCGGCGCCGGCCTATCTGGCCCGGCATGGGACGCCCCAGGTGCCCAACGATCTTGCGCAGCACAATTGCATCGGCATTCGCCAGGGCGACGAGGCTTACGGCATCTGGCGCCTGACTTCAGGCAAGCGCAGCGAGACCGTCAAGGTGCGCGGCAACCTGAACACCAACGACGGCGAGATCGCCGTTAACTGGGCTCTCGCGGGCCATGGCATCCTGATGCGTGCCGAATGGGATATTGCCAAATACCTGCGCAGCGGCCGGCTGCGCCAGGTTCTGGAGAATTGGCAGACGCCGCCGGCCGACATTCATGCCGTGTACCCGCAGCGCCTGCAGACGGCAGCGCGGGTGCGTGCCTTTGTGGAATTCGTGGTGCAGGCGTTTCCAACCGCCGTGCCCCGCTAATCTGCCAGCTGGCAGTCAGAAACTACTCGCCCAGATAGGCGGCCCGCACCTTGGGATCGTTGAGCATTTCCTTGGCGTCGCCCGTCATGGTGACAAGGCCTGACTCCATCACATAGCCGCGATTGGCGATGCCCAGGGCACGGCTGGCATTTTGTTCCACCAGCAGCACCGTCACGCCCTGCGCATAAACGTCGCGCACCACCTCAAAGATCTTGTCCACCATGATGGGCGACAAACCCATGGAGGGTTCGTCGAGCAGCAGCACTTTGGGGCGGCTCATCAGGGCGCGGCCCATGGCCAGCATTTGCTGCTCGCCGCCGGACATGGTGCCCGCCAGCTGGTCACGCCGCTCCTTGAGACGCGGGAAGATGGTGAACACCTTGTCGATGTCGGCCAGGATGTCGGCCTTGTCGTTGCGGATATAGGCACCCATCTGCAGGTTCTCGACAATGGTCATGCGGGTAAAGACCCCGCGGCCTTCCGGCACCATGGCCAGGCCCTGCTTCACCAGATCCCACGGCCCCTGGCCGCGAATGCTTTTGCCCAGGTACTCGATGTCACCCTCGTTGATGGGCAAGGTGCCGGTTATGGCTTTCATGGTGGTGGTTTTGCCGGCACCATTGGAGCCGATCAGGGACACCAGTTCGCCTTCGCGCACTTCAAAGTCAACGCCTTTGACGGCCTGGATGCCGCCGTACGCGACTTTAAGACCCGTCACTTTAAGAAGGATGTTTGTCATGTCAGTGCCCGCTGGTGCCAAGATAGGCTTCGATTACTTTTTCATTTTTCTGGACGTCGGCCGGTGTACCCTCGGCAATCTGCTTGCCATAGTCCAGCACCGTGACGCGATCGCACAAACCCATCACCAGCTTCACATCGTGCTCGATCAGCAGAATGGTGCGGTTGTCATTGCGGATCTTGTCGATCAGTTCGCGCAGCATGACCTTCTCGGTGGCGTTCATGCCGGCGGCGGGTTCATCGAGCGCAATGAGCTGCGGATCGGTCGCCAGGGCCCGGGCAATTTCCAGGCGGCGCTGATCGCCGTAGCTCAGCGTGCGGGCCTTGTAGTCGGCAAATTTGCCAATGCCCACATAGTCCAGCAACTCGTGCGCCCGTTGGGTGATGGCGGCTTCTTCCTTCTTGAACCCCGGCGTGCGAAAAATGGCGCCCAGCAGGCCTGAATGGGTGCGGATATGGCGACCCACCATCACGTTTTCCAGCGCAGTCATGTCGGCAAACAGGCGAATGTTCTGGAAGGTGCGCGCAATGCCGGCTTTGGCCACTTCATGCACCGCCGTGGGCTGGTAGGTCTTGCCGGCCAGCTCGAAGCTGCCGCTGTCCGGTGTGTACAGGCCGGTGAGGACATTGAAGAAGGTGGTTTTGCCGGCGCCATTGGGGCCGATCAGGCCATAGACCTGGCCACGCTTGATCTTGATGCCGACATCGCTCAGGGCCTGCAGGCCACCGAATCGCTTGGAAACGCCGGCGACGTTGAGTACAGTGTCTGTCATGTTCGTTCCAGCAAGGTTCAGGTTTTCGGGTTCTGCAGCGACTTGCCGTGATCGGGCGAAGGCCACAAGCCCCGTGGACGCGACAACATGACGCTGATCATGGCCAGCGCTATCAGCAGCTGGCGCAAAATCGACGCGTCCAGCCGCCCATCGGTCATGGACTGCAGGGGCCCGGCGACATAGCGCAACACTTCAGGCAAGGCGGACAGCAGCACGGCACCCAGAATGACGCCCGGCAGATGCCCGATGCCACCCAGCACGACCATCGCGACGATCATCACCGACTCCATCAGGCTGAAGGACTCCGGCGAAATGAAGCCCTGGAAAGAAGCAAACATGGCGCCCGACACGCCGCCAAAAGTGGCGCCCATGCCAAAGGCCAGCAGCTTCAGGTTGCGGGTATTGATGCCCATGGCCTTGGCGGCGATTTCGTCTTCACGAATCGCCATCCAGGCACGGCCTACCCGCGACAACTCCAGCCGGTGGCAGATCACCACGCTGAACACCACCAAGGCCAGGAACAGGTAGTAATAGAGCGACACCGACGCCAGCTCGAAGCCGCCGATGTTGACACTCTTGCCCAGGTTGAGCCCGAAGAAGCTCAATGAGTCAATCTGGTTCAAGCCCTTGGGGCCGTTGGTGATGTTGACCGGATGATCCAGGTTGTTGAGGAACACACGGATGATCTCGCCAAAACCCAGGGTGACGATGGCCAGGTAGTCACCCCGCAGACGCAAGGTGGGCGCGCCCAACAGCACACCAAACACGCCCGCGATGGCCGCCGCCGCCGGAATCACAATCCAGATCGGCGCGTGCAAACCGTCCGGGAACATGGCGGCAATCGCCGGAAATGCCTCGGTCAGGTGCGGCGAGGCGAGCAGGCCATACATATACGCACCAATGGCAAAAAAGGCCACGTAACCCAAATCCAGCAGGCCGGCGTAGCCAACCACAATATTGAGGCCCAGGGCCAGCAACACATAGAGCAAGGCCATGTCGGCAATACGAACCCAGGCATTGCCCAAACCCTGCAGCAGCACCGGCAGAACCAGCAATGCAACGGCCGTCAACAGGAATGGAATGATTTTCTTTTGTTGTTTCACGATGGGCTCCTCAGGCGCGATCCGCCACCCGCTCACCCAGCAGACCCGAGGGCCGCAGTGTGAGTACGATGATCAAGACAATGAACGCAAAAATATCGGAGTAGTGGCTGCCCAGCACGCCACCGGTCAGGGTGCCGATGTAGCCCGCACCCAGCGATTCAATCAGGCCGAGCAGAATGCCCCCCACGACCGCGCCAGCCAGGTTGCCAATCCCGCCAAACACCGCCGCGGTAAAAGCTTTCAGGCCCGGCAAAAAGCCCATGGTGTGCTGCACCGTGCCGTAGTTGGCCGCCCACATCACGCCGGCAATCGCGGCCAGGATGGCGCCAATCAGGAAGGTGGCGGAAATCACCACGTCGGGCTTGACGCCCATCAGAGCCGCGACTCGCGGGTTTTCGGCCGTGGCACGCATGGCGCGCCCCAGCTTGGTGTAGTTCACCACATACATCAGTATCGCCAGCGACACGGCGGTCATGGCCAGAATCAGCACCTGTGTCGGCGTGATCACCGCGCCACCGATATCGAATGGCGTACGCGGCATCAAGGTGGGATACGGTTTGTAGTTGGGTTTCCAGATGATCATGGCCAGCGTCTGCAGCAGGATGGACATGCCGATGGCCGTGATCAGCGGTGCCAGTTTGGGGCTATTGCGCAGGGGCCTATAGGCCACCTTCTCGATCACGAAATTGAGGGCGGCCGCCACCACGCAGGCAATGATCAGGGAGATGAAAAGAATCACATAACCCGGGGTACCCGGCATGGCGTCCTGCATCAGGCCAATGATGGTCCAGCTGGTCAACGCGCCGACCATCAGCACTTCACCATGGGCGAAGTTGATCAGGCCGATGATGCCGTACACCATGGTGTAGCCCAGCGCCACAAGGGCATACATGCTGCCCAACACCAGACCATTGATGATCTGCTGTATGAAGGTATCCATAAACTTCTCCGATTTTTGGCCGGGGCATGAGTCAGCGGATTGCTGACGAGCGATGCGGCCTTGTGAGCTCTACCAGTTCCGTAGCAAAAAACCTGCCAACGTAGCGATACCGGCAGATTGGTGGACGCGATTGTAGCGAAGGGGTGTCCGATGCCAGCGCCCTCCCGAACGGGGTTTACCCTTGCGTAGAAGAAGCATCAGCAACTCTTAACAATCATCAGCCGCCTTGATTGTTCAGGTTTTTCAGCTGACGCAACTTGTCTGCGATCCTGATCTCCAGCCCGCGTTCAACCGGACGGTAGAAATCGGGCGCCGCCATGCCGTTTGGCAAATAGCGCTCGCCCGCTGCAAAACCACCCTCTTCGTCGTGCGCGTAGCGGTAGCCCTTGCCATAGTCCAGCTCCTTCATGAGCTTGGTCGGTGCATTGCGCAGGTGCATGGGCACGGGGCGCGTACCGTCTTTTTTCACAAAGGCCTTGGCCTCGTTGAAGGCCTTGTAAACCGCATTCGACTTCGGGGCGACAGCCAGGTACACCACGCACTCGGCCAGCGCCAGTTCACCCTCGGGTGTGCCCAGGCGCTCGTACACCTCGGCCGCATCCAGTGCCAGGCGCAGGGCGCGGGGGTCGGCCAGGCCAATATCTTCACTCGCCATGCGGATCAGGCGCCGTGCCATGTAGCGCGGGTCGGCACCGCCATCGAGCATGCGCACAAACCAGTACAGCGCGGCGTCCGCATCGGAGCCACGCACCGATTTGTGCAAGGCCGAAATCGTGTCATAGAACTGCTCGCCGCCCTTGTCATAGCGGCGCATGCGTTCACCCAGCACCTTGAGCAGCCACACATCAGTGATTTCGGCCAGCTTTTCCTGGGTGGCGGCCACGGCCAGGGTTTCCAGCGTGTTCAGCAGGCGCCGCGCATCGCCATCGGCGTAGGCGATCAAGCGGTCAGCTGCTATCTTTTCAATAGCTGGTATCGCACCAATATCGTGGGCCCGGACCACAATTTGTTCAAGATCCTGCTGCGACAGGGGTTGCAGCACATAGACTGCGGCCCGCGACAGCAAAGCCGAGTTGACTTCGAACGACGGGTTCTCGGTGGTGGCGCCGATGAAGGTGAACAGGCCACTCTCCACGTGCGGCAAAAAAGCATCCTGCTGGCTTTTGTTGAAGCGATGCACCTCGTCGACAAACACAATCGTGCGCCGGCCCTGCCCCAGCGCCACCTGCGCTTTTTCTAGCGCCTCGCGAATGTCCTTCACGCCCCCGAGCACTGCACTGATGGTGATGAACTGCGCATCAAACGCGTCGGCCATCAGGCGCGCAATGGTGGTTTTGCCGGTACCCGGCGGCCCCCACAGGATGCAGCTGTGCGGCTGCCCGGATTCGAACGCGATGCGCAGCGCCATGCCCTCGCCCAACAAGTGCTGCTGGCCAATGACTTCGCTCAATGTCTTGGGACGCAGCCGCTCGGCCAGGGGGGCATCCGGGGCTTGGGGAGTACGGGTCATAAGGCGTCCAGCGGGCTGGGCACAACGGCGGGGCTTTGCATCCCGCGAATTTTAGGTGTTGCCGGAAACAGCGAACATGCTGCGACGAAAACCGGGCCGGAAACGAAAAAGCCACCCGCAAGCGGGTGGCTTTTCGAATGGGCCGTCTTGTCTAGCAGCCCGCGGAAGTCACGGATGGGGTAATCACCGGCGCGGCGGTGGCGGTGGCGGCGAGATAGCTGACCCGGCAATTGGCGGCGGTAGTGGCACCGGTTGCATCAAAGGTGATGGGGTTACCGGCGGTAATCGTCAGACCATCGTTCAGGCCATTAATGCTGGCCGCTGCCTGGATGCCGGCGGCCGTGGCGGTCGGATAACGGTTGAGCATGGTGACGATCGTACCGTCCATGTTGACCGTGCCGCCCGTAGCCGTGCAGGTTCCCACGGGAACCGCCACCAGATCCAGTTCACAGCGGGCCTTGGCCAAGGCGGCAGCCGTCCGGATGGAGCCAAACATGCTCTGCATCTTCGCCACGCGCGCGTCGCGCTGAACTGCGATATATCTGGGCAGCGCTATGGCCGCCAGGATGCCGATGATGGAGATGACAATCACCAGCTCAATGAGGGTGAAGCCTTTTTGCAGTTTTTTCATGAATGGTCAGATGGCAAGTTGAAGTTGGCCCGATTCTGCAGTATCCCGCGAACAAAGTGCAGATATCTCACCGATGAGGCCGGTGGGTGTGACTTTTTTGCCGACCCCGGTACCGGCGCCGTCGTCACAGGCCCTGCTTCACTGCCGGATGATGTCGGCCCCGGGCGGCGCCTTGAACTGGAAGCTGTTGCCCGGCAGGGCGGGATTGATTTCAAACCGGTTAAAGGTCAACAGGGAACGTTGCCCGAAACTGTCGAGAATTTCAAGCGCGGCCAGGCCGGCCGCCTGGTTCGTTGCCGGGTCACGGACCCGGAAACCGACGCGAACTGTCTGCAATTGCCCGTCCTTGGATTTGGGCGTCGCCGCGACCCATTGCAGCCCGTCCTTGTCGGGCGCATCCGCCAGCGCGAAGTCAGCCTGCAAGGCGCGCAGATCGGGCGCAGCGGCAATCAGGGCCGCGGGGGTTGAACCCAGCGTCGATGCCTGCTTGCGGGCCGTCACCTGATTCAGGTCCGCATCGAACAGCCACAGGGTCTGTCCGTCCGCCACGATGCTTTGCTCGAACGGTTTGTTGTAGATGAACTTGAAGCGATTGGGCCGGGAGAACTCGAACGTGCCGCTCGATGTTTTGGCGCGCGGCGCCTGCCCCTCCTTGACGGGCGAGGTCACCACCTGGGTGAAGTCGGCACGCCCCGTTTTCACCGTCTTCACAAAAACTTCAAGGCTTTCCAGGCCGCCAGCCCCCGCCATTCCTGCCAAGGCAGCTATGCAAATAATAGCAATACGTTTCATTGTTCTGTTCACTCCGCCCGTGCGGGCACTAAAATTTCACGTTGGCCACTGCTGCTCATGGAACTCACCAAACCGGCGTTTTCCATGTCCTCGACCAGCCGCGCAGCGCGGTTGTAGCCAATCTTGAGATGACGCTGCACCAGCGAGATGCTGGCCTTTCGGTTTTTCAGGACCACCTCGACCGCCTGGTCGTACAACGGGTCTTTTTCACCGCCGCCGCTGCCACCCTCGCCCATCAAATCACCCACGCTGTCATCGGTGCCACCTTCGAGTACGCCTTCAATGTAGTTGGGCTCACCCTGCGACTTCAGGTAGCTCACCACCCGGTGCACTTCTTCGTCGCTCACAAAGGCGCCGTGCACCCGGATCGGCAGGCCGGTGCCACTGGGCATGTAGAGCATGTCGCCCATGCCCAGCAGGGCCTCGGCACCCATCTGGTCCAGAATGGTGCGACTGTCGATCTTGCTGCTGACCTGAAACGCAATGCGCGTAGGAATATTGGCCTTGATCAGGCCGGTGATCACGTCCACGCTGGGACGCTGGGTGGCCAGAATCAGGTGGATGCCAGCAGCGCGCGCCTTCTGCGCCAGGCGGGCGATCAATTCCTCGATCTTCTTGCCCACCACCATCATCAAGTCGGCCAGCTCGTCAATCACCACCACGATGTGCGGCAAGCGGTCCAGCGGCTCGGGCGCCTCGGGGGTCAGGCTGAACGGGTTGGAGATGAATTCGCCGCGCGCCCTGGCCTCGTCAATCTTGACGTTGTAGCCGGCCAGGTTGCGCACGCCCATCTTGCTCATGAGCTTGTAGCGGCGCTCCATTTCAGCCACGCACCAGGTCAGGCCGTGCGCGGCCTGGCGCATGTCGGTAACCACCGGGGCCAGCAGATGCGGAATGCCTTCGTAGACACTCATCTCCAGCATCTTCGGGTCGATCAGCAGCAGGCGCACATCGCGC
>NZ_JAUSLE010000048.1 GCF_030646845.1 Rhodoferax sp. | reverse complement strand
AATTGGTCAAGTCAGGCGCCGCGGCGCGGGACGGGGTGATGATTCGCAACGCCGGATGAAAAACGGCACCCGAAGGTGCCGCTCTGGCGGGATCAGCAAACTTATAGGCCAAATCGGCCTCTAGCCCCCGTCCCTATTGCGTAAGCAGCTATCTATTTGATACAGACCTTAGACGGCCACAGCCTTGGCCGCCGCCTTCACCTTCAGCCGCCAGCCATGTAACAGCGGCTCGGTGTAGCCACTCGGTTGGCTCAAGCCCTTGAACACCAGATCGCAGGCGGCCATGTAGGCCATGCTGGTGTCAAAGTGCCCGGCCATCGGCTGGTACAGCGGGTCACCCGCGTTTTGCTGGTCCACCACCGCCGCCATGCGCTCGAAGGTTTCCGTGATCTGCGCCGCGCTCGCCACCCCGTGGTGCAGCCAGTTGGCCATGTGCTGGCTGCTGATGCGCAGCGTGGCGCGGTCTTCCATGAGCGCGACGTTGTGGATGTCGGGCACCTTGGAGCAGCCCACGCCCTGGTCGATCCAGCGCACCACGTAGCCCAGAATGCCCTGCGCGTTGTTATCGAGCTCTTGCTGAATTTCGGTGGCGCTCCAGTTGGTGCTGGCCGCCACCGGCACTTGCAGCAGGCCCTGCAACAAGGTGTCGCGCTCCTTGTCGGCTTTGACATTTTCCATTTGCTTTTGAATGTCGCTCACCAGCACCTGGTGGTAGTGCAGCGCGTGCAGAGTGGCGCCGGTGGGGCTCGGTACCCAGGCGGTGTTGGCACCGGCCAGCGGGTGCGCGATCTTCTGCTTGAGCATGTCTTTCATCAGGTCCGGCATGGCCCACATGCCTTTGCCGATCTGCGCTTTGCCCCGCAGGCCGCAGGTCAGGCCCACGAGCACGTTGTTGCGCTCATAGGCTGCAATCCAGGCGCTGGTTTTCATGTCGCCCTTGCGGATCATGGCGCCGCCCTGCATGGCACTGTGCATCTCGTCGCCGGTGCGATCCAGGAAGCCGGTGTTGATGAAGGCCACGCGGCTGGCCGCTGCGCCAATGCAGGCTTTGAGGTTGACGCTGGTGCGGCGCTCTTCGTCCATGATGCCGAGCTTGACGGTACTGTCGGGTAGGCCGAGCATCTTTTCAACGCGGCCAAACAGTTCGTTGGCAAACGCGACTTCCACCGGGCCGTGCATTTTGGGTTTGACGATGTAGACCGAGCCCTTGCGCGAGTTGCGGATGCCATCCTTGGCCGTGCGCTTCAGGTCATGCATGGCGATGGTGGTGGTGACCACGGCGTCCAGAATGCCTTCCGGGATTTCGCGCGTCACGCCGGCCTTGTCGGTGTACAGGATGGCCGGATTGGTCATCAGGTGCCCAACGTTGCGCACGAACATGAGCGAGCGGCCATGCAGCGTCACTTTTTTGCCTTTGCCGGAGGGCGGGGTGTAGACACGGTCGGTGTTCAGGCCGCGGGTGAGCGTCTTGCCGCCTTTCTCAAAACTCTCGGTCAGCGTGCCCTGCAGGATGCCAAGCCAGTTGCTGTAGGCCAGCACCTTGTCGTCGGCGTCCACCACCGCGACCGAGTCCTCCAGGTCCAGGATGGTCGAGAGCGCCGCTTCCAGCACCAGGTCGCTGACGCCGGCCGGGTCGCTGGCACCAATCGGCGTGGCGCGGTTGATCTGCAGGTCCAGGTGCAGGCCGTTGTGTTGCAGCAGCACACTGGAGGGCGCTTTCTCTTCGCCCTGGAAGCCGATCAGTTGCGCCGGGTTGGCCAGGCTGGTGTTGCTGCCGTCAGCCAGCTTGACCGCCAACTTGCCGTCCTTGATGCGGTAGCTGGTGGAGTCGACGTGCGAGCCCTTACGCAGGGGCGCGGTGCGATCCAGCACATGGCGCGCGTATTCGATCACCTTGGCGCCACGCACCGGGTTGTAGCTCTTGCCCTTCTTGGCGCCCTTCGCTTCAGAAATGACGTCCGTGCCGTACAACGCGTCATACAGCGAACCCCAGCGCGCATTGGCGGCGTTCAGGGCGTAGCGGGCGTTCAGCACGGGCACCACCAGTTGCGGGCCGGCTTGCACGGCCAGTTCGGCGTCGACCTTGGTGGTGGTGATGCGGGCCTTCTTTGGGCTGGGCACCAAATAACCAATTTTTTCCAGAAAGGCGCGGTAGGCCGGCATATCCTGAATCGGGCCGGGATTGGCCTTGTGCCATGCGTCCAGTTCGGTTTGCAGGCGGTCGCGTTCGGCCAGTAGGGCGATGTTCTTGGGCGCGAGATCGGCCACCAGGGCATCGAAGCCCTTCCAGAATGTGGCGCTGGTGACGCCGGTGCCGGGCAGCACCCTGGTGTCAATGAACTGGTGCAGGACAGTGGCGACTTGCAGGCGGTGCGTGAGGGTGCGTTCGGTCATGGTGTGTGGCTTTATCGAGGAAGATGGTGAAAAAGGTGTGCGCTGAGAGCGCTGATGCTTATAGTTTTCCATTTTATTCGATACCTCACCAAGCATTGACTTCCAATAAATCTGTTTATCCATGACAAAAATAGATGCAATCGCGTCGGTGCACGGGAAGGACAATCCAGGGCCAGTGGCCGCCATCGTCCCGGACGGCGCGTCACCATCGAACAACCTGAGGTCTGAAGTGAATAGTCTGTCATCTGGCACCCGCCCGTTACCCCTGGCCGGTCTGCGCGTCGTTGAATTCACCCACATGGTCATGGGCCCGACCTGCGGCATGGTGCTGGCCGACATGGGGGCTGAAGTCATCAAGGTCGAGCCGATCGACGGCGACCGCACGCGCCACCTGCTGGGTGCCGGCGCAGGCTTCTTCCCCATGTTCAACCGCAACAAGAAAAGCATCGCCATTGACCTGCACAAGCCCGAAGGCGCCGAAGTGGCGCGCAAGCTGGCGGCCACGGCTGATGTGGTGGCCGAGAACTTCAAGCCCGGCACCATGGGCAAATACGGGCTCGACTACGCCGCCCTGTCGCAGGTGAATCCACGCCTGATCTATGTTGCCCACAAGGGTTTTTTGCCAGGACCATACGAGCACCGCACGGCACTCGACGAGGTGGTGCAGATGATGGGCGGACTGGCCTACATGACCGGCCGCCCCGGTGACCCCTTGCGTGCGGGCACCAGCGTGAACGACATCATGGGCGGCATGTTCGGCGCCATCGGCGCGTTGGGCGCGCTGATCCAGCGCGGCATCACCGGGCGCGGCCAGGAGGTGCAGAGTGCGCTGTTCGAGAACAACGTGTTTCTCGTGGGCCAGCACATGCTGCAATACGCCGTCACTGGCCAGCCCGCTGCGCCCATGCCCGCGCGTATCTCGCCTTGGGCGGTGTATGACGTGTTCACCGTGAAAGACGGCGAACAGATCTTCCTGGCAGCCGTGAGCGATGCGCAGTGGGTGACGTTTTGCGATGCGCTGGGCTTCAGTGACCTCAAAGCCAACCCTCAGTTCGCCACCAACAACGACCGTGTGCGCGGGCGCGCCACCCTCCTGCCCCTGCTGCGCGAACGCCTGGCCAGCCGCAGTGCGGCGGAGTTGGCGGCCCTGCTGGAGGCGCGTGAATTGCCGTTCGCGCCCATTCGCAAGCCCGAAGAACTGTTCGATGACGAACACCTGCTGGCAACGGGTGGCCTGGCCGATATCACCCTGCCAGACGGTGAGCGGGCCGGGCAGACAGCGCAGACCACGCTGTTTCCGTTCACCATGGACGGCCAGCGCCTGGGCGTGCGCCTGCACCCGCCCACCAAGGGCGAGCACACGGCGGAGTTGCTGGCGGGGCTGGGTTACAACGCGCAGGCGATCGAGGCGCTGCAGGCGAGCCACGCCGTGGCATGAGTCCACCGGTGGCCAGGCTCGCGGGAAATGACCTAATAAAAATATTGAGCTGTTGTCTTTTGACTTTTATGCAGGTAATCTGCCGGCATGGACAAACTCAAGCAGCTTGAATCTTTTGTTTCCGTTGCCACCCGTGGCAGCCTGACCGCCGCTGCCAATGCCGAAGGGGTGGCCCCGGCCATCATGGGGCGCCGGCTGGACGGCCTGGAAGAGCGCCTCGGTGTCAAACTGCTGGTGCGCACCACCCGGCGCATCTCGCTCACGCATGAGGGCACTGCGTTTCTCGAAGACTGCCAGCGTTTGCTGACCGACATTGCCAATGCCGAGGCCAGCGTTTCTGCTGGCGGGGTGAAAGCCAGTGGGCATTTGCGAATTACGGCTCCGGCTGGGTTTGGGCGTCGTCACGTGGCGCCACTGGTGCCGCGCTTTCGGGAGCTGCATGCCGATGTCACCATTTCGCTGAATCTGAGCGACCGCGTGGTGGATCTGGCCGGCGAGGGCTTTGACTGCGCTGTTCGCGTCGGTGACATGCCGGATTCATCCCTGGTCAGCGTGCGCCTGGCAGACAATCGCCGGCTGTGCGTGGCGACTCGCACTTACCTGAAGCAACACGGCACACCGGCCCACCCCCACGATTTGTCCAAGTTTGACTGCCTGACCATGTCCAGCGATGCATCGCAAACGCGTGGCTGGGCCTTCCGGGTGCCCAAAGGCAATGGCCATGAGCTCGTTCACCTCAAACCCGGCGGCCCGCTGAATTGCTCGGACGGCCAGGTGCTGCATGACTGGTGTGTGGCAGGGTACGGTATTGCCTGGCGCAGCACCTGGGAGGTGGCGGCGGAGGTCGCAACCGGTGCGCTGGTGCCGGTGCTGGAGGACTTTGCAGCGCCGCCCAACGGCATTTACGCGGTGTTCCCTCACGCCAAGCATTTGCCCTTGCGTGTGCGCTTGTGGGTTGATTTTCTCAAGCACCATTTCGGCGAGTCCGGGTTTTGGCAGGCGCAATGAGCGCCCCCGATCAAATGGGCTTGAGGGGCGTGATCCTGTGCGCTGACGACTTCGCGGTGCATGAGAGCGCCTCGCGGGGTATTGCCGCACTGGCAGCGCTGGGTCGTCTCAGTGCAACCAGCGCCATGGTGTTGTCGCCGCGCTGGCCGCAGGATGTCGCCCTGTTGCAGGAGGTGCGTGGGCACATCGACGTCGGTTTGCACCTGGACTGGACCAGTGACTTTGCCATCGCCGCCGGGCACGGCAAGTCGCTGCGCGCGGCCATGCTCAAAGCCGCGCTCGGCGGCTTTGACCGAACCGCAGCGCGCGGCGTGATCGAGCGCCAGCTGGACGCGTTTGAGGCGCAGTGGATGGCACCGCCCGACTTTGTGGACGGCCACCAGCATGTGCAGCAGTTTGCCGGCATTCGCGAAGCGCTGGTGCAGGCGCTGGCCAGCCGCTACGGCGGCAAAAGCGATCACACGCCGTATGTGCGGATTTCGCGCGCGCCAGCGGCATCGGCCGATCTGAAAAGCCGGGTGATCGCCGCGATGGGCGCTTCTGCTCTTGAAACGATAGCTACCAAGGCAGGAATAACGGGGGCTGCGGCCTTGTTGGGCATATATGATTTCTCTGGCGATGGGGCACGTTATGCCAGTCTGATGGCGGGCTGGCTGCACGCCGCCCCGGCGCGCAGCATCATCATGTGCCACCCGGCGCTCGCGGATGAGGTCGGCGATGCCATCGGCGCGGCGCGCGCACGGGAGTTTGCCTACCTGGGCAGCGCGGACTTCCCCCAGGCGCTGGCGCACGCCGGCGTCCAGCTGGTTCGCGGTGTTTCACAGTAGCGGGGTACAGGATCAGGATCGCAACGCTGACCGCTAAAATTCGTTGGTGAATACCTCCCTGAACGAACGAAAAAAATCCTGGCTGACGCTGGCCGGGCTCTGGCTGCTGCTGCTGCTGATGGCCGCCATGCGGCCGCTGGCGGTGCCCGACGAGGGGCGCTACGGCGAGATCGGACGCTGGATGCTGCAAAGCGGCGACTGGCTCACCCCGCGCCTCAATGGCATTCCTTTCTTTCACAAGCCGCCCTACGTCTACTGGCTGGAGGCCATGTCGCTGGCCACCTTTGGCGTCAACGAACTGGCCCTGCGCCTGGTGCCCGCGCTGCACGTCGGCCTGATGCTGGTGGTGCTGTACCTGGCGGCGCGAACCATCAGTACGGAGCAGATCGCCCGCCGCGCCGCCCTCATGCTGGGCACCAGCATGACCTTTCTGGTGGGTGGCCAGTATGTGAACCACGACATGGCGGTGGCATCATGGATCGGCGTGGCCATCTGGTGTTTTGCCTTTGCCTTCATGGCGGGGGACAAACCGAATGCCACACTGGCGCGGCTGGGCTTTGTGGCCTGCGCCATGGGCATGCTCAGCAAGGGCCTGATCGGCATTGCGCTGCCGGGCCTGGTGATTTTCATCTGGCTGGTCTGGACCCGGCAGTTCAGGAAAGTGCTTTACCTGCCGTGGCTCAGCGGCCTGACGCTATTTGCCGTGATTGCGCTGCCGTGGTTTGTCGTCGCCCAGCAGAAGTACCCGCAGCTGTTTGACTACATGTTCATCAACCAGCACTTCAAACGGTACACCGCCACGACCTACAACAACCCGCAGCCCTGGTGGTTTTACCTGGCGTCGCTGGTGCTGCTGCTGTTTCCCTGGGTGTTCTTTGCATTGAACCAGCTTCGCCGGCAGACCAGCCAGACATCGGGCGCGGCGGCACCGCTGGCCAAGGCATGGTGGAGTCTGTGCTGGATCTGGGTGGCGGCCATCGTCGCCTTCTTCTCGATTCCCAATTCCAAGCTGGTGGGCTATGTGCTGCCGGTGATGCCGGCGCTGGCACTGCTGGCGGCACTGGGCTGGGAGCGCGTCATGGCGCACCGCGCCCGCGCCGGGCTCGTGTTTGTCGGCTTGTGCCTGCTGAACGTCGCCATCGCCCTCACCCTGGTCCTCAAGGTGGGCGACGTCACCCGCACCGGGCGTTCGCAGGACATCGCCCAGGCGCTGGCCTGTGCCGCCCGGCCCTCGGACACGGTCTACGTGTCGGATGCATTTCCCTACGACCTGCCGTTTTATGCCCAAACCACCCGCCCCATGGTCGTGCTGGGGAACTGGGCCGCCTTGCGTCAACAGGTGGGCGACGGCTGGCAGCGCGAGTTGTTTGAAGGGGCGGATTTTGATGCGCAGGCTGCCAGGCTTTTGCAGTCGCCTGAAGAACTGGCCAAGGCCGGTGCCGTGCCAGGAAACTGGTTTGCCACGCAGACCGGCAACCGCATAGCCGAGGGCCTGACGGGCTGGAAGCTTTTTTACCAGGGTGCCGGCTGGTCGCTTTACCAGTCCGCCACGGCGTCACCGGCGGAAGGCCCAAAAGCGGCTGAGCAAAAAGGTCTGCCCGGCTGCAAACAGCAGAGCAATAAATAGCGCCAGCAGCGAAGGCCAGTCCAGGGCGCGCAACAGTACGATAAAGACGGCTTCATTGCTGGCGAAGCCGGCCAGTGCGGTGATGGCAAACCGGCGCAGGCTGGTGCCCACGCTGGTGCCCGCATCCTTGAAACTCAGCAGCCGGTGTCCGGCAAAGCTCACCACAAAGGCAACGCAGAAGCCCAGGGCATTGGCCAGTTCGGGCCACATCTGATGCTGGGTCAGCGCAAAGACCCCCATGTGCGTCAGGGCGGCGGCGCCTCCGACGGCGAGAAACCACAAAGTTGACGCGCTCAAAGCAGGGACGTTTCCTGATGGGCCGAGGGCGATCCCATGGCCCCGGGCGCCGGTACGCGCGGCATCAGCCCGCCGCCTTCACGCTGGCTGATGAGGTAGGCGGGCCGCTGTTTGACCTCTTCGTAAATCCGGCCCACATATTCAGCCAGCACGCCAATGGAAAGCAGCTGGATGCCGCTGAAGAACATCATGCCAACCACGATCGTGGCATAGCCGGGGACCGCGATGCCGTTAACCCAATAGTCCACCACCACCCAGCTGCCATAGCCCAGGGCAAGTGCTGACAGTACCAACCCGACCAGCGTCAACGCCCGCAGGGGCGCAATGGAAAACGCCAGAATCCCGGTCAGCGCCAGCGAAAGCGACCCGCGCAGACCAAAATTGCTTTTTCCATCCGCGCGAGGCAACGGCTGGTAATCGATGGCCGTGCTGTTGAAACCGACCCAGGCGTACAGCCCTTTCATGAACCGGTTGCGTTCGGGCAGGCTCTTCAGGGCATCCACCACCTTGCGGTCCATTAGCCGGAAATCGCCCGCATTGGCCGGAATTTGCACGCGGTTGCCGAAATTGACCATCTTGTAGAAAAGCCCGGTCAGGCTCACCTGCAGCCCCGACTGGTCTTCGCGGGTTTTTCGCACCGCGTACACCACGTCCGAGCCCTGCCGCCATTTCTGCAGCATGTCAGGCAGCAGAGCCACCGGATGCTGGCCATCGGCGTCCATCAGGATCACGACCTCGCCCCGGGTGGCATCGATGCCGGCTGTGAGCGCGGGCTCCTTGCCGAAGTTGCGCGAGAGCTTGAGATAGACCACTTCACGGTGGGCGGCGCACAGGGTCTGCATGACCTGCGTGGTGTCGTCGCGACTGCCGTCATCCACCACAATCAACTCAATGCGGTCGCTCAGGGCAGTGAGTGTCGCCAAAATCCGCGGCACCACGGTGCCCAGATTGCGCGCTTCGTTGAAGGCGGGAATGACGCAAGAGATCGAGAGGGGCTGGTCAGAACGAGAAATCATGGCCGCATCATGCCAAAAGAAAACCCCGCCGGGCAAGACCGGCGGGGTTTTTTATGCGAACGACTTATTTCTTCGCTGCGGGCGCTGCAGCCGCTGGTTTGGCGGCCGCTTCGGGCTTCGCCGCTGCTTCCGGCTTGGCGCCGGCCTGTTCATCGGCCATGCACTTCTTGATGTGGCTGCTTTTCGCGGCGCCGGCGAGCTTCTTGTCCGCGGCGGACTTCTCACAAGCCGGGCTTGCGGCCGCAGGTTTGGCACTCAAACACTCTTTCATGAAGGCTTTTCGCTCATCTCCTTTTTTGTCACCCGCCTCCTTGTTGCACATGCCCATCTTGCTTTGCTGCTTGGTGGCGGCCTTGTCGTCCGCGGCGTGGGCAGCACCGAGGGAAAGGGACAAGCCCAAAGCGAGGAGGGTCAAAAACTTCTTCATTGTGTTTCCTTTAAAAGCGGGTTTGGAGGGAGATTCCGGCCGGAATTCGAACACACAACGCGCCGATTGGCAAACCTGAAGACAAAGCGTTACCGTTGCGCCGATTGGGCGCGACCGGCTCGCCCCGTAAAATGAAATCATGTTGTCTGTAAAAATTGAATTGCTCGAAGCCCTGCGCCATGCGCTGGAAAACCTGTCCCCCGGAGCAGGTGCCAAAGCCGCCTTTGAGTCGCCCAAGGTGGCCAGCCACGGCGACCTCGCCACCACAGCCGCCATGCAGCTGGCCAAACCGCTGAAGCTCAACCCGCGCCAACTGGCTGAAAATCTGCGCGCCGCATTGCTGACAGCAGCCCCTTTTCAGCGCTGGGTTGATGCGATCGATATTGCCGGCCCCGGCTTCATCAATATCAGGCTCAAGCCCGAGGCCAAGCAGCAAATCGTGCGTGAAGTGCTGGCGCGCGGCTCAAGCTTTGGCGGCCAGGCCACAACCGGCCACCGCATGCTGGTGGAATTTGTCTCGGCCAATCCGACGGGTCCGCTGCACGTGGGGCATGGCCGCCAGGCCGCCTTGGGCGATGCCATCTGCAACCTGTACCAGACCCAGGGTTGGGAGGTGTACCGCGAGTTCTATTACAACGACGCCGGGGTTCAGATTGGCACGCTCGCCACCAGCACCCAGCTGCGCGCCAGGGGCTTCAAGCCGGGCGACCCCGAGTGGCCCGAACAAGCCTACAACGGCGACTACATTGCCGACATTGCGGCCGACTTCTTGGCGAAAAAGACCGTCCACTCGGACGACCGCGAATACACCGCCTCGGGTGACGTGGAGGCGCTGGACGATATCCGCCTGTTCGCCGTGGCTTACTTGCGCCACGAGCAGGATCTGGACCTGAAGGCGTTCTCCGTCCGGTTCGACAACTACTACCTGGAGTCCAGCCTGTACCTGAGCGGCAAGGTCGATGACGTGGTGAAGAAATTGCACGACGCCGGCAAGACCTACGAGCACGATGGCGCGCTGTGGCTGAAGTCGACCGAGTATGGTGACGACAAGGACCGCGTCATGCGCAAGGGCGACGGCACCTACACCTACTTCGTGCCGGATGTGGCCTACCACATCACCAAGTGGGAACGGGGCTTTGAGAAGGTGGTCAACATTCAGGGCACCGATCACCACGGCACTATCTCAAGGGTGCGTGCCGGCCTGCAAGCCGCCGGCGTCGGCATCCCGCAAGGTTACCCGGACTACGTGCTGCACACGATGGTGCGCGTGGTGCGCGGCGGTGAGGAAGTGAAGATCTCCAAGCGGGCCGGCAGCTATGTGACGCTGCGCGACCTGATCGACTGGACCAGCAAGGACGCCGTGCGCTTCTTTCTGCTCAGCCGCAAGCCTGACACCGAATACACCTTTGACGTGGATCTGGCGGTGGCCAAGAACAACGACAACCCGGTGTACTACGTGCAGTACGCGCATGCCCGGATTTGTTCGGTGCTCGCGGCGTGGGGTGGCGACGTGGCCACGCTCCAGGATGTGGACCTCACGCCCCTGCAGAGCCCGCAGGCCCAGGCCCTCATGCTGCTGCTGGCCCGGTACCCCGAAATGCTGACCGCCGCGGCCGTGGATTTTGCACCGCACGACGTGACTTTTTACCTGCGCGAACTCGCCGCCTGCTACCACAGCTATTACGACGCGGAACGTATTCTGGTGGATGATGAAACGGTGAAACGGGCCCGGTTGGCACTGGTCGCCGCGACGGCGCAGGTGCTGCACAATGGCCTGGCGGTGCTGGGTGTGAGTGCCCCGCAAAAAATGTAAATTGAAATTGAAATGCAATACATGAAACAGCAACGCGGTGGAACTATTCTGGGCTTCGTCATTGGGGTAGTGGTAGGCCTCGGAGCGGCGCTGGCGGTTGCCGTCTACGTCACCAAGGTCCCGATTCCGTTCGTCAACAAAGGGCAAAGTCGCAGCGTTGATCAGGATGTTGCGGAGACCCAGAAGAACAAGAACTGGGACCCCAACGCCCCCTTGTACGGGAAAAATCCAGCCAAACCGGCCGCACCAGCGGTGACAGCGCCTGCGCCAACGCCTGACGTCGGCGCGGCGCCAGGCCCCGCGCCGAAAACCGAAGTGAAGCCGGCTGTGTCTGCAGACCCCCTGGGTGATCTGGCCAAAGCGCGCTCGTCTGGCACCACGGCTGAGCCGTTCGCCTACTTCGTTCAGGTCGGAGCCTTTCGCACCCCTGAAGACGCGGAAAGTCAGCGGGCCAAATTGTCACTCAGTGGCGTGGAAGCCAAAGTATCTGAACGTGAACAGTCGGGCCGCACGGTCTACCGGGTACGTGTCGGCCCCTTCGACAAAAAAGAGGATGCCGACAGGACCAAGGAAAGACTGGAGTCTGCCGGCATGGAGACGGCCTTGGTAAGGGTGCAGCGATAGCTGCGGCGGCGCTGAACTTTCCATGGTTGACCTGGTCTGATTGATTTAACAGGAGTGTTTGAAGATGAAGCGTCGTGATTTTTCCCTTGCCGGTGGCGTCGCGCTGGCGGCAGGTGCACTGGTATTGCCAGCAGCACGGGCCCAGACCACTACCCCGGCCCAGGTTCAGGGCAAAGCCCCGCAAGCAGGCGAAGACTATCTGGCGCTGGACAAGCGGGTGCCCGTGGACGCTCCTGCCGGCAAGATTGAAGTCATCGAATTCTTCTGGTACAGCTGTCCCCACTGCAATACCTTTGAGCCGGCACTCGATGCCTGGATCAAACGCGCGCCCAAAGACCTTGCGGTGCGACGGGTGCCGGTTGCCTTCCGCGACGATTTTGTGCCGCAGCAGCGCCTGTTCTATGCCCTGGAGGCCATGGGTTTGGTGGACCAGCTGCACCGCAAGGTGTTTGCCGCCATTCACGTTGAAAGACAAGACCTGGCCCGGGCCGACGCCATCGCCGCCTGGGTGGCCAAGCAAGGCGTGGACAAAGCGAAGTTCCTGGAGCACTACAACTCATTCTCGGTCGCGACCAAGGCGACGCGTGGCACCCAGCTGCAAAACGCCTACAAGGTCGAGGGCGTTCCCGCACTCGGCGTGGCAGGTCGTTTCTACACCGATGGCACACTCGCCAAGAACATGGATCGCGCCCTGCAGATCGTGGATTTTCTCGCCGCAGGCATCCGCAGCGGCCGATGAACTGACCCCGCCGACATCAACGCGGCACGAGCCCAAAAGCGGCTCTGCAGCCAGCTCGCGTCCGGGGTAACGCGCCCTTGCGTTAGCTCAAGCGCCCGCCGCTGAATCAGCGCAAGATGGGTCCATTGTCTGGGCATGATTTCCCGACCGTCTCAAACAATCTCGTGATCAGGACCGCCCGGGTGCTGTCCGGGTGGTAACACACTGAATCTGGTCGTTACAATGAAGAAACAAGTCGTTAATGCAAGATTCGTGCCTTTATGAAATCACCACTCCCCCCCCTGCTTCTGATCGCGGCCTTGGCCCTTTCCGGGGGTTGGGCCAACGCCGAAAAAGCCGACCGCAACAAGCCCATGAATGTGGAAGCGGATGCCTTGCGGCACGACGATCTGAACCAGACCAGTGTCTTTACCGGACGGGTGGTTTTGACCAAAGGCACCATCCTGATCCGCGGCGCCAGGATCGACGTACGCCAGGATGCCGAGGGTTATCAATTGGGCGTAGTGACCGCAGAGCCGGGCAAGCTCGCGTTCTTCCGGCAAAAACGGGAAGGCGTGGATGAATTCATTGAGGGCGAAGGCGAGATCATTGAGTACGACAGCCGGGCCGACACAGTGAAGTTCATCAAAACAGCGCAGCTGCGTCGCTATCAGGGTGCCAAGCTCAATGATGAGATGACCGGTGCCGTGATTGTTTACAACAACCTCACAGACGTCTTCACCATCGACGGCTCAGTAGCCAAGAGTAGCCCGGGTGCGCCGGCCGGGCGCGTGCGGGCCATGCTGACGCCAAAGCCTGACGCGGCGACGGCAGTTCCGCCGGCCAACGCCACAGCGCCGCAAGCGCCGGCCCCAGCGCTTCGCGCCACCACGACTCTAGGCGGGGAGAAGAAGTGACCGAAGACCTTGCCGTCAGTGTGACCCCTTCCCGGATCGACGCCGCCAGTGGCGAAAGCCGGCTCGAAGTCAGTCACCTGCAGAAGTTCTATGGCAGCCGCAAGGCCGTCAAGGATGTGTCCCTGGTAGTGCGCAAAGGCGAGATCGTCGGCCTGCTGGGTCCCAACGGCGCCGGCAAAACCACATCGTTCTACATGATCGTGGGTCTGGTGCACGCCAGTGCGGGTGACATCACCATTGATGGGCAGTCGGTGGAGCACATGCCCATCCACCAGCGGGCCCGGCTGGGCCTGAGTTACCTGCCGCAGGAAGCGTCCATTTTTCGCAAACTGAACGTGGAAGACAACGTGCGGGCGGTGCTGGAGTTGCAGCATGACGAGTCGGGCAAACCCCTGGCCAAGGCAGAGATCGAACGGCGCCTGACCGGTCTGCTGCAGGATCTGCGGGTGGAACACCTGCGGGAGACGCCGGCGCTGGCTTTGTCAGGCGGTGAGCGGCGCCGGGTGGAGATTGCGCGCGCGCTGGCCACCCAGCCGCGCTTCATCCTGCTGGACGAACCGTTTGCGGGGATCGACCCGATCGCCGTGATCGAGATCCAGCGCATCATCAGCTTCCTGAAGAACCGGGGCATCGGGGTATTGATCACCGACCACAATGTGCGCGAAACGCTGGGCATCTGTGACCATGCTTACATCATCAGCGATGGCACCGTGCTGGCGCAGGGCACCCCTTCCGAGATCGTCAATGATGCGAATGTGCGTCGCGTGTATCTCGGTGAACACTTCAAGATGTAGATGAAACAGGGTCTTTCACTTCGTGTTTCACAACACCTGGCGCTAACGCCGCAGTTGCAGCAGTCCATCAGGTTGTTGCAGCTGTCGACGCTGGAGCTCAGCCAGGAGGTTGACCAGATGCTGGATGAGAACCCGTTTCTGGAGCTTGGCGCCGACGAGCCGCCGCGCGAGGAGTTTGGCTTGGCGCAGGCCGACACGCCGGTTCGCAATGACGATCTTGACGCAGAATCTGCGACACATTCAGTAGCAGAGTACACAACCGAGACAAGGGTTAGCAACGAATCTGACAACGAAGTCACGCCACTCTCAGCAGACGATGGACAGAGCTGGGACGGCGACGGCAATGCGGTGATGTCCCCCGACGACAGCGAGTGGGGTGGCGACGCCAAGGCGCACAACAACAACCTCAACGGCAACGAAGACGCCGACGTGACCGAGATGGCGCGCACCCAGGAGTCGCTGCAGGCCCACCTGCATCGACAGGCGCTGGCCTTGCGCCTGAGTGAAGAAGACCGTGCGGCGCTGCGATTCCTGATCGAGTCGCTGAATGATGACGGTTACCTGGAAGACTCACTCACCTCACTGGCCGAGGGACTGGCCGGCAAGGATGAAGCGCAGATCGAACAACTGGTGCACCACTTCACGGTGGCCTTGTCCCTGCTGCAAAACCTGGAGCCTGCAGGCGTGGGTGCGCGGGATCTGGCTGAGTGCCTGACCTTGCAGTTGCAGGCCCTGCTGCAGCGGGGCGGTTCGGCCCCGAAAGAGAAGGCAACGGCGAATGTCGCCCTGCGCATTTGCGCCCAACCCATGGAGTTACTGGCCCGGCGTGACGTGAAGCGTCTGGTGCAGTTGTGCGGCGCCTCTGATGCCGCCGTGCGCGAAGCCATTGCGCTCATCGGCCGCCTGGAGCCCAAGCCGGGACGGCGTTTTGTCGATGTGGAGCGCAACGTCGTCGTGCCGGACGTGCTGGTCATCAAGGTCGGCAAAGGTGCGCAAGCCAAATTTCAGGTGCGACTCAATACGGATGTGATGCCGCGCCTGCGGGTGCACGACATCTACGCCAATGCCCTCAAGCAGCACAAGGGCGGCGGCAGCGACGCGGCAAGCTATGCCGCGCTGCAGCAGCGCCTGCAGGAGGCGCGCTGGTTCATCAAGAACATCCAGCAGCGCTTCGACACCATTCTCCGGGTCAGCAACGCCATCGTGGAGCGGCAAAAGAACTTCTTCACCCATGGTGAGCTGGCCATGCGCCCGCTGGTGCTGCGTGAAATTGCCGACGAGCTGGGCCTGCACGAGTCCACCATCAGCCGGGTGACCACCGCCAAATACATGGCGACGCCATTCGGCACCTTCGAGCTCAAGTATTTCTTTGGCTCCGGCCTGGGCACCGACTCGGGCGGCAACGCGTCCAGCACGGCAGTGCGAGCCCTGATCAAGCAGTTCATCAGCGCCGAGAGCGAGAAAAAACCGCTCAGTGACAACCAGATTTCCGAGATGCTCAAAGAGCAGGGCATCGAGTGTGCACGCCGCACCGTGGCCAAATACCGCGAGGGGCTCCGGATTGCCCCCGCCTCCTTGAGAAAAGCATTGTGAACCAACTTCAATTATTTTTGCCGTGCGCCGCCGGCGTGGAAGACTACCTGGCACCTGAAGTGCTGCGCATCACCGGCTTGCCGCCGGGCTGCGTGACCAAGCAGCGCGGCGGGGTCGCCGTGCGCACCTCGCTGGCGCATGCGATGCTGCTCAACCTCTACAGCCGCCTGGCCCAGCGCGTGCTGGTGCTGCTGTCGTTTACCGAGTACCGCAGCGAACAGGACCTGTACCGCGCCGCCAGCGAGGTGGCATGGGAGCGCTGGTTCACGCCACGGGAAAGCATCAAGGTGGAGGTGACGGCACAGCACAGCCCGCTGACCTCGCTGAACTTTGCAGCACTCAAGATCAAGGACGCCGTGTGCGACCGCTTCCGCGTCACCGCGGGCGGTGTGCGCCCCGACGTCAACACCCAGTGGCCCGATGCCCGCATCTACACCCACCTGACCACCGACCACTGCTCGCTCTACCTGGACACGTCGGGCGAGCCGCTGTTCAAGCGCGGCTGGCGCGAAGACAAAGGCGATGCGCCCCTGAAGGAAACCCTGGCCGCCGCCATGATCGCGGCCAGTGGCTGGGCCGACGGGGATGAAGATTTGTTGCCCTTGTATGACCCCTGCTGCGGCAGCGGCACGATCGCGATTGAAGCCGCGCAGATGGCCTGCAACATCGCCGCCGGCAGCCGCCGTCGATTCGCCTTCGAGAAGTATTTGCCGTTTCGCCGTGCGGAGTGGGATGCCATGAAGAAAGAAGCTGCTGACGCCGAAGTGGTGCGCGAACCCGGCCAAAAACCCATTATTTTTGGCAGTGACGTGGCGCACCGCATGGTCGACTTTGCGCAGCGCAACGCGCAGCGCGCCGGCGTCGCCGACGTGATCGAGTTCCGCGGTGGCGATGCCCTGCAGCGCATGCCGCCCTGTGAGACACCCGGTGTCATGCTGCTGAACCCACCCTACGGCGAGCGCATCGAGGTGGCGGGTGTGGCGAAAGGGGCGCACAACGCAGCGGACTTCGAGGTTGACGCGCAGGAGGGCCGCTTTGGCGCGCGCGAACTGGCGCATACCGAAGACGGCGGTGAGTTCTTCAGCCAGTTGGCGACGCATTGGAAGAAGAACTATCCCGGCTGGACGGCCTGGGTGCTGACGCCCGACCTCAAGCTGCCCAGCAAGATGCGCCTGAAGGAATCGCGCCGCGTGCCAATGTGGAACGGCCCCATTGAGTGCCGCATGTTCCGCTTCGACATGGTGAAGGGCTCGGCGCGGGTCAAATGATCGTCCTGGATACCAACATTGTCCTGGACGCCTTCGTCTTTGATGACCCGGACGCCCAGCCGCTGAAGGTGGCGCTGGCATCCAAAACAATCCAGTGGCTGGCCACGCAGCCCATGCGCGATGAGCTGGAGCGCGTGCTGACCTACCCCAAGATCATGGTGCGCCTCGCGTTCCACCAGATCGCGGCCAGCGACGTGCTGGCGCAGTTTGACACCCAGGTGCGACTGGTCGATCTGGCGCCCAAAGCCAGCGTGACCTGCCGGGATCCGGACGACCAGAAATTCATCGACCTCGCCGTCGCCCACAAAACCGTGCTCCTAAGCAAGGACCGCGCCGTGCTCTGTATGAAAAAACGCCTGCTAGCCCTTGGCGTGCGGGCGTACACAGCTATTGATTTTGTAGCGTCTGCCGGTGAAAGATAGGCACCCGCCCGGATCTCTCTCGCCTTTCTGGCTGGACCGGATTGCCACCTGATCAAACATAAACGGTTGACGCAGGTCATGGACATCGACCCCCAGAGCGGCTCATAGTGGAACTGTTGAATTTCAAGGAGCCACGACGATGAAACTGCTGACCGACCTTTTTACGACTGACTATGGCTTGATGAGCATTGCCGGTATTGCATTCATGCTCGGAATGGGCGTGTTTTTCATCCTCCTCTTCAAGCGCAAGATGGCAGAAGACGCCCGCGCTGCAGGCCTGAAGTAAGGGCGTATCCCGGTCTGGCAGAGGCCGGTTGTGCTAGGGCAGCGGCGGTGTCTGAGCCCTGCGTTTTGCAGCCAGTCGATGGTGGCAGGGCAAAATGCGGGTATTCCCCAATCCAACGCCAGACCGCGAACATGAACCAAGAAATCCCCCCTTCCCCTGCGAACGCTGCAGATGCCGCGCCTGTCCTTACGCCAGAGCCGCTGAGCCCGGACGAGTTTGACGAAATCGACACCATTCTGGACGAGCTTCGCACCCGCTACGACGAGACGCCGCAGTGGGAGTTTTGCGAAGGCTTCATGGCGGCGCTGATCTGCTGCCGCCGTGTCATCCCGTCGTCGGAGTACCTGCCGGTGCTGCTGGGCATTGGCGGCGAGGATGCGGAGGACGAGGGCTCGTTTGCCGATGACGCCCAGCACAAGCGATTCATGGACTTGTGGACACGGCGCTGGAATGAAGTGACGCAGGCACTCAATGCCGAAATCGAAGGACTGGACGACGAGGCCGCCTACCAGCCTGAGGTGATGGATGTGCGTGGCGCCATCGCGGCACTGCCGGAAGATGAGCGTGCGGCCATTGACATGGATGAGGTGCCTTCATTTGGCCAGGTGTGGGCGCTGGGCTTCATGTTTGCCGTCGAGTCCTGGCCTGACGAGTGGGCCGCGCCGCGCGACAAGGAAGCCGTCAAGTGGCTGAACGCGGCGCTGGAGGCCATCGTCGCCCTGACCGAAGACGATACCGAGCCCGCCACGATGTCCGTCTTTGAAGACGACGGGCCGCCCAGCGTCAGTCTCAAACGCCTGAACGCGTTCGCCGATGCGGTGTGGGCGGTCTACGACCTGCATGAACTGTGGCGCAACTTCGGTCCCCGCGTGGAGACTGTGCGCAAAGAGGCAACGCCGGGCCGCAACGACCCGTGTTTTTGCGGCAGCGGCAAGAAATACAAGAAGTGCCACGGCGCGAGCTGAGCCAGCATGACACTGCGGGTGCAGTGGCATCCATGTGAATTGCAGCGAGTTTGTGTTGCAGCATCAGTCTCAATAGACACACCGGATACACCGGTTGCTTCAACCCAGCGCGACAAGAAATCAATTGGTATGCCTACATCCCCCAAACGGGGGATAGTTTCGTGATGTCGGTCTAGGTAACATGACTTGGCGGAACTTCAGTCCAATACGAGGCCAAGCATTCATTCTGAGTGCGGAAGTGAAGCGGTTAGAAAAATATCACAGAGGAATAGGTTCACATGAGAATTCTTGCGATAGCACTAAGTGCATTGACGTTGGTTGCGTGCGGTGGTGGTGGCGGCGAAACGTCAACTGCAGCGGTGGCAACGCCATCGGCTGAAGGTGTTTACGGTGGTACGCTGACAGGCAGTACTAGTAGTGCATTTCAAATGCTGGTACTGGAAAACGGCGAATTCTGGTCTATGTACGGCATATCAACGCCAACAGCATTTGGTGTCGCAGGCTTTGTTCAAGGGTTGGGGACATCGAATAACGGCACTTTCACGTCGGCAAATGTGAAAGATTTTGGTTTCAGACCGGCTGCAGCTGGCACTGCAAGTGCCACGTACAACGCAACCGCCGGGACGATTGCGGGGACGGTTTCCACAACAGCAGGTCCTGTCACATTTAACGGCGGTCCAATCGCTGGCTCACTCTACAACTACAGCACACCTGCATCTTTGGCAACTGTGTCGGGTTCATGGTCAACCACCACCTTGACTGGTGAAACAGTCACATTGAATGTTGCGTCCACTGGTGCATTCACGGCAGCGGGCTCGTCTGGATGTCAATTCGCAGGAACAGTCACGCCACGAGCATCTGGCAAAAATGTGTTCAATGTCGCATTGACGTTTGGTGCGGCACCGTGTGCCCTACCGGGTCAGGCTGGATCAGGCATTGCTGTTGCGTATCCCTTAGCCAATGGCAAAACACAACTACTGGTGACGGCCATGGAAGGAAGTCGTACTTACGGTACAGCAGTGTTCGGCACTCGATAACACGCCAAGGCCCATTGTTGGCCGACGGCCGGCCCGGCGTCAGCCGCAAACGCCGGGCCGCAACGACCCGTGTTTTTGCGGCAGCGGCAAGAAATACAAGAAGTGCCACGGCGCGACTTGAGTGCTTCAGGGACGGGCAGAAATCGGGCAGGCGAGGCCTTAACATTGGGTGCATGAAAACAACCTACATCCTCGGCGCCATCCTCGCCTGCAGCGTCATCGGAACACTGGTCGGCGCCCGCTCAGCAAAAACCGCACTCCTGGTGATATCCGGAGCACTTTCCCTCTATGGCTTGGTTCGTCTATTGGGTTGAGCGCACTGGAGCGGCCTGACCTGATGCCCAACGTGAATACCTCGTGTACCGGCTCCCCGATGCCCCGTTAGCGGCGATCTGAGGTTTCATTGGGCGCAGACCAGTCGAATGGGTGCGGACCGAAATTCTTAATTGTCCTGCCCAAAAAAATCGAGCAACGCTGCCGCAGTGGGTAGCGGCAATTCTTCCGGAATGAAATGCCCGGCCGCCATAGCCTGACCGGTCACCTTGCCCGCGCACTGCGCCTGCCAGAGCGCCAGTGGTTTGAACAGGCGCTGCACCACGCCGCGCTCGCCCCACAGCACCAGCAGGTCGCAGGCAATTTTGTCGCCCCGGGCGCGGCTTTCGCGGTCGTGCGCCAGGTCGATGCCGGCGCTGGCGCGGTAGTCTTCGCACATGCTGTGGACGGTGGCGGGATTGCTGAAGCACCGCTCGTATTCAGCCAGCGCCGCGGGCTCGATGTAGTCCAGGCCGCGCGAGCCCCAGCCGCCGAGCTTGGCGTGCAAATAGGCCAGCGCGCTGCCGTTGATCATGGTCTCCGGCAGGGGCGCGGGCTGGATCAGGTGGAACCAGTGGTCGTAGGCGCAGGCAAATTCAAAGTCGGTCGCGTTGTACATATCCAGCGTGGGCGCAATGTCAATGACGCACAGTTGCTTGACGCGTGCGGGAAAATCGGTGGCCAACCGGTGGGCCACGCGCCCTCCCCGGTCATGTCCGCACAGATCAAATCCGTCAACCCCCAGGACATCCATGACCGCCACCATGTCCTGCGCCATGGTGCGCTTGCTGTAGTTGCTGTGATCCGGCAAGCCAGGAGGCTTGGAGGAGTCGCCATAGCCGCGCAAATCGGGCATGACCAGGTAGTAGTCCCGACCGAGTTGCCGCGCAACGCGGTTCCACATGGCGTGGGTTTGCGGAAAACCGTGCAGCAACAGCAGGGCCGGACGGTCGCCCGGCAGACCCGCCGAGACTCGCGCATAGATCTGCACGCCATTGACGTCGAAGTGACGGGTCTCAAACCCTTCAAACCAGTTCATGCTGACCTCCCGGCTGGACGCGCTTTTTGCCCCGACGCATCGTGGCGCAGGGTCAGGGTGTTCTGATTGATGTTCATGGTCGAAGGTTAAGGCAAATTTTCAAATCACGTCCGGCAGGGCCTGCGCGAGAAAATCGTAGACCGCCCGGATGCGGCGGTTCGTGCGTATCTCGCGGTGTACCGCCAGCCACATGGGCAGTGGCGGTATTTTCAGCAGACCCGGCAGCACCTGCACTACGTCCGGCTCATGGCGTGCCAGGTAATCCGCGCAGAAGCCTACCCCCAGCCCCGCGCGTACGGCCTGCCACTGCACGATGAAGTCGTCGCTGCGCAGCACAAACACCTCGCGCGTGACCGGGTAACCCATGGCCTGAAAGCCCTGCAGGATGGCTGTGTCGGTGTCGCTGCCGATGAGGTCATGGTGCAGCAGATCGGTGGGTTTACGCAGGGGTCCGCGGCGCGCCAGGTAGCTGCGATGCGCGTAGGCGCCCAGGCCCACCTCGCCGATTTTTCGGGCGACCAGCGAAGACTGGTCCGGCCGCACCATGCGCACCGCAATGTCGGCCTCACGACGCAGCAGGTTGCTGACCTGGTTGCTGGAGACCAGTTCGACCTGTATGTCGGGTAATGCCAGGCGCATGCGGGCCAGCAAGGGGGGCATCAGATTGACGGCCACCGGCACGCTGGCCGTGATGCGCACGGTGCCGGCAGTCTGCGTTTGCACACCCGAGAGGGTGCGCGCCAGCTGCAGGGCACCGGCCTCCATGCCCCGCGCCGCTTCACAAAGCTGCAGCGCCGTGGCCGTTGGCAACAAACCTCTGCCGGTGCGCTCGAACAGCACCACCCCGAGCTGGCTCTCCAGTTCGGCGATATGCCGCCCCACCGTCGGCTGGCTGATTCCCAGCACCCGCGCCGCACCCAGCAAGCTGCCCTGGTCCAAGGCCACCAGAAAGGAGCGCACCAGGTTCCAGTCAAAGCCGTGCTGCCACGAGGTATTCACAAATGCATCGCTGGTATAAACATTTATGCAATTGTGGGGCAAGCCATTTGTTTTGACAATTCAGCCATCGATCAACTCAAGGGAGATGAAGTCATGCAAGCAACGGTTCTGATTCTGGGCGCCCGTGGACGTTTTGGCCTGGCAGCCGGCCGCGCCTTTGCCGATGCCGGCTGGCGGGTGCTGGGGCAAATCCGCCCTGGCGCCGCTGTGCCAGCGGACACGCGCATCGAGTGGCTGGGCATTGATTTGAACGACACCCCGGCACTGCGCGCCGCAGCGCACGGTGCCGCCGTGGTGGTGCATGCCCTCAACCCGGCCTACAACCACCAGGCCTGGCGCGCACAGGTGGCGCCGATGATGGATGCCGCCATTGCCGTCACGCGCGCGCTGGATGCCACGCTGATGGTGCCCGGCAATGTCTACAACTTTGGTGCCGCCATGCCCCCGGTATTGCGCGAAGAGACACCCCAGGCGGCGCAGACGGTCAAGGGCCAGATCCGTATCGCCATGGAGGCGCAGTTGCAGCACGCCGGCGTGCGCGGCGTGGTCATCCGTGCCGGCGATTTTTTTGGCAGCGGCCGCGGCAGCTGGTTCAACTCGGTCATCGTGCGGGCCATCCACAAAGGCGTCTTCACCTACCCCGCCCGGGGCGACGTGGCAACGGCCTGGGCCTACCTGCCCGATCTGGCACGCACCTTTGTTGCCGTGGCGTGCAAGCGCGCGCAGCTGCGGCCTTTTGAGGTCTTTCATTTCGCCGGTTACAGCATCACCGCGCAACAGTGGCTGGAGGCACTGGAGCCGCTCGCGCAGGACCAGGGCTGGATCAAGCCCGGCGCCCACGTGAAGCGGCGTAGCCTGCCCTGGCCGCTGCTGCGCCTGGGCGCCTGGTTTGTCCCCACCTGGGCGGCTCTGGTGGAGATGCGCTATTTGTGGCGCACCCCGCATACCCTGGCCAATGACAAACTCACCGCCCTGATCGGGCCTGAACCCCACACGCCCCTGGCGCTGGCAGCGCAGGCCGCGCTGGCTGATCTGGGCCTCACCGTTCTTGCGCCGCCTCAAGTGCGGACGCCGCCAGCGCTTGCATGATGCTGGCGTCATTTCTTTTTTTGGAGACCCCATCATGCAACGCCGCCATTTCATTCGCATCGCCGGCGGGGGCGCCATTGCCGCCGCAACGGTGACCAGCGCGGGGCTGTCGGGCTGCAGCGCCGGCATGCCCGCTGAGGCCATCGAAGCCTGGCAGGGGCCCGGCCGCGATGCGGCGCCCGACGGCGATGTGCGGCGCTGGTTGCTGAGCTACGCCATTTTGGCGCCGCACTCGCACAACCTGCAGTCGTGGGTCGTCGACCTGGGCACACCCAACGAGATTCTGTTGAGCTGCGACTTGAAACGCCTGCTGCCGCAGACCGATCCGCAATCGCGCCAGATCATGATGAGCCACGGCACCTTTCTGGAGCTGCTGGACCTGGCCGCCCGGGAGCGCGGCTTGCGCGCCGACGTGGCGCTGTTTCCCCAGGGTGTGTTTGGCGCTGAGAAACTGGATGGCCGCCCGGTGGCGCGCATCCGCTTGTCGCCCGATGCGTCGGTGCAGAAAGACCCCTTGTTTGCCCAGATTCTGCGGCGCCACACCAACCGCAGCGCCTACGACCTCGCGCGGCCGGTACCGGCCGGGGCCTGGGCAGCGATGCTGGCGGCGGTGAAGCCCCATCCGCTGCGCTTTGGCTTTGCCGGCCCCGAGCAGGCGGACCGCTTGGCCGAGCACCGCAGGATTGCGGCCCAGGCCTGGCGCATCGAGCTGACCACGCCGCGCACCGTCATGGAGTCGTTTGCCGTGCTGCGCGTGGGAGCGTCCGAAGTTGCGGCGCATCGCGATGGCCTCTCGTTGCTGGATCCCATGGTGGTGCTGCTGGACCGGGTAGGCCTGTTCGACCGCAGCAAGGCGCCGGGGCCCGACGATTACGCCACCACCAGCCAGGTCAGGGATTTCGGCAAGACGCTGGACGCCACGCCGGGCTTCCTGTGGCTGGTGAGCGAAGGCAATGACCGCGCGACGCAAATCAACGCGGGCCGTGCCTATGCGCGGGTGCAGCTGGCGGCCACCGCGCAGGGCCTGTCCATGCAGCCGCTGTCGCAGGCCCTGCAGGAGTATGCCGAGCAGGAAAAACCGTACCAGGAGATCCACGCGCTGGCTGGTGCAGCCGGCCCGGGCCAGACGGTTCAGATGTGGGCCCGCGTGGGCTATGCACCACCGGTGCCGCCGGCACCGCGCCGACGGCTGCAGGATTTCATCCGCGCCTGAAACCCGCTCCGACCGCTTTGCTCAGCCGAGCAACTCCACCAGCCGCGTCAGGGCGTGCTGCACAGTCGCAGTCCGCACCGCGGCGCGGTCGCCCTCAAAGTGACATTTCTCGGTGATGACCTGGCCCGGCACCGCAAAGCCGAACCAGACCGTGCCCACCGGCTTGGCCGGGCTGCCGCCCGTGGGGCCGGCCACGCCGGTGACCGCCACCGCCACTTGCGCATGCGAATGCGCCAGCGCGCCCAGCACCATGGCCCGCGCCGCGCCTTCGCAGACGGCCCCGGCGCGCTTGAGCAGCCGCTCTTCGACGCCCAGCAACTCGGTCTTGGCGTCGTTGGAGTAGGTGACGAAGCCGCGTTCAAACCAGTTGCTGGAGCCGGCCAGGTCGGTGCAGGCGGCCGAAATCATGCCGCCAGTGCAGCTTTCGGCGGTGGCCAGTTTCAGCTCTTTCTTCAGAAGCAAATCAGCCAAAAGCTCACATAGAACGGGCGTTGGCAGCTCCTTTTCTGATAGCGTCTGCGTCATTGAAAAAATCTCCAGATGGCGATCACCAGCAGGGCACAAGCGGCCGCCACCACGTCGTCCAGCATGATGCCAAAGCCCGCCTTGCGCCAGGCGGCGCGGTCGGTCGCCACATTGACGTGATGAAACAGTTGGTCGGCCCAGCGCACGGGCCCGGGCTTGACCGCATCAAAGTAGCGGAACAGGCCAAACGCCACCAGCTGGCCCCACAAGCCGGTCGGCATGACCAGCCAGAGGATCAGCCAGAAAGCGGCAATCTCGTCCCACACCACGCTGCTGGGGTCGAGCACGCGCATGTTCCTGGCAGTCACCGTGCTGGCCCACCAGCCCAGCGGCAGCGAGACAGCCAGCAGGATGGCCCAGCGCGTGTCGTTCATCCAGGGTTGCAGCGCCAGGAAGGCCAGCCAGGCCCACAGGGTGCCGGCAGTGCCGGGCGCCACCGGACTCAGGCCGGAGCCAAAACCCATGGCAATGAAGTGCGCCGGGTGCGACAGCATGAAGCGGGCGCTGGGCCGCACAGGCCCCGATGCCACCGGGCTGGGTGTTAGCGGATTCTCAAAAGGAAACTCGTTCTGAAGCATGGCGCGATTATCGCGGAGGGGGGCTTGCCCCTTGCATCATCTCGGCCAGCCACAGGGCCCAGTAATCGATGCAGGCGCGGATTTTGGGCAGACGGTGGCGTTCTTGCAGCATCACGGCGTAGATGGGCACACTTGGGCTGTCAAAGTGGCCGGGCAGGACAGGCACCAGGGCACCGCGGGCCACCAGCGGTTGCGCCAGCAGATCATTGAGCCGGGCAATACCTACACCCTGCTCCACCAGCGTCAGCAGTACGGCAGAGTTGTCGGTGCGGGTGTGGCCCTGCACCACCAGTTCGGCCCCTTTGCCAGCGCCTGCCAGCGGCCAGTGATTGAGGGTGGGGCTGGCGCTGTTGCCAATGAGGCGATGGTGCTTCAGCTCATCGGGATGCTGCGGCGTGCCATGGGCGGCCAGGTAAGCGGGTGAGGCATAAAGCGCACGCCGGTTGGAGCCGATCTGGCGCGCCACCAGGGTTTCGCTGTTCGGCGTGCCGGTGCGGATAGCAATGTCAATGCCTTCGCGCGCCATGTCGGCCATGCGGTCGTCGGCGGCGATGTCGATGTGCAGTTGGGGGTATTGCCGGTAAAGCCCGCTCAGGCTGGGGGCTATGACCATTTGCGCCAGCAAGGGACTCATGCTCACGCGCACCCAGCCGCTCGGGCCACTGAGCTTGCCCGTCAGTTCGCTGCTGAGTTCCGCCGTGGTGTCCAGCAGACGCCGGCCATAGGCCAAAAAAGTGTCGCCCTCGTCGGTCAGGCTCAGGCCGTGCGTGCTGCGGTGCAGCAGGCGCACGCCGCAAGCCGCCTCCAGCCGGACCAATGAACGCGTCACCTGACTGACTGGCACATCGCGCTCGCGGGCGGCCGCCGACAGGGTCCCCAACTCGGCAATGCGGGCAAAAAGAGCGACGTCATCGAGCTGTAGTTGCATAAGTTAATTTTTGTCTTTGTTTTGCGAAAAATGCAAAAGCAATATGGTTTTTTTACGGTTTCCAGTGCTTGGATTATCCAATAAAGTTCAAACCATCGTCAACTCACCCGGAGCCCGCCATGTTCACAGACCGTCCCGATGCCGTCACCCTCGCCCGCCTGCACGATGAGGCCAAGGCCGAGGCAGTCCGCCTGCGCCGCGAGGCCATAGACGATTTCTGGCGTGGCGCCAATGCTGTGTGGCAGCGCTGCGTGGAGACCGGCCAGGCGACGGCAGAACGTAGCGCGGCGCGCTGGAAGGCCCGATTGATCCGTCGGACCCACGAGCGCACGGGCAGCGCACCCACCCCCAATCCAACTGTGCACTCAGGAGTTTGACCATGCCCACCCTTTATCTCAAAGTCTCACCCCGGCAAGTCCCGTCGCGCTACCGGGCACTGGCCGGTGCACTCACCCGTCTGACGGCCTTGCATCTGGGCAAACGCCCGGAAGTCACGGCCGTGATGATTGACGATGTGCCCGCCGCCCGCTGGCATGTCGGCGGCAGCGATGTGCAGGGCCCGACAGCGTTCCTGGAGATCAGCGTCACGGAGGGCACCAACACGGCGCAGGAGAAGGCCGCCTACATCGCCGCTGCGTTTGCAGAGCTGCAAAACCAGCTGGGAGAAGGCCAGTCGCTAGAGCCGGCCAGCTACGTCATCGTGCGGGAAGTCCCTGCCACCGACTGGGGCTACGGGGGGCAGACGCAGGCGGAACGGCGCCTGCTTGCCGCTGCGCAACCCTGATGACTGTCTGCGCGCGGTGGCCCGGCCGCCCGTTCAGGCGAAGTGGTCGAACGAGGTGTAGGTGTTGGCCACGGCTTGGCCCTGGCCGTCCACCAGGCGCAGACCGCGCGCCGGGTCAATGTGGCCAATGCGCGTGACGGGGGTCTGGCTGGTCCGGCCCGCGGCGGCGACGGCTTCACGCGCTGACGCCGGCGCGGTGAACAGCAACTCGTAATCGTCGCCCCCCGCCAGCGCCCAAGCCAGCCATTGATTCCGGCCGGGTTCAGTGTCAAATCGGCCTCCAGCCCCCGAATAATATGCACGAGCAGCTATCAATTTAATTGCAACATCAACATCCACGGTGGCCCCGACGCCGGACTGTTTCAGGATATGCCCCAGGTCGCCCAACAGGCCGTCGCTGACATCAATGGCCGCCGTGGCAATGCCGCGCAGCGCCAGGCCCAGCGCAACGCGCGGGGCAGGAGACTCCAGGCGCAAACGGGCGGCGTCCAACACCGGGGCAGGCACTGACACCGCGCCCCGCAACACCTCCAGCGCCAGCCCGGCGTCGCCCAGTGTGCCGCTGACGTACAGGTCGTCGCCGGGCTGGGCGCCGGATCGCAGCAGCGCCTGCGAGCGCCCGTCCAGCACCGGCACTTCGCCAAACACCGTGATGCAGATATTGAGCGGGCCCTGGGTGGTGTCGCCACCCACCAGTTCGCAGCCGTGCGCATCGGCCAAGGCCAGCAAGCCCTGTGAAAACGGCGCCAGCCAGGCGTCGTCGGCGCGCGGCAGGGCGAGGGCCAGGGTGAAGGCCAGCGGCCTGGCGCCACAGGCCGCGAGGTCACTCAAATTCACAGCCAGGGCTTTGTGGCCCAAGGCGCGCGGATCGACCGAGGGAAAGAAGTGGCGCCCCTCCACCAGCATGTCGCAGGAGATCGCCAGTTGCGTGCCGGGGGCAGGTTGCAAAATGGCGCAGTCGTCGCCGACGCCCAGCACAGCCTGCCGCGCCGGTCGCTTGAAATAGCGCTCGATCAGGTCAAATTCACCCACGACGTCAGTCCTTTACCGGCGTCTGCGACACGGCATCCCTTGTCGGCCAGAAAAAGCTCAACGGGGCATCACGCCAGCGACGCCGGATGACGGCCCCAATGCGTGCCCGGTCAACTCCGGTGACGTTGTGGGCGCGCAAGGCCAGCCGCAGAGCCAGATAAAAACTCACCCCCAGATTCAAGGCACCAATCACGGGCAGGGCCGCCACACTCCACCAAAGCGCGGGTTCGCGCACCACGTCCCACCCGATTGCTGCACACGCCGCGGCCAGTTGCCCGGCCGACAGGGTGACGTGACGCACGTCCAGCCCCAGTCCGAAAAAGCCGGTAAAGGCCGGGATCAGCCCCAGCATGAAACCCAGCGAGATATTGGAGGCGAAACCTGAAACATTGGCGCGGGTGAAATCGGCCCAGCGCCTGGCGCGTTCCACGCCCAACACAGCGGTGATGCGCGGGTTGTAGCGCATGGCGGAATCGAGCCGGTGCAACACAAACCAGTTCTCCACCCAACCGGCGATGATGCTCGCCGCAAACAGCAGCACGCCGGTGAACGCCGCAAACAGGGCGGTTGGCCCGAGCAGCGTCAAGGAATGAAACACATATTCCGCGCCTTTGGCGTCAATCATGGAGCGGCCCATGGTCAGTTGCAGGGCGCCGGATATCAGCAGCACCGCCGGGAACACCATCAGCACATTGCCCAGCACCGCCGCCACCTGGGAGCGCACCAGATGGGTGACCTCATCCGCAAAGTCGTCCAGGGCGCGTGGACCGCTGAGGTCCTTGAGCTTGGCGGCCATGGCCGGCGCCGTCATGGCCGGCTGCTTGGTGGCCAGCGTGAAGTGCAGCAACTGGATGAGCACAAAGCTCGCCGCGTACACCACACCCGCCCAAAAACCACCCCAGAAGGCCGAGAGTCCGATGGTCATCACCAGAAACTTCAGCCAGGTTGTCAACGCGGTCAGTGCGCCGCCGCCGGCCGCCTTGCCCAGCATGTCGCGGTATTCCGCCAGGGTCCGGGTAATGTAGTGCTCGCCCGTCTCAGAACTGCGCTCGGCCACCTTGGCCGCCAGCATGGAGGAGTTGGAGGCAATCAGTGCGCGCACGCTGCGCCGCTCCTGGCCCACCGTCACCAGGTGCGACAGCAGCCGCGCGGTGCTGGCCGCGGGGTGAACCGACATCAGGCAGTCCAGCAGGGCGCGAATACGCAGCACCCGCTCGCGCAGCTGACGCAGCTGAAACACCAGGTTCACTGAAATGCCGTGCGCGTCCAGATGGGTGTAGACCGAGGCCGCCGCACCGCGACAGGCTTCGAGCCGTTCGCGAAACTGCTGCAGCGCCGCCTGGCGTTCGTCGCTGTCGTTGTCCGGTGCGGCCAGGTACACGTCGCGTAGCGTTTCAAAGTCGCGCATCAGGCAATGAAAGGGGCCCGCGTCGCGGGCTGGCGCGCTCATGCGCAGGCGCAGTTCGGGCGAAAACCCGGTGGCACTGACCTGGCTGGTGCAAAACGTGATGGCCTCCAGCACCGTGCCCTGCCACCGCGAGATGCTTGGCGGCGCGCAGGCAGCTGGCGCCGCCTGAGGTGTCTGCAGCAGCGATGCAATGCGTGCCAGCGCGGCCTCATCGAGCGCGGCCAGCCAGCGAGCGTCAAAACCGTGGGACAGGACCAAGGAAAACAGCGCGGAGGCATCCGCTGTTTCCGGCGTGCCCGGCAGCACTTTTTGGCGAATGCGTTCCGCGAACTCGCTGACAAAGGCACTGCGCGAGGAAAATCCGTAGTCGGCCAGCAGCGTGGTGCCATCAATGGTTTCGACCAGGGTCTGCCACCACGCCTGCACGCGCGCCTGCATCTCGGGCCGGGCCTGCACGGCGTCCAGCAAGAGCTGGACCCGGGCAATCGATGCCGGGACCGAACTGCAGTCGCCGCGCAGCCATTCAAACAGAGAAATCAGCCACAAGTGCCGCTGCACCAGTGCAGCCCGGGGGTCGATGGCATCCAGCAACTTCGGCAGATCGTGCATGGATTTCATGCGGGGCAGGAACGTCAATGCAGGGTGCGCGTGCCGCCGCCCGCACTCAGGGCATCCAGCACAAACATCGGCACGTCGGTGTCAAACTTTTCACCGTCCTCGGCGACACAGAAGAAGCTGCCGTGCATGGTGCCGGTGGGTGTGCGCAGGCGCGTGCCGCTGGTGTACTCGAAGGTCTGGCCCGGTTTGAGCAGCGGCTGCTGCCCCACCACACCCAGCCCCTTGACCTTTTCGGTGTGGCCGTTGGCGTCGTTGACGTTCCAGGTGCGCGAGATCAGCTGCGCCGGTACATCGCCAGTATTGGTGATGGTGATGGTGTAAGAGAAGACATACAGCCCTTGCTCCGGGGCCGATTGCTCGGCCAGATACTGGGGTAAGACTTCAACTCGAAATTGGTACTTGGACATGCTGCAATGCTACCTGCGAAAATACCCTTCCTGAAGACCCCGTCTTTTCATCCCGACTGCCCACCAGCCTATTAAGGTTTATCGCCATGACCTACCGCATCGCCCCGTCCATTCTCTCTGCCGACTTTGCCCGCCTGGGCGATGAGGTCAAGAACGTCATCGCCGCCGGCAGCGACTGGATCCACTTTGACGTGATGGACAACCATTACGTCCCCAACCTCACCTTCGGCCCCATGATTTGCAGCGCCCTCAAACCGCACGCCAAAACCGCGGCCGGCGTGGCAGTGCCAATCGATGTGCACCTTATGGTGCAACCCGTTGATGCCCTGGCGGCGGCCTTTGCCGAGGCCGGCGCCGACCTCATCAGCTTTCACCCTGATGCCTCGGGCCATGTACACCGCAGCATTCAGGCCATCAAGTCCAAAGGCTGCAAGGCCGGTCTGGTGTTTAACCCGGCCGAGCCGCTGGACGTGCTGGACTGGGTGATCGACGACATCGACCTGGTGCTCATCATGAGTGTCAACCCCGGCTTTGGAGGTCAGAGCTTCATTGACTCGGCACTGCGCAAGATCGAAGACGTGCGCCGGCGCATCACCGCCAGCGGCAAGGACATTCGCCTGGAGGTCGATGGTGGCATCAAGGTCGACAACATCCGCCGCGTGGCGGATGCCGGGGCTGACACCTTCGTGGCGGGCAGTGCCATCTTCGGCAAACCCGACTACAAGTCGGTGATTGACGCCATGCGCGCGGCACTGTCCTGAACGGGCAACCCGGCCCGCCCTTCTGGTAGCATCATCCAATTCTTTCAAGGCAGCCAAAGGTAACGCTTTCGTGGGCAGTGTCCATGCATGACTTGTGTCAGCAATCCCAAATCCGCTTGCGCTGCGGATGTGGGATTCTCACGAGTGACATCCTTGACAAAGCCCGGCCTGCCTTCCTTCATCCAGACGGCGCTTCATCGTGACGCCGCTTCAGTTATGGAGTGGGCTGACGATGCTGTTGCTGGCCGCTCTGGCCATCACCATGCGCAAACCCGCCGCGCGTGCACTCCAGCGCTTGTATCGGGCCCTGACCACGCAGACGCAGGAGATGAAACGCCTGGCATTGGTCGCGGAACGCACCAGCAACTGGGTTCTCACCACCACGCCTGATCGCGTCGTTCTCTGGGCCAACCAGGCCGCCTTGCAGGGACTGGGCTTGACCGAGTCTGAAGCCGTTGGAAAGAATCTTCTGGCCTATGCCGCATCGCAAGGCAACGATGCGCAGGAAATGGCGCTGTTGGCTGACGAACTGGACCGTGGCCTGAGTGTCAAGATGGAGATTCTGGTCAGAGCCCACAACGGCCAGAACATCTGGCTGGATGTGGAATACCAGCCCACCTACGATGAGCACCGCAAGCTGTCCGGCTATATGGTGATGGGACTGGACATTACGGAGCGGGTCAATCAGCGCCACAAAATGACCGCCGTGTTCAATGCCCTGCCCGTCGGCGTGGTCGTGCAGTCAAGTACCGGCGAGGTGATTGACTGCAACCCGGCCACCAGCGAGATATCGGGCCTGAGCCGCGACGAGCTGATGGGGCTTGCCTCGACATCGGTGGCCGGCGGCAGTGTGCGCGATGACCTGACGCCCTACCCGACCTCCGAGCTGCCCACGGCGCGCACGTTGCGCACCGGCGAGGGCCTGCGGGGTGAATCACTGGGGCATATCAAGCCCAACGGGGAAATGCGCTGGTTGATGGTGAATACCGAGCCCTTGCGCGACGCACAGGGGGATCTGTCGGGCGTCGTGTCTTCGATGGTCGACGTAACGGAACAGCGCGAGCAACAGCAGCTGCTCGCTCTGGCGGTGGATGGCGCCGGTCTGGGCACCTGGCAATGGGACATTGCGGCTGATGAAATGACATGCAACGACCGGCTGCTGGAGATTTTTGGCTGCCGTCGTGGCGATGTCGAGATGACGTCAAAGGGCTTCTACAGACTGATTCATCCGGAGGATGTGCCGGCCTGGATGTCCTTGATGAAGGAACAGATGGTTACCCCGGGCATGCAAAGGCGGTTTGAAATCCGCATCCGCCACGGCAATGGTCTTTGGGTCTGGATGATGTTCAGCGGCGCTGTTGTCACCCGGGGCCCGGAGGGCCGGCCGCTGCGCATGGCAGGCGTATGCATTGACATCAATGCCAAACGCCTGCTGGAAGAGCAGCTCCGCGAAATGGCCCGGACGGACACTCTGACCCAGATGCCCAACCGTGCCGTCGTGATGGAGCGGGTGCGCGACGCCATCATCCGGGCGCGGGCCGAGCCGGGCTACAACTTTGCGGTCCTGTTCATGGATTTTGACCGCTTCAAGCAGGTCAACGATACCCTGGGGCACAGCGTGGGCGATGAACTGCTGCGCCAGATTGCCCAACGCCTGCAGCAGAGTCTGCGTCCCGGCGACTCCTACACCCCCAGCAGCGACTTCAGCCAGATGGCCGCGCGCATTGGCGGAGATGAATTCGTGGTGGTGCTGGACGACATTCGTGGCGATCTGGATGCTGAAATTGTGGCCTCCCGCCTGCTCGATGTGCTGGCGCAACCCTATGTGATCGAGTCGCACACCGTCAATTCCAGCGTCAGCATCGGCATCGTGACGTCGACCCATGCAGCCGACGACGTCGAAGCCGTTCTGCGCGACGCCGACATTGCCATGTACGAGGCCAAGCGGACCGGACGCGGACGTTATGTCCTGTTCGAACCCTCCATGCACAAGCGTGTGCGGGATGATGTGACGCTGGAGGCGGAGTTGCGCCGGGCCCTGCGCCAGGATGAACTGTTTGTGGTGTACCAGCCTCTGGTCGACCTGGTCAGCGGGGAGCTGGCGGGCATGGAGGCACTGGTGCGCTGGCAGCACCCGCTACGCGGCCTGGTATCGCCGGTTGAATTCATCCCCGTCGCCGAGGCTTGCGGTCTGATTGAGTCAATCGGGCACTTTGTGCTGCAAACCGCCTGTGCTGAGTTCGAGCATCTGCAGGCCCTGCTGGGCCGGGAGGCGCCGCGCTCGGTGTCGGTCAACCTGTCACGTGCACAGCTGCGTGACCCCGCGCTGGTTGGCAATGTGCGCGACGTGCTGCGCGCCAGCGGCATGGAAGCCGCCCAACTGCAGCTGGAGGTCACCGAGAGCCTGGCCGCCCAGGACAGCGTCGTGCAAGCCAGATTGCAGGAGCTTCGGTCGCTGGGCGTGACCCTGGCGCTGGATGACTTCGGCACCGGCTATTCGTCCTTGTCCTGTCTGCACGAACTCCCGGTGCACACAGTCAAGATTGACCGCTCCTTTGTCAGTATGGCGCAGACCAGTGACTACCACCGGGTGCTGATTGAAGCCACCATCCTCATGGCCGAGACCCTGGGCATGAACACCGTGGCCGAAGGCATTGAGACCACCGGGCAAGCCGACCTGATGCGGGCACTGCGCTGCAACAAGGGTCAGGGCTTCCTGTTCAGCAGGCCACTGGGGCTGGTCGCGCTGATTCAGTGGATTTCAGCGCATGCAGCGAAAGCGCCTTCACGATCGGAACAAGTGCACGCTGGCGTCACGGTTGCGCCAACTTAGGCAGATCCAGGATGATTGACACCGGTGCGTCAGCACTGGCCGCCAGGGCCGCGCTACGCGGTGCCACAGACTGCAGCACCAGGGCGTTGTCCACGAGGGTGCCCACCCGATAGGGTCTGGCGGGTTTGCCGTCAACGGAGATCAGGGCGTAGCCCCCTTTGGCGCGGTCTGCCACCACGCCGGTCAGTTTGAACCGACTGGCCGCAGTGTCGATTGTCACGGCCTGCGCAGCGGCGATGCCGGTCTGACCGCCGCCCAGCAGGCGTGCCACCACTTGCGGATCTCCCTGGCTGGGCCCGGCAAAATTGACGGCTGCGCCTAGGCGCGCAGGTGCTGGCGCAGTCCACTTCAGAACCCAAAAGGTGGCGCTGGCGGCGGCCAATGCGGCAACCGAGAACGTGGCAATCCGCAGCCACCAGATACTATGCGAATGAGTTTGCATAAAACAATTATCAATGAAGTGACCCGATGATCCCGATCAAGATTGAATCCGCATACCGCGGCACCGCCGACTGCCGCCACTGTGGAATTCGCGACATGGTGTTGTTTGGCGACCTTGATGAGCCTGACTTCGACATGCTTCATGTGCCCATTGACCAACTTGAGTTGAAAGAAGCGGCGTCGCTCTATGCCGAGCGTAGCCCGTCGCAGGGCATATTCACCCTGCGCACCGGCATGATCAAACTGGTGCGCGTGACCACCGACGGACGGCAGCGCATTGTGCGGGTGCTGCGTCCCGGCGATGTGGCAGGGCTCGAAGCACTGGCCACATCACGCTACGACAGCGAGGCGGTTGCCTTGACCGACGTGGCCGTCTGCCGGATTCCGCTGGACGTGATTCACACGCTGGAGGCCAGCAGCGAGCACCTTCACCGCCGGCTCACGTTGAAGTGGCAACAGGCACTCAAGGAGGCCGATGACTGGCTGGCCGACCTCAACTTTGGAACTGCAAGGCAACGGGTCTGCAACTTCATTCTCAAGATGCGAAGCCCAACCGATAGTCGAGTTGCCATGCTTTTTTCTCGCGACGACATGGGCGCCATGCTGGACCTGAAACCCGAAACCATCAGCCGCGAAGTCACCCGGCTGGTGCGCGAGGAAGTGATTGAGCCGCTGGACAAACTCGGGCGCATCTACCGGGTGCTGCAACTGGAGCGCTTGCAGACCGTGTGACGGCGCTCAACGCCAGCGCTAGCTTACTTCTTGCCGCCGGGGCCTCCGCCCATCCCACCACCCATGCCGCCCCCTGCCCCGCCGCCGGCAGCTGGGCGGGGTCCAGGTCCAGCGCCTCGCGCAGGCGGCTCATCGGGCAGCGAGACACCCTTGGCGCGGGCACGCTCCTGCATCTGTTTGTGATGCTCCAGACGGTAGGCTTCACGCTCCTGTTCCGTCTTCATGCTACGCATCCGCGCCTGGTATTCGTTGCGCTCGCCGTCCGTCATGAACTGGCTGCCATAGATCTGGTCCTGGGTGCGAAGTTGTGTGCGGTCCTGGGTTTTATCCTGCGCCACAGCACTGGTGGTCACCACCGCGGCCGACAGTGCAACTGCAGCAACTAGCGCCAGACCCGTCAAATTTACTTTGCGTTTCAACATGGTTAACTCCTTTGTCATCAATAAAAAGAGTCCGGGAAATGAAATTCTCCCAAGACCGTGGTGTATCGAATACACAGTTGTTAGTCTGATCGCAAATACCCCACCTGGTACTGATATAAATCAAGAGTAATCCAGCGCCGCAACCCTAGACTTTTACAAATGCTTACGGTTGTAAGCTTTTCGACGGTCCATTTTTTTAGGAAAACCGCATGAAACTTGAACTGAAACACGGCAAGGTCGCCATTGCACTCACCGCTGTGGCGGTAGCGACCGCGGCGATTGCCGCAACACTCATCCAGCTTGACGCGCCCGTCGTTGTATCGACCAGCGATCCTGCCAATAACGCCTACAAGGCCAAGATGGGCTGGATTTCGTACAAATCGGATCCAGCGGTTCCGCAATACGACGTCAAAGCCCAGTTGCTGGTCTATGCCGATGGTCCTGCCGGTGCGCAAAACATCTGGATTGCGCGTTCGACCGACAACGGCGCCACCTGGACGCAAACGCAAGTCACGAACAACGGCGGCAACGCCATCAGCGTGACTGACCCGGTCACCACCGTGACGGAAGCTTTCACTGTCACAAACAACAAACCCAACATCTTCGTGCCCCCGATTGGCGTTCTGAACGCAGGCAAAGGGGCGGACGCTTTACTGACGTGGACCAGTTCGGATTGCGAGGGCGTTGCGACACAAAAAATCAATACCAACCTGGTTACCCTGACGGGACACAACCAACCCTACATGTGCCTGTGGGCAGCGCGATCTGTTAACGGCGGGACGAGTTGGTCTCTGCAGCGCCTGACGGATGGCTCGATGGATCCGGACGAAGATGTCCCGGCGGGATCCGTGCAATACACGACGGACACAGCATCGACCGGTCACTTTGCCATCACGTTCCAGGCTGACCCCAAGGGTCTTCAGCTGGGCGATGCCGAGGGTTCGGGCGATGGCGCCTCGGGTGCCAACGTCAGCCCAGGCACCAACATCTGGTACACCTACCTGTCCAAAACCGGTTTCGAGGCGGGCACGGCCTTTCCTGCACCGGTCCAAGTCAGTGACAACAATGACACGGCGACAGGCACGCCCGGTGCATCCCGCGCCAACCTTGCCATCAGCGGCAGCACCGCCGTCATTGCCTACGAAGAAACCAAGGGTGACGGCACCAGCGGCAAGCAGATCATTTATCACAACTTCCCCGCCAGCAGTTATCCGAACCTCGACAACAACAAGGCCGGCACCGGGATCAGCAACACCGCCAACAACGCCCGTCGCGTCCGTTTCCTGCTGCAAGGCAACGAAGCGCTCGATACCGCAGGGGACAAGGACGGCGATGCAGCCGACGGCGACACCAAGGGCGTCCACGTGATGCTGCTCTGGCGCGAAACCACACTCACCACGCCGGCAGCGGCTTCGGATGTGGTCGTTCGCCGCGGGATCAAGAACACGGCGTTACGCGGCACTCTCTCTACTGGTTTTGCCCCGGCCGATGTGCTGGCGGACACCGCGATCAACCTCAGCGATCCGACCGCCGCATCCCTGACCGACAACTCTCTGGCACAACGCGGCGTGTTGCGGGGTGACTTCGCCGCCATTGCGTACGACATGACGCCGGACAAGGCTGCCGCCGATGCCTATACCGCCACCTACAACCTGTACGTCAAGCGATCGACCGACGGCGGCAACACTTGGGGTGCGGCAAGAAATATGTCCAACATCACGAACCCGGCCCTGCGTGTCGTCGAACCTCGTCTCGTGGGCACACCGGGCACGATCAAGCTGCCCACTGCGGTGGCGACATCCGATGCGACCGATGTGCAAAACCGCAATGTGATGTTTGCGTCCTGGGGTACGGAAACGAATTCGGCCACGCCGCTGCCGCAGGATATCTACCTGACCCGCAGCACGGACCAGGGCGCCACTTTCGAAACGGTACAACTGCTGGCTGGGGATGGCGGCGCTACTTTGCAGGCGTCGGAAGCCCAGCTGCGCTCGCCGCCTGACGGCAAGACTCTCGGAGCCCTGTGGATGCAGAAAAGCGGGACTGCGACTGATGTGATCTACCGCAACGGTACTGAGGGTACGGTCGCTGATCCGGTGGTTCCACCCGTCACACCGACCACATCAACCGCAACCAGCGACAGTGGCGGTGGTTGCACCATGGCCGCCGGCCAGGCACCGTTCGACCCGATGCTGCCGGCGCTGGCTGCGCTGGGCCTGATCGGCGTGGGCCTGCGCCGCGCACGTCGTAGCTAAACATCCTTGCTGCACCGGGGCTGGCAAGCCCCGGTGTCTGGTAGGAAGCAAAGTGTCGCCCGTTACCGGGCGGCATTTATTTCATGACTGAACCGTCAGGTCCTCGCACCGCAGTGAGGGCAAGCGTTCTGTTTTTTTATTTGACTGAAGAGAGATGAATTTATGACACGCACGAAACCACGAGCACGACGCGCCACTGCGGTGAACCTTGCGGTCGCCGGCATGCTGCTGACGACCAGCCTGTATGCGGGCGAGATCAACAACTCGAACAACACCGCCGGCCTGCTTGGGGCCTGCGGGGTGGATAACCCTGCCACCACGGATGTCGACGAATCGAAAACCACCGCCTGCGTGGGCGCCTGGAATCTCGACAATGTGGACGTGAAACTGGTCCGTACGGTCGACGGCACCGAGTTCGGAACGTTTGACAAAGCCACGGGCGCCTACTCGGCCATGGCGATTGGGGACAGCTTTGTGAGCTACATCAAGGATGCGGCTAACACGATCATGGCCAAGCTGACCGGCAAGGTCTGGCCAGTCGGCGAGCCTGCCGGCATCAAGGCGGTCTATGGCGATACCGCCACCAAAAACGGCAAGCCACAAAACTGCCTGATCAATACCTCCTACTTGAGTGCTGCCGAAACCGGCAATGCCGCTGCGGCGTACCTGGACAGTGCGACTCCGCAACCAGTCATCTGCTCCAGCGAGTTCCAGACGCACAAGCGGTTCAAGATTGCCATGCAACCGGCGACCGTGGATGGCGTGGCGAATGGTGGAGAGGGCAAACCCATCGATCTGCTCTTCAATGTGGCGAACAGTGGCGGTCTGCAGCCCTATCAGGTATTCAGCAAGATCAACAACTACACCGGCGTGCGCCTCAAGGGCTACAAAGTTGTGGTCGGCACAGGCTTGGGGGCCAGCTTCCAGTCTGCAGCCAACCTGGGCATTGAGAACAATCTGCACATTTCCCTCGGCATCGCCGAGGGAGGCACGAAAATCTCAGGCGTCTTTACGCGTGACGGCTCGGATATTTTTGACGCTGTCGAAGGCTTGGCGACCTTCTCGCACGGTCTGTTCGGTCCACAGCAGCTGCCTCATTTCCCGACTAACGGTTTCTTTGATATCCGTACTGCCGGATTTGGCGTGGTACAGGAGTGCTCGAAGGCGGGCAGCTGTGCTACCACCTACATCGACCCGGTCAGTGGAGTCCCTGGCTTGAACCCGTACGACACCATCAAATCAACCACCGCGTTGCCGAGCAACTACACGGCGTTGTTTGGTGACTGGCTGCCAAGCAAATGGCAGCCCAAAGGCATTTTCTGGGACTTCGACAACAATCCAAGCACCGATGCCGATCTCGTCGCCTGGTGGGACGGCACCAATTGGCGCAAGAACAACGACTCGGGTTCTGCCATCGTCAGTGATGCCGAATTCAAGGCGTGGCAAGCAGACAAGCTCTACGCCATTGACGACATTGAGGACGTGCTGAATCTGGGCCTCAACTACATCGTCAAGGTGGGTAATGGTCTTGGTGATAGCAACGCTGACGGCAAAGAGGATTTCACGATCCGCATCATTCCCGTGGTTGCCGATTCGCAGGTTGCACCCAGCTATGTGGGCACGACACCGACACCGCTGGAGGGCACGACACCCACACCGCTGGTGGTTCCGACCGCCGCCGTGGCTGCTTCCAGCAGCAGCGGTGGCGGTTGCACCACGGCCACCGGCAATGCACCGTTCGACCCCATGCTGCCACTGTTGGCTGCACTGGGTGTGATCGGTCTGGGCGTGCGCCGCCTGCGCCGTCGCTAAACTGGGGACGCGACCGGGGCTGAAAGGTCCTGGTGCATCACGCAAAGCGCCGTCCGGTAACAGACGGCGCTTTTTTCATGGGAAGATGAGAACCGTGCATTCAACGCAGCCAACCCTTATGCAGGAGTGCGGCCTCACCTGGCCCAAACCCGCCCTGACCGCCTGGCCGCCAGACGCGCATCTGGCGCTGGCCGTACTGCTGGCGCTGCCGGCCTGGCTGGCGCTGGGTCTACTGGTGGGTGGGCGCATGCACGCACCGGTGGGCTGGGTCGCCTGGGCCTCGTTTGCGCTGGTGCAACCGCTGCTGGAAGAGCTGGTGTTTCGCGGCATCCTGCAGGGGCAGGCACTGCGGCTGACCAGCCCCAGTGGCCAGCCGCGCCGACTGGGGCCGCTCACGCTGGCCAATCTGCTGGTAACGCTGGGGTTTGTAGCGCTGCATCTGCGGGCGCAGCCGCTGGCCTGGGCGCTGGCGGTGGTGGTGCCATCACTGGTGTTGGGCCACCTGCGGGAGCGCATGGGAAGCGTCTGGCCGGCCGTGCTGATGCATGCCATTTACAACACCGGTTTCGGGCTGACCGCCTGGCTGGCACAGCGATAAAAAAGATCACCCCCCGCAGGTCTCCGCGGGTGCGCTGGCAATCGCATCCCATTCAGCCTGGGTGATGACCTGCGGCACATAGGTCACTCCTTGCGCGAGCAGATTCCCGTTGAAGGCGCGCAAGTGGTTGCCCGAGCCGCACAGCAGGCTGCTGTACACGTTCACGATATCCGCCTCGTCCGTAACGGCCTTCTTCTCGTTGATGTCGTGGATGTCGGTTTCCTCGATCAACGCGCCGACTTTGAGCGCTTCAATCAGGTTGGGCCGCCCCATGGCAATCAGTGTGTTGTAGAGGGTCTGGAGCGCGGGGTCTTCAAACTCACCCGGCGCTTTGCCCGCCGCCGGATCAGCGATACCGTACTTGGTCAATAGCGCCAAAATGGTTTCAGTGTGGGTGGTCTCACTCAGCGCGATCTGGCTGAAGACATTGGCACCCCAGAGGTCAAACAGGGCCACATAGACGTCGTGCGCCAGCTTCTCTTCCTCGCGCATGAACTTCAGGCCGGCGATTTCTTCCGGCGACAGGCTTGTCACAGTTGCCGCCGGGTCTGCCAGCCGGTCCGTCGCGGCCTGGGCTGCCAGCGTCGCGGGGATGGCTGTATTCGCAAGGTCACCACCACCGCCGCCACACGCGGCCAATGCCGCTACACCCAATGTGACGCCCATGTAACGCAAAAATTGCTTTCGTTGCATTTTTCGTCCTTCAATGCGATGCAAAGGCACCGCTCATGCAGGCAGAGTAGGGGCGCACTCCGCCAATGCAACTGAGCTATCTCAGTCGATTGGGCGAGGATGTAAGCCGATGTGTCAATACACGTGCGTCACGGTAACGCGCAGTTACAGTTTTGCGGCACAAACCGGCGGGTGCCAACCCGCATCGGACGACGACCCACTGCGCGCTCCGGGTGGCGCAGAGTGGCAAATTCATCGGCTGGCTCTGACAATTCTCAGGGGCTAAATGCGACGCAGAAACCATACTGGAAAGAATGAACATCGGGATGTCCAATGTTCATCTGCGAAAGGCATGGCATGCAGGGCAAGCGCTTGAGAAAGCAAACGGGTGGATCGGCTGCTGCAGTGGCAGCGGGGCTGGTGCTGGCAGTGACCGCGTGCGGAGGTGGAGGTAGTGGCAGCGGGGGAGGCTCGGAGACGCCCGCAACGACGCTGGTCAGTCCTGGTGCGCCAGCTTCGCCCAGTGTCGCGGTCTTCACGGCCGCCACGGCTCCTGCCAGGCTCTCGGCATGGAACCTCATTCTGAGCAACGGCCAGACCCTTTCCCTCCAGCAGGGCGTGCAGCCCTACAGCCTGAATACGGCGCTGTTCTCCGACTACTCACACAAATTCCGCACGCTGTGGCTTCCCAAAGGCACCCAGATTGGCTATATGGCGGAGGGGCAGCTGCAGTTTCCGGTCGGCGCCATCATCAGCAAGACGTTTTTCTACCCCAAGGCCGTCGCCTCTGCACCGGGATTGGTAGGGGCCGCGCAGACAGACCAGGTGGACGGCGGCGAAACCGTCGATCTGGTGAACAACCGCCTGATCGAGACGCGCCTGATGGTGCGTGAGCCCAGTGGCCGTTGGGGCGCGGTCACCTATGTGTGGGACGCCGACCAGAAGGATGCGACATTGGTGCGCGCGGGCCAGAACGTCAGCGTCGAGCTGGTATCCGCGCAGGGGGCGCGCACCCCGTTCACCTATGCCGTTCCCAGCGACAACCAGTGCCTGACGTGTCATGCAACGAATGTGAGCACAGGCACTTTTGAAGCCATCGGCCCCAAGGCCAACAACCTCAACCGTGACTACGCCTACACCACCGGCAGCGCGAACCAGCTGGACACGCTGGCGGCGCTGCAGTTGCTGGCCGGCTATTTGGCACCGGCCCCCCGGATGGTGGTGTGGAATGACGTGCTGGCAGCGCCCGTTGCGGCGCGCGCCCGGGCCTATCTGGACGTGAATTGCGCCTCTTGCCACAGCGCCACGGGCCGGTCGGCCAACACAGGTCTCTGGCTGGAGCTGGCGGTGACGGATACAACCCGTCTGGGCGTCTGCAAGCCACCGGTGGGCGGACAGCGTAGCGGCCAGTTCAACTACGACATCACGCCCGGCAATGCAGATGCGTCCTTCCTCTTTTACCGTATCGGCAACTACCGCAGCGGTGTCAATCCGCCCAGCGTGGCCATGCCTGAACTGGGCCGGCACGTGCTTCATGCAGAAGGCAACGCGCTAGTGCGCGACTGGATCAACGGCATGGCGCCGGCTTGCCCCCCGTAATACATCGCCCGGCGGGCGCACATTGGCACAGGGAGACGGTCGCCAGCCAAGTGCCCCTGGAGTCACCCGCCGCAGGTTTCAGGTAGTGCGTTGGCAATCGCGTCCCATTCGGCCTGGGTGATGACCGTGGGCACATAGGTCACCCCCAGCGCCAGCAGCTGTGTATTGAAGGCACGCAGGTGGTTGCGCGAACCGCACAGCAGGCTGTCATACACCTGCACGATGTCCACCTCGTCGGTGACGGCCTTCTTGGCGTTGATGTCGTGGATGTCGGTTTCTTCGATCAGGGCGCCGACTTTGAGCGCCTCGATCAGACTGACCTGCCCCATGCCGATCAGTGTGTTGTACAAGGTCTGGAGAGCAGGGTCTGTAAATTCACCAGGCAATTTCCCTGCCGCCGGATCGGCTATGCCGTACTTGACCAGCAGCGCCAGAATAGCTTCGGTGTGGGTAGTCTCGCTCAGCGCGATCAGGCTGAAGACAGTGGCATTGGGATTGGCGCCCCACAGGCCATACAGGTACACATAAACATCGTGGGCCAGCTTCTCTTCTTCGCGCATGAACTTCAGGCCCGCAATTTCTTCAGGCGACAGGATGCCTACCGTTGCAGCGGGGGCTGTACTGACAAAGTCACTACCCCCTCCGCATGCCGTCAACACCGGACCCAAAGCGGCTACGCTCAACGCAGCCCCCGTGTAGCGCAGGAACTGCTTTCGTTTCATTGCGACTTCACCTGATTGTGTGTTTTCAAAAGAATCTGCTCCGCGTGTCGCCAATCGAGCCTTCAAGGCTGTTGATTCAACGGTACAACGTAGAAATTCTAGATTCTGAGTAGCAAAAACGTGTTGCGTAATGTCAATGAAAAAGGCCGGGCAATTGCCCGGCCTTTTGATGCGGCTGTGGCGCCGCGATGCTTACTTGAACACCACCAGGCCACCTGCGCCAGCAGCCACGTAGACGCGGCCGTTGTTGATGGCGGTCGCTGACGCCCCACCCACGACGCCCTTGATGGCCATCATGGTCGGTGCGGCCACGTTGCTCCAATCGAGCTTGACCACACCGGACTCGCCGTAGGCCACGTAGAAAAGCAGCCTGGGCTTGTCAAGCACGTACACCTGCCCGGCCTCGTTACGGATCGGCACGTTCGCCGGGAAGTACTGCGGCGTCATGTACAGCGCGCCACCCTCCTCGGCTTCATAACCTGTCAGTTTCTGCAGCTTGAGGTAACCCACCGCGGTTGGCCGGCATTCGCCCACGCCACCCTGTTTGGCGCTCAGCTTGGTCACGTCGGTGATGGTGGCGCAGACATCAGCGGCCTGGCCGGTCGGCACCTTGAGCGGACGCTCCTCGGTGGCGGGCCGGATCAGGTCGGTCATGCGGTAGGCCACCAGACCAAAGCTGTCGTAGCTGAAGTAAGCGATGTCGTCCACCACATGTACGTCCACGCTCTTGCCGTCGGCGGCGCCGAATGCGTTGTCGTCATCGGCCTTGAGCGGCTCAAAAGTCTTGATCAGCTTGTTGATCCCCAAGTCCGCAGCGTTTCCGCTGGCCAGGAAGGCCGTCATGTCAACCACCGAGATGCCGTAAGCACCTGCCGCCACCACCGCATACGTCTTGCCAGTGGCCGAGTTGGTCCACAGCTTGACAGTCGCCGCACGACCCAGCGGGGGCTTGCCGCTCGTCCCCAGCGAGTCGCCGATGTTGGCGACCACGCTCGCGTCCGTGCCGGCAGCTGCCGTCGTGTCATACACCGTCACACCGTTGTCGCCGTCAGCCACGATGGCGTACTTGCCAGAGAAGACCACGCCGTAGGCATGGTCTTGACCGGTCACCTTGTTTATGCCGACGCTGCCGGCTTCGGTGTTGTGCTCGAAGATGTTGCCGTACGCGTTCAGCAGTGCGGGTGCGCCTACCGCTGCGCTACCGCCGGTGACGGCCGACACATCAACCCGACGCATGCCCAAGCTCTGGCTCATCACGTACGCCTTGGTCGGATCACTGCCGAAGCCTACCTTGAAGGCGTGCGGCGTTGGCGCCACGTTGATGCCCGGCGTGGGGTACTCGTCTGTCAGCGTGTTGGCCACGAGATGCAGGTCGTCGATGGGGCTAAGGCCATTGGCGATGCGCCAGACACTCATGCCGTGCGGGCCGTCGGCCAGATACAGGTGGTTGCCAGACACTGTCACGCCCTCGGCGTGGCCGATCGCGATCGCCTCCCCGGCGCTGCCATCAATCTTCGCGCCCACCTCGTTGGTGCTCACCAAGTTCACCGGTACGGCGAAGCGGTTGGCCACTGCCACGTTGCTGCTCGTCAGATTGACAAAGTCGACGAAGCTCACGCCGCCGGCGCCGGAAGATTGCACCGCATCCACCTGGCCTGCAGCAGCAGGATTCCTTGTGGGCATCAGGAACAGCGCGCCGCCGTGGCCGTTGATCTCACCCGTAGCCAGCATCGCCGGGCCGGGGTAGTTACCGTTGGTTGCCACCAGGAACGCCGGCATCGACTCGTCACCCACCACCACGGGTGTCATGTCGTAGGACTTGACGAACTCGTAGTCAGGCCAATACACCCTTGGCTCGGCAACACCATTGATCTTGTTATTGTCAAACGGCCCTCCGGCATTCTTCCACTGTGTGGCCGGGGCCTCGGCACCGCTGACCACCACCAGACCAGCGAAGTGGTCGGTGTAGTAAGCGCGGTACTTGTTGGGATCGGTCGGGTCAGTCACCACGCGCACGTCCATCACGCCGGCTTCCTTGAGCATGCCGGAGCCGAAGTGCGACAGAATGCTTTTCTTGTCGACATTGATCGGCGGCTCGTCCGGGCCATGGGCCGGAACTGCCGGCACGTAGCCCGCATAGACCGGCTTGACGCTTGCCGTCGCGTTGGTGACGTCCACCGCCACCAAGCCGCCCAAAGAGTAGGCCACGTAAGCCATGGTCTTGCTGCCGGGCAGGTCCACCAACTCCATGGTGCGGGCGTAGTAGTAATACTTGCCGTAGCGGTCGAACTCAGCCCAAGGGTAGAAAACACGATCGTTCTTGTTACCCAACTCTTCGGCTGCCTGCAGGTGGGTTGGCATGCCATCGGCATCGACACCCCCGGCGACCACGCCTGCTGTCAAAGAGGCATCAGGGCAGGAAATCTTGCGTTTCGGATAGCCGAACCAGTCTTCTTGTGCCGTGTTGGTGCAGTCGGCATACAGGTTGTAGGCACCTGCAGGCGTCAGGTCAGCCGGGTCGAATATGCCGATGCCGAGGAAGCCCAGCGCCGCATACAGCTTGCCGCCGTGCTCCTTCAGGCTAACCGGCCCGCCCCATGGATTCTCGCCGGCGTACTTGAGCGTCCATTTCTGTGCAGTAAAGGCGGAAAGTGCGCCACCATCCGTGCCACCCATCAAGTTCGACAGCGCGGTCTTCTGGATGCCATAGGACCCGTTGGCGATGAACAACTGGTCGTCGCTGGCATCGGTGGGGGTGGCCTGATCGTCATAGACCAGCAGGTCATTCACCGCGCCCGAGGTGCGGTCAGTTGTTGATGCTGGCTCGGTAAAGACTGTGCCGCCACCGTCCGAATAGGTGTACGCGGGCGTCATGTAGTTCACCGTCATGGTGCGCAGATAAGCCGCCGAAGTCAGTGCCCCGGGGGTGGTGAGATCGACCACGCCAATGCCTTTGCTTCCCATGGACAGCAAGGCGTAGTTCTTGCCGCCGTAGTCTTTGACCACCGTGATGTGCTGGATGTAGCCCGGCACAGTGATTTCGGACACCGTGTCCTTGCTCATGCCGACTTTGGTCACCGCGAAGCGGTTGGCCATGCTGTACAGCGTCCAGTCCGTCGTGCCATCGTTGTACAGCGTCACGGCCTGCGTAGCGCCGCCAATCTGCGCCGCTTGGGCGTTCAGGTTGGCCTCGATGATGTCCAAGGGGACTGGGCTGGTCGAGGAGCTGGTGCCTGAGCCGGAGCCGCACCCTCCCAAAACCAACGCGACTGCGGATGCAGCCGCCAGGCATGCTGTGCGCATGCCCCTACCAGACCAGAGCTGTGAAGTTCTATTTTTCATAACGGGTTCTCGGTTAACACAATAAAAACAAGTGGTCTACACAACCCACGCCGCAGCGTGGGTTGATCTAACGCTTTCCGCTCAGCGGCGCGCCGCTTGCTGGCGCCGACGACGTAGGAACACACCACCGATGGCAGTGGCCAGCAAGGCCAGCAGGCCCGGGTCAAATTCAGCATCGGGGTTGACGGTGCAGCCGCCACCACCGCCACCGCCTGTCGTGCCAGTCGTGTCAGTTGGAGGCGTGGTCGGAGGGATCACGATGGTCGGTTCTTCATAAGCGCCGATGTCCGGCGTGGCGTCGCGGGTGATGCCACGCTGGTCCAACGTCACCCCCGCAACCGCTACCCCCGCGCCCAGGGCCGGGCTGCCGGCCAGCAGGGCGTGCGTCTGCGTCAGGCCCGGTGCGTTCAAGGCCAGCGCACCGATCTTCGGATCCACATTGTTTTGGTCGGTCGTATCCATCAAAAACGAGACGGTTATGTTGCAAGTCGTGTCGGTGGCGCCGCTCAGGTTATGACCCAACGAGGTAACCGTGATGCCACCACCACCACTTGTCGTGCCGCAGTTGGCCGGAGGCAACGCTGCGATAGTGGCGGCGTCCGGCACCACAAATGAATCGCTGAGGGGATCCGTTGCGGGAACAAGGGGATCGTATGGCAACCCCTTTTTGTTGCCGGCCAGCAGGACATTCTTCAACGTCAAAACCCCTGAACCAGAGGGAAAGGTGTTGATGCCGGAACCTGACGTTGGGGAGTCCGCGCCAGCCACGTTGTTCGCGATCGTCACAAAATTCAGATTGACGGAGCCGTTGGTGTAGAGCCCGGCACCAACGTCCCTGCCAAAATTGCCGCTGAGGGTGGAGTTAACCAGGTTCACGGTCACGCCCGAGCGGTTGCTGATGGCGCCGCCGCCGATCGCCCTGTTGCCGCTGAACGTGGTGCGACTGATAGCCACGGCATTGGAACCTGTGGTGAAAATGCCACCACCACCCTCGGCTCTGTTGCCGCTGAGCGTCGAGTTGGTGATCGACGTATTACCTTCGTTATATATACCGCCACCGTTAGTGGTGGCCCTGTTATTGCTAAGGACGACGTTCGTGGCAGTTGTTGGAGCCGCGATGTATGCGCCGCCTCCATCCCCCTGAGCACTGTTGCCATCGATGATGACGTCAGTCAGCGCAAGCGTGTAGGCAGTCGCTCCGGATTCCCCACCCGTGGAGCCGCCTAGGCCACCTGTATTGGCGTTTGCCGCGCCGGTCAGCGAGGTGTCAATCTCGACCACATTGGCTGCCGCGCCAAGCGCCAGCGCACCGCCAGCCCGCCGCAAGTAGTAATGCAAGTTCGGATACGCCATCGGATCCGTGTTCGGCCCCAGATCAACCTCGAAGGTCTTGCCGCTGGCGAGGGTGACCCCCTGAATCACCACATCCACATTCAGGGTCAGGGCGTTCGTGGTGTAAATATGAAAAATCCGGTCGGTATTGGCGGGGACCGTTTCAAGAGGATCCCACTCGATTCGGGTGGTACCCGAACCCGCCCCGATGATCTTCACGCTCTTGAGCACGTCGAGATCGCCGACGCTGGCGTCCGGCACGTTGCTCTCCGCTGCCGTTTCAGCGGTGCCCACGGCCGTCTCGTCCAGCCCACCCTTCGCCAGTCTGTAGGTGCCAGCCGGGAGGTTGATGGTGTCGTTTACGCCCCACGCTTGAGTGAGATCGGCGTGGCAGCCCCCTACATCTCCACCGGAATTCACCGAAAGCACGGCGTCTCGTAGTGAACAGGTCGAACCATTGGAATCGTCGGCGAGTGTGTCCACCGTGTAGGTTGCCGCATACGCCCCGGGTGCCACAAAAGCACCCATGAGCGCCAAAGTCAGCAATGAACGCCTGGCCTGGAAAGAAGTGTGTTTCATGGCTACGGTCCCCTTTTAAAAAACTGAGTTGAAAAACATGAAGAAGAAAAGGCTCAAAGACGCGGCGTCTGAGGTCGTCGATGCAATGCCAGCGCGCGATGAGCTGACCAAAGGCCAGAGTTTGTGATTTGCATATGTACCTCCCCCGGTATCTAGATATGTGTAAATTATTGTTGCCATGCTCTACAGGCGAACTGATGTAGATCAATGAAGACGCCCCAGCCAGGCAAATATCATTGATAAATATCAAGGTCGGTAACCCACCCCGGAAATTGCCGTTAAAGTGGCCCCTATTTATGAGTAACCCAAACCGCATGAACGCAAATTCCGCAACACTGAAGCGCCATGTTGAACGTGGCTTTACGCTGATCGAGCTCATGGTGGTGCTGTTGATCATTGGGGTTTTGGCCGCGCTGATCGTGCCCAACGTGCTGGACCGGGCCGACGACGCGCGGGTAACCGCCGCCAAGACCGACGCCAACAACCTGATGCAGGCGCTCAAACTCTACAAGCTGGACAACCAGCGCTACCCCAGTGCCGAGCAGGGCCTGCAGGCGTTGCTTACCAAACCCACGGTCGCCCCGGTGCCCGGGAACTGGAAGCCCTATGTCGACAAGCTGCCCAATGACCCCTGGGGCCAGGCTTATCTCTACCTCAACCCCGGCGTCAAGGGTGAAGTCGATGTGATGTCCTTCGGTGCCGACGGGCAGGCCGGCGGCGAGGGCAAGAATGCAGATATCGGCAGCTGGCAATAGCGCCGGCTTCACGCTGCTGGAGCTGCTGGTGGTGGTCGCCATCATGGCCATGGCCTCGGCAGGCGTGGGTTTGGCGATGCGCGATTCCTCCCAGGTCCAGCTCGACCGCGAGGCGCAGCGTCTGGCCGCGCTGCTGGAGTCGGCCCGTGCTCGCTCGCGGGTGAGCGGTGTGCCGGTGCACTGGCGCGCCAACCCCGGCGGATTTCGTTTTGACGGCCTGGCGCCTTCGACCTTGCCGGAGCAATGGCTCGATGGCGATACAGGCGTGGTAGGCACACCTTCCCTGCTGCTGGGGCCGGAGCCGATCATCGGGCCGCAGGAGCTGCTGCTCGTGTCGCAGGGCCAGCCCGGTCAACAGGTTCGCTTGGCGACCGATGGCGTGCGCCCGTTTGCTGTGCAAGCGGCCGCGCAGTGAAGCAGGCCGCCAACGCTCCAACCATGGCAATGCACCGCCGAATGCGCGGCTTTACCCTGGTCGAGGTGCTGGTGGCGCTGGGCATTGTGGCCATCTCCCTGATGGCCGGCTTGCAGGCCACCGCCGCCCTGACGCGCCACGCGCAGCGCCAGTCGGACGTGTTGCTGGCCCAGATCTGCGCTGAAAATGAACTCATCAAGACCCGGCTGACCCGACAGATGCCCGGCGTGGGCGACAGCAGCGTTGCCTGTGAGCAGGCCGGTCGCGTCCTGACCGTGGTTGTGGCCGTGCGGCCCACGCCCAACCCGAATTTTCGTCGGGTGGATGCGCAGGTGCTGGATGGGGAAGCCTCGGTGTTGCGCTTTTCCACCGTGGTGGGGCGCTACTGATGCGACCGCGTCCGGCCCAAGGCTTCACGCTGATCGAACTGCTGGTGGCGATCAGCCTGATGGCATTGATGGCCGTCCTGAGCTGGCGCGGCCTCGACGGCATGACGCGCGCCCAGGCGCAGCTGCGCCAGCACTCGGACGAGGTGCTGGCACTGCAGGCCGGGCTGGCGCAGTGGGCGGCCGATCTGGACGCGCTGGCACCACAGCCCAACACCCCGAGCCTCGACTGGGACGGTCGTGCCCTGCGCATCGTGCGCCGGGGCACGGCCACACCCGGCGAGGGATTGAGCGTGGTGGCCTGGTCGCGGCGCAGCATCGACGGCACCGGCCAGTGGCTGCGATGGCAGTCGCCGCCGTTGACAACGCGCGGCGAGTTGCAGCTGGCATGGCAAAAGGCCGCGCAGTGGGCCCAGAACCCTGGCGATGAAGACCGCAAACGTGAGGTGCGCATCGTGCCCCTGGATCGGTGGCAGGTGTTCTACTACCGCGGCGACGCATGGAGCAATCCGCTCTCCAGCGAAGGCGCGGCCACGGCGGCCAAAGCGGCGACCGATCCCCTTGTTCCCGTTGTCCCCGACGGTATTCGCCTGGTGCTGAGTCTGACACCGGGCCAGGCCATCACGGGCACCTTGACGCGCGACTGGCTGCGTCCAACCCTGGGGGGTGGCAAATGAGGTGCCGGCCCCAGCAACCGACCCGCAGGGCACAAGGCGGTGCCGCCATCCTGACGGCCATGCTGACGGTGGTGCTGGTGGCAACCCTGGCTTCGACCGTGCTCTGGCAGCAATGGCGCGGCGTGGAAGTGGAAGCAGCGGAGCGCAGCCGCACGCAGTCGGCGTGGGTGCTGACCGGTGCGCTGGATTGGGCCCGCCTGATCCTGCGCGAAGACGCACGCAAAGGCGGGGCCGACCATCTGGGCGAGCCGTGGGCCGTGCCGCTGGAAGAAGCCCGCCTGTCGACATTTCTGGCCGCCGATCGGACCGATGCCCAGGAATCCGACGCTGCGCAGGAAGCTTTTCTGTCCGGGCAGATCGTCGATTTGCAGTCACGACTGAACGTCGTCAACCTGGTACAGGACGGAAAGATCAGCGAACCCAGCCGCCTTGCTTTTGCCCGGCTTTTTGAACTTCTGAATCTGCCCGCCAGCGAGCTGGCGGCCATGGCGGAAAACCTGCGCCTCGCGCAGGAAAACCGTCCTGAAGCGGGGTCCAATCCGGCGGCGCCACTGTGGCCGCAGGAGGCCGACCAATTGGCCTGGTTTGGCCTGTCGCCGCGAACCGTTGCCATGCTTCGCCCCTACATCACCATTCTGCCGGTGCACACACCCGTGAACCTCAACACCGCCTCGGCGGAAGTGATCTACGCCAGCGTCGAGGCCTTTGACCTGGCGGAGGCCCAGCGCCTGGTGCGCTCCCGCGACATGACGCACCTGGCCGCGCTGAGTGACGCTGTCAAGGCCGGTGGCAACGCCGCAGCGCAGTTCAATGAGGCGCAGCACAGCGTGACATCGCGTTTCTTTGAAGTGCGCGGCGCCCTTCGGGTGGAGCAGACCCGGGTGCAAGAGCAATCCCTGGTGCAGCGTGATGGCATGAACGTGACCACGCTGTGGCGCAAGCGCGGCGTGGCGCAAACGACCGCCTCTCTACAATGACGAGGACCAAGACCCGCGCATGACCACCCTTATCGTCACCCTTCCCCCGGCGCCTTTCGATGCGGCCACCCTGTACGACCATGTATTGACTGTCGATGGCAGCACGGTGGACGAGCACTCGCGGGCACCGGTCGCCCTGTTGCCGACGGTGGATGACAGAGGCGGCGAGGTAGTGGCCCTGGTGAGCGCGCGCAACCTGTCCTGGCATCCGGTACAACTGCCCCGGGGAACGCTGGGCCGACGTTTTTTCCAGGAAGGTGGCGCCTCGCGCCTGCGTGCGGTGCTCGAAGGACTGCTGGAGGAGCGGCTGCTGGACGACACGTCGCAGCTGCATTTTGCGATCGAGCCGCAGCCCCGCGCCGATGCGCCGGTGTGGGTGGCGGTGTGTGACCGTGCCTGGTTGCGCGGTGCACTGCAAGCGCTGGAGCAGGCTGGGCGAACCGTGGCCCGCATCGTCCCGGAGTTCGCGCCCGACTCACTCACCGACGCGGTCTATGTGATGGGCGAACCCGACGATGCGCAGATGGTATTCACCGCCCGGGGCGGTGTGGCGGTGTGGCCCTTGTCCGCAGCGTCAGTGGCACTGTTGAACTGGCCCGACACGGCCGGCATTGTGGCCGAACCCGCCGTAGCGGCCCTGGCAGAGCAGCTTTTCCAGCGCAACGTCACGCTGCAGCAAAGTGCGCAGCGCCGTCTGCTGGCGATTCAGTCGCCCTGGAACCTGGCGCAATTTGACCTGCTGAGCTCCAGTCGCACCCGAACTTGGAAGCGTTTGTCGGCCGGGCTGGGCAGCCTGGTGCGGGCGCCCCGCTGGCGCGCAGCCCGTGTCGCGCTGCTGGCCTTGCTGGCGGTCAACCTCGTCGGCTTGAACGCCTGGGCCCGGAAAGAGGAAGCCCGGATCAACGCAAAACGGGTGGCCATTCGCGAGGTGCTGACCAGCACCTTTCCCAATGTGCGGGTGGTGGTGGACGCGCCGCTGCAGATGGCCCGCGAAGTGGCTGCACTGCAACGGGCCAGCGGCGTCGCGACGGGGCGCGACATGGAGACCATGTTGGGCATGTTTGGCGCCCTGGCCTTCGCCAATAAAGCACCAGATGCTATTGAATTTGTAGCGGGCGAAGTTCGAATGAAAGGGCTCAAGCTGCCGGCCGCGGACATGTCGCAGCTTGCCTTCAAACTGCAGGCGCAGGGCTACGCGGCCACTGCCGAGGGCGACAACGTTATCATCAAACAGGTTTCGGCACCATGAAATTGCCCCCCCTCCTTCAAGCCCGCTGGAACGGGATTTCCCGCCGCGAGCAGCATCTGATGCTGGCCGCACTGGCGCTGGTGCTGGCTGCTTTGTTGTGGTGGGTTGGTCTGGCGCCGGCGCTGGCAACCCTGCGGGCTGCCGAGAGCCAGCACCTGTCACTGGACGCGCAACTGCAGCAGGTGCAGCGCCTGCAGCAGCAGGTCAAGACATTGCAGGCCCAGCCCCGGATGGCGCCTGACGACGCCCGGCGCATGCTGGAAGCGTCTGTCAAACAACAGTTTGGTGCCACGGCGCAGATGGCTGTGGCGGGTGAGCGGGTGACGGTCACGCTCAAGGGGGCCTCGGCCGATGCCCTGGCGCAGTGGCTGGCGCAGGCTCGCCTGAATGCGCGCGTCGCGCCCTCCGAGGCGCGCCTGACGCGAAGCGGCGCAGGCACATGGGATGGCACCCTGGTGCTGAGCCTTGGCACGCCCTGAGCTTGCGCTTGAGCGCACACACCGTCGTCCCATGCCCCGCATCAAACAACGCACTTCTCAAGCGACATCCCCGTGGGCATGGGCTCTGGCGGGGGCTTTGCTGGGCCTGGTGCTGGCGACGCTGCTGAATGCGCCGGCCCGCTGGTTGACGGCGGCTTTGCAGCAGGGATCGGGCGGACGGGTTGTTTTTCAGGATGCCCGCGGCACGGTCTGGAACGGGTCGGCTCAGCTGGTGCTGTCCGGCGGTGCCGGCAGTGCGGACGCCGCCGCCTTGCCCGGCCGGCTGGCGTGGTTGATTCGCCCCAACTGGTCCGGTGTGCTTGTCCGTCTGCACGCCGACTGCTGCATGGAGCAGCCATTGCGATTGAGCCTGCTGCCACGCTGGGGCGGCGCCCGGCTGGTGCTGGCCGACAGCCTGTCCCAATGGCCGGCGCAATGGCTGGCCGGGCTGGGTACGCCGTGGAACACGGTGCAGCCCGAGGGTCAACTGATCTTGGCAACGCAGGGGCTCGCGCTGGAGTGGACCGAGGGGCGCATGTCGATGGCCGGGCGTGCCCAGCTGGATGCCACGCAGATCTCCTCACGCCTCTCCACCCTGAGGCCCATGGGCAGCTACCGTGTCATCCTGATGGGGGGTGCGACGCCCTCCTTTGCGCTTGAAACACTGGAGGGCAGCCTACAATTGGTCGGCAGCGGCCAATGGGTAGGATCAAAACTACGGTTTGAGGGGACGGCGAGCGCCAGCCCTGAGCGCCTGGATGCCTTGTCCAATCTTCTGAACATCATCGGGCGCCGCGACGGCGCACGCTCCATCATGAAAGTGGGTTGATTCCGCATGAAATTCCGCATCTTTCGGCCCGCATCACATGCTATTCATTCAATAGCTACTTGCGCTTTATTGGCGGGGGCCATAGGCCTTTTTTCTCTAAACCTGCAAGCGCAGACCAACCCCGAAGCGAGCAGAACTGGCGAGTTCGTCACACTGAACTTCAGCAATGCCGAGATTGAGGCCGTGGCACGCACCATGGCCAGCATCACGGGCTTCAACGTCGTGGTCGACCCGCGCGTCAAGGGAACTCTCTCACTGGTCACGGACAAACCGGTGAGCCCCCGGGTGGCCATGAACCAGTTCCTGGCCGCACTGCGCCTGCAGGGTTTCACCATGGTGGAGTCCGCCGGCTTGTACAAAGTGGTGCCGGAAGCGGATGCCAAGCTGCAAAGTGGCGCGGTGTCAGTCGGCGATGGCGCAAGCGGCGGTGCCATGGGCAACCAGATCACGACGCAGATTTTTCGGCTGAACTTCGAGTCAGCCAACAACCTGGTGCCGATACTGCGCCCGCTGATCAGCCCCAACAACACGATCAACGCCAACCCTGGCAACAATTCGCTGGTCATCACCGACTATGCCGACAACCTGCGCCGCATGGCACGCATCATTGCCGCCATGGACGTGTCCAACGCCACCGAGGTCGAGGTGCTGCCGCTCAGACACGCCATTGCCGTCGATCTGGCGCCGCTGGTGCTGCGGCTGGTGGAGTCGTCTGGCGGACCGGCGCCAGCGGGTCAAGCCGACACCTCATACAAGACCCTGCTGGTGGCCGAACCGCGCAGCAATACCCTGATCCTGCGCGCCGCCAACCCGGCGCGGCTGGCGTTGGTCAAATCGTTGGTGGACAAGCTCGACCAGCCGGCAGCCGCGGGCACCAATGGCGCGGCCGGCAACATTCATGTGGTGTACCTCAAGAATGCCGACGCCACCAAACTGGCGGCCACCTTGCGCGCCGCCATGAGCGGCGAGACCCGCGTGGCGGCGGCGCCCAGCGCCACACCAACAGCAGGGGCAGTGAGCAGCTCACCTGCCGCAGCGGCGACGTCGGGCGGGCAGGTGCAGGCCGACCCCGCCACCAATGCGCTCATCATCACCGCGCCCGAGCCGCAATACCGCCAGTTGCGCGCGGTCATCGACCAACTCGATGCACGACGGGCCCAGGTGTTTGTGGAAAGCCTGATCGCCGAAGTCAGCGCCGACCGGGCTGCCGAATTCGGCATTCAGTGGCAGGGCGCGCTGGGTAAAAACGGTGACACCGTCATTGGCTTGCTGGGAACCAACTTCGGCGCCGGCGGTAACAACATCATCAACCTGGCAACGCAGGGTGCCACGGGCTCCGTGGCGCCAGGGCGTGGCTTCAACATCGGCGCCGCGCGACAGACCAATGGGGTCTACGTGCTGGGCTTTCTGGCGCGTTTTCTGGAGGAAAGCGGCAGCGGCAACGTACTCTCGACACCCAATTTGCTGACACTGGACAACGAGGAGGCCAAAATCGTGATTGGCCAGAACGTTCCGTTTGTGACCGGCCAATTCACCAACACCGGCAGCAGCAGCAACACCGTCAATCCGTTCCAGACCATCGAGCGCAAGGACGTGGGCCTGACCCTCAAGGTCAAGCCGCAGATCAGCGAAAACGGCACCGTCAAACTGGCGATTTACCAGGAGGTGTCCAGCGTGCTGGCCTCGACCGTCAACGCCAGCAACGGCCCTACCACCAACAAGCGCACCATCGAATCCAATGTGCTGGTGGAAGATGGCGCCATCGTGGTGCTGGGCGGCCTGTTGCAGGACGAGTATTCCGGCAACCAGGAGAAAGTGCCGGTGATAGGCGACGTGCCCTTCTTTGGCAACCTGTTCAAAAGCGAGGCACGCACCCGCAAGAAAACCAACCTGATGGTGTTTTTGCGTCCGGTGGTGGTGCGCGACGCGCAGGCCACCGAACGGCTGTCACTGGATCGCTATGACTTGATGCGCTCGGGTCTCCGGGACTCGCAACCGGTGCCGAGCCAGTTGGTGCCGATCAATGAGGCCCCTCTGTTGCCTGCCCCGCCCGTCGCCCGCCCGGCGCCAGCACCGGCCCCCACAACGCAACCCTGAGTGGGCTGAAAGGCTGCCATGCGCTACCCGCTGCCCTACGCGTTTGCCCGAACCCACCAGTTGCTGCTGGAGGACCAGTCCGGTGACCTGACGCTGTGCGTGCACCCGGACTCGGGAGCCAATGCCCTGGGCGAGGTCATGCGCAAGTACCCGGTGCGCCATCTGCAGGCGCTGGCTGCCCCGGCCCTGATTCAGCGCATCAGTGCCGCCTACGCCCAGGGTGAGTCGAGTGCCGCGGCCGTGGTGAGCGAGGTGGAGAGTGACGCCGACCTGTCGCGCATGATGCAGGATCTGCCGGCGATCGAGGATCTGCTGGAAACCTCGGACGACGCACCCATCATTCGCATGCTCAATGCGCTGCTGACACAGGCCGCGCGTGACGGCGCCAGCGACATCCACATCGAGCCCTATGAGCGCCACTCCAGTGTGCGTTTTCGCGTCGACGGTACCCTGCGCGAAGTGGTGCAACCCAACCGGGCGCTGCATGCCGCATTGATTTCGCGCCTGAAGATCATGGCCGATCTGGATATTGCGGAGCGGCGCCTGCCGCAGGACGGCCGCATTTCCCTGCGCATTGGCACGCGTGCCGTGGATGTGCGCGTCAGCACCCTGCCCAGCGCGCATGGTGAGCGCGCGGTGCTGCGCCTGCTCGACAAATCGGAAGACCGCCTGAGCCTGGAAGCGCTGGGCATGCAGGGCGAAGTGCTGCGGCGCTTCGAACACCTCGTGACGCAGCCCCACGGCATCATCCTGGTCACCGGCCCCACCGGCTCGGGCAAGACCACCACGCTGTACGCCGCCCTGAGCCGCCTGGACGCCGGGCGTAGCAACATCATGACGGTGGAAGACCCGATTGAGTATGAGCTGGCGGGCGTTGGGCAGACCCAGGTCAACGCCAAGATCGACCTCACCTTTGCCAAGGCCTTGCGCGCCATATTGCGGCAGGACCCGGATGTCATCATGATCGGCGAGATCCGCGATTTCGAGACCGCCCAGATTGCGATCCAGGCCTCGCTCACCGGCCATCTGGTGCTGGCCACACTGCATACCAACGACGCGACGAGTGCAGTGACGCGGCTGACCGACATGGGCGTGGAGCCATTTCTGCTGAGCTCATCGCTGCTGGGCGTGCTGGCGCAGCGGCTGGTGCGCAAGCTCTGCCTGCACTGCCGCGTGAACGTGGCCGGCGCGTGGACTGCGCCGGGCTGCGATCGCTGTGGCCAGACCGGCTACGCGGGTCGCAGTGGCGTGTTTGAACTGCTGGTCACGGATGACGCCATCCGCGCCCAGATTCACAGCCGTGCCTCGGAGGCCGACATTCGCGCTGCCGCCCTGGCCGCCGGCATGACCCTGATGCGCGAGGACGGGGAACGGCTGATTCAAAGTGGCGTCACCTCGCGCGAAGAGCTGGTGCGCGTCACGCGCGACTGATATGGTGCCCCCACGCTTGTCACTTCGTGTGCTGCGCTGCCCTCCGAGGGGGCCGGCCCTGCTTGGGGCGGCCCGGCGCTGCGGCCCGTCTGCGGGATAAGCCAGAGCAACACGATGCCGGTCTATTCATTTGAAGCGCTGACTGCCGAGGGACAAACCCGCAAAGGCGTGATCGAGGCCGACTCCGCCCGATCAGCGCGCGGCATGTTGCGCGGCCAGGCCATGGTGCCGCTCAACGTCGAGGCCGTGGGCGCCGAGGGCGGTCAGGTACCGGGCAAGAGCGCAATCCTGGGGCGTACCGACAGGTTCAGGCGGCGTGTCTTCAACGCCACCGGTCTGGGCATCTGGACGCGCCAGCTGGCCGGCCTGGTGTCCTCAGGGCTGCCCCTGGAGCGGGCCTTGACCTCCCTGTCCGATGAAGCCGAGTCAGAGCCGCAACGTCATCTGGTCGCCACCCTGCGCGCCGAGGTGAACGGCGGATCAACCTTTGCCAAGGCGCTGGCGCAGCATCCGCATGAGTTCTCGGCCATCTACGGTGCCGTCATTGGTGCGGGCGAACAGAGCGGCAACCTGGGCCTGGTGCTGGAACGCCTGGCCGATGACCTGGAAGAGCAGCAGGCACTGAAAGCCAAACTCATTGGCGCGGCGCTCTACCCGGCCATCGTGTCCCTGGTGGCAATTGTGATCGTGCTGTTTCTGGTGACCTACGTGGTACCCCAAGTGGCGACTGTGTTTGCCGGCAGCAAGCGGGCACTGCCCCTTTTGACGGTCCTCATGATCGGCATGAGCGACTTTGTGCGGAGCTATGGCTGGCTCATGTTGATTGCCATTGTCCTCATGGCGATTGGCGCCCGTTTGGCGCTGGCCAATGCGATTTTTCGGGAGCGCTTTGACGCGGCCTGGCTGACGCTGCCGATTCTGGGCAAGCTGGCGCGCAGTTACAACACGGCACGTTTTGCCAGCACGCTGGCCATGCTGGCGGCTGCGGGTGTACCTATCCTGAAGGCGCTGGCGGCCGCAGCCGAGACGCTGTCCAACCGCGCGATGCGCGCCGACGCGCTGGACGCGCTGGTGCTGGTGCGCGAAGGTGCTCCGCTGGCCTCGGCCCTGTCGCAGAAGAAACGCTTTCCCGCATTGTTGAGCATGTTCGCCCGCCTGGGCGAGCAGACCGGCCAACTGCCCCTGATGCTCCAGCGTGCCGCCAGGCAACTGAGCGCCGAAGTGGCGCGTCGCGCCATGCAACTGGCCACGCTGCTGGAGCCGCTGCTCATCGTGGCCATGGGCGTTGTCGTGATGCTGATCGTGCTGGCCGTTCTGTTACCGATCATTCAACTCAACCAACTGGTCAAATGACGCGCGTGTTCGGGCAGTTTGATGTGGACGCCGTCATCGTGGATCTCGACGGCACGATGGTCGACACCCTCGATGATTTCTGTGTGGCGCTCAACCGCATGCTGGGCGACTTGCCGGCCCCTTTTGGCAACCACCGGATCGATCGCGCCACCGTCGCCCGCCTGGTCGGAAAAGGCTCGGAGCATCTAATAAAAATGGTCCTGGCGCACGTCAACAGGGCGCAGGAAGCTATTAATTCAGGAGCAAGCGCAGCGGTGTCGGATGCCCTGGAGAGTACCTGGCCGGAGCACCTCTACCCCCAGGCCTGGCAAAGTTACCAGGGCCATTACCTGGCCGTCAATGGACAGCACGCGACGCTCTACCCGGGGGTTCAGGCTGGCCTGGAGCAGCTCCAGGCTGCCGGTTTGAAAATGGCCTGCCTGACCAACAAGCCCACGGCGTTTGCCGTCGCCCTGCTCAAGGCCAAGGGGCTGGACGGCTTTTTTGAGGTAACGTTTGGCGGCGATGCCTTCGAGCGCAAGAAACCGGACCCCCTGCCCTTGCTCAAGACCTGTGAAGCGCTGCATTGCGCGCCGCACCGGACTCTGATGATTGGCGACTCCAGCAATGACGCCCGTGCCGCGCGTGCCGCGAATTGCCCGGTGCTGCTGGTCACCTACGGCTACAACCACGGCGAGCCCGTGCGCGCCGTGGACGCCGACGCCTTCACCGATTCACTGCAATTCCCGGCTTCGTCATAGCGCGATCAGGCTGGGGGCTTGCTGCGCTCCTGGCAGCGGCTCCCTTGGGAATGCCGGCGCCGCGACGATCGGTTCCCTTGTAGGGTGGCGCGCCGGGTTTGTGAGACCGGACCGCGGCACCTGGAAGGGCAATGCCCTGGTGGCCCTCGTTCGCCCCCGCCTTGAACACCGCCACCACCTGCACCAGTTCCTGTGCCTGCGACTTGAGGCTGCTGGCCGCCGCCGCCATTTGCTCGACCAGCGCAGCGTTCTGCTGGGTGGCCTGGTCCATCTGGGTGACCGCTTCGCCGACCTGCGCCACGCCGGAGGCCTGTTCGCTGCTGGCAGCACTGATCTCGCCCATGATGTCGGTGACGCGGCGAATGCTGCTGACCACCTCGGTCATGGTGGTGCCGGCCTGGTCCACCAGGGTGGTGCCGTGTTCGACGCGCTCCACACTGGCGTTGATGAGTGATTTGATTTCCTTG
>NZ_JAUSLE010000047.1 GCF_030646845.1 Rhodoferax sp. | reverse complement strand
ATCTACACCCTCAACATGGACATGATGGTCAAGATGGGTCGCAAGCTGCCTTCGCCCTTGAAGGAGGAAGCCTGGAAAGTGCGTGAGACCATTTACATGATGATGGATCGCGCCGCAACGGGCGAGTTCTGATCGATTCATCTTTGACGGATCTTGGTGCAAACCCTTACTGCATTAATTCGTTTATTTGTTATATTAGAACTTGCGTATATACATATATTAAGAACTAAAGAATAGATGCGTGAAAGATACATCGTCACCAGTCTTTGAAAGAGCGGGGGAGTTGTTTGGAGTGCTTTCAACGCCCACTCGGTTGCGAATCATTTGCGCACTGTGTAGGGGCGAAAAAAATGTTTCCTATTTGCTGAATCAGATAGAGGTCTCGCAGCCCAATATGTCCCGGCACCTGAGCGTGCTGTATCGGGCGGGCGTGGTGGCAAAGCGGCAAAGCGGAGCGCAGGTGTTTTATCGAATTGCTGAAGAGTCAGTGGTGCTGGTACGTACGACGGTCTGTTCGCAGATCAAATGAACTCGTTAAAGGAGATTGTTGATGCAAGATGACTTGAGCTCGGGGAGGGTCCGCAAGGCCCCCGAAAGCTTTCTAAACCGGGACGGTATCAAGGCCGTTTTAACGGAGGCAAAAAATGGTCGACGCGATTTCATTCGTAGCGCATTTGCGGCGGCGGCGGGTGTTGCAATGCCTGCTGCGATGGCCCAGGGCAATCCGGTGCCTACCGAGGGCGGCGATCCTAATATTCTGAACTTGCCCGAGCATAGTAAGGCCCTGGGTCAGGGAGTTTCCCCTGATGGCAGCTACGGCAAGCCATCTAAATTTGAAGCCAATGTTCAGCGTCGCCAAAGCCCGGGGCTGACCCAGACCACGCAGGCCTCGGTGTCGTTTGCGCCGTTGCAATCGTTGTTCGGTATCGTGACACCCAGCGGTCTTCACTTCGAACGCCACCACCAGGGCTGGTGGGATATTGATCCCTCCAAGCATCGCTTCATGATCAACGGCATGGTGAAAGCGCCCAAGGTATTCACCCTGGACGAAATCATGCGCCTGCCTTCCGTGTCGCGCTTTCACTTCATCGAGTGTGGTGCCAACACGGCGGTGGAGTGGGGCAATGTGGCCGTGCCCACGGTCCAGTACACGCACGGCATGATTTCCTGCAGCGAGTTCACGGGTGTGCCGCTCATTACCTTGCTGGAACTGGCCGGTGCCGATCTGAAGAACGGCAAGTTTGTGCTGGCGGAAGGGGCTGACGGCTCTTCCATGACCCGTACCATCCCCATGAGCCTGATTAAATCTGGCGAAGTGTTTGTGGCGTATGGCCAGAACGGCGAAATGCTGCGCCCCGAGCAGGGTTATCCGCTGCGTCTGATCGTGCCCGGTGTGCAGGGCGTGAGCTGGGTGAAGTACCTGCGTCGCATTGAAGTGGGCGACATGCCCTATGCCACCAAGGACGAGGCGATTCACTACATTGATTTGCAGCCCGATGGGCTGCAGCGTCAGTACACCAGCATCCAGGAATGCAAGAGCGTGGTGACCACGCCCTCTGGCGGGCAGGTGTTGCTGGACAAGGGGTTCTACAACATCACCGGTCTGGCCTGGTCGGGCCGCGGCAAGGTGAAAAAAGTCGATGTGTCGGTCGATGGTGGTCGCAACTGGCGTACCGCGCGGCTGGAAACGCCTGTGTTGTCGAAGGCGCTGACGCGCTTCAACCTCGATTGGGTCTGGGACGGCAAGCCAGCCATCATCCAGAGCCGGGCTACGGACGATACCGGGTTTGTGCAACCCAACTACAAGCAGCTTCGGGCCGTGCGTGGCACGCGTTCGATCTATCACAACAACGCCATCCAGTCGTGGCTGGTGCAGGAAAACGGCGAGGTGAAAAATGTCCAGGTTTCGTAAAGCAGTGCTAGCCACTGCGCTGCTCGCAGTTGCAGGTTTCGCAAGCGCACAAACGGCCAGTCCATATCCGGGTGTCGGCCGCGCTGCCACACCCAAGGAAATCGCCGCATGGGATATCGATGTACGTCCTGACTTCAAGGGCCTGCCTGCAGGTTCCGGCACGGTGGCCAAGGGCCAGGATGTGTGGGAAAGCAAATGCTCGCACTGTCACGGTATCTTCGGTGAATCCGGTGAGGTGTTCAGTCCGCTGGTGGGCGGCGTAACGCCGGAGGACATCAAGAAGGGGCGCGTCGCGAACCTGATCAACCCGGCATATCCTGGTCGCACGACCTTGATGAAGGTCCCGACAGTGTCCACGTTGTGGGACTACATCAACCGTGCCATGCCATGGACGGCGCCGAAGTCGCTCACGACCGAAGAAGTCTATGCAGTGACGGCCTTTTTGTTGAACCTGGGCGGCATTGTTCCTGACAACTTCACCCTGTCTGACAAGAACATTCGTGAAGTGCAGGAGCGCATGCCCAACCGCAATGGCATGACGACCAAGCACAACATGTGGCCGGGCAATGAATTTGGTGGCGCCAAAAAATCGGACACCAGCAATGTGGCCTGCATGAAAGATTGTGCGCCAGAGCCGAAAGTGGCATCCTTCCTGCCTGACTTTGCCCGCAATGCGCACGGCAACCTGGCCGAGCAGAACCGGCCGGTGGGTGCCCAGCATGGTGTGGACACCACGCGCCCTGAAGTCAAGCGCACTGAGGTCAAGCAGGGTGTTGCCGAACCTGTGCCGGTTGCGGCCCCGGCAGCTCCCGCGCCAGCCGTTGCGCAGGCCAAGGCTGCCGTTGCTCCCAAGGCGGAGGCAGCAGGCGTGGACAACAAGGCAGCCCTGGCGTTGACGCAAAAGAACAATTGCACGGCTTGCCATGCGATTGAAAAAAAGATACTGGGCCCCAGTTTCATGGACATTGCCAAGAAGCACGCCGGCAAGGTGGACTATCTGGCGGGAAAAATCAAGTCGGGTGGATCAGGCGTATGGGGGCCCATCCCCATGCCGGCCCAGGCCTTGAGCGAAGCTGAAGCCAAAACCATCGGTGCCTGGCTGGCAGCAGGTGCAGGTAAATAGGGTAACTACGAATTCATTCGCAGCAATTTTTTCATTAGCATTGACTTAATTAAGGAGATTCACATGCAAACTCGTCGCGAGACACTCAAACACAGCGCCATCGTGGCTGGCCTGCTGGCATCCACGGGCCTGTTTCCCCAGTACGCTTTGGCCGCGTACAACAAGACGGCCTTCGAGGCCAAGAGCCTGGCCGACGTGCTGAAGGCGCTCGGCGCCGGCGCGCCGGTCGAAAGCAAGGACGTCACCATCGGCGGCCCCGACATTGCTGAAAACGGCGCCGTGGTGCCGCTGACCGCCAGCACGTCCCTGCCTGGCGTCAAGCAGATTCTGATTCTGGTCGAGAAGAACCCCGCGGCCTTGGTGGCCTTGTTCAACGTGACCGACAGCGTGGAAGCCAGTTTTGCCACGCGTTCGAAGATGGGCCAGTCGTCCGACGTGTATGCCGTGGCCGTGATGGCAGATGGCAAGGCTCTTTTTGCGAAAAAAGAAGTCAAGGTCACGCTCGGTGGTTGCGGCGGTTAATCCCCCCGTACCTCACTTTCCCCCAATTCAATCAATACTGATTCAGGAGTAGAAAAATGGCAGATCCAATGCGCATTCGCGCTCAAGTCGCTGGTGATAAAGCAACCGTCCGTGTCTTGATGAGCCACGAGATGGAGTCCGGGCAACGCAAGGACTCGGCGGGCAAACTCGTACCCGCCTGGTTTATCAATGAAGTGTCCGCCAGCCACAATGGCAAAGTTGTCATGACGGCAGAGTGGGGCCCCGCGGTTTCCAAGAACCCGTTCCTGCAGTTCGTCGTCAAGGGCGCCAAGGCCGGCGACAAGATCACCGTGACCTGGAAAGACAGCAAGGGCGAAACCCGTACCGACGAAGCAACCGCCTCCTGATCCGGGCGGCTTTCGTAAAAAAAGGGTGAGGCTTGCTTCACCCTTTTTTCTCCAGGGAGCCTTATAAAAACCATGAGGAGAGACTATGAAGATGACCAAAGCTGTTTCGTTTGTGGCACTGGGCTGCCTGGTAACCACTGTCGCGTTGGCGCAGAAGTCCGCTACCCAAAGCATTGACGAATACCGAGCCATGCTGCAGGACGGCAATCCGGCCGAGCTCTTTGAGGCCAAAGGTGAAGACCTGTGGAAGCAAAAGCGCGGTCCCAAAGGCGCCTCGCTGGAAAAATGCGATCTGGGCAAGGGAGCCGGCGTGGTCAAAGGCGTGTTTGTGGAACTTCCTCGCTACTTTGCCGATACCAACAAGGTGCAGGACCTGGAGTCGCGCCTTCTGACCTGCATGGAAACCCTGCAGGGCTTCAACGCCGCCGACATCGCCAAGACGCCGTTCGGCAAAGGCGAGCAGAACAACGTGACAGCGCTTGCCACCTGGATCTCCGCTGAGTCCAAAGGCATGAAATTCAATCTGTCCCAAGATCATGTTCAAGAAAAAACCATGTATGAAGTGGGCAAGCGGCTCTTTTTTGCACGAGGCGGCACTCATGACTTTGCCTGTGCCTCGTGCCATGGCGAAGACAACAAGCGCATTCGGTTGCAAGATCTTCCCAATCTGACGAAGAACCCCGGCGCCGGCAACGGCTTTGGCGCCTGGCCCGCCTACCGCGTATCCAATGGTCAGATGTGGGGCATGCAACTGCGCCTGAACGATTGTTACCGTCAGCAACGCTTCCCCTATCCCCTGTTTGGCAGCGACGCCACCATCGCGCTCGGTGTCTACATGGGTGTGAACGGCAAGGGCGGCGAATCCATTGCCCCGGCAATCAAGCGTTAAGGAGTGACCGCATCATGAAACCAATCATCAAATACCTCGCCCCCGCCTTTGCTGTTGTGCTGGCGGGCTGTGCCGTCATGCCCTCCGGCGTGGAGCTCGATAAGCTGGCGGCCGACATCACCAAGGCCTCGTTCCGTGACCAGGGACAAGCCAAGGTCGATCGACTGGTACAAGACGATACCAACCGTGAATGCAGTGCGGCAGACGTGGCTGGCAAGCCGATCGATGAGAAAGTGGCCAAAACCATTGAGGCCGCCAATCTGAAAACCATCAAGTGGCCCTCCGACGGTAAATTTCTGGGTGACTGGAAAGAAGGCGAAAAAATTGCCCAGAGCGGACGTGGCATGACCTGGAGCGATGCGGCCGGCTCCGAGAACGGTGGCAACTGCTACAACTGCCACCAGATCGACAAGAAGGAAATCTCCTTTGGCACCATCGGCCCCAGCCTGTACAACTACGGCAAGCTGCGCGGCGTCACCGATCCGGCCAGCCCGGCGTCCAAGGCCATGGTGGAATACACGTGGGGCAAGATCTGGAACTCCAAGGCCTACAACGCGTGTTCCAACATGCCGCGAGCCGGTCACGCGGGCATCTTGAACGAACAGCAGGTAAGGCACATCGTGGCCCTGTTGCTGGACCCGAAATCACCTGTAAATCAGTAATTCAACAAGACTCGGCACTGTTCCGGGTCTTTTTCTTTCCCATTAATTCACTGGTTGCTTAATTATGAATTTAACAAAACGCGAGTTCTTTCAGGTTCTTGGTGCAGGCACCATGGCTGGCATGGGGCTGGGCACTTATGCCGAGGCTGATGCCGCGACGGCCGCCAATGGTCTGTATGACATTCCGAAATTCGGATCGGTGTCGTTTCTGCACATGACTGACTGCCACGCGCAGCTCAAACCCATTCATTTCCGCGAACCCAGCATCAATATGGGCATTGGCTCGATGAGGGGCAATCTGCCTCACCTGGTCGGTGAGCATCTGCTTAAAGTGGCCAAGGTCCGTCCCGGCACGGCACAAGCCCATGCGCTGACTTATCTGGACTACGAAAAAGCAGCCCGCCGCTATGGCAAGGTCGGCGGCTTTGCGCACTTGGCCACCTTGGTCAAACGCATGAAGGCCAGTCGCCCTGGCGCGCTGCTGCTCGATGGCGGCGATACCTGGCAGGGTTCGGGCACGGCGCTGTGGACCAACGGCCAGGACATGGTCGATGCCTGCAAACTGCTGGGCGTGGACGTCATGACCGGCCACTGGGAATTCACGCTGGGCATGGACCGCGTGAAGGAAATCATCGAGAAGGACTTCAAGGGCAAGGTTGATTTCGTGGCGCAAAACGTCAAGACCAACGACTTCGGCGACCCGGTGTTCAAGCCTTATGTGATTCGCGAGATCAACGGCGTCCCTTGCGCCATCATCGGCCAGGCCTTTCCCTACACCCCGATTGCGAATCCGCGCTACATGGTGGCCGACTGGGCCTTTGGCATCCAGGACGACAACATGCAGAAGATGGTGGATGAAGTGCGCGGCAAGGGCGCGCAGGTCGTTGTCGTCCTGAGTCACAACGGCATGGACGTGGACCTGAAGATGGCCAGTCGTGTCAGCGGCATTGACGCCATCATGGGTGGTCATACGCATGACGGCATGCCGGTCGCCAGCATCGTCAACAACAAGGGCGGTCAGACCATCGTCACGAATGCAGGCTCGAACAGCAAGTTCCTTGGTGTGCTGGACTTCGACATCAAGGACCGCAAGGTCGCGGACTTTCGCTACAAGCTGCTGCCGGTGTTCGCCAACATGCTGCCGGCCGACATGGAGATGGACGCGCTCATCACCAAGATTCGCGGGCCGTATGAGGCCAAGCTGGCCGAGAAGCTCGCCATCACCGAAGGCACGCTGTATCGCCGCGGCAACTTCAACGGCACCGGCGACCAGTTGCTGGTGGATGCGCTGATGGACGTGCAGGGCGCCGACATCGCGTTCTCGCCCGGCTTCCGCTGGGGCACCACGCTGCTGCCTGGTCAGGCCATCACGCGCGAATGGCTGATGGACATGACCGCCACCACTTACTCCTACGCCACGGTGAGCGAGATGACGGGTGACACCATCAAGACCGTGCTCGAGGACGTGGCCGACAACCTGTTCAACCCTGATCCCTACTACCAGCAGGGCGGCGACATGGTGCGCGTGGGCGGCTTACAGTACAGCTGCAACCCGCTGGCCAGCATGGGCCGGCGTATTGACGACATGCGCCTGAATGGCAAGCCGATCGAAGCTGGCAAGAAATACAAGGTGGCGGGCTGGGCGCCGGTGGCGGAAGAAGCCAAGGGCGCGGGCAACCCGATGGTGTGGGATGTGGTGGAAACCTGGCTCAAGGCGCGCGGTGGCAAGGTGTCGGCACGCAAGCTCAATGCGCCGAAGATCACCGGTGGACTGCCCAACCCCGGCTACGCCGCTTGAGTTGACGGTTTGACGAACGAAAAAAACAGGGCCCTGAGCCCTGTTTTTTTTAGCGAATTTGTTCGATCGAGAACTTTTTGTCATGCACCTGTGGCGTGATCAGCGCATAGCCGCGGTTTTGCCAGTGCATCAGTTCGGTCAGGGCCGATGGGGTCACTTCCACGAAGTCGTACAGGTCATTCGCGGTGTACTGAAAATCCTGCAAGGCCAGGCCACACACCTTGAATTTCACGCCCATGCCGGCGTAGTAGCGCATTCGCTGCACCACTTCCTGGTAACGTTCCTCGTTCTTGCGCGCGAGGGTGACTATTTCGGTGCCGTGCATCAAGACCACGATGCTCATGTCTTCCGCAAACATGCTGTACGGCGCCTCGGTCAACGGGTTGACCAGGCCACGCAACCAGTACAGGGCCGACCCCAATTTCGCGGGATCATCCAGATAGATGTCAATCAGCGCCTTGGGGTTCTGGTAAGGCGTTTGTACCGACTTCGCTTGTGCCATGGCTGGCGCGCTGCTCATGCTGCCAAGCACGACGACGCCAGCGCACAGGCTGCACAGTAAATGACGAGGGGTGGGATATCGCACAGGTTTCTCCTTCAGGGTGAAGCCTGCAGCGCAGGCCATCGGCCAGCGCTATTTTCGTACAGTGTCGCTAGTTCATCGCAAGAAATTGCCGGACCCAAACAGACCGACCAGACCGACCACGATCAGATAGACGGCCACGATTGTCGAAAGCAGGCGCGGCATGACCAGGATCAGGATGCCAGCGAGCAGCGACACGATCGGGACGAGGTGCAGGGTGATGTTCATGAGGAGTCTCTTTTCGCAATAAATAGAAAGGGCCAATGCACGCTGCGCTTGGCCCGGCGATACAAGCGCTGAGCTTACAGGGCCTAGCCACCTTCATCTGTGCGTTGACGCACGGAATCTGATTTTCCTCCTCGTATGGCCACATTGCCGTGTGATTTAAAACATGGACTGAAGCTGCGTGCGTCAGCGTACAGACCCGGCCAGAACTACGGCCTATAACCTCACCTATCGAGGGTAATCCCACATTCGATGAACAGTTCTCTGGAGATAAATGATGACAAAAAACTCAAAACTGTGGTTCACAGTCCTGTGCGGCGCAGCCGTGGTTCTGACGGTCGGTTGCAGCAGCCTAAAGACGCCGGCCACGGCCGATGTCGCTGTTTCCAAAGCAGCGGTTGAAAACGCAGCCGGTGCAGGCGGTGCAGAGTTTGCGCCGGTCGAGATGAATTCCGCGCGTGAGAAGTTGGCTCTGGCCAACAAGGCGATGGCGGCCAAGGATTACAAGCTGGCTGTCGACCTGGCAAGCCAGGCCCAGGCGGATGCAAAACTGGCGCAAGGCAAGTCCAACTCGGCCAAGGCGCAAACGGCGGCAGATGCCCTGCAAGACGATATCCGGATCTTGCGTGAGGAACTGGACCGCGCCAACAAATAAGTCAGGCGCGAAAGCGACCCATCACCCGCAATTTCTGGCCGCGCTTGAATCTGGCGCGGCCGATACACCAAGGATTTCCCCATGAAAAAATATTACGCAACCCCCATCCTCCTGGCCATTGCCGCTCTCGTCGGCGCCTGCAGTTCCGGACCCGCCACCACCAGTTTGCTCGATCAGACGCGCAGCGATTACCGGATGGCTCAAAGCAACCCGAACGTTGCAAGCTATGCGTCGCTGGAAATGAAGCAAGCCAGCGATGCGCTGGCGCAGGCCAACGCAGCCGCCAGTGGCAATGACAGTGCTGAAAAAATTGACAAGCTGGCTTACCTCGCCAAGCAGAAGATCGCGCTGACGCAGGAAGTCGCGAAACAGAAATCGGCAGAGGCCGAAGTGGTCAGCGCCGGCAAGCAACGCGATCAGATTCGTCTGGATCAACGCACGACCGAAGCCGATCAAGCCAAGGCCAGTGCCGAAAAGTCCAAGATGGCAGCACAGGTAGCGCAGGGCGAGGTAGCCGATGCGCAGCGCAAGACGCAGGAAGCACAGGCGCGCGCCGCACAACTGGAAGCCCAGTTGGCCGATCTGGCCGCAAAAAAGACGGAGCGCGGCATGGTCATTACCCTGGGCGACGTACTGTTTGGCACCGACCTGGCACGCTTGAACGTGGAAGGCATGCGCACCGCGGAAAAGCTGGCCAATGTGCTGCAGAAGAATCCGCAGCGCACGGTGCTGGTTGAAGGCTTCACCGACAGCACCGGTACGGCCGCATACAACCAGGACTTGTCCGAGCGCCGCGCCACTGCCGTGCGGGGCGCCCTGCAGGAACTGGGCGTGGCGCGTGAGCGCGTCGCAATCCGCGGCTATGGCGAGACCTATCCGATCGCAGCCAACGACACCGCACAGAATCGCCAGTTGAACCGCCGGGTCGAGATCGTTCTCTCGGACGACACCGGCAAAATCTCGCCGCGTTGATCCTGGCCAAGAAACTCGCTACGCCAGGGGCGGGCGGGTTTTGAGATCAAACGCTCAGGCGAATGTCTTTGCCGAGCGTCGGAAATACTTACAGTTGGTAACCATATTGGTCCGTTCGTCTCGACTAATTTCAGTCTTTGTGCGATAGATCTTTGATTTAATTGGACTTTTAATTTTTTCTTCATGCGTGGCATGGCTATTGCGTTGTTGATAAATATCAACATTGATCCTTCAAAGGCCAACGAAATGAAAATGTCACTCACCCAGTCGTTCAAGCGCGCAGCCGTCGCGGTTTCCTTAGGCGTGGGCTTGACTGTGAGCGCGCACGCTGGTTTGGTCGGCGTGAAGACAATTGAAATTTCCAATGCCCTCAATCTTTGGCTTCAAGTTGCCGAAGTTCAAGCATTCAATATGTCAGCAGTCAATGTGGCACTCGCAACGCAGGGTGCCAGTGCATTTGCGCCAGACTCCTGGAGCGCATCGTCACAGGCGCCTAAAGCAATCGATGGCAACACATCCGGCATTTTCGGTGTGAGCATGTACCATTCCCTGAATACGAGTGCATCTGCTTTGCTGACCATCACATTGGCGTCCATTCAAGAGCTGGATTCTTTTCAAATTTACGGTCGGACAGATTGCTGCTCCACGCGCGACATCTATGATGTCGTGTTCAAGGATGCCCAGGGAGTCATGCTTTACTCTGCGAACGATCTGAACGCAACGGGCTCGCTTCACATGGCCAGCCTCAGTTTGCCAAATACGCAAACGGTTCCCGAACCAGCATCCATTGCCCTGCTTGGACTTGGGTTGCTAGGGGTTGCGGGTTTGCGTCGCCGCAAGAATTGAATTGATTCGCAAAGACACGAGCCTCGCACTTGCGGGGCTTTTTTGTTTGTGCGAGACGTGTTCCAACTTCCACTTTGAGTAGCGCCGCTGCTCCCGCCGTGCCCTATGCGCCGTGAGTAGCGTGCGGGTTTTGCTGGGACTTGAGACTGTCCGATTCCATTGAATGGTCCCCTCGACAGGAATCGAACCTGTATCTAGCGCTTAGGAGGCACTCGTTCTATCCATTGAACTACGAGGAGGAGCGGGGATTGTAGGGCCACGCTGTTGCCCAGCCGGGCGCTCAGTCGTACGGTACCGTGAAAATCAGGTCGATCGAGCTTTGCTCTCCGGTCTGCGCGCGCAGAGTGAAGCGCCGCGACAGCTCGTAGAAGATATAGACGGTGCCCAGCGTACCGGCCATGCTTCGCTCATAGGCGACATAGAAGTCGCGCGACAGTCGTTTGCCCAGCGTGACGGCCGCGCCGGTGGTGGTGCCATCGGCGTTGCTGGCTGATCCGCGCAAAGACAGCTCATCCAGCCCCAGTGCCTGGCTCAAGCCGCCAGACAGACCCCGCCCGTTGCCACCCAGCAGGGCCATCGCCGCTTGTTGCAGCACGGCCGCCTCGGCGCCCCCGTTGGCGGCAGAGCGGCCCAATACCAGCCAGGCCAGTTTCTCAGCTTCAGGCAGGTCGGGTTCGGCGTAAAGACGCACGCGGGGTGACAACGCCGTGCCGCTGATCTGCACACCCACACGCACGGTCAAATTGGGTCGTATCGCCAGGATGTCGAGCGCCGGGTTGTCGTAAGGACCGGTGAAGCGCAGCACGCCTTCCTCAATGTCGAGTTGCTGGCCATAGGCCTTATAGGTGCCACGCACCGTGCTGACGGTTCCGGTAAGACGTGGGCCACTGCTGGTGGTGGCAGAACTGACGAGATTGAGCGTGCCCGCCAGGCGGGTGGCAAGGCCACGGCCCTGCACCTGAAAGTCGGGCCCCATGTCCAGCGTGATGGCGACATCGGGCACGATGCGGATACTCTTCGAAGCCGGTGAGGTCGTTGCACTCTGGCTGGGCGTTGGTGCTGGTTTTCCGGCCGATGATTTGACCACCACGTCATGACCCAGGCTCGGGGCATTTTCATCGGGCAGGATGAACAGTGCCTGATCGGCCTTGAGTGCACCGCGTATTTCCAGTCTGGCATCCAGCAGTTTGGCCTGAAGATTTCCCGAGACTGCCAGACGCCGGTCGGCACGGGCCGTCACGCGCAGGGCTTGCGCCTGCGCATCCAGTTCGATATGGATTCTGGACAGACCCGACGTCGCTACCGTGCCAGCCGGCAACCATTGTGCGAATCCCTTTGCACTCAACACGCCGCCACTGCCGCCACCTCCCGTGGCGCCCTGCAAGCTGAACTCACGGATGTCAAGGCGCTGCCCGGCGAGCGTGGTCCGCAGTCTGCCGTTGCTGAATTCAATGCCGTCGGCGATGGAACGCAACGCCAGGCCGTCGGCATTCAGCGTGCCACCCCACTGCGGCGCGGCGCGCGTGCCGGCCAGCGCAATGTTGGCGTCCAACGTGCCCCGAATGCGCCAGCCGGGCGGCGCCAGTACGGACCAGACGCCCAGTTGCGGCAACTGGGCCCGCAACGAGCCGGTCAGTGGCGCATCGACAGGCCAACGCCATCCTTCAGCGCCGCTGGAAATTCTGGTGCTGAATTCGCCTTGGGCCAGACCCGCCCGCTCGCTGTCCCAGCGCAAGCTGGCACGCAGCGCGTCGCCGTCCGCTTTCAAAGTGAGGCGCGCGTCCCTGACGCCCGCACTCACACTCGTGCCGGCTTCACCTTCCGTTTGCACGCTGATATCCCCACTGCGGCGCACCAGCGAAGCGGTCGCTTTGAGTGTGTTCGCCGCCAGCACATCCCAATCGCCATCAAAAATCAGATCACCGCGCAGCCCCCGATTGGCCACCTGGGCGCTGCCAAGCATTTCAAGCCATCCCATGGGCACGCCCAGCAGTTGCCCTTGGGTTTTAAGCTCATGGCGAGCCCCGAGGCGGCTCCAGCGAATGGGTCGCCAGGTGAGGGTGGCCGAACCCGGGACCGGTCCCGTCAGGTCGGCTTCACCCGCGGTGGTTTCCAGCACGCTGCCCGTTGGCGTGCTTTTCCAGTTGACAGTGATCGCCTGGCGGTTTTGAATGGCCCAGGTGCCCGGTTCCAGGCTGCTCAGCGCCTGCAGCCGCACTGAACTGATCACGGCTTGCCAGGTGCTGCCGCTACCGCGTCCGCCTGTCGCCTGCGCTTGCAGCGTGAAACGGCGCGTACCGGGCTGCGGTTGCGCGTCAACCTGCTGCACGACAAGAGCGCTCAAGCTGCTGCGTACGATCAGGTCCGGACTTTGCCAACCCCCTGCCCACGTTCCGGCGAGATCACCGTTGCCCTGGATGACCTTGCCTCCAAGCAGTCCGGACGCACCGGGGAGTGTCCCCAGCCAGCGCGAGGCTTTGGCGGCATCCGTTACGTGCAGGCTCAATTCGCCGCTGCCGGCACGCGCACTCATGTGCCCATGAATCTGCGCCTGGCCGCCTGGTAGCGTCAACTGCAACTGGCCTTGCGAGGCCTTGCTGGGAAGCTGCACTTCCATCTGGCCTTGCAGCAGGGCGTCGCTGGTTTGCACCTGCAGCGTCTGCACGCTCAAGGTTCCGTCCACCCACCGCCCTTTGGCGGATGCGTTCTTCAGGGACAGACCGCGGAGCCGCGATGCATCGGGTTGTTTGGCAGAGGGTTGAAGCTGGATGTCGAACTCGATCGCCTGCTGCACGGTGCTGGCGTTGAGTTTCCCGTCAATGCGCGCCGCCGCCAGTTGGGTGTGCAGCGCGGCCGGGTTGATGTTCTGCAGCGTTGCATGCCCCTGCCAGCCTGAGATGGCGGCGGTTTGCGCAGCGCCGGCACGGTTGGCGGTCAGCCCGCCTTGTACTGCCACGCGCCCGCCCCCGACGTCGGCGGTGAGTGATTGAACACGCCACTGCCCGGCACTGAAACTGACGCGCGCCTGGGCGTTGGCGACGGGCAGGCGATCCAGATTCCACGGCCCAGTCAGACCGTTGGTAAGGCTGCCTTGCGCTTGCCAGGCTGCATTTGTTCGCGCTGTCTGGGGCGCCGCGTCGGGCTGAATCTCTGCGCTGCCCGTGAGCAGGGTCTGCGGAGCCTGGGGCCACAAGGCGGCCAGGTTCAGGCTGCTGAACGTGGCGTCGCCCCTGGCGATGGGCTGGGCCGCCCAGGGGTTGATGCGGGCCGCCAGCGTGGCCTGCATTGGTGGTGCGGCCCTGGCGGCAATGCGGGGGGCAAGCGCGGGCTTGGCAGGCACAGCAGGACGCACCATGGCCTGCAGTTCCAGCAGTGCCTGGGGCCCCGCCAGATTGCCCTGTACGGAGGCTGTGGCGGCCAGAGGCAGGGGCTGTGTGCTGCCGGGCACGGGCGCTTGCACATTGCCTTGCAACTGGGCATCGAGTGTCATGGGCGCGCGTGCCAGCAGGCTGGCCTGGGCCTGGTATTGACCGGTCGCAAGCTGGGCAGCGTCGAGCCGCAGTACATGGCGCGTTCCCTCAAACTGATAGCGGCCCGACAGGCCGGTGGCCTGCGCGGCGGGCGGGCCAGCCCAGCGCAGGGCGTCGACTGCAAATGTCAGATCAACCTGAAACGGCAGCATCAGGTTGTCCAATGGTGCGGAGCCGGTCGTCGAACCCGTTTTTTCAACGCTGAGTTGCGCTATGCGCAGCGTATCCAGCTGCAGCCGGCGGTCCAGCAGCGCCCTCGGTTGCCAGTCCAGTTCGATCTGGTGGGCCTCCACCACCCAACCGTCCTTCTCCCAGCGCAGCATGCCGATGTGACCACCCTTGCGCAGGGTGCCGCGCACGTCCTCGGCCACCAGCACCTGCCCGGCAGGCAAGTAACGCGATGCCTGTTGCAACGCAGTCGCCAGCGAGGTGTCGTTGCCAGTCCAGACCCACAAGGCAATGAGCAGGGCAGCCACCGCCAGCGCCAGTGCCGCCAGTACGCCGATGAGCCAGTTGAAGATGGTGCGCGGCCTCATCAGAAGGTGAACCCCACGCTCAGGTGCAGACGCACTTTTCTTACTTCGACCCCGTAGGCCAGGTCAATTTGCAGTGGCCCCACCGGGCTCTTCCAGCGCACGCCTGCGCCCACGCCCACCTGGGCGCGCAGCGCCGAGGGCTTGTCGGCCACGGCCCCGGCATCGAGAAAAACAGTGCTCTCCCAATCGGTCAGCTTGTCGTTCACAACAATGGGGCGTTGCCACTCCACGCTGCCGGCGGCCAGGTAACGACCGGCGGCGATCTCGCCATTGGCCAGTTCCTTGCCAATGCTGCGGTAGGCGTAACCGCGCACGGTGGTATCACCACCTGTGAGGAAAAGCTGCGTGCTGGGCAGTTCTGCGCCCGTTCGAGCCAGCACCATGCCACCCTCTGCGCGCACTGCGATGCGGCCTGCGCGGCTGGAGCTGCGTGTCCCTGCCTGCCTCCTCGCCAGTGGCCACAAGCCCAGCCATCGCCCCTGAGCGCGAAAAAAAGGTTCTCGGTTGCTGCCCAGTGTGGTGCCGCCGCCAAGCTCTGCCCCGAGGCCATAGCCACTGGACGGAAAGGGCAAGCTGTCGAAGTTGCGCAGGGTCCATGCGTAGTTGGCGCTGAGCGCGTTGGCCGTGGTCGACGCGCTGCCGCCTGCAGTTTCGGCGCGGTCATATTGCAGGTAGTAGTTGCGGTCAATCCGCTCGCCCGCCTGTGTGCGACCCGCCCGGTAGCGCTGGCTGTTCACGTCGGAACTACCGGATACCTGACTTTGGAACAAGGCCGAAGTCACCCAGCGCCAGCCTGCTTCATCCGGTGGCGCGGTCAACTCTGTGCCCAGAGACCGGGTTTCGCGGTCCAGTGAGAGTTTTGACGCGGCGCGCCAGCCAATGCCCGGTACTTTGTTGTGCGTGTGCTCCATTGACAGCCGTGCCCCGCCGTCGGTGCTGCCGCCGACACCCAGCACGATTTTTTGCAGTTTGGCTTCGCGCAGTTGCACCAGCACGGGCGCGGCCATCGGGTCGCCCGCAGTGTCAAGCGAAATAAACACGGCGTCGAAGAACCCACTGTCGGTCAGGCGCTGCTGCGCCTCCAGCATCAGGTTTTGACTGTAGTCTGTACCCGGATTCAAACGGGCCAGATGGGTGACAAGTTCCGTGTCATAGCGCTGGGTGCCGCTGATCTGCACAGGCCCCAGGCGGTAGGCTGGACCGGAGTCCAGCGTGAGGCTCAGTCGAGCGGTCTTGGTATCCGGGTCAATTTCTGATTGGCTGGAAACGATGGCGCCAATCGGGTAACGCTGGGCGGTCAGCAGCCGCAGCGCCCGTGTTTTTGCGCCGTCCCAATCGGCCTGGGTGAACGTCATGCCACGACGCAAGGCCCACGTTTCGCGGATGGCCTCACGCTGCTCCCGCGCTGCATCATCCTGCGAAATCGGGCCGACGAACTCGATGCTGACATCGCTGATTTTGACGGACTCGCCAGGCTGCACCTTGATCACGACGTGCCGCGCCGCCTTGGGGTTTTGCGGCGTGTCAAGCGCGAGCAAGCGGATCTCGGGCGAGAAATAGCCCAGCGTGCCCAGCAGATCCTGCAGGTTGCGCTCGGCAGCGGTCAATAGTCGCGCCAATTCAGTGGCGTCGAGATCGATCAACTCGCGGTAGCGTTGCAGCTCAATATGACGCTGCAGGTAGTCTTGCACCCCGGACGGCGCCTGGATCTCGATGTCAAAGGCCAGGCGTTGGGAAGAGGGCGCCGTGGCCGCGCCGGTGTCCGGCGTTTGAGCGTGCAAGGCGCCCGCCCATCCGATCATCAAAACAAGCCATGCTGACCAGAGGAGCAGCTTTTGTCTCAGCTTGATGTTTCGTCGGTCGGGCATCCGGCTATTTTGTCAGCAAGCGCATCGCCTCTTCAAGACCCTTGAGCGTTAACGGGAACATGCGCTGGTTCACGATTTGCTGGATCACGCCAATGCTCTGGCGATACTGCCACACGCCCTGCGGCTCGGGGTTGATCCAGGCAAATTTGGGAAAGGCGCTGGTTAGCCGCTGCAGCCATTCCACGCCAGCTTCTTCGTTGTTGTATTCGACGCTGCCGCCGGGCTGCAGAATCTCGTAGGGGCTCATGGTGGCATCGCCAATGAAGATGAGCTTGTAGTCCTTGTTGTACTTGCGGATGATGTCCCAGGTAGGGAATTTTTCAGCAAAGCGGCGGCGGTTGTTCTTCCACATGAAGTCATAGACGCAGTTGTGGAAGTAATAGAACTCCAGGTGCTTGAATTCGGTCTTGGTGGCGCTGAACAGCTCCTCCACACGCTGGATGTGCTCATCCATGGTGCCACCGACGTCCATCAGCAGCAGCACTTTCACATTGTTGTGGCGTTCGGGCACCATCTTGAGGTCCAGATAGCCGGCGTTCGCCGCTGTGCACTTGATGGTGCCGTCCAGGTCCAGTTCGTCTTCGTGGCCCTCACGGGCAAACTTGCGCAGGCGGCGCAGCGCGACCTTGATGTTGCGCGTGCCCAGCTCCTGCGTGTCGTCGTAGTCCTTGTAGGCACGCTGGTCCCACACCTTGACGGCACTCTTGTTGCGACTCTTGTCCTGGCCGATGCGAATGCCCTGCGGATTCTGGCCATAGGCGCCAAACGGACTGGTGCCGCCGGTGCCGATCCACTTGCTGCCGCCTTCGTGGCGTTCCTTCTGCTCTTCAAAGCGCTTCTTGAGCGTTTCCATGAGCTCGTCCCAGCCCATTTTTTCGATCTTGGCGCGCTCCTCCGGGCTGAGCTCCAGTTCCAGGTTCTTGCGCAGCCACTCCAGCGGAATGTCCTTGGTGAATTCGGCACTGGTCTCGACTCCCTTGAAGTAGGCGGCGAAGGCTCGGTCGAACTTGTCGTAGTGTTTTTCGTCCTTCACCAGCGTCGTGCGGCTCAGGTAGTAAAAATCCTCGATCTTGTAGCCAGTGGGCTCATCGTCACTCTCCGGCTCCGGTGTGTTGGGGCCGACCACGCCCACTTTGAGGGCCTCCAGCAGGGTGAGGTATTCCTTGACCGAAACGGGCAGTTTGGCCGAGCGCAGGGTGTAGAAGAAGTCGATCAGCATGATGTATCTCCTAATGACGCGGCTTGTTCAGCAGGTACAGCAGCTGGGCTTTCGCTTCCGGCCATTCACCACGGCGCATGCTGTACATCACGGTATCGCGAATGGTGCCGTCCCGGCGCAGGGCATGGCCGCGAATCACGCCGTCCTTTTTGGCCCCCAGCCGCTCGATCGCGGCCTGGGACGCAAAGTTGAAGTTGTCGGTGCGCCAGCCGACCACCTCGCATGCCAGCGTTTCAAACGCGTGCGTCATCATGAGCAGCTTGGCAGTCGTGTTGACATGCGTGCGCTGGCATCGGCGCGCATACCAGGTCCAGCCAATTTCCACACGCCGGACCGCCGGCACGATATCGTGGTAGCTGGTGCAGCCCAATACCGTGCCCGTGGCGGCCTCCGTGACGGCAAAGGCAAACCGGGTGCCCGCCTCGCGCATGGCCAGCGCATTCTCAATGTATTGACGGGTCTGCTCTGGCTCCGGCACGGAGGTGATGCGCAGCTGCCACAACTCCCCATCCTGTGCCGCGGTGCGCAGGCCGTCTTCATGGGTCAGGGCCAGCGGCACCAGCTCAATGCCGCGCGCGGCCAAGGTGACGGGCTCAACGTAGGCCATGTTCATGGGTCTCAGTCTTTGCGTTTGGCCTGGCTGTGTCTGCGCCAGCGCCGGGCCAGTTGCAGGCCGACTCCGCCGCCCAGGCCCACCAGCACAATGCCGGCAATACTGGCGTTGTTGTAGCCGGCCGCAAAAATATCCAGGCCAAACAGGCGGCCGATCCAGTACCCGAGCAGGGCACCGCCGACAAAGCCGACCGCATCGGACAGGCCTTCGAGCAACAGTGATTTGTTCATGTCAACAACCCCCTGTTCAGCGGTTATGCCGTTGCATGAAAACGAGTTTTTCAAACAAGGTCACATCCTGCTCATTCTTGAGCAAGGCGCCCACCAGCGGCGGCACCGCCACTTTGTCGTCCTTGCTTTGCAGGGCCTCCAGCGGGATGTCTTCGGCCACCAGCAGCTTGAGCCAGTCCAGCAGCTCGCTGGTGGACGGTTTCTTTTTCAGGCCCGGCAGGTTGCGCACGTCATAAAACGTCTTCATGGCTGACGTGAGCAGTTCTTTCTTCAGGCCGGGGAAGTGCACGTCCACAATGCTTTTCATGGTGTCGGCATCGGGGAACTTGATGTAGTGGAAGAAGCAGCGGCGCAAAAAGGCGTCGGGCAGCTCTTTTTCGTTGTTCGAGGTGATGAACACGAGCGGCCGGTTCTTGGCCTGGATCAGTTCACGGGTTTCGTAGCAGTAGAACTCCATGCGGTCGATTTCGCGCAGCAAGTCGTTGGGAAACTCGATATCTGCCTTGTCGATTTCGTCAATCAGCAACGCCACCGGCTGCTCAGCCGTGAAGGCCTGCCACAAAACACCTTTCATGATGTAGTTGCGGATGTCCTTGACGCGCTCGCCGCCCTCCACATCTGCCAGCTGCGAATCGCGCAGGCGACTGACCGCGTCATATTCATACAGGCCCTGCTGCGCCTTGGTGGTGGACTTGATGTGCCATTGCAGCAGCGGCATGCCCAGCGCCCCGGCCACTTCTTCGGCCAGCATGGTTTTGCCAGTGCCAGGCTCGCCCTTGACCAGCAGCGGGCGCTTGAGGGTGATGGCCGCGTTCACGGACAGCATCAAATCCTGGGTGGCGACGTAGTTTTTGGTTCCTTGGAATTTCATGGTTCAAGCTTGATAAGGCGACGCAACGGTCAGGTTAGGGGCGGGATTGTTGGCCGATATAATGAATGGTTGATCTATCTCAAACACTGGTTGATTGTCCTCTCAAAATGAACAAATTCCTGTCATCCCTGTCTCTCCTGGTTGTCGCTTGTGCGACGACATTCTCAGCCCCGGCCCAAGAAGTCAAGGGTGATGTCAAAGCCGGCGAGAAGAAAATCGCCATGTGCATTGGCTGCCACGGCATCAAAGGCTACCAGGCCAGCTTCCCCGAAGTGCACAAGGTGCCCATGATTTCCGGCCAGGGTGCCAAGTACATTGTCGCAGCGCTTACCGCCTATAAAAAGGGCGAACGCAAGCACCCGACCATGCGCGGCATTGTCGACAACCTGAGCGATCAGGATATGGCCGACGTGGCTGTCTACTACGAAGCGCACGGCAAGGTCGAAGGCGCCCCGGCACCGGGCAAGGCCGCAGAAGGCTCCGCTCGCGTTGCAGCGCTGCTGACGAAAGGCACTTGCGTGGCCTGCCATGGAGACAATTTCAGCAAGCCGATTGACCCCAGCTACCCCAAGATTGCGGGCCAGCATTCTGATTACCTGTTTGTGGCACTCAAATCCTACAAGGCCGAAGGCCAGGCCACCTGGGGCCGCTCCAACGGTGTCATGGGCGGGATTGCCAAGCAGTTCTCCAACGCGGAACTCAGGGAACTGGCCAATTACGTGAGCGTATTGCCGGGTGAACTCAAGACCGTGCCGCAAGCCAAGTTCCGGTAATTGCCGAAGCCTCTGCAGCAAGCCGCTCTTCGAGCGGCTTTTTTGTTGCTGTTCGTTGTTTCCGTCAGTCCCGCGTGGCGTGCTGCTGGACGCACGCAATGTAGGCGTCGCCGTCGGGCGGACGACCGGCGCGCTGGCTCTCCCAAATCATTTTTCCCAGGCAATCCATGGCTTCGTGGTGAGCGGCGTGCAGGGAGTTGCGGCGGTGCGTCAGCAATTCCACCGCCTGGCGAATGCCCCGCGGCTGGTCAATGCTGCACTGCTCGCTGATGGACAGGTGCATGGACAGGTGCAGGAACGGATTGGTCCTGCCTTCTTCGACGTGCTCCATGGCGGCCAGGGCGGCGTCGATATCGGCCAGCTCGCCATGGTACTCAGGATGTTCGTCAATCCACAGGCTTGCTATGGTTTCAATAGCTTCCAGTGGTTGACCCGCGAGGGCTTTGGCATAAACCGAGCAGAAGAAATGGCGGACATCCGCTTGCGAGGGTGAGAACATAGTGGGTCTTATTGTCGCGGACCAAACCTTCCCCTGTTCAGCGTCGGGGTGTCTTGCCGATGAAACGGCTGGGTTATGCTCACCACCACTCCCGGTTGGCGTCTCGGTGTGAGGAAAACCACTGCACTTTTGACAGAATCACCGCCTCGGTGGTCAAGCGCTGGCCGACATCAAGTACAGGCGACGCGACCACGCCGGAGTGCACGCCGCAGGGGTTGAAACTGATCGATAAAGTGGATGGGCTGGAACACGCCGAGCTGGAAAAACTGCCAAGCCCGCCCCTTCGCAGCTGACACGACTGAAGACAAAGAGAAGGACACCACCATGAACCACGCTTTCATCTGCGATGCCATCCGCACCCCCATCGGCCGCTATGGCGGCGCCCTGAGCGGCGTGCGCGCCGACGATCTGGCGGCCATTCCGCTCAAGGCGCTGATGGCGCGCAACGGATCAGTGGACTGGCTGGCCGTGACCGACGTCCTTCTGGGCTGCGTCAACCAGGCCGGCGAGGACAACCGCAACGTGGCGCGCATGGCCTCTCTCCTGGCCGGCCTGCCGCAGGAAATGCCCGCCGCCACCATCAACCGCCTGTGCGGTTCGGGGCTCGATGCCGTGGGAACGGCGGCGCGGGCCATCAAGTCGGGCGAAGCCTCGCTGATGATTGCCGGCGGCGTGGAGAGCATGAGCCGCGCGCCCTTCGTCATGGGCAAGGCCGAAAGCGCCTTCAGCCGCAACGCGCAGATTTTCGATACCACGATGGGCTGGCGCTTTGTCAACAAGCTGATGAAGGAAAAGTACGGCACCGACTCGATGCCCGAGACGGCCGAGAACGTGGCGACTGACTACAAGATCAGCCGCGAGGACCAGGACAAGATGGCGCTGGCGTCCCAGCTCAAGGCGGTGGCCGCGCAGAAGGCCGGCTTCTTCGAATCCGAAATCACGCCGGTGACGATTGCCCAGAAAAAAGGGGATGCGCTTGTGGTGAGCAAGGACGAGCATCCGCGCGAGACCTCGCTTGAAGCGCTGGCCAAGCTCAAGGGCGTGGTGCGCCCGGATGGCACGGTGACGGCGGGCAACGCCTCCGGCGTGAACGACGGCGCTTGCGCCATGCTGATTGCCAGCGAAGAAGCGGCGCGCAAGAACGGCCTGACGCCGCGCGCCCGCATTGTGGGCATGGCCACCGCGGGTGTTGCGCCGCGCATCATGGGCATCGGCCCCGCGCCGGCCACCCAAAAAGTGCTGGCCCTCACCGGCCTGACGATCGGGCAGATGGACGTGATCGAGCTGAATGAGGCTTTTGCCGCCCAGGGCCTGGCGGTGCTGCGTTTGCTGGGGCTGCAGGACGACGACCCGCGTGTCAACCCCAATGGCGGCGCCATCGCGCTGGGTCACCCGCTGGGGGCGAGTGGTGCGCGCCTGGCCACCACGGCGGTGAACCAGTTGCACAGGACCGGTGGCCGCTACGCGCTGTGCACCATGTGCATCGGCGTGGGGCAGGGCATAGCGCTGATTCTGGAACGCGTCTAGCGGTGCAAAAGCTGTGGGGTATGCCGTGCCACAAAGGGCCGCCGGCACTCCCTCTGGTCTTGCAGTGCAGAGCCGGCGCTCTCAAGGATGAGCAATAGACCGGATAATTCACGGGTCTACTTTGAAAGTCATTCCCGATGAAAATTGCCCAAGCCTGCCTCGATCAGATTTTTCTCAACGCCCGTACCGCCAATGGTTTTCTCGACAAACCGGTGCCGGTGTCCTTGCTGCAGGAGGCGTATGACATCGCCAGGATGGGTGCAACCTCGATGAACAGCCAGCCCACGCGCTATGTGTTCCTGAATACGCCTGAAGCCAGGGCCCGCCTGCTGCCTGCACTGAGCCCGGGCAATGTGGACAAAACCAGGAACGCCCCGGTGACGGTGATCGTGGCGACCGACACCAAGTTCTACGAGCACATGCCGCTGGTCTTTCCGAACGACCCCGGCGCCAAAGCCATGTTCGAAGGCAATGCGCCGATGGCGCAGGGCACGGCCACGCGCAACGGTACCTTGGGCGGGGCCTATTTCATGATTGCGGCGCGTGCCGTCGGTCTGGACTGCGGTCCCATGAGCGGCGTCGACCTGGCAAAGGTGAATGCCGAGTTCTTTCCCGACGGCCGTTGCGAGGCCAACTTTCTGATCAACCTGGGTTTTGGCGACAGCAGCAAGCTGTATGGCCGCAACCCGCGCCTGTCGTTCGAGCAAGCTTGTTCGGTGCTTTGAGCATTGAACAATGCCTCGGGTTGTATTGACGTCTATTCTTTCCCGGCCCTTCCCGTCCCCGGGGAGCGCTTCGCGCCCATGCTGGCCTGGACTTTCTCTTGATCACTGACTGGTACTTCTATGCCGTGACGATCCCCGCTGTGCTGCTGCTGGGCATCAGCAAAAGCGGGTTTGGCGCGGGTTTCGGTTCGCTGGCCGTGCCCATGATGGCGCTGGCCGTGACGGTGCCGCAGGCCGCCGCCATTCTGATGCCGGTGCTGCTGGTGATGGACATCCTGGGCATGGCGGCCTTTCGCAAGGACTTCGACCTGAAACTGCTGAAGTTTCTGATTCCGTTCGGGCTGGTTGGCATTGTGATCGGGGCGCTGCTCTTCAAGCTGCTTGACGCCCGCACCGTGGCCGGCATCGTGGGCATTTTTACCCTGCTGTTTCTGGCGCAACGCCTGCTGTTCCCACCCAAGGTCGACAGCCCGCCGCCGCCCAAATGGCTGGGCGCCGTTCTGACCGCGACCTCGGGCTTTACCAGTTTCATTGCCCACGCGGGCGGCCCGCCCGTCAACGCCTACATGATTCCGCTGCGCATGTCGCCGGTGAAGTTCACGGCCACCCTGGCCTTCTTCTTCTTCGTGATCAATCTGTCCAAATGGATTCCCTACGCCTGGCTGGGGCTGCTGGATATGCGCAACATGGTCACCTCACTGGTGCTGCTGCCCCTCGCGCCCATCGGCGTCTTCATCGGCGTGCGCCTGGCCCGACGCGTCAACCAGGTGCTGTTTTACCGCCTGGTGTACCTCGGCATGTTCCTGACCGGCATCAAGCTGGTCTGGGATGCACTGCGGTAGTTGCTATTATATTAATAGCTGACTATGCAATAAATACGTGGGCTACGGGCTGATTTCTTATAAATTGTCAGTCTTCGTTCAACACATGGTCTGCCAGGCGCGGGTATTGGCGCCGCAGCAGCCAGGCACCCCAGGCCAGGGACAGAACCACTACCAGCGCACCGGCCTTGTGAGTCAGACCACCAATCAGCTGCGCCTTGGGTAGCAGCCCGATACTGGAGAAAAGATAGATCCAGTCGTGCCCGCCGTCTTCACCGGTGGTGCCCGACAGCAGCATGAGTTGCGGCTGCAGCGCGTCATACATATAGGGCGCGACGTCCAGCAGCGACACGCCGAAAAACCACAGACCCATGGCCGCACCTAAGGGGTCGCGGTTCTTGATCAGCAGCGCCCCGCTCATGATGATGGGCATGAGCAACTGGCCCAGCGTGCCGCCCATGATGGTCATCCACTCACCCAGCACCATGAAGATAATATGCCCCGCCTCGTGAAACACCAGAAGGGGCCGGTGCATGAAGGATGCCCCCATTTCACCGGTGCGGTAATCGAACCCGATCAGGCTCCAGGCCCAGAGGGCCAGGCCGGCGAAGATGGTGACGCGAAGCCAGAAGCGCACCGCGTCGACCCGGTCCGGGATATGCGTGAGCAGTGCCGTCCAACCGGTCGCGATGTCTTGCGATGCCGGTTCATCGTCCTGGCGAATTGTTGTGCGATGCGGCGTTTGCCCTGCTTTGGCAAGAATCACGCCGCAGCCGGGGCAGGCGGCCGGCAAGGCCTGCTCTGCCGGCAACGGACTGTGGCCGCACTTGGGACAACGGGGGTAGGGGATGGGCATGGCGCGGTGTTCCTGTTCGGGTTCTCAAATCAGCTGTCCCAACCCGGCGGGCGCCTCTCGGCCCGCTGCTCGCGCTCCTGCGCCATCTGCTCTTCCAGTTGCCGGCGACCCTGTTTGACGACGGCAATCAGTTTGGCCCGATCCTTGTAGTGGGGGTGCATTTTCTCGAACAGCTCCAGGTTGTGCCGGCGAAAGCGCATGGCGGTCTGGCGTGCTTCGTGGGCGCCGTGGCCCATCAGCTCCAGCACGCTGCGCGCGCTGCGCAGGCTGGACTCGAACATTTCGCGCTCCACCCGCATCACGCCGCGGTCACGCAACTGGTTCCAGTGCGTCACGTCACGGGCCCGGGCCACGATCTGCAGGTTGGGAAAGTGCGCATGGGCCAGGTCGACGATCTCCAGTGATTGCGCCACGTCGTCCACCGCCACCACCAGAATCCTGGCACGGGCGGCTCCGGCGATACGCAGCAGGTCCAGCCGGGAGGCATCGCCATAGAACACCCGGTAACCAAAGCTGCGGGCGGCCTCGATCATCTCGGCGTCGTGGTCCAGCACGGTGCAGGGGATGCCTTGCGCCAGCATCATGCGCGCCACGATTTGCCCATAACGGCCAAAACCGGCGATGACAATCGGCGCGTCCTGCGGCTCGGAAATCTCGGGCAGGTCAGCCTTGCCCAAATGGGCATAGCGCGGCAGCAGCAGCCGGTCATGGGCCACCAGCAGCAGCGGGCTGACCAGCATGGATACGGCCACTGCGCCGATCAGCAGCGAGGCGGTCTGGCCCGAAAAAACATGGGCGCCAGCGGCCGCCTGAAACACCACAAACGCGAACTCGCCGCCCTGCGCCAGTAAGAGCGTGAACACGGGGCGCTCCTGAAACGGCAGTTTCATCAGGCGGGCCAGCGCATAGATCAGCAGGCCTTTGATGAGCAAGAGCCCCAGCACGATCACCAGCACCGATCCGGGCGATTTCAACAGCAGGCCGAAGTCGATGCTCATGCCGACCGCAATGAAGAACAGGCCCAGCAGCAGCCCCTTGAAGGGCTCGATGTCAGTTTCCAGTTCGCGCCGGTACTCGCTCTCGGCCAGCAGCACGCCGGCCAGAAAGGCGCCCAGCGCCATCGACAGGCCCACCAGTTGCATCAGGCCGGCAATGCCGACCACCAGCAGCAGGGCGGCGGCCGTGAAGATCTCCGGCGCATTGGAGCGCGCGATCCAGCGGAACAATGGCCGCAGCAGCAGCCTGCCACCCAGGATGATGCCGGCCACGACTGCTATGATTTTAGTAGCTTCCAGCGCATGATTGACGGGGGCTAGAGCCTCATTTGATGCTGAAACTACGGCCAGCAGAGGCAGTAAGGCCAGGATCGGGATCGCTGCCACGTCCTGAAACAGGAGAATGGAAAACGCCGCCTGCCCGCTGCTGGTGGGCATCAGGTTGCGCTCTCCCATCACCTGCAACGCAATCGCGGTGCTGGAGAGCGCCAGCCCCAAGCCCGCCACGAGTGCGACGCGCCAGTCGACGCCGAATACCATCGCCGTCGCCGTCAACAGCACGGCACAGCCCAGCACCTGGGCACTGCCCCAGCCAAAGATCGGGCGGCGCAGGCTCCACAGGCGTTTGGGCTCCAGCTCCAGCCCGATCAGAAACAACATCAGTACCACGCCGAATTCGGCAAAGTGCAGGATGTCCTCCACGTTGGTCACCAGCCCCAGGCCCCACGGACCAATGGCGATGCCGGCCGCCAGGTAGCCGATGATGGAACCCAGGCCCAGGGCCTTGCTCACAGGTACGGCAATGACGGCGGCGCTGAGGTAGATGAAGCTGTTGACCAGCCAGGCGGGTGCGTGTTCCATGTCAGTCCCTAATTGTTTTCAGGGCGATCGGCCACCGGCACCTCACAGGCGGGGCACTCGTCGAGTTCGTCGAGCTCGGGCCAGCGCGGGTAGCTCTGCAGGCGTTGCCGGAAGGTCTCGACGTGGTCCGCAAGCTCTGCCTCGGACGCGCTGTGGGCACCGTGCAGCAGCAGTGGCGGCAAAAAGCGCATGCCGCACAAGGCCGCAGTTTGCTCGTAGGGTGGCAAAAAGGCATCAAAGAAATAACGGTTGTAGCCTTGCGGGTGATAAGAACTCTCGGGGCTGCCGGTGGTGGCCACCAGCCACAGGTCTTTGCCGCGCAGCGCATCGCCGCCCAAGCCATAGGCCCAGCCGTAGCTCAGCACGTCGTCCAGCCAGAGCTTTTGCAGGGCGGGCATGGAATACCAGTGAATTGGGTGCATCAGCACAATCAGTTGCGCGGCCGCCAGCCGGGCCTGCTCGGCAGGCACGTCAATGCAATAGTCCGGGTAACGGCTGTACAGGTCGTTGGTGTCGACGCGGGCCACGGTGCCGGCACTGTCCAGCAAGCGCCGGTTGACGCGGGATTCGCGCCAGTTCGGGTGCGCGGCAATGAGGTAGATGCCTTCGCTGCCTTGATCCAGAGGCGGGGCTGACAGCGTTATGGTTTCTTCTTGCATACCGCTAACATAGCGCAAAGTTCAATTCACAGGAGCACTTCATGCCAGTGGTCGTGGTTGCCAATCCCAAAGGCGGTGTGGGCAAGTCCACGCTGGCCACCAACATTGCGGGCTATTTTGCGGCACAAGGGCATGCCGTGATGCTGGGCGATGCCGATCGCCAGCAGTCCTCACGCCTGTGGCTCGGGCTGCGCCCGCCGGCCGCACGACCCATCACCACCTGGGAAGTCAGCGCCGACGTGATCGCCAAACCGCCCAGAGGCACCACCCATGTGGTGCTGGACACGCCAGCGGGCCTGCACGGCTGGCGCTTCAGTGATGTGATGAAGATGGCCGACAAGGTCATCGTGCCGCTGCAGCCCAGCGTGTTTGATATTTTTGCCACCCGGGCGTTTCTGGATCAGCTGTTGCAGAACAAGCACCACGACAAACTGCAGATTGGCCTGGTGGGCATGCGGGTGGATGCGCGCACCATCGCCGCGGACAAACTGCATGAGTTTGTCGATACCCTGGGCTTGCCGGTGTTGGGCTACCTGCGCGACACGCAAAACTACATTCATCTGGCGGCCCGTGGCCTGACCCTGTTTGATGTGGCACCCGGCCGGGTGGAAAAAGACCTGGCGCAGTGGCAGGCCGTCTGCGAGTGGCTGGACGCCTGAGGGCATCGCCTCACAGTCATCTTGTCGCTCATCGGACAAGTGACCCGCGCCCATATCGCTACAGTGGCGGCATGAAGATATTTCAAACCCTCTCCGAACTGTCAGCCTTGGCCGGCCAGGAAGTCACTGTGAGCGACTGGATCACCATCACGCAAGAGCAGGTGAACCAGTTTGCGCAAGCCACCGGTGACCACCAGTGGATTCACGTGGACGTTGAAAAAGCCAAGACCGGGCCATTTGGTGGCCCGATCGCACACGGCTTTCTGACGCTGTCGCTCCTTCCGAAGTTTTTTGAGTCTTCCATGACAGTCGTGGAGACCCGCATGGGCGTCAATTACGGCTTGAACAAGGTGCGCTTCATGGCGCCGGTACCGGTGGGCAGCCGCCTGCGCGCCCGCATGAAGCTTCTCAAGAGTGAGCCCATCGACAACGGCGGCGCGCAAATGACCTGGGAGGTTGCCGTGGAGCGGGAAGGCTCGGCCAAGCCGGTGTGTGTGGCCGAGTCACTGGCGCGGCATTACCCATAGCAGCAGATCGTTCAGACAAAAAAATCCCGCCACGAGGGCGGGATTACCGGGAAGTGACAAGAAGACCGCGGCTGGCCGCCAACGTCACCTCGGCTTGGGCACGTGGAATTCGTGCGGCGCGTTATGCGTGTTCGCCGATCTGGGGCAAGTTCCCGGCCTTTTTGGCGGCCTGATACTCGGTCTTGACGGCTTCGCGTGTCAGCGTGCTGGGTGCCGACTCAAGCTGAACCATCTGGCCCTCGCCGATGGGGAGTAATGCACCTGCCTTTTTGGCGGACAAATACTCGGCCATGACGGCCTCGCGTGTCATTGTGCTGGGCGCTGACTTGGCGTTGACCACCTGTCCTTCGCCGATGGGGGGCAGGCTGCCCTCCGCACGGGCTTGAAGGTAGTCAGCGCGAACTTGCTCGCGGGTCAGTGCGCCAGCGTCGCGGCTGCGAAGCTGGTGCTGGCGATCAGGCCGGAAGCGAGAATCAATGCGGTTGCTGCAAATTTGGTTTTCATGATGGTTTCTTTCAAAAGTTGTCGGACATTTCCGGGCAGGCCGGGATTCATCGTGTCCCGTCTTGTCCAGCCTCGGTGAGTCGTCTATTTGGTTTCGGCTCATCGATGGGATGAACTTTAGGCCTGTTGATGCGAATTAAAAACCCCTTGGTCAGTAATTCATCATTGCTTAATTTGCAATAATTCAAAAAATTAGTACTCTTCGTTGCATTTTATGGACCGTTTATTGTCAATGCGGGTGTTTCAACGCGTGGTCGACGAAGGCGGCTTTGCGGCCGCCGCCCGTGCGATGGACATGTCGCCGGCTGCCGTCACCCGCTTGTTTGGTGATCTGGAGCAGCATCTGGGAGCCCGGCTCATGCACCGTACAACGCGCAAGCTGGCGCTAACCGACGCCGGTGAGAGCTATTTGCTGCGGGTGCGTGGCATCCTGCATGAGATCGACGATGCCGAAGCGGCAGTGGGTTGCAGTACGCAGGATCTGCAGGGCACGGTTCGTGTGCTGGCTTCTCCCGTGCTGGCGACCTATTTTTTCGCGCCCCAGATTGCCAAATGGCGCGAACGCTACCCCAAGGTGGTGCTGGAGATCGCGATTGATCCATTCCCCCAGTCGCGGGTGGATGAGTTCGATGTCACCCTCATGGCGGTGGACGAGGGCTACGACGCCAGTGTCGTGGCAAGGCCGTTGGCCAGCACCGAATGGATTGTGTGCGCCTCGCCGGCCTATCTCAAGCGCGCCGGCACCCCGCTCAAGCCGCAGGATCTGGAGCATCATGACTACCTCAAGTTCCCCTGGCAGCAGGCCGGTGGTGCCAGCAGCCGGCGTCTGCGCCTGCGCCCAGTGCAAGGCGCGGGTGAGCCGGTGGAGGTGGAGATGCCGGTAGCTGTGCAGTCGGTCAGCTTCGATGTGTTGTACCGCGCTGCGCTGGATGGTGCCGGCATTGCCGTTCTGTCCCGTTTGCTGGTGGCTCCGCATCTGGCCAGCGGTGAGCTGGTGCATCTGCTGCCCGATTGGCTGTTTGGCCGCTTGACGGTCTATGCTGCCGTCCCGTCACGCAAGCTGATACCGGCCCGTACGCGGGCTTTTCTTGCGTTCCTGAATGAGGTGTCGGCAGCGCCGGTGCAGCGTGCGCTAGCCGCGTGATCCAAACGCGTTTTGCCGCCACGCTTCAAAGACCGTGACGGCAACGGCGTTGGACAGATTCAGGCTGCGCTGGCCTTCAATCATGGGCAGTTTCAGGCATTGTGCGGGTGCAAACGACTGCCGCACCGACTCCGACAATCCCCGTGTTTCAGAACCGAATACCAGCCAGTCGCCGGGCGCAAACTGGACGTCGTGCACACGCCGGGTAGCGCGGGTGGTCAGGGCGAACATGCGCTCAGGTGCCGGGTGCTCGGCATCCAGGAATGCCTGCCAGCTGGCATGGCGTTTGAGTTCGGCGTACTCGTGGTAGTCCAGCCCGGCGCGGCGCATGTGCTTGTCGTCCATCGAAAATCCGAGCGGCTCAATCAGGTGCAGTGTGCAGCCGGTGTTGGCCGCCAGACGGATGATGTTGCCCGTGTTGGGCGGGATTTCGGGTTCGACCAGGACAATATGAAACATAGGGCCGTATTGTCCCCCGTGTCGATTGTCAGAGCGTGCAGGCTGCCGCCGCGCCGGGCCGCCCCAAGCAAGGAACGACCTCCTCGGGGGGCAGCAGCGTGGTGCGCGCAGCGACAAGCATGGGGGCTGCCGCAGCGCCGGGCCGCCCCAAGCATGGCACGGCCACCCTCGGCGGGCAGCGTAGTACGCGTAGCGACAAGCGTGGGGGCGTGGTTTACTCTGTGCGCGCAATCACGACACCGGTGATGTGTGCCGCGCCCGCCGCCCGCAGCGCCCGCGCGGCGGAAAAGAGCGAGGCGCCGCTGGTCATGACATCGTCAACCAGCACCAGCCGTGCTCCCTTGGTGCGATTGAGCAGCAAGGGATCCACGGCAAACGCATCCTTCACGCTGCCCAGCCTCTCTGCGCGCTTGAGAGAACTCTGGGGTGGCGTGTCCTTGATGCGAAGCAGGAGACGGCTGTCGGTCTTGTCAGGCGCGAGTTGCCTGGCCAGCATCAGAGCCTGGTTAAAGCCGCGCGACCGCAGGCGCAAACCTGACAGCGGCATGGGCACCACTGCATCGGCGGCGTCGAGTGCGGGCTCCACCCACGGGGTGCTGCGCAACAGCAGGGAAAAGGCGCGCGCGCGGCCTGGCTGCTTCTGGAATTTGAAGCCAACGATCAGGTCAGACCAGGGATACGCGTAGGACACTGCCGCCAGACAGGTGTCGAGCGGGGGCGGTGACTTGACGCACATGCCGCATTGCCTGACACCCATCGGCACCGGCAGCGCACAAGTCTGACAGCGCGGCTGCGGCTGGGCGAAACGATTCACACAGTCCTCGCAAAGCGGCTGCGCCGGCCACGCATGGCACACCAGGCACTGGCTGGGCAAGGCCTCGAACATCCCATTGAACAATCCAGGAAACATCAGATCAATATACTCTTGCGATCCCACTACGCATCATGACCACCCAGCGCCCCCCCACCATTGATCCCCAGGCTGTCCGGCGCTGGCAGCACATGCCCGCCGGTCCGTCCCCGTGGCTGCACGAGGAGGTGGCCCGGCGGATGGAAGAGCGGCTCGAATGGATCAAGCTCAAACCCGAAAACTGGGCGCACTGGGAGCCTGTGCGCGGCGGTCTTCAGGCGCATGCCCTGCTGAACCGTCGCTATCCGGATGCCGGGTGTTTTGTGGTGGAGGCGGACAAAGCCAGGATCGCCTACGCCGAAAAAAGAATGGCGTCACCGTGGTGGCAGCCGTCCCGATGGACGGGCACGGCACCCCGGCTTGAAGCGCCGACCGATGGCGCCGTTCAAATGCTGTGGGCCAACATGGCGCTGCACATGGCGGCCGATCCTCAGGGCTTGATTGCCCAGTGGCATCGGGCCCTGGCGGTCGATGGATTTGTGATGTTCTCCTGCCTGGGGCCGGACACCTTGCAGGAATTGCGCGGGCTCTATCAATCATTGGGCTGGCCGGCCCCCTCGCACGAGTTCACCGACATGCATGATTGGGGCGACATGCTGGTCGCCACCGGCTTCGCCGAGCCCGTGATGGACATGGAACGCATCACGCTGACATTCGAGACGCCGCAGCGGCTGCTGGAAGAATTGCGCGGTCTGGGGCGCAACCTGAATTCGCAACGTTTCCCCGCCATGCGCGGACGGCAGTGGCACGGGCAGTTGCATCAGGCGCTTGAGGGGGCACCCCTGCGACTGACCTTCGAGGTTATATACGGTCACGCCTTCAAGCCCCGGCCCCGCCTCCCCATTCGCCCCGAAACCGTACTTTCTCTGGCCGAAATGCGTGAAACCTTGAACCAGCGCAAAAGGTAATCCAAAGATCCTTGAGAAAAGGGCTTGACATTGAAGAAGCAGTCAAAAGCGTCGGCTACAATGCCCGGCAGATAGATTGACGGAAGTCTCCCTTTCTCTTGCGTCCGACGCTTGTTCGGAATGGTGTTCAGCAGGTATAACGTGTGACAAACATGGTATTTCGCTTCGCAACGGTGCAAGGCAAGACCATTCAGTGGTTCTTGCGACGTAACTGTGCGCTGACGCCGACTCAGTTGGGCTGGTTTTACCTCTCGCTGTGCGTTGTGTCGCTAGGCATTGGCGCGGTGTTCTGGTTTCAGGGCGCGGTGCTGGTTCTTTGGTTTGCCTGGGCTGAATTGCTGGCGGTTGGTGCCGCTTTTCTGCTCTACGCCCGGCATGCCACGGACGGTGAGCGAATTTACCTGCAGGACGGGCGTCTCGTAGTGGAATTTGAAAACGCCGGCAGGCTGGAGCGTGCCGAGTTCCGTCGTGAATGGGTTCGTGTGGAGCCGAGATTGGGCGACCGGTCGCTGATAGAGGTGTCGGGACAGGGGCGCTCCATCGATGTGGGCCGTTTTGTCAGGCCGGAATTGCGTCCGGTGCTTGCAAAAGAGATTCGGATGGCACTGCGGGGTGCGTGAAGGTACGCCCGGTTGTCGGGTCAGATTTGGTTAATTTGAGGCAATGAAAAAGTGAACATGATGAAGAGCATTTTCAATAAATTGGCCGGCGTGCTGCTGGCCGCAAGTGCTTGGGCCGGCACCGTGGCTTTCACAGCGGCACATGCAGTCAGCGATTTGCCTGGCGGACCGGCTGTCAATCAGCTGAATTTGCATCCGCCAGTCACCAAAATTGCCGAGGAACAGGCCTGGTTGCATTGGTTCATGCTGATTCTGTGCTCGGTCATCTTTGTCGCCGTGTTCGCGGTGATGTTCTATTCGATCTGGAAGCACCGCAAGTCGGTCGGACACAAGGCGGCCAACTTTCATGAATCGGTCACTGTGGAAATCATCTGGACGGTGGTGCCTTTCATCATCGTGATTCTGATGGCGCTGCCGGCTACCAAAGTGGTGGTGGCGATGAAGGACACGACCAATGCCGACCTCACCATCAAGGCGACCGGCATGCAATGGAAGTGGGGGTATGACTACCTCAAGGGTGAAGGCGAGGGCATTGGTTTCATTGCATCGCTGGACAGCACGCAGCGTGCCATGTCCGACAACGGCGGTCCGAAGGCCGGCGAAGTAGTCAACGACTACCTGCTGAAAGTTGATAACGCGCTGGTGGTGCCCGTCAACCAGAAAGTCCGCATCATTACCACCGCGACTGACGTGATCCATGCCTGGATGGTGCCGTCCTTCGGCGTCAAGCAGGATGCCATTCCCGGCTTTGTGCGCGATACCTGGTTTCGTGCCGAAAAGATTGGCGATTACTACGGTCAGTGCGCCGAGCTGTGTGGCAAGGAGCATGCCTACATGCCGATCCACGTGAAGGTCGTCTCTGCCGCGGACTACTCGCAGTGGGTGGCGGGTGAGAAGAAGAAAATGGCTGCCAAAGCCGATGATCCGACCAAGGTCTGGACCGCAGAAGACATCACCAAGCGCGGCGAAAAAGTATATGCTGCCAACTGTGCCGCCTGCCACCAGGCCAACGGCAAGGGTGCTGGTCCGATCAAGCCGCTCGATGGGTCTGCCGTTGTGCTGGATGCCGACAAGGGAAGCCAGATTGCGGTGATGCTCAACGGCCGCGAAAATCTTGGTATGCCGGCCTGGAAGCAGCTGAGCGACACTGATATTGCGGCTGTCATCACCTTCACCAAGAACAGCTGGTCCAACAAGACGGGTCAACTGGTTCAGCCGGCCGACATCACCGCTGCACGCAAGTAAGCAGCCGTGCCACGAATACAAGTATTGAGAAAGAAATCAGAATGAGTGCTGTTCTAGACCACCACGATCACGCCCACGACGATCATCACGATCATGCGCCCACCGGCTGGCGCCGCTGGGTGTTTGCGACCAACCACAAGGACATTGGTACCTTGTATCTGTTGTTCAGCTTCACCATGCTGATGCTTGGCGGGGTACTGGCGTTGCTGATTCGTGCCGAGCTGTTCCAGCCCGGCCTCCAGCTGGTCAATCCCGAGCTGTTCAACCAGCTCACCACCATGCACGGCGTGATCATGGTGTTCGGCGCCATCATGCCGGCTTTCGTTGGTTTTGCGAACTGGATGATTCCGCTGCAAATTGGCGCTGCTGACATGGCTTTTGCGCGCATGAACAACTTCAGCTTCTGGCTGTTGATTCCGGCCGGCCTGATGGTGGCCGGCTCGTTCTTCATGCCCGGTGGCGCGCCCGCTGCCGGCTGGACGTTCTATGCGCCGCTGACCCTGCAAATGGGCCCCAGCATGGATGCCGGTATTTTCGCGCTGCACATCATGGGCGCGAGTTCCATCATGGGCTCGATCAACATCATCGTGACCATCCTGAACATGCGCGCGCCTGGCATGACGCTGATGAAGATGCCCATGTTCTGCTGGACCTGGTTGATCACCGCTTACCTGCTGATCGCCGTGATGCCGGTGCTGGCCGGTGCCATCACCATGACGCTGACGGATCGCCACTTTGGCACCAGCTTCTTCAACCCCGCCGGTGGCGGCGATCCAGTCATGTTCCAGCACATCTTCTGGTTCTTTGGTCACCCCGAGGTGTACATCATGATCTTGCCGGCCTTCGGCATCATCAGCCAGGTGGTACCCGCGTTTGCGCGCAAGAAACTGTTTGGCTACGCCTCCATGGTGTACGCAACTTCCTCGATTGCGATTCTCAGCTTCATCGTATGGGCTCACCACATGTTCACGACCGGCATGCCGGTCACCGGTCAGCTGTTCTTCATGTACGCCACGATGCTGATCGCGGTGCCGACTGCCGTGAAGATCTTCAACTGGATCGCCACCATGTGGCAGGGCTCGATGACTTTTGAGACGCCCATGCTGTTTGCCGTCGGGTTCATCTTTGTGTTCACCATCGGCGGCTTTACCGGGCTGATTCCCGCCATGGCGCCGATCGATATCCAGCTGCAGGACACCTACTACATCGTGGCTCACTTCCACTACGTGCTGGTCGCTGGTTCCCTGTTCGCCATGTTTTCGGGTTTCTACTACTGGGCGCCCAAGTGGACCGGTGTGATGTACAGCGAAACCCGCGGCAAGATCCACTTCTGGTGGTCAATGATCGCGTTCAACGTGACCTTCTTCCCGATGCACTTCCTGGGCTTGGCCGGCATGCCACGCCGCTATGCCGATTACCCGATGCAGTTCGCTGATTTCAACGCGGTGGCTTCGGTCGGTGCCTTCTTCTTCGGCTTTGCGCAGGTCTATTTCTTCCTGTTCATTGTGGTGCCTGCAATGCGTGGTAAGGGCAAGAAGGCGCCCCAGCGCCCCTGGAACGACGCTGATGGCGCCGGTGCCGAAGGGCTGGAGTGGGAAGTGCCCTCGCCAGCGCCGTTCCACACCTTTGCCACACCGCCCAAACTGGACGCGACGGCAACCAAAATCATTGGTTAAGACGCAAACTGAGATCCAACATGACGCCTGAACAAAAGAAAACCAATCTGAAGACCGGCTTGATCCTGCTGTCGGTTGTTGCGGTGTTTTTTGTTGGATTCATGATCAAGATGGCTTTCCTGGGTAAATAGACCATGAGTCTGCGGCGCGCAAATGTCAGGATGGTGGGCAAGCTGGCCGTGGTGGCGGCTGGCATGTTTGCATTCGGCTATGCGCTGGTGCCGATTTACAAGGCCATATGCGAGATGACGGGCATCAACGTCCTGGCGCTCGGGGACCGCAACATACCCGGTGCCACCGTGACTCTGCCCGCCAATACGCAGGTGGACACCAGCCGTACGATCACGATTGAGTTCGATGCGAATTCGCGCGGACCCTGGGAGTTCAAACCGGCGCAGCGTTCATTGCAGGTTCATCCGGGCGAATTGGCGACCGTGATGTACGAGTTCCAGAATGTGCAGAACCGGCGCATGTCTGCCCAGGCTATCCCGAGCTACGCCCCGCAGCAGGCAAGCGCCCATTTCAGCAAGCTGGAGTGCTTCTGCTTTAGCCAGTACACACTGGAAGCGGGTGAGAAGAAGTCCTGGCCGGTTGTTTTTGTGATTGATCCCAAGCTGTCCAAGGATGTGAAGACCATCACGCTGTCCTATACGTTTTTTGAGGTAGGCGGCAAAACGCCGCCGGCGCCCGTCGCCGATGCCCGTGGGCACCTGGTCATTGGAGCGGGTTCTTGAGTGAGGATGGCAAGGCCAGGGAGCCGGTGCGCGCTGGATCTTTTTTACGCAGCATCAAGATGGTCGCCTGGTCGTTTTTTGGCATTCGAAAAAATAGTGAATCGCAGGAAGACATGGCCCGGGTCAACCCATTTCATATCATTGGAGTGGGGATCGGGATTGCAGTTGTTTTTGTAGTTGGTTTGATAGTGTTGGTGAATTGGGTTGTCGCTAAATAAAGTGCGGCCCGGCACCTGAAATGATTGAAGAGAACTGGAAGGAATGGAGCTGAAATGAGTTCAACAACACACGGTACAACCCCGTATTACTTTGTGCCCAATCCGTCGCGGCATCCTGTTTTGGCCGCGTTTGGTCTGCTATGTGTCTTCTTTGGCGCTGGTCAATGGATCAACGGTTCGGACTGGGGCAAGTACTTGCTGGCCTTCGGCATGGTGTGGTTTCTGGGCGTACTGTATCAGTGGTTCGGCGAGGCTGTTCGTGAAAGCGAAGGCGGCCAGTACGGACACAAGATCGACTTGTCTTACCGTTGGAGCATGAGCTGGTTCATCTTCTCGGAAGTGATGTTCTTCGGCGCATTTTTCACGGCATTGTGGTGGGCTCGTGCCCATTCGGTGCCGGACTTGGGCAACTTGGGCAATGCATTGCTCTGGCCTGATTTCAAGGCTGTCTGGCCCAGCCTCGCGGCAGGCGTGACCGGGTCCCCGGCCGGCACCGTGGAGCCCTTCCAGACCATGGGGCCGTTCTGGCTTCCCACGATCAACACCGCGTTGTTGCTCAGTTCAGGGGTCACGCTGACCATTGCGCACCACGCCCTGATCGGTGGCAATCGGGGCAAGACCATTGCCTTTATGTGGCTGACTGTTTTGCTGGGTATCGTGTTCCTGTGTGTTCAGGGCTACGAGTACTACCATGCCTACCATGAGCTCAACCTGAAGCTCACTTCAGGCGTCTATGGGTCCACCTTTTTCATGCTGACCGGTTTCCACGGTTTCCACGTTCTCGTGGGCATGTTGATGCTGCTGTTCATTACCCTGCGTCTGCAAAAAGGCCACTTCACGGCCGAGCGGCATTTTGGTTTTGAAGGTGCTGCCTGGTATTGGCACTTTGTGGACGTGGTGTGGCTCGGACTTTACGTCCTCGTCTATTGGCTTTAAGCTGCCGGGCGACCTGAAAAAAGGCACCGCTCGCGGTGCCTTTTTGGTTGGTGCGGGCGATGCGTCGGCTACTGTCCCGACGGGATGCCGGTAGGGTGGATGTAGCCGAGCTTCCAGGCCGCCAGAATGCAGACGAAAAGCAGAATGGAAATACCCACCCGCATGGCCAGTGCACGCGCCATTTTTTGGCCTCTGGATTTTCCGCTGGCATCGTTCTTCATCATGAAGAAAAGGGCGGTACCGAGACTGCCAATGATGGCGAAAAACGCAAGAATGACTAAGTACTTCATGGAGACGATTATCCGGTGACTGCGCGCTCGAAATTCTGGCTGATCACACTTTCTTCCTTGCTGGCGATCGCCGTTACGCTGGCGCTGGGGCGCTGGCAGTTGTCGCGTGCTGCCCAGAAGCAGGCGGTGCAGGCCAGCATCGACGAAAAGACGGGATCGCCACCACTGAGTGGACCGGCGATGGCCTCGCTGCCCGATCCGGCGCAGGAGATGTACCGGGGCGTGAGTCTGCGTGGCCGCTGGCTCGCCGAACGCACGGTCTTTCTCGACAATCGCCCCATGAACGGCAAGCCGGGTCTGTATGTGGTGACGCCCATGAAACTGGAGGGCGGTGAGGCGGTCATCCTGGTTCAGCGCGGCTGGGTCGCGAGAAATTTTGTCGATCGCACCAGCGTGCCAACGCTTGACACACCTGCGGGGGTAGTTGAAATCGGGGGACGCATTGTCCCCCCGTTATCCAAGCTATACGAGCTCGGCGGCACTGAGACAGGGCCTATACGTCAGAATCTGGATATCGCGCAGTTTCGCGCCGAGACCGGCTTGCCGTTGCTGTCAGTCTGGGTTCAGCAGACTGGCGCCGCCAGTGAAGGCCTGCTTCGCGAATGGCCGCTTGCCAGGATGGGCGTCGACAAAAATTATGGTTATGCTTTTCAATGGTTCGGACTCAGCGGTCTGATCGCAATTCTTTATGTCTGGTTTCAAATTGTTAGACGATTCATCTACCCAAAGCGCGCCTGAGGCGTCAAAAGGCTCAGGCCCCCGCCACGCCGATCAACCGCTGGGTTTGACCGTTCATTCCATCCCCTCGCCGGAACAGGTCGTGGAACTGCAGGCACGACGCAAAGGGCGCTGGACAATGCTGGTTTTGATGCTGGTCTGCGCAGCGCCGATCGTGGCCTCGTATTTCACTTACTACGTGGTGCGCCCGGAGGGTCGCCGCAATTTCGGCCAATTGATCGATCCGCAGCGCGCTTTGCCCGACCAGGCCAGCGTCAGCCTGAGCGGTCAAGCCGGAAACCTCAAGGCGCTGAAGGGGCAATGGTTGTTGGTCAGCGTGGCGGGTGGCGCCTGCGACGAAACCTGCAGCCGCCACTTGTATCTGCAGCGCCAGCTTCGCGAGAGCCTGGGCAAGGAGAAGGACCGGGTCGATTGGGTCTGGCTGATCCCGGACGATGCGCCGGTGGCCAGCAAGCTGCTGCCGGGGCTGAAGGAGGCCACGGTATTGCGCGTGCCCATGGCTGGCCTGTCCGGGTGGCTGGCGCCGGACAGTGGTCACCAGCTCAACGAGCACCTGTACCTGGTTGACCCGATGGGCAACTGGATGATGCGTTTTCCCCCCAATCTGGATGTATCCAGCGCCGCGAAGGCGAAACGGGATCTGGAACGCCTCATGCGCGCGTCTGCTTCGTGGGACCGGGCCGGGCGGGAGCCTGCGGCTGCGGGCGGCAATTAGGAGCAGTTGCAGGTGCAATCTCTCTACGACCTGTCGCCGCTGGCGCGCCTGATGCTGGGCGGCGTCGTGCTGGCGCTGGGGCCATTGGTGTGGGTGTGGCATCAGCACCGCCACGCCACGCCGCTGCGGCGGCTCCAGGCGCTGACCTTGCTGACTTTGTTCCTGACCTTTGACCTGGTCTTGTTTGGCGCATTCACCCGCCTGACCGACTCGGGTCTGGGCTGTCCCGACTGGCCCGGCTGCTATGGCAACGCCAGCCCGATCGGCGCCAGTGCCCACATTGAAGCGGCCCAAAGCGCCATGCCCACGGGCCCGGTGACGCACGGCAAAGCCTGGGTTGAAATGATTCACCGCTATCTGGCTACCAGCGTTGGCGTGCTCATTCTGGTGCTGGCGATCGTGAGTTGGGTGGGCTGGAAGCGTTCAGCGCGAAATGGGCGGGCACGTCTCATGAGTCCCTGGTGGCCGACACTGACCCTGGTATGGGTCTGCATTCAGGGCGCGTTTGGCGCTTTGACGGTCACGATGAAGCTCTTTCCCGCAATTGTCACGCTTCATCTGTTGGGGGGGCTGGCGCTGCTGGCGCTGCTGTGCGTGCAGGTCGTACGCTCTGCACAGTTTGAGGGGGGCATGGCACCGGTGGCCATGCGCGCGGGCTTGCGACGGCTGCTGTGGCTGTCCTTTGCGCTGCTGGTACTGCAAATTGCGCTGGGCGGATGGGTCAGCACCAATTACGCTGTGCTGGCCTGCACCGATTTTCCGATGTGCCAGGGCAGTTGGTGGCCGCTGATGGACTTCCGCCAGGGTTTTGAGCTCTGGCGCGAGCTGGGGCTGACCGGCACGGGCGAGCACATCAGCTTTTCCGCGTTGACGGCCATTCACTATGTTCACCGCATCATGGCGTTCATTGTCCTGGCGCTGCTCGGTGTACTGGCCTGGCGACTGAATCGCGTGGCGGCGATGCGCAGTCCCTCCCGCTGGATCGCCGCGCTCATCAGCCTGCAACTGGTGACCGGCCTGAGCAACGTCGTGCTCGACTGGCCCCTGGTGGCCGCCGTGCTGCATACTGGTGGGGCCGGCGCGCTGGGCATCGTTTTGACCTGGGCCATCGCTGCCAGCCGGACCGACCCACGAACCCGGGCGCCTGTCGCCCCAGAAACCTCTGCATCGAGAGTCCCCGCATGAGTGCCAATTTGCTAGCCGTTCAAGTTTCCGTGTTTCGGCAGTACTACGCCCTGACCAAACCGCGTGTGATCCAGCTCATCGTGTTTTGCGCCCTGATTGGCATGGTGCTCGCCGTGCCCGGCGTACCGTCATGGGTGGAGGTGCAACGGGCGCTGGTGGCCTGTTTTGGCATCTGGCTGGTGGCCGGCGCCGCGGCCGCCTTCAACTGCATCGTCGAAAAAGGCATCGACGCCAAGATGAAACGCACCGCCTGGCGCCCCACGGCGAAAGGCGAGCTGAACGACCGGCAGACGCTGCTGTTCTCGGGCGTGCTGTGTGGGCTGGGCTCCACGGTGTTGTATGTCTGGGTCAACCCGCTGACGATGTGGCTGACCTTTGCCACCTTCATCGGTTATGCGGTGGTCTACACCGTGATCCTGAAACCCCTGACGCCGCAAAACATTGTGATTGGCGGTGCCTCGGGTGCCATGCCGCCCGTGCTGGGCTGGGCGGCGATGGCGGGCACCGTCGGGCCGGAAGCCCTTATCCTGTTTTTGATCATTTTCCTGTGGACGCCGCCGCATTTCTGGGCCCTGGCCCTGTACCGCGTGGAAGACTACCGCAAGTCAGGCTTGCCCATGCTGCCGGTGACGCATGGCAACGAGTTCACGCGGCTGATGGTGCTGCTGTACACCTTCATGCTGTTCGCCGCCTGCCTCATGCCATATATCTACGGCATGAGTTCGTGGATCTATCTCGTCGCCGCGTTGGCGTTGAGTGTGGGGTTTTGTCTGTATGCTTATTGGCTCTGGCGCGACTACTCGGACGCACTGGCCCGCAAGACCTTTCGTTTCTCCCTCATTCACCTCAGCGTGCTGTTTGCCGCCTTGCTGGTGGACCACTATGTACTGTGACGGATCCCATGAAAAAAAGAAATGCTCTTAAATTCATAGCAACTTGCGCAATGGTTGCGGGGGCTGCCGGTCTAATTTCTGCATGTTCTGAGAAAAAACCAAGTTTTGCCGCGATCGACCTCACCGGCGCAGACTACGCGCGGGACTTTGCCTTGACGGACCACAACGGCCAGCCCCGAACCATCAAGGATTTCACCGGCAAGGTGGTGGTACTGTTCTTTGGCTACACGCAATGCCCTGACGTGTGCCCCACCTCGATGGCGGAGCTGGCCGAAGTCAAAAAGCTGCTGGGCAAGGATGGCGAGCGTTTGCAGGGCCTGTTTGTCACGGTGGACCCCCAGCGCGACACGCCCGAAGTGCTCAAAGGGTACATGGCCAATTTTGATCCGTCGTTTCTGGCGCTGTACACCACGCCCGACAAGCTGGAAGCGCTTGCCAAGGAATACAAGGTCTATTTCAAAAAGGTCGATGGCAAAACGCCCACCAGCTACACCATGGACCACTCGGCGGGCAGCTATGTGTACGACACGCAGGGCAAGTTGCGTCTGTACACCCGCTACGGCACCGGTGCCCAGCCACTGGCGGCCGACATCAAGCTGTTGTTGCAACCCTAGTCAGCATGGCAGACCTCCAGCCGCTGCTGGGGCGGACTGGCGCGGCCCGTATCGCGCTGATCCCGCCGCCCGTGCTGGACGCGCTGAATGAGGGATTGATCGAGACGGTCAACCTCAATGAATTTCTGGCGATCGACCTGGCGCGCCTGACGGCCAGCGTGGCGACCCACATCGGGCTGGATGCCGGCGATGAACGCCTCAGTGACACACTGGCCATGCTCGGGGCTTTCAAGCCCATGAAGCGCCACCTGCATGTGGCGCGCGCCCTTTACGACCTGACGGCGGCCCATTCCGAACGTGACGCCATCGCCCATCGCCTGGCCACGCATGCCAGTGACGTCGCCCGTTGCTGGGCGGCCCAGTGGGTCATGCTCTCGGAACTGGCCTTGCCTGACAAGCTGCACTCGGTACGGCGGTTCGCAGCCGATCGCCATTTCGGCGCGCGTGAAACCGCCTGGATGGCGGTGCGTGACGAGCTGGCGGCGGCGCCCGATCGAGGCGTGGCGTTGCTGCAGCCCTGGGTCCTCGACCGTGACCCGAACATTCGCCGCTTCGCCAGTGAGCTGACCCGTCCGCGCGGTGTCTGGTGCGCCCAGATCGAGGTTCTCAAGGCCGAGCCGTGGCGGGCTTTGAGCTTGCTGGAGCCGTTGCGCGCCGATCCGAGCCGCTACGTGCAGAACTCGGTGGCGAACTGGCTCAACGATGCCAGCAAGTCGCAGCCGCAATGGGTCAGCGGGTTGTGTGAGCGCTGGCTCGACGAGTCGGCTGCGCCCCAAACCCGCTACATTGTGCAGCGGGCCCTGCGTACGCTATCAAAACAATAGCTGAATGCGCCCCATGGATGGGGGCTAAAGGGCGATTTCTTTGACTATTCAGGTTTGATGCCGCGCGTGGCAATGATGCCGCCCAGCACAGCGGTATCGGACTTGACGCGGTTGGCCAGACCCTCGGATGTGGTGCCCGCCACCTGCCAGCCCTGCTGGAACAGCTTTTGCCGAATCTCGGGGGTGCGGACGATCTCGCTGAACAGGGCGGACAGTCTGGCCACGACCGGCTTGGGCAGCGAGTTCGGGGCCGCGACCGCGTTCCAGATTTCCAGGTTGAATCCCTGCACGCCGGCTTCCGACATGCTGGGCAACTCGGGTGCCAGCGTGCTGCGTCCGCCCGAGGTCACGCCAATGGCGCGCAGCTTGCCTGCCCGGATCTGGGCCAGGGCCAGTGCTGGCGGCATCATGGACAGCTGCAGTTGCCCACCGATCATGGCAGTCGCCACCTGCGGGTAGCCGGGGTAGGGCACGTGCACGGGGTTGATGCCGCTGCGGCTCTTGAGCAGTTCCATGCCAATGTGGCCTACCGTGCCCACGCCGGGCGAGCCGTAACTCCACTTGTCACCCGCCTGGCGGGCCGCTGCCAGAAACTCCTGCGCCGTGGCCCCGGGCGACCCCGCAGGTGCTGTCAACACCAGCGGCGACATGCCGATCAGGCTGATCGGCGTGAGGTCTTTCAGCGGGTCATAGTTCAGCTTGGGATTGAGCAGCTTGGCAATCGTCATGTTGCCATTGATCATGAGGCCGATGGTGTGATCGTCAGTGGCTTTGGCCACGAAGTCGGCAGCGATATTGCCACCGGCGCCCACCTTGTTCTCCACAATCACGGCCTGGCCCAGCGCCTTGGCCAGCGGTTCAGCCAGGGTGCGGGCGGTCAGGTCGGGCGATGATCCGGCCGGAAAGCCGACAACGATGCGCACGGTCTTGGTCGGCCAGGGCTGTGCAGCGTTGGGCTTCGCTTTCTGCGCGAAAGACAGGCCGGTGAGCGAGGTGAGGGCGACGACCAGAACGGTGCGTCGCAGCAAAGTGCGGTTCATGACAAATCTCCGTAGGTTTCAGCAAAAAAACCTACGGAGTTTGCCTCATTTCACGGGCAGGCCGGACTTACGCGTATTCGGCCAGCGTCTTCTTCATCTTTTTCATGGCCGCCACTTCGATCTGGCGGATGCGTTCGGCGCTGACGCCGTACTCGGCTGCCAGTTCGTGCAGTGTCATGCCGCCCGAGTTGTCGTCGTTCACCTTGAGCCAGCGCTCTTCCACGATACGGCGGCTGCGCTCATCCAGGGCTTCCAGCGCGGTCGCAATGCCATCGCTGGCCAGTACGTCGCGCTCCCTGGCCTCAATCATCGCGGTGGGTTCGTGCGTGGCATCGGTCAGGTAGGCAATCGGGCCATAGGCGTCCTCGCCGTCGTCGGATGGACTGGGGTCCAGCAGCACATCACCGCCCGACAACCGGGTTTCCATCTCGATGACCTCTTCGCGCTTGACCTTGAGCGTGGCCGCCATGGCATCGATCTGGTCTTCGTTCAGGGTCTCGCGGTGCGTGCCGGCATCGGCCGCCGCATCGTCGGATTTGTAGCGCTGCTTCATGGAACGCAGGTTGAAAAACAGCTTGCGCTGGGATTTGGTGGTAGCCACCTTCACCATGCGCCAGTTTTTCAGAATGTACTCGTGGATCTCCGCCTTGATCCAGTGCAGGGCATAGCTCACCAGACGCACACCATGGTCCGGATCGAAACGTTTGACCGCCTTCATCAGGCCGACATTGCCTTCCTGAATCAGGTCGCCATGGGGCAGGCCATATCCCAGGTACTGGCGTGACACCGACACCACCAGCCGCAAATGGGAAAGCACCAGTTTCCCGGCCGCGTCCAGATCGTTGTCTGACCTGAACTTGCGCGAGAACTCCTGCTCTTCTTCGGGCGTCAGCATGGGCAAGCGGTTGGCTGCCGAAATATAGGCATCCAGATTGCCCAAGGGGGGCACCAGCGACCACGGATTGGCGACTGCCAGTGCGGCACCTGCAACTCCAGTTTGATTAGTCATGCCAGAACTCCTTTTTGTCATATTTATAATATTAGCACTCTCTATGATCGAGTGCCAATCCATAAGTTCAATGAGGGCAATAGAAGTTTTTGCCCAGCCGATTGACATGCATGGAGGGTGTCAAATCGTTGAAGTCCCGTCTGTACGACAGCGCACAGAGACCCGAGGGGCCGCTGATCGCCGCGCAAGCGCAATCACATGCAAAATTAGAGTCTGGCGCAATACTTTGGTTCCTCCCTGGCCACATGGGAGTCAACCGATGACGAGGTGGCGCTCCGGGCGTTCGGGATCTAACTGGCCAGCCAGCGTCGGCTGGCGTAGCTGAGCGCATCCACCAGCGCCACCAGCACCAGCATGGCGATGAGGACGCTGCTGGTTTCACCCATCTGGAACAGCCCCATGTGAAACGCCAGCATCTGGCCCAGCCCGCCGGCCCCCACCACCCCCAGCACGGCGGCGGCGCGGATGTTGTTTTCCCAGCGGTACAGGGTGTAGCTCATCAGCTGGGGCAGCACCTGCGGCAAGGTGGCATAAAAAAACACGCGGTTCTCGGCCACCCCCCGCACGCGCAACGCAAAGCCGGGACCGGGCGGTGCGTTCTCGATGGCCTCGGCAAACAGGCGGCCCAGCACACCGGCGGTGTGCAAGCCCAGCGCCAGCGTGCCGGCAAACGGCCCCAGGCCGGCTGCAATCAGCAGCAAGGTGGCCCAGACCAGTTCGGGAATGCTGCGCAAGGCGTTCAGCAGCAGCCGGGTCAGCGTGCGCCAGCGCGCCGGGTCGCCATCAAACGCCTTGCTGGCAGGCAGGGCCAGCGCCAGCCCGAGCAGCACCGCCAGCAAAGTGCCCAGTGCCGACATGGCCAGTGTTTCCAGCGCGGCGAACAGCAGCTTCGTCAGAAATGCCGGGCTGGTCTCGGGGTGCAGCAGCTCACCCAGGAACCGGCCCATCTTGTTGAGGGCATCAAGCGACAGAAATTGCGCCCACTTCAGGTCCAGGGTCCAGAAGCTCAAGGCCACCAGCAGCAGTACCCCCAGCGTGAACCAGCAGGCTTTGCAGCGGGCATCAAACAGCCGGGGCGGCAGCTTGTAGACCTCGTTGGCCGCCGCCTTGACGTCAAGTGTCATGCCAAGCCCCGCCGCAGCCAGGCGCTGATGCGGTCGGCCAGCCAGACCAGCGCCATGAACACCAGCAGCATGGTCGCCACCTCGGAGCCGTTGAACATCTTCATGGAGGCGTCCATCTGCTGGCCCAGCCCACCCGCGCCGACAAAGCCGAGCACCGCCGAGGAACGGATGGCGCATTCCCAGCGGTACACGGTGTAGCTGGTGAGCTCCGCCGCGTTTTGCGGCAGCAGCGCATACAAAAAGGCTTGCAGACGGCCCGAGCCATTGCGCAGCAGGCTGCTGGTGGCATGGGTCTCGCCACTGTCCAGAATCTCGGCGTACACCTTGCCCAGCATGCCGGCAAACGTCAGCGCGATGGCCAGCACACCGGCGGTCGGGCCCAGCCCGACCACGCGCACAAACACCAGCGCCCAGATCAGCTCGGGTACGCTGCGCAGCACGATCAGCAGACAGCGCACGAGTTGCCGCACCACGGATGGCAGCAGCGCCATGGGGCCGGTGAGGGCGGAGATGGACAGCACCCGCACTGACAGCAGCGCCAGCGGGATCGCCAGCAGCAGGGCCAGCGTCAGGCCGGCGGTGGCGATGGCCACCGTGCGCCATGTCTCGCGCGCCACCATCGCCATAAATTCGCCGTCCAGCTTGGGCGGGAAAAAATCACCCAGAAAGCGCAAGGTGGGCTTGAGGGCGTCCGGCTCCAGCAGCAGCCAGGGCTTGAACTCGGTCAGCACCAGCATCGGCCACAGCAGCACCAGCGCGGCCAGGGTCCAGAACACGCGTCCGCGCCAGGCCGGGTCACGCCGGGCCGGGCCTGGGGCGCGGGGCAATGGCGGGAGAAGCGTGGCTTGCATGGCCGGTGGCGCTAGCGGCAATGCATCGCCGCAGGGGCGGGCGCCTCGGGCGCGTCCGGCAAGGCCGCAGGCGGCGCACCGTTGAGTTCGTCCAGGTGCTGTTCGTACAACTGGTGCAGCAACGGCGGTGTCACCAGTGCGGCCGGCAGGTCAAATGCCAGCTCACCGTCGCGCAGGCCGATGATGCGCGGGAAATGGCGCAGCGCCATCTCCACATGGTGCAGCGTGGCCACCAGCGTGGCACCCCGTTCGTGGGCCGCCCCGGTCAATGATTCGATGGCTTGCTGGGCCCGGGTCGGGTCCAGCGCGGACAGGGGTTCGTCCACCAAAAACAGCCGGGCCTGCGTGGCCAGCGCACGGGCCAGGCCGACGCGCTGGCGTTCGCCGCCCGAGAGCCGGTCGACCCGCTCGAACAACTTGTCGCCCACATCAAAACGCGCCAGCGCCTGGTCGGCCAGCGCGATACCGGTGGGGTAGAACAGGCTGCGCACACTGGTCCACAGGCTTTCGTGCGGCAGCCGTCCGGCCAGCACCGTAGTGACCACGCGTTGCCGCGGCGGCAGCGGCGGCACCTGCGGTGCGAGAAACAGTTCACCGCGCAGCCGCTGCAAGTCACCGCGCGACAAGGCCCAGGGATCGCGGCCGTCCAGTTGCAGGCTGCCCTGCGCCGGTTTGAGCGCACAAGCCAGCAGATGCAGCAGCGTGGTCTTGCCGGCGCCGGACGGGCCGATCACGGCCACCTGCTCGCCGCTGGCCACCTGCAGGCTCACACTACGCAGCGCCGCCGGCGCATTGGCACGGGCGGCGGGGTGGTACCCGGAGCAGTTTTCCAACAAGATTTTCATGAATGAAATCGACCTCTGGCCCTCGTGGATAGGGCGTAGGTAGCTATCATTTAAATAGCGAGTTCGACTTACTTGATCAGACCGGCGCTGCGGGCCGCGGTCTCGATGCCCTTGTAGTTGTCGGCTTTGGTGGGGATGAACCTGGTGGCGCGCTGCAGTTCCAGGATTTCCTTGCCTTCCGGGGTGTTCTTGTTCAGGTCCAGAAAGGCCTTGGTCAGTTTTTCGCGCTGGGCGGCTGGCATGTCGGCGTGGACGGTCCAGTTGTAATCGAAGTAGGGTGGCGTGGTGTAAATCACCTTGACCTTGCTGGTGTCGACCTTCTTGTCGGCCACGAATTTTTCCCACACCGAGATATTGAGCGCGCCAGCGTCCACTTTGCCAGCGGCCACGGCGGCTATTGTTGCGTCATGCGCACCGGAGTAGGCCACGCGCTTGAAGTCCTTGTCAGGGTCGATATTGGCCTGCAGCAGAAAGCTGCGTGGCATCAGGTGGCCGGAGGTGCTGGACTGCGAGCCAAAGCTGACGGTTTTGCCTTTCAGGTCGGCCAGGGTCTTGATGGCCGGGTCGCTGCTGATGAAAACCGACCTGAATTTCTCGTCTTCTTCGCGCTGCACCAAGGGCACGGCCTTGCCGCCGGAGCGAATGTTGGCCTGCACAAAGGTAAAGCCGCCGTACCAGGCCATGTCCACCTGCTTGTTGGCCAGCGCTTCCACCGCGGCGGCGTAGTCGGACACCGGGGTGAACTCCACCTTCATGCCCAGCTTCTGCTCCAGGTACTTCACCAGCGGCACCGCCTTGCGCGCCAGTTCGGTCGGCGACTCGTCGGGGATGGCGGTCACCTTGAACACGGGCTGCGCGCCGACCAGGCTGCCGAAGGCCAGAACGGCGCCAGCCAACAGGGCTTTGACGGTACGGGGGGAAGAAAAAATGAGCATTGGAGACTCCATGAATTTTTTGCGAGCACCGATTAGACTCGAAACCCCGCCCTTTTGTTGACCCGCCGGGACGGCAGCACCGCCGCCAGGGTATTTGCGCATTCCTGCGACCCCATCGAGAAGGTGATAACCGATGAACCCAGTTCCTGTCCGCGAGCGAGCCCCCCTGTTTGTCCAGCTGCATCAGGACGACCATGCTGGCGTGCGCGCCGAGTTGGCGAGTGGTCTGCAGGCAGACATCGCCTTCACCCATCCCAAGTACCTGTATGACGTGCTGGGCTCCCGCCTGTTTGAAGCCATTACCGAGTTGCCCGAGTACTACCCGACCCGTACCGAGGCCAGCATCTTCGCCAGCCACGCGCCGGCGATGGCGGCGCTGATCCCGCAAGGCATGACCCTGGTGGACCTGGGGGCGGGCAACTGTGAAAAGGCGGCGCGCCTGTTTGACGTGCTGCGTCCCGCGCGCTATGTGGCGGTCGATATTTCAGTCACGTTTTTGCAGGACGCCCTGCAGTGTCTGCAGCGCCAGCACCCGTTGATGGACATGGTGGGCGTGGGCATGGACTTCTCGGCTGGTTTGACGCTGCCACCGGCAGCGGGTGACGGGCAGCGCCTGCTGTTCTACCCGGGTTCGAGCATCGGCAACTTCACGCCGGCCGAGGCCCTGGTATTCCTGCGGCAGGCCCGCGAGGCGGCCCCGGGCGGCGGCTTGCTGATTGGCGTGGACCTGGTCAAACCCGTCTCGGTGCTGGAGCCGGCCTATGACGACGCGCTGGGCGTGACCGCGGCTTTCAACCGCAACATGCTGCTGCACATCAACCGGCTGCTGGGCAGCGATTTTGAGGTGTCGCAGTGGCGGCATCGGGCGCTGTACAAGGCCGGGGACGCCCGCATCGAGATGCACCTGGACGCCGTACAAGACGTGACGGTGCGCTGGCCGGGGGCGCAGCGCGACTTCAAACAAGGCGAGAGCATTCACACCGAAAACTCCTGCAAATACACGCCGCAGCAGTTTGAGGACTTGCTGCGCGAGGCAGGTTTCTCACGGATCGAGCAATGGCGCGACCCGCAGGACTGGTTTGCCGTGTTTCTGGCGCGAGGCTGAAGGTGAGTATGAATGCTATTAAATTGATAGCGTGTTGCGCAATGAAGACGAGGGTTAGAGGTCTGTTTGGCATATGAAGAAGCCGCACGTCCTGATCATCAGCCCGGCGCTGGCCGGGTCCAACAACGGCAACTGGCAAACCGCCTGGCGCTGGTCGCGCATGCTGCATCCGCTGTTTCGCACCACCATCGCCAGCCAGTGGCAGGGCGAGGACGCCGACGTCATGCTGGCGCTGCACGCGCGCAAATCGGCGGACGCGGCGCTGGCCTGGGCACAGGCCAAGGGCGCGGAGCGGTTGGCGGTGGTGCTGACCGGTACCGATTTGTACCGTGACATTCACACCGACGTCTCGGCCCAGCGTGCCCTGCAGGCCGCTGGGCAACTGGTGGTGCTGCAGGAACGCGCGCCAGACGCCCTGCCTGAGGCGCTACGGCCCAAGACCCGGGTCATTTTTCAGTCGGCGCCGCGGCGTGCCACGCTGAGCAAGACCGCTGGGCATGTCCGGGCGTTGATGGTGGGCCACCTGCGCGACGAAAAAGACCCCTTGACCTATCTGCGTGCGGCGGCCCGCCTGGCGCAGCGAACTGACATCTACCTGGACCACATTGGCGACGCGCTCGAACCCGCGCTCGGGCAGGCGGCGCAGCAAGCCGCCAGTAGCCATCCGCATTACCGCTGGCTGGGCGGCCTGGCGCATGCCCAGACCCGCAGCCGCATCCAGCGCGCCCATGTGCTGGTGCACCCCAGCAAGATGGAAGGCGGCGCGCATGTGATTCTGGAAGCGGTGCAAAGCGGCACGCCGGTGCTGGCCTCGCGTATCGACGGCAATGTGGGCATGCTGGGCCCGCACTATGCAGGGTATTTCGCTTTGGGCGATGATGCGGCCCTGGCTGCGTTATTGCAGCGTTGTCGCGACGATGCCGGTTTTCTGCCCCTGCTGCGCCAGCAATGCGAGGCGCGTGCCCCCTTGTTTGAGCCGCAGCGCGAGCAAGCCCTGTTGCGCCAACTGGTCGCCCGGATGGCAGCCGCCTGATCTATCGAACAAAATAAACTGACGATTCAATGGAAATAACATGACCAATACCTCCATCACTCCCACCAGCCCAGGCATTGCCAGCAGCACTCTGGGCGAGCCGCGCCTGACCAGCCTGTCCCACGGCGGCGGCTGCGGCTGCAAGATCGCGCCCGGCGTGCTGTCCGAGATCCTGAAGGGCATCACCGCCATGCCCATGCCCAAAGAATTGATGGTGGGTATCGAGACCGCGGACGATGCCGCCGTGTACAAGCTCAACGATGAGCAGGCCCTGATTGCGACGACTGACTTCTTCATGCCCATCGTCGACGATCCGTTTGACTTTGGCCGCATTGCCGCCACCAACGCCATCTCGGACGTCTATGCCATGGGCGGCAAACCGATTCTGGCGCTGGCCCTGGTCGGCATGCCGATCAATGTGCTGTCCACGGCCACCATTGCCAGAATTCTCGAAGGCGGCGCTTCCGTCTGCCGCGAGGCCGGCATTCCGATCGCCGGTGGCCACACCATTGACTCGGTGGAGCCGATCTACGGCCTGGTGGCCCTGGGCCTGGTGCATCCCAGCCGCGTCAAACGCAATGCCGATGCCCAGGTGGGCGACCGCCTGATTCTGGGCAAGCCGCTGGGCGTGGGCATTCTGTCAGCCGCGCTGAAGAAGGAAAAACTCGATGCCGCCGGCTACGCGCAGATGATCGCCGTGACGACCAAGCTGAACACCCCCGGCCCCGAACTGGCGGCACTGGCGGGCGTGCACGCGCTGACCGACATCACCGGTTTCGGCCTGGCCGGCCACGCGCTGGAACTGGCACGCGGTGCCAACTGCACCGTGCAACTGGACTGGGCTCGCGTGCCCTTGCTGAATGGTGTGCGTGCACTGGCCCTGCAAGGCATGGTCACCGGCGCGTCGGGGCGCAACTGGGCCGGTTACGGTCACGACATCGGCTTGCCCGCAGGTTTTGCGGACGTCGACCAGGCGCTGCTGAGCGACCCGCAAACCAGTGGCGGCCTGCTGGTGTCGTGTGCGCCCGACGCGGTGGATGCCGTGATGGCGATCTTCAAGCAGCACGGGTTTGATGCGGCGGCCGAGATTGGGGAGATCACGGCCAGAACGGACGGGCCGAAGCTGCTGGTGCGCTGAGGGGTTTCCCCCTTCATGCCATTGCGGGCTCGGTCCGGCTAGAGGCGACCCAGGTCCTGGATGGCATCGACGACCATCCCGGTACCGATGGCAATGAGCAAAATGTCGGAGGCCACTCGCACATAGCGGTGTCCGGCTGGCGGCACGCCCAGTTGCACGGTGATGGCGGAGGGCAAGCTGTAGGACACAACATCACGCGGCATTGGCTGGCCTACCGCCCACTTGCGGGCCTGCCCCGGCGGCACGCAGCCGTTGTTTTTCTTGGCCAACCCGGGCGGGCAGCGCCCAACGCGGTATTGCTCGCCATAGTAATTTCGCACCACGGTGCGCTGGTCATCGCGAAAGTGCCCGGCAGCCCGGTCCGTCTTGCCTGACGCCGATTTCCCCTGATGTTCCTGCATTTCGTTCTGCTTGGGCTTGCCGTGCTTGCCACCGCCTGCCCACTCCGGCTTTTCGGCCATCGCTCCCGCTGTGCTCAGCAGACCCGCGAGCAAAAACGCCAGGGCACGGCCTGTTTTGATTTCAGTGATTTTCATGGTGAACCTTTTGAGGGTTGGAGAGAATGGGCGATGGGATACGGCACGCCGTCTGATGCCAATCATGCCGGGCACCCCGCTCATCGTCTGTTCGCTGGCGCACCGTCGCTGTCCATGTCTCCGGCGGGCGTGAGAGGGGGACGCGAGTACCGCTTGATAAATGCCCTGTCGATCCGGTCTTTCAGCCACCACACCCAGCGCCCCTGCGCTGCGTAGTGGCCCCAGCTGGCGATGGCCTGCCGGTCGCCGCAGGACAGCAGGTTCAAGGTGTTTTCGGGCGGTTGGTGAGGGGTGGGCTCACGACCGGCGATGGCCGCCGCCAGGTTGTTGGCCAGGGCCGGCCCGGCCCGCACGGCGTACACGCCGCTGCGCGCGATGGCCCGATCCACCCGCGTGCTGACATCGCCCGCGGCAAACACATGGGCGTGGCTGGTGGAGCGCTGGCAGGCATCCACCGCGATAAAGCCGTTCCCGTCCAGCGCCAGGCCACTGCCCGCCAGCCATGCCGGGGCCTGCGCGCCGGTGGCAATCAGCGGTACGTCGCAGGCCAGCCGGGCGCCACACCCCAGAAGAACTTCTCCCGCCTGGATACCTACTGCCAGATCGGGCAGCACCGTGATGTTGCGGCGCTTCAGGGCCTTGACCACCCGCTGTTGCACGGCCGGCGTGTAGTTGGCGCCCACGGCTGCCGCGCCGCTGATGATCGTGACGGAAGAACTGCGCAGCCCGTGCCGGATGGCCATCGCCAGCTCAATGCCCGCGGCGCCGCCGCCGATGACGGCCACCCGCAGGGCGCGTGTCTTTGCCAACTCGGCCACCTTGGGCCAGAGCGCCCCGAACGCCTCGATCGGGCGCACAAACAGGCCATGTTCACTGGCGCCGGGCATGGTCTGTTCAATCTGGTCCCGGTCCTGCACCGGCCCGGTGTTGACTGACAGCCAGTCGAAGCTGAGCGTGCTGCCGTCATCCAGCGTGACAGTGCGTGCATTCGCATCCAGCCCGGTGGCGCTGCGGGTCAGCCACTTGATGCCGGTATTCTTCAGCAGCGGTGCCAGCGGAATCACACAGTCTTCCAGGGCGTAATGCCCCGCCACAAAGCCCGGCACCATGCCGGAATACAGCTGACGCGGGTAGGGCGCAACCAGGGTAATCTGAACATCGGGCATGGGCTGGGCGGCCAGGGTGGACAGCACGTGCACATGGGCGTGGCCTGCGCCGAGCAATACCAGTTTTTTCATGAATGGAAGATCAGTAGCAAGGGGACGGGACGACGCCAACCGGACAGACGTGAACTCAGGGCAGCCAGCGCAGCCGGCCGAGATAAGCGAGGCTGTGACCTTGCGTATTGTCGCTGTCCGCGCCTACCGCCACCGCCGAGACCGGGGGCGTGCTCTTACTCTCTCTGCCAAACAGGCGCTGAAAATCATCGGCCACCCGACGTCGCTGGGTGCTCCATTGCCCGGTTGGGGCGTTAGGCCCCCCGAGCACAATGTAGCGCACGCGGGCCGTATAGGGGTTGACGCCGGCAGTGCCCTGCGGATAGCGCTGGTCCCAGATGTAGCACAGCGTGGCGTTTGGCAGGTCTTGGCCGGTCACTGAGCGGGTCAGAGTCAGACCGGCGCGCTGAAGAAAGGGAATCTCGGACTCGGGCTGGTCAAACATGACACACACCTTGAGCGCCGCGTCGTCACCGCCCCGGGTGGCTATGTCGGTTTGTGCCAGAGGCTGATCCACGCGCCAACGCCAGGTCAGTTCTGTCGGTGGCGGGCCCTGCCAGGCGTGGGACAGCACGCCATAGGATTTGTCGGTGCTGACCTGCAAGGCCGGTTCGCCGGCAAGGGTGATCAGCTCAAATCGCGAGGGCGGTACGCCTTTGTCCTTGGGCAGCGTGACCAGGCGCCAGGCCGGGTGCAGCGTGTTGGCTTCGACGCCATTGAAGGGGGCCAGCGTCAGCGCAGCGGGTTGCGCAGCGGCCGGCGTGGACTCTTGAGTAAAAGCGGGAGTAGCCCCCGTCAAAACTGCGCATGCAGCTATGAAATACATAGCAAAATGAGTTTTCTTCATGACGGATGCCATGGCGGGCATGTTCAGCCTCTCCTCCAGTCGTGGTAGCGGCGCACCCACGCCAGCAGCGCGGTGGGTTGGTGCGCGCGCTTCCATTCGCCGGCGGCGTACTTGTTGGCTTCGGCCAGGGTCGGGTAGGTGTGGATGGTCTCGAGTATCTTGTTCAGGCCCAGGCCGTGCTTCATGGCCAGCACATACTCGGCCAGCAAATCCCCGGCGTGCTTTCCCACGATCGTGACGCCCAGAATCCTGTCTTTGCCGGGGACCGTCAATACTTTCACGAATCCCCGTGCTTCGCTGTCGGCAATGGCGCGGTCCAGTTCCTCGATGCTGTATTTCGTGACCTCGCAGGCAACGCCTTCTTCCTTGGCCTGCTGCTCGTTCAAGCCAACCCGCGCCACTTCGGGATCAATGAACGTCGCCCACGGGATCACCCGGTAGTCGGCCTTGAACTTCCTGAAGTCACCAAACAGCGCGTTGACCGCGGCGTACCAGGCCTGATGCGAGGCGGTGTGGGTGAACTGGTACGGCCCGGCCACGTCCCCCGCCGCGAAGATGTTGGGGTAGATCGTTTGCAGGTACTCGTTGGTCTCAATCGTGCCGCCCTGGGGCAGGGTGGTGGGGATGCCCAGTTCTTCCAGTCCGTAGCCCGTCAGCCGCGCCACGCGGCCCACGGCGCACAGCAGGGCGTCGAACTCGATGCGCATCTGCCGGCCCTCGTGTTCCACAATGATTGCTTTGGTATCCCCTGACTTCTCGCAGCGCAAGGCCTTGTGGCCAGTCAGTACCTGCACGCCATCGGTCTGCAGCGACGCCTGGGCCAGCGCCGAGACCTCGGCATCCTCGCGGACCATGAGGCGTGGCCCCATCTCAATTTGCGTGACCTGGGCGCCCAGGCGCTGAAAGCTTTGAGCGAGCTCGCAGCCAATCGGGCCGCCGCCGAGCACCACCAATCGTTTGGGTACCGCGTCCAGCGTTGCGAACTCGTGCCACAGCGTGTCGCTGGTCACATAACCTACTTCGTCGAGACCCGGCAGCGGCGGCACCACAGGGCGCGCACCGGCGGCAATCACGATGGCGCGCGTGGTCAAGGTTTGCTTGCCACCGTCATTCAGCGTGATCTCCACCGTCCACGGGTTCACGATTCTGGCGTAGCCCTGCAGCACTTCGACGCCCAGGCTGGTGTAGCGCTCGATGCTGTCATGCGGCGCAATGGTGGCGATCACGTGCTGGATGCGTTGCATCAAGGCCCGGAAGCTGAACGACACCGGCGTGTCCGACAAGCCGTACCGCGTGCCGTGTTGCATCTGATGCGCCAGCGTGGCGCTTTTGATGAGCGCCTTGCTCGGCACGCAGCCATAGTTCAGGCAGTCGCCGCCCATCTTGTGCGCTTCCACCAGGGTGACCCTGGCTTTGACGGCGGCGGCGATATAGGCGGACACCAGGCCGCCGGCCCCGGCGCCGATGACGATCAGGTTGCGGTCGAACTTGTTCGGCCTCAGGTGCTTCCAGCGCGCGTACACCTGGCGGCGTTTCAGCGCGTCTGCCACTTTGCGGGCCAGCAGCGGGAAGATGCCCAGCAGGGCGAACGACGCCAGCAGGGCGGGGCTCAGGATGCCCTGCAGTGAGTCCAGCCGCGCCAGCTGGGTGCCGGCATTCACATACACCGCCGTGCCAGCCAGCATGCCCAGCTGGCTCACCCCGTAAAAGGTGGCGGCTTTCATCTTGGTCAGGCCCATCAGCAGGTTGATGACGAAGAACGGCACCAGCGGCACCAGGCGCAGGGTGAACAGGTAGAAGGCGCCCTCTTTCTCAATGCCCCGGTTGAACTCCGCCAGACGCTGGCCAAAGCGGGCCTCGATGCTGTCACGCAGCACAAAGCGCGCCGCCAGAAACGCCAGGGTGGCCCCCACGCTGGAGGCAAACGACACGATCAGCGTGCCCCACCACAAGCCAAAGATGGCACCGCCCGCCAGCGTCAAGATCACCGCGCCCGGGAACGACAGCGCCGTGGTGGCAACGTAAATGGCGAAGTAGGCGGCAACGATCAGCAGCGGTTTTTGCGCATACAGGGTGTCGAACGCCGCCTGGCTGGCCTTGAGGTAGTCCAGGCTCAGGAAACGCCCCAGATCGAGTGCGAAGTAGCTCACGACCAGCGCGGCCAGCGCCAGCAGCAGGCCGGCTTTTTTCTTGTTCATCAGACAGGTTCCCGGTTGATCCAGTTCGGCATCAGGAAAAGGCGCGCCATCCCCACCAGATGCGGGTGATGACGGTGACACCGCACAGCGCGGCAAACACATAGGCCAGTTCGATGAAATGGGCTGGCCACAGGCACATGACGGCAAAGAAGGCCAGCGTTTCCGTGGCTTCCGTCAGGCCGCCCAGAAAGAAGAACGATTTGTCGGGATAGGCCACGCTCACCATGCCGCGCTTGGCCGCAATCACGGCAAAGGCCAGGAAGCTGGAGCTGGTGCCAATGAAAGCGGCCAGCAGCACGGCAGCGGGCAGCGCATTGCGGGCGGGGTCACTGAAGGCAAAGGCCAGGGGGATGCTGGCGTAGAACAGAAAGTCCAGCGCAATGTCCAGGAAGCCGCCGCGATCGGTGGCCCGCGTCAGGCGCGCCAGCGCGCCGTCCAGTGCGTCACAGAGTCTTGAGGCAAATATGGCCACAGCCCCCGTCATATAAGCGCCATTAGCTATCAATAATGCAGCAAGCAAACCAATCAGAAAACCGGCGATGGTGACCTGGTTGGCACTCAGCCCGGCGCGCAGCAAGGCGCGCGCCAGCCTGGTCACCAGGGGTTTGATCAGAGCAGTGGCGGTGCGGTCCAGCATGGGGTGGTGCTCAGGCAAGCTCAAAGGCAGGTCAGACGGGTCGGGTCGGCGATGTCGGTTGCATCGTGCGTCACCATCAGTACCGGAATGCCGCGTTTTCTTACAAGTTCGAACACAAAGTCACGCATGCGCCCGCGCAGGGCGGCATCGAGTCGGGAGAACGGTTCGTCCAGCAGCAGGGCTTGGGGTTGGGCCAGCAGCGCCCGCATGAGGGCGACGCGCGCGCGCTGCCCGCCGGAAAGCGTGGCCGGGTCGGCCTGCGCAAACTGCGACATTTCCAGATCCTGCAGCCCTTGCACCACGCACGCCGTGCGCTCGGCCCGGGGGCCGGGGGGCACGGCAAACAGCAGATTTTCGAACACGGTCATGTGAGCGAACAGCAGGTCTTCCTGAAACAGGATGCCCACATGCCGTCGTTCGGTCGGCAAGCGTTCAATACGTGTGCCATGGAGGGAAATTTCGCCGTCAAACACCATGCCGTCCGGCAAAGTGCCACAAACCGCGGCCAGCAGGCTGGATTTGCCAGAGCCACTGGCGCCCATCACGGTATGGATGGCGCCGTTGGGCACGCGCAGGTGCAAGTCCCGCACCAGCGTGACGCCAGGGGTCGACAGTTGCTTCAGTACGATTTCAAGACTCATTGATTTTTCGCGTTGTAAATATCCTGGCGGGCTTGACAATTCTTCATTTGCCTGGCGCGATCATCCCTGATTGTCGGGTTCGCCCGTGTCACAGGGCCATAATGAACTATGGGCAGTCCGTCAGTTCGGGCTGCCAGGGTTGTGCTTTTTTTATGGAGAGATTTACGATGAAGAAATTATTGATCGTGGCGCTGCTGGCGCTGGCCGGTGGTGCGCAGGCGGAGTCGACTGCGGCCAAGAAAGAGCTGGTGGCGAAGGTGCTGCAGCTGCAGCAGCCCTCCATCGAGCAGGCGGGGCGCGCCCTGGCGGAACGTCCGGCCGCGCTGATGATGCAGCAAGCCGGTTTGGCCTTGCAGACCCGGGTGGCGGCAGACAAGCGCGAGGCCATCGGCAAAGAGATTCAGGCCGACATCAAGAAATACCTCGACGAGGCTGTTCCTATCGTGCGTGACCGGGCGGTCAAGCTGGCACCGTCGACCATTGGCGCCTTGCTGGAAGAAAAATTCAGTGAGGACGAACTCAAACAACTCATTGCGCTTTTCGAGTCACCCGTCGGGCGCAAATTCTCCCAGATGAACGGCGACATGCAAAAAGCGCTGGTGGAGAAGCTGATTCCCGAGACCCAGGGCGCGATCGAGCCCAAAGTGAAGACGCTGGAACAGTCCATCGCCAAACGATTGGGTCTGACACCCGCCGCCACGGCGCGTCCACCAGCCAAAGCCGAGAGCAAGTAAAACCAAAGGAGTGAAACCATGAGGAAATCCATCTTGACGACTGTGACTGCTGCCTGCCTGCTTGGCACCAGCGTGCCCGTGCTGGCGCAGGCCGGCGGGGGCACCCACACCATACGGTTGCTGACGCCCGAGGCGGCGCTGAAAGCCGCTTCGGGCGCGCTGCAGGACTGTCGCAAGCGCGGTTTCCAGGTGGCGGTGGCGGTGGTGGATCGCAGCGGGGTGGCGCAGGTGATGCTGCGTGACCGGTTTGCGGGCGCGCACACGCCGGACACCGCGACAAACAAAGCGTGGACTGCGGCCAGCTTTCGCACAGACACGCTGGAATTGGCCCGGGCCACGGAAGCGGGCCAGCCCAGTTCCGGCATTCGCCACGTGCCGCGCTTTGTCGGCGCCGGTGGCGGTGTGATGGTGCAGGCGGGGGGCACCATCATTGGCGCCATCGGGGTGTCCGGGGCGCCGACCGGCGACATGGACGAGGCCTGTGCCAGGGCGGGCATCGCCAGCATCCGCGACGACATCGAATTCTGACAACTTGGATCCGACGGGGGATCGCCGGCTGACCGGATTGGACCTCGCTATGCACGTTCATGCGTAGCGAACTACAATTCTAGCTATCGGCTTGTTTGACAATGGCTATCGGCCGTCGCGCACGGGTTGTCCCAAAAGTATCGGGTCCAGCATGTTCAATCTCTCTTCCTTCACCATCGCCAAACGTCTGGGCGTACTCATCGGCAGCGCCATTCTTGGCATCATCATCCTGTCTGCCCTGTTCCTGGTCTCGGAACGTCGGTTGATCATGGAGGAGCGGCAGAACGGTGTCAGGCAAGGGGTGGAATCCGCGCACAGTCTGGTGGTTCACTTTCACGGGCTGGTGGCCAAGGGGAAGATGCCGGAGGAAGAGGCCCGCGCCAGCGCGATGGCGGCCCTGAAGGACCTGCGGTACAGCGGCAACGAATATTTCTGGATCAATGACATGCAGCCGAAAATGGTGATGCATCCGATCCGCCCCGAGCTTGATGGCAAGGATTTGACCGGCAACAAGGATCCGACAGGCAAGCATTTGTTTGTGGAGTTCGTCAACACGGTCAAAGCGAGCGGCGCCGGTTTTGTTTTCTACATGTGGCCCAAGCCGGGCAGTGAGCAGCCGGTGCAGAAGGTCTCCTATGTCAAGGGGTTTGCGCCGTGGGGCTGGGTGATTGGGTCTGGCGTTTATGTGGATACGGTGGACTCTGCCATCGCGAGTCGCGTCGTTGGTTTCGCCATTAGTACTTTGGTGCTGGCCGGGATCTTGCTCGTGATTGGCCTGCTGATTTCACGTGGCATATTGAAACAGCTCGGCAGCGAGCCCGGCTACGCCGCGGATATCACGCACCGCATTGCCGAGGGGGATCTCACGGCCGATATCGTTCTGAAGAATGACGATCAGGCGAGTTTGTTGCATGCCATCAAATCCATGCGCGACAAGTTTGCTGCCATCGTGGGCCAGGTTCGCCAGGGCTCCGAGAGCGTCGCGACTGCCAGCGCAGAAATTGCCCAGGGCAACCACGACCTGTCGGCCCGCACCGAGAGCCAGGCCAGCGCCCTGGAAGAAACCGCCGCCTCCATGGAGCAGCTCAGCGCCACCGTAAAACAAAACGCGGACAGCGCCCGTCAGGCCAACCAGTTGGCGATGAGCGCCAGCTCAGTGGCGGTCAAGGGCGGTGAAGTCGTGGGCCAGGTGGTGGAGACCATGAAGGGCATCAACGACTCCTCCCGCAAGATCTCCGACATCATCAGCGTGATCGACGGCATTGCCTTCCAGACCAACATCCTGGCCCTGAACGCGGCCGTGGAAGCGGCGCGCGCCGGTGAGCAGGGCCGCGGCTTCGCCGTGGTGGCCAGCGAGGTGCGCAGCCTGGCCGGGCGCTCGGCCGAAGCGGCCAAGGAAATCAAATCACTCATCAACGCCAGTGTGGAGCGCGTCGAACACGGCACCACCCTGGTGGACCAGGCCGGCACCACCATGACCGAGGTGGTCAGCAGCATTCGCCGCGTCACCGACATCATGGGCGAGATCAGCTCGGCCAGCAGCGAGCAGGCCGCCGGCGTGGCCCAGGTCGGCGATGCGGTGGCACAAATGGACCAAGTGACCCAGCAAAACGCGGCCCTGGTCGAGCAGATGGCGGCGTCGGCCGCCGGCCTGCGATCCCAGGCCAAGGATCTGGTGCAGGCCGTATCGGTTTTTCAGCTGGGTACGGGCGGGGCGTTGGCGCTGCGGTAAGCGCCCTACAGCCAGACCCCGCTGTGTGGCATCTGTATCGGGTGCGCAGTGCTGCCGCCCAATACGAAGGCGCCGATCAGGAAGCTCAGCACCGAGACGAAAATGCTGGCAAAAAACGCCGTCCAGAAGCCCGACACCGAGAAGCCTTTGACCAGAGCGGCCACCAGCTGGATCATCAGGGCATTGATCACCAGCAGGAACAGACCAAAGGTGATGAGCGTCAGCGGCAGGGTCAGAACAATGAGCAGCGGCTTGACCAGCGCATTGGCAAGACCCAGCAACAGGGCGGATATCAGTAGCGAGGAGGTATCGGCAAACCGCAGCCCCCGGAAAACACCGCTGGCCACCCACAATGCGGCGGCGGTGATGCACCAATGCAGAATAAAGGGTCTGAGTTCGTCAAGCATGGGGGAAGGGTGGTGATGGCCAAAGGCACAATATACCCTGATTGCTGATACCGCCCAGCGCGAAGAATGCTATTGTATTGATAGCTGTATAGATATATTTCACGAGGGCTGGCGCCATTTTTCATCAGTTGCCGGTGCGCCAGTGCCTGTTTGAAGCCAAGGATTCCATGACCTCACTGTCTCCCATGTCCGAATCCGCATTCGCGGATTACCTGGCGTATGCCATTCCTGACTTTGCCCGGGACAAGGTGCAAGCCGGTCAGTGGGCCGAAGGCGAATCGCTGGAGCTGTCGCGTTCTGGCTACGTTGACATGCTGCCACAGGGCCTGGCCACCCCCGACAACTTTTTCTACACACTGTGCGATGGCGCCACACAGGCGGACGTCGGCATGCTGTGGTTTGCGGCGCAGCTGCGTGGTGGCCAGCGCATCGCCTATGTGTACGACGTCTATGTCCGGCCAGAGCACCAGCGCATGGGGCATGCCGGGCGCGCCTTTGCGGCGCTGGAGGTCGAAGCCCGCAGGCTCGGTCTCACGGGCATCGCGCTGCACGTCTTTGGCCACAACGCAGGCGCGCAGGCGCTCTACCAAAAGCTGGGCTACGTGCCGACCAATATCAATATGTTCAAGCCGCTGGCCAGCGCCGACGCGTCGGGACCGACGCAGTCCCACCAAGGCTGACGCTACACTTAACAGACCAACATTGCGCGCGGCTGGGAATGCCTCCGCTAACGACACGGAGGATCGGGACCATGGGGAGTCGGTTGCTAAGGCAGGTGCATGTCGATTGCATGGGGTGCCATGTTCATGGACCCACACTTCCCGACCCGCGTCAGGCCTGTCTCGACATATTGGAGCGGCTGGGTCTGGCGGATTTGCAGCCGATGGTTGTCGCACAGCATCTGCACGGGTCGCATGAGAAGTTCCTGTCACTGAAACTCCACCCCGATCAGGTCCAGCAGTGGGCCCCTGGTCTCGACACTCTGGGCTTGGCTGCCACCCTGCAAATCGACACGGTAGGCAGCCGGCAGGATCTGGCCCGTGAGATTGTGGTCGCCATGCTGATGGGGCCGGTGGCCTTCGAGTTCCCCAGCGTGGACGAGCTGGTCAGTGCCGTTCACATCCGCATCAACATTGTGCAGGCCGCACGCAAGACGATGCTGGCTTTCCATACCATGCAGGCCGAGCGCCCGCAGGACTGCTGGCAATACGATGAAGACCGTGGCTTCGTACTGCGACCCGAGGCTTCGCTGACGACCGCGCTCATCAAGGCGACGCAGCCCGAAGTATCGGGCGAGTTGTATTCCTTCTCCTGCTATCGCGCCTCTGAATACCTCATATTGCTAGGGATTGCGCAGGAGCTGGAGCGATGCAATCCCGCTCTGTACGCACAACTGCAGTCCATGTGGACGACGAACCCGATCAAGTCAGGCCTGTTCCATGACGTCTTTCTGCATGAGCAGGGGTCCATGGACGCCCCCCTGCCGCCGCACTACTTTGTGCCGGGTGACCGCACCTGGTTTCGCAACCCGGATGAGGCATCTGCCGATGCTTCCGGGTTTGAAGGTTCCTGGGTGATGTACCTGGGCGGTGGGCTGTTCAACAACTTCTGGCAACGTGACAAGCCCTACACCATGGTGGCCAAGTACCTGGAGATCTACCACTGGCGCAATGCCGTGTACCGCGACGACACGGGTGAAGAGCGCATTGATGAGGACCGCGTGGCCCGGCTGGTGCAGGAAACCTTGAAGGACCCCGCCGAAATGGTGCGCATTGTGGCTGTCATGGGGCGCTATCGCGAGCCACGCGGCGTCTATACCGACGCCGGGGGCTGCATTGACACGACCCGTGAGTTTGCGCGCTGGGTGCGCCCTGGCACGACCGACCTGGTCCTGCCGCTGCCCTGACCCGCGATGCCACGGCGCCAATTGCACATCGATGCGGCCAAGGTTCTTGCATCGCATCTCATTGTGCTGCACCACTTCACGGTGTATGGGCCCCTGGCCGATGCGCTGGGCGTGGCCGCGCCGCGGTTGACGGATTTTTTCTTCGAGTACGCACGCATGGCGGTGCAGGTGTTTTTGGTGATTGGCGGCTACTTCGCGGCCAGTTCGCTGGCGCCCCACGGCTACTTGCAGCTTTCGCATCTGCTTCGTCGGGTGGGGCAGCGCTATGTGCGACTGGTGTTGCCATTTTCTGTGGCCCTGTTGCTGGTCATGGCCACCAGTGCCCTGGCGCGCGGCGCTCTGCAGTCCGAGTTCATTCCGGCGGCCCCGGGGCTGTGGCAACTGCTGACCCATGCTGGTCTGGTGCAGGGTGTGCTGGGTGTGGAGTCGCTATCGATTGGCATCTGGTATGTGGCCATCGATTTTCAGCTGTACGTCCTGATGGCTTTTCTGTTGTGGTTCGGCAGACGCCAGGCTCAGTGGCTGGTGGCACTGGTGACGTTGGCATCGTTGCTGGTCTTCAATCTGCAAACCGAGGGCGACAACTGGGCACCGTATTTTTTCGGCGCCTATGGCATGGGGGCGTTTGCCTGGTGGGCGGGGCATTCACGCCAGGCCGGGCTGCGGCTTGCGGCGCTGGCCGCAGTGGGCACGCTCGCCCTGTTGTGGGACTTTCGGTTGCGCATCGTGCTGGCGCTGGTGGTTGCCCTGTGGCTGGGGTTTGCGCGCTGGCGCATGGCCCGGGACGGACGCGCGCATACTCTACCCGTGGGCTTGGCCAAGGCCGTCAGGGTGCTGGGGCGGTGTTCGTACGCGCTGTTCCTGACGCATTTTTGTGTGATCCTGCTGGCCAATGTGGCCTGGGCACACCTGCAATGGACCTTCTCGGGCAGCGCCGGTCTGGTTGCTCTGGTAGCCTGGGGCGCCTGCGTCGCATTGGCGCTGGCTTTTGAGCGCTACGTCGAGCGACCCCTGTCGGGGTTGCGGCTGGTTGACTGAACACTGCATATGGGAGCCATCATGATCCAACAATTTCGTCTTGCTCTGGCCTGCCTTGTCATGGTCGGCCTGCACAGTCTGGTTGCCGCAGAGGTGCCTGAAGCAACCGCAGAGGCACTGATGCGCAAGTCGGGCGTATGGGCGCAGCTGGGCGGCCTGGCGGCTCAGGTGAAAGCGGGAATCACCCAGTCGGCTACCAGCGGCAAGATGTCCGCCGAAGACGTGAAACGGCTGGAAGAGCTGGCAGAAGACGCCTTTGCGGCCCCCCGCCTGCGCGATGCCTTTCTGCGGGAGGTGTCGCAACAGGTGACGGTGGCGCAGGGCGCGCACGCGCTCAGGTGGTACGACAGCCCGACCGGGCAATTGATGACCCGTCTGGAGGAGGCTTCGTCGGCCAACTCCGACGACATGCAGCGCGTGATGGCCGACGGCAACAAGGCGTTGGGCAGTGCATCGGCCCGGCGCTATACCCTGCTGACACAGGTGGTGCAGGCGACGCGCGCGGCCGAGGGCATGGTGGCCATGCAGATCAACACCACCCTGGCGGTCCTGCAGGGCTTGTCCAATGTGGCGCCCAACCCAGCCGCGCCGTCTGCCGATGAGTTGCGCCGGTTGCTCGAAGCCAGAAAGCCGCAGATGCTGGCGCAATCCATGGGCGTAGTGCTGACCCTGTTTGCCCTGACCTACCAGACGGCCAGCGACAAGGAACTGGAGCAGTACGTGAAGTTCCTGTCGTCCAAATCCGGTAGCGCCATATCCGTCGCGATGACGGACGCGCTGGACAAATCCCTGTCGGCGGCCGCCCAGCGGCTGGGAAGCAGCATACCGAAGGTGCCCGGCACGACGCGGCTCTAGCCCCTACGCCGCCTTGAACAGGTGTGAGAATGGCCGGCTCACGGTCAGATTCTCGGGGCGGCCCTTGATCTTGACGGACGCCTGACCGCGAAAATCCCGCGTCACGGTTTCAATGGCCGTCGCATTGACGATGGTGGAGCGGTGGATTTGCCAGAATTTGTTGGCATCGAGCCCGGTCAGGATGTCCTTGATCGGTGTGCGTATCAGGGTGTCCAAATCGCGGGTGGCAACCAGCGTGTATTTCTCGTCGGATTGAAAGAACAGCACATCATCGATCGCAATCAGGCGCAACTGGTTGCCCACGCTGGCCTTGATCCACTGGAGTGCCTCCGTGGCGGGTCGCAGCTGGGCCGATATCTGTGCGACCAGCGCCTGCAGATCCTGCGAAGGCGGTGGCACCATGGCCAAGCGCCCCTTGAGCCGGTCGACCGTGGCCTGCAGACGTTCGTCGGTGTAGGGCTTGAGCACATAGTCCACGGCGTTGGCCTCGAACGCTTCCACAGCATACTGGTCGAAGGCGGTCACAAACACCAGATGGGTTCGAACCGCCGAGTTGGTCGCCAGGCATCTGGCCACTTCCACACCCGTCATTTCCGGCATCTGGATGTCCAGAAACGCCAGGTCGGGTTGCTGCGCTTCGATCGCTTCCAGTGCGGCCTCGCCGTCGCCCACTTCGGCCACGATGCGCAGATCGGGCCACATCCGGGCAAGCTTGCTTTTGAGCTGGGCCCGCAAAATCGGTTCATCTTCGGCAATAACGGCGGTGGTTTGCATGGGGTGATTGTGCTATGAGCGCTTGCGTTTTGTCACCAGCCACCAGATCACCAGACCGATGACGATGAAGGGTGACACGGCAGGCAGCAGGCCGATCACGATGGATATCGCGACCACCACCAGTACCGCGGCGAGCAGAAAGCCCAGGCCGTACAGCACGCCCACCACAATCGCCACTGCCAGTGCCGCCGCGCCAAACGCAATCAGCAGGCCTACGGAGCCGACAGCCAGGCTTTCGATGCCATCGAGCTGAAAGTCGCCCATCTGCACCGGCAGCCAGCCGGTGAGCAGGGCAACGAAGCCCGCCAGCAGCAGGCCTGCCAACACCAGCATCAGCACCATGAACATGCGGGCCAACAGGCGGGCCCACACGCCATGTGTCTTGCTGGTGGCGTACCAGACGCGGCGCCAGCCGGTGGGCGGCGTTGCGCTTGGGATGGGGGGCTGGGCTGAAGTCTGTAGAGGCCTGTGTTGGGACGACAGGTAGGCGGCGGAGGATTGCAGCGGCACCTCGATGCGGGCCACCACGCCCTGGGGCTCGTTGGACGTGAGGGTAAAGCGCCCCCGTGTGCCATAGAGCGCCGCCAGGCGCTCGCGCAGGTTGCTCAAGCCGACACCTCCACCGGCCTGTATCGGCGTATCGGACAGCCCTTTGCCGGTGTCGCACACCGATACGCGCAGGGTTTCACCGTGGCTTTCCAGCACGCGCTCCACCACCACGTCGATACGCCCGCCCTCGCGCTGGGGTTCCAGGCCATGCTTGATGGCGTTCTCGACCAGGGACGGCAGCATCATGGGCGGGAAGGCGCAGGCCAGCACATCGTCAGGCGCCTGGATGCCAAACGCCAGACGCGGCCCCATGCGCATTTGCAGAATGTTGAGGTAGGCGCGCACCAGCTCCAGTTCCTGGCCCACGGTGGACGTGCTTTCGCGCATCTTGGGTAGCGAGGCCCGCAGGTACTGGATCAGGTGGCCCACCATCTGGTTGGCAGCGGGCGGGTCCACTTCATTCAGGGCCTGCACATTGGCCAGCGTGTTGTACAGAAAGTGGGGCTCCACCTGGGCCTGTAGCGCCTGCAGGCGCGCCTCGGTGACCTGGCGGCTGACGTCGCTGACTTCGGCCTCGCGCGTCTTGCGGTCGGCCAGGGCCAGTGCGCTGCGGGAGCGGCCAATGAAAAACTTGGCAATCAACAGCACCACGTACAAGGGAATGAACGCCAGGATCAGTGCCGAGCCGACGGCCACGCGCCAGACATCGCTGCCGACCTGGGCGCGGATGTCGCCCCGGACTTCGGGCGTCAGCACTAAAACGGTGTGGTCACTGGCGGGCTTCGCGGGAATTGCCGGAACGGCTGGTACTGCTGGTAGTGCCGGTAGCGCCGGGACGGCTGGAATCGCTGGAATCGCGGCCTTGCCGGGAGTACCGGGAACGCCGGGTACCCCAGGAATGCCTGGTACCCCAGGTACTCCTGGCTGGCTGGTACGTGCTTCCTGGCCACCGTGCTGCGCGGCGCGCAAGGCGTTGAGGGCTTCGCGCGCCGTTTTTTCGTTCTCGTGGGCGGACGCCACCAGTTGCTCCATGGACTTCAGTGTGGCGGCGACGTCCACACCCTTGTCGCGCAGGCGCTCCATCGTGTCGGCACGGGCCTCTTCCACTGCTTGGCGGGCCTCGACGGCGGCGTCCAGCGCGGCCTCGGCCGCATCGGTGGCGGCCTCCAGTGCCGCGTCCGCAGCCTCTTGTGCGGAATCGATCATGGTGTCATAGCCCGCCGTTTGCGCGCGGATGAGCTCTGCCCGGGCGCGGCGCACTTCGGCCTGCGCGCGTTCAAATTCGGCCCGCCGCTCAGGGTTGGTGCTGCGGTCTTTCATCGCGCCCAGCACGTCAGAGGCCAGGTCGAGCGCACGGGTGCCCACTGTCAGCCCGATCTCACGCTGGATGGCGCGGTTCTCGGCCGGCGTGGAACCACTGTCGACCAGGCGGATCACGTGCACCGGCAGGGCAAACAGCACCAGCACGGCCAGTGTGGCGACGCCGCCGACGATCATTCCCCACCAGGGGGTCTTGTGGATAAAGTCACCGATAGCTTTGAACATGATGGCTGACACCTGTAGCAGTAGGAGGGTGGTGCGACCGGGGTGATCGCGCCGAATGGGGGTCAGAATACCGGGCGTGTGCCGGCCAGGCCAGCGAAAAGGGACAGATTGCAGAAAGCAGGGAATGAAGCGACGGCTTGTCAGTTCGCTCTTGCGAGTTCCTCGCGCACCAGTTGCTGTAACTGCTCGAACCCAAAAGACGGCAATGGCCTGCCGTTGACGAAGTATTCCGGTGTCTGGGAGACGCCCAGGGTGTTGGCGTCGGCCAGGTCCTGTGCGACGACCTGCTGGAGGTCGGGTGCAGTCAGGTCAATGGCCAGTTGTTCCATGTTCAGACCCGCTCCATCGAGAAGGGGCCAGATCAGGTCCGGCCTGGCGGTATGGTTGGACACCCAGTCCTTCTGGTTCTGCAGCAAGGCCTCCAGCACCGGCCAGAACTTCCCCTGCCGGCGCGCCGCTTCCAGCACGGCCACGACCTTGTCCGAACCCTTGTGAAACGGTGCGTAGCGCATGACCAGGCGAATGCGGTCTGGATGCTGTGCCATCAGTTGTTTGACCATCGGATAGAACGTGCGGCAGGTCTCGCAGGCCGGGTCAAAGTACTCGACGATGACGACGGGGGCATCGGCCTTGCCCATGCTGGGCGAATGGGGGCGGATCAGCGCCGTGCGGTCAACGGTGACGGCTTCCAGACTTTGGGAGTTCTGATTGGCGAAGTACCACCAAAGCCCAAGGGCCAGCATGGCGAAAGCTGCGACGACGACAACAACAACTGGTTTCTTTTGCACGATGGAGTCCTGAATTTATAGGGTGGTAAGGTCGGTCAGAATGCAGCAGTCCCGAGTGGGGCCGGCACTGCAGGTGGCATCACAGCTGCCAACCATCAATTCCAGACTGGCCTCCAACTGGCGCATATCGGCCAGCTTGGCACGCACCGCATCCAGGTGCAACTGCGCCTGGTCACGCACCTCGCGGCAGGCACGGTCGCCATCCTCGAACAACTGGGCCAGCACGCGCACCTGCTCGATCGGAAAACCAAAGTCCCGGCACCGCTTGATGAAGCCCAGGCGCGTGAGATCGCGGCGGCTGTAGTAGCGGTGCCCGTTGGCCGCACGCCCCGGGTTGGGCAACAGACCAATCTGTTCGTAGTAACGGATGGTGGGCACGCTGCAGCGCGTATGGGCCGCCAGGGCGCCTATGGTGAGTGGTGCGTTGGACATTTTGAAAGTTTTTCTGCAAAAAAGGCTTGCACCTCAAGTGACTTGAGCTTGTACGGTACGGCCTGCACTATTGCACACAACACAAGGACTGTTCCATGACTTCCATCCACAAAACCCCGCCACACACAGGGAAAGCCGCAGCCGCCGTAGTTGCAGCCACAGTCCTGGCCTGCGGGGTATGCTGTATTCCATTGATCACCCCCCTGGCCTTGACCCTGCTCGCCAGCCTGGGCGTCTACTCCTTCAAGGATGTGCTGACCAACGGCTGGTGGCTGGCGGCGGCGGCCCTGCTGGTGTTGAGCCCCCTGATTGTCTGGTGGTGGCGCAGGCGCCTACAAAGTTCTGCACGACCCGCCTGCGCCACCAATTGCAGTTGCAAGGCTGCCGGTGGCGCTTAGTAGGCTGGGCGGCAGAGCGTTCTGTGCAGGTAAAGGAGGAGCCCGCGCAGTGGGCGGGGGACACGGAGCAGAACGCTCTGCCGCCCAGACTCCCAATGGTCTCGCCGCAGAATTGCTACCATAAAGATAGCGCAATGTATAGCATTGACGGGGGCTAGAGGCCAGTTTGGCATGAACCGTCTCGGCACAACGCAAAACCCCGGCTTCGGCACCCAATGACCCACAGGGGGTAGTTGGGTGCCGAAGCCGGGGTCGTGGATTCGGCCGATGCAGCGGCCGCTTGCTTAGGCGACGGTGATCGTCACTTCAATGTTGCCGCGGGTTGCATTGGAGTAGGGGCACACGGCGTGGGCCTTGGCGACCAGGGCCTCGGCGGCGGCGCGCTCCATGCCGGGGATGCTGACCACGAGCTGGACTTCGATGCCAAAGCCCTGGGGGATCTGGCCGATGCCCACGGTGGCGTCAATGCTGGTGTCGGCGGGCAGCGCAATCTTTTGCGTACCGGCGACGAACTTCATGGCGCCGATGAAGCAGGCGCTGTAGCCGGCCGCAAACAGCTGCTCGGGGTTGACGCCGCCGCCGGCGCCGCCCATTTCCTTGGGAACGGCGAGCTTCAGGTCCAGCAGACCGTCCGACGTGCGGGTGGTGCCGTCGCGTCCGCCGGTGGATTTGGCGTGGGCTTGGTAAATGACTTTTTCGACTTTGGTGGCCATGGTGGTGGTGCTTTCAGGTAAGGTGCCCCGGGTTGGAGCGGGTGGGTAATGGGGTGAGAGAACGGGGGCTTAGAGCAGGCTCTTGAACCAGCTCACGGTGGCGCCGATGGTGACCAGGGCGCGCAGCTTCAGCAAAGCCAGGGTGTCGCCGGCTTCGGGAATGGCGGGGCCACAGCGGGGGTCGGAGCGTTGCAGGGCGCCGGTCATCTTGTGGTCGATGGGAATGGCTTCGCAGCCGTGGTCGGATTCGCAGATAAAGTCCCAGGTCTCACGGGCCGGCACGTGGCAGGTGAAGCAGTTTTTGCCAAAGCGGTTGTTGACCTCGGCAAAGCCCCGCTTGCCGATCTTGGTGCCGTTTTCATTGACCGACAACTCAAAGAATTCCCAGTCGCCGGTGGCGGGGCTGAAGCCGGCCTCGCGCTTGACCATGGCCTCGGTGGGCACCAATTGCACGACCGAACCGACCGGGTAGATCGCGCCCTTGGGTGCATTGGCGGCGGTGACGGTGGACATCACATCACCCAGCAGGTTGTCGACATAGAAGTGGCGCACCTGGGCCATCTGGCGCATGCACTTGAAGCTGTTGTCATCGACCTTGACCAGGGCGGTGGCGGCGTCTGCCACCTGGCCGACGGCGACCAGACCCAGGCTGAGCGCCATGGCGGTGGTAACCAGCCGCAGCTGCGAACCCAGCCTGCGGGCCAAGGTGCGCAGGCCGTTGGCGGGCCGTGGCGTGGTGTCTGGGGTTGGGTACATAGTGGTGGTCCTTTCGGGTTCAGGGGTTGGATGGGGCTGCGCTGGCATGCATGGCACCGCGCAGTTTTTTGATCTGTTGGTTCAGCGCGACCAGCTCACCCAGCGACAGGCCGCTTTGGGCCAGCACACAGCCCGGAATGTGGGCAGCCTCGCGCTGCAGCTGTTGGCCCGCCGGGCTGAGCCACACGTGCACCCGGCGCTCGTCGGCGCTGGAGCGCCGACGCTCCAGCCAGCCGGCGGCTTCCATGCGTTTGAGCAGGGGAGTCAGCGTGCCGGAATCCAGGCTCAGGCGTTCGCCCAGCGTGGACACGGTGGGGCCATCCGTCTCCCACAGCACCAGCAGCACCAGGTACTGCGGGTAGGTCAGACCCAGCGCGTCGAGCAGCGGCTTGTAGAGCTTGGTCATGGCCAGCGACGCGGAATACAGCGCGAAGCACACCTGGTTGTCCAGCAGCTGGGCCGGATTGGCGGGGGGCGTGGTGGAAGGTGTGGTTCGCATGGTTGAATTGTAGCACGCAATTAAATTGTGTGCAATTTAAATAAACATCTGTACGATGCAGGTACTTCGGGGCAAGGCAGCACAACATTCCGCGGAGACCAACCACATGGCTGAGGGGCAGTTTGACTACATCATCGTGGGCGGTGGCTCCGCCGGCTGCGTGCTGGCTTCTCGCCTGACCGAAAACCCCGGAATCAACGTGGCACTGCTGGAAGCGGGCGCGTCGGACAAGGGCGTGCTGATGCACTGCCCGGCGGGGCAGGCGGTGCTGATGAAGAAGGGCGATGCCAACTGGCAGTTCGAGACCACGGAGCAGCCCGGACTCAACGGCCGCTGCGGCTACCAGCCGCGGGGCAAGGTGCTGGGGGGCTCCAGCGCGATCAACGCCATGGTCTACATCCGCGGCCAGCGTGCCGACTACGACCACTGGGCCGCGATGGGCAATCCGGGCTGGTCCTACGACGACCTGCTGCCCTATTTCAAACGAGCCGAGGACAACGCCCGGGGGGAAGACGACTTCCATGGCATCGAGGGCCCGCTGCATGTCATGGACCTGGCCAGCCCCAGTCGACTGGGGACAGTATTTCTGGAGGCAGCCCAGCAGGCAGGGTATTCGCCCAACCCGGACTTCAACGGCGCCAGCCAGGAGGGCGTGGGCCCGTACCAGGTCACACAGCGCAACGGCGAGCGCTGCAGTGCCGCCAAGGCCTACCTGACGCCCATCCACCGCCGCCCTAACATCCGCGTGTTTACCAGAGCCCACGCCACGCGCATCCTGGTTGAGCACAAACGCGCAGTGGGTGTGGAGTTCGTGCGCGACGGCGAGACCATGCAACTGCGCTGCGCACGCGAAGTGCTGCTGTGCGCCGGCGCGCTGCAGTCACCGCAGATCCTGATGCTGTCTGGCATTGGCCCGCACAAACACCTGGTACGCAAAGGCATTGCCACCGTGCACGACCTGCCCGGCGTGGGGCACAACCTGCATGACCACATCGGCGTCGCCCAGGTCATCAACGCGCCGCGCCTCACCGAAAGTTTTGGTCTGTCGCTGACGGGAGCCCTCAACGTAGCCCGGGGCCTGGTGGAGTGGCAGAAACACCGCACGGGCTTGCTGACCACCAACTTCGCCGAGGCTGGTGGCTTCATCAAAAGCCAGTCCTCGGAGCGCACGCCGGACCTGCAGTTGCACTTCGTCGTGGGCAAGATGCTGGACCATGGTCGCAGCACCGCGCTGGGTCATGGATTTTCGGGCCTGGTCAGTCTGCTGCGCCCGGCGAGCCGGGGCCTCGTGACGCTGCGCAGCAAGGACCCGTTTGAGCCGCCCTTGATCGACCCGAATTTTCTGGGTGTGCGCGACGACATGGAGCGCCTGGCGCGTGGCTTCCGAATCATGCGCGACCTGTTGCAGCAACCCGCACTGGCCCAGCTGGGCGGGCGTGAAACCAAGCACTCCGCGCAGGCCAGCAGCGACTTCCACATCGAGCAATTCCTGCGGGACAACGCCGATTCGCTGTACGACCCGGTGGGCACGTGCCGCATGGGCAAAAGCCTGATGGATGTGGTCGACCACAAGCTGCGGGTCTATGGCGTGCAGGGCCTGCGCGTGGTGGACGCCTCCATCATGCCGCGCATCGTCAGCGGCAACACCAATGCCCCCACCATCATGATTGCCGAGAAGGCGGCCGACCTGATCAAGGCCGCCGCGATGGAGGCCTGAGCGGTCCGCCGATGCGGCGTTTGCCGTCCTTAAGATCTTTTTAGCAAATTGTTAAGTATTGCGTAGCAAAACCGTAGGCAATATTTAGCAACGCCGCACACGGCAAATTTCTAGACTTCTTTCCATGGTCACTGGCGCATGGGGCGCCACCAGGCCAGGCCCAAAACGGGCACCAAAAACCTGAGGAAAGAAGTACCGTGAAACACACTGCACAAGAAAACCGGGCCGTCGCGGCCGCCCACTCCACTCCCCGCTTTGACATGTATGCCGGCATCCACAAGGCGATGCGCGCCTTGATGGCCGACACGCTGATGGCTGTTGGGCGCATGGACCCGCAGGATCCGCAAGAGCTGGCCGCCGTAGGCGAGCGGGTGCTGGAACTGCTGGATTTTTGCAGCTCCCATTTGGAGCACGAAAACAACTTTGTGCACACCGCCATCGAGGCACGCGCCCCAGGCGCCAGCGCACGCATTGCACACGAGCATGACGACCATGTCGCGAACATCGACAACCTGAAACGCAAGGTGGCTGCCTTATGTGCAAGCGAAGCAGGCTCAGCCGCAGCGCTGGCGCAGGACCTGTACCTGGCCCTGACCCTCTTCGTGGCCGAGAACTTCCAGCACATGCACATGGAAGAAACCGCGCACAACGCCGTGCTGTGGGCCCGTTACACCGATGCCGAGCTGATCGCCATCCACGATGCCTTGTTGGCATCGATTGCACCGGCCGAGATGATGTTTGCGCTGCGCTGGCTCGTACCCGCCATGAACCCCGCCGAACGGGCGGGCATGCTGGGCGACATGCAGGCCCATGCCCCAGCGCCGGCCTTTGCCGCGGCGCTGGCTGTCGTGCAGCCGCACCTGTCGCAGGCGGACTGGGCCAAGCTCAGCCGCGCCTTGGGTCTGCCCCCGGTGGCGGGTCTGGTCACCGCGTGAGCACGCAGCACAACGGAAAAGGGAGTCAGCAAATGGGATTCGATCGAAAACAGGTCTTGTGCGCGCTGTCCTATGCCCTGGCAGGCATGGGACTGGGCATCTACATGGCGGCATCGCAAAACCACGGGCAGCATGTGACCCATGCGCACATTCTGCTGGTGGGCTTCATCACCTCCTTGGTGTATGGCGTGGTCTACAAGCTGTGGCTGCGGGCCGCACGGCCGGCGCTGGCCTGGATGCAATTCCTGGCGCACCAGCTTGGCGTGCTAGCGATGTGCGCGGGGCTGTTTCTGCTGTACGGCGGCTTTGTGCCACCACCCCAGTTGGAGCCGATTCTGGGTTTCTCGTCGGTCGCGGTTTTGGTGGGGGCGGCGACCATGCTGTTCATGGTGTTTCGCGCCTATGACGAATGGGCATGAGACCAAGCCTTCTTCCTTCTTGTCCTTTTTGATTGAACCGATGAAACATCCAATGATGAAACAGAACTTTCGTACGGCCGCCGCCATAGGCGTCGCTGCGCTGTGCTCCGCCTTTGCCCTATCCGCCGCCCACGCGGTGCAGCCCGCCGTGTCCATGGGTGGCGACCATGCCCTGGTGCTGCGCGCCGACGGCACGGTCTGGGCCTGGGGCTATGGCGGCAGCGGGCAGCTCGGCCTGGGCAGCACCAGCACGCGCACGGCGCCTACCCAGATTCCCACGCTGCAGAATGTGGTGCAGGTGGTGGCGCGGGGCTCCTTCTCGATGGCACTCAAGGCCGACGGCACCGTCTGGGCCTGGGGTGACAACTCCGGTGGCCGCACCGGCGGCAACGGCACCAGCGTGCCGGTGCAGATCAATGGCCTGTCCAACATCGTCAGCATCAATGCCGGCACCGACACGGCAGCGGCCTTCGCTACGGACGCATCCGGGCGGGTGTATGCCTGGGGCAGCAACAGCAGCGCGCAACTGGGCACCGGCCAAGTCAGCGCGGGTGGCAACTATGTACCCCGGCTGGTGGCCGGAGCAGAGGGTGCGGTGGCGGTGAGCGCATCGGACGCCGCGGTGCTGTCGCTGCGCCAGGACGGTAAGCTGTTGGCCTGGGGGCTGAACGGCAACCAGGCACTGGCACCCGTCGCCGGCAGCGCCACGGCGCCCGTCGTGATCAATGCCTTGCCCTCCGTGCAGGCTGTCGCATCGACCTCCATCAACATCGCGGGACAGTATTACGCGCTGAAGAACGACGGGTCCGTGGTGGCCTGGGGCCAGGCATCAACCAATGCCACCTTCTGCGGACAGGCCGGTGTACGCACGTCGTCCTATGCACTGATCGATATCTCGCCCATCCAGGGCCTGGCGCGCATCAGCCAGATCGAACCGGGGGATGGTCATACTCTGTTCATCGACGCCGACGGCGCGCTCCATGCGTGCGGCACCAACAGCGCCGGTCAACTGGGCGACGGCACGCTCGTCAATCCCTCCACCGAAGCGCCCAAGATTGCGCACATCGCAGGCTTGCCGCCGGTGGTGGCCGCAGCCGCAGGCTCGGCCATTTCTGCAGCCATCGGGACGGACGGAAGTGTGTGGGTGTGGGGCAGGGCCACCAATCTGGCCACCGGCGCAGCCAGCAAGTCCACCACGCCCGTGCGCGTGATGCAGGCCGCCGGAGTGCCATTTGACGCGGGCCGGGTGGGCGAAGCCAGCGGCATGTTTAGCGGATCGCAGACCGGCCCGCTGGGCATTGCCACAGTGGACGTCGCCGCAGCCGTGTCCACGCTGCACCGTGGCAAGGCGGGCCGGGTCTACGTGGCAGCACAAACGGGATCGGGCCTGTTCTTCCTGGGCTCCAACGGCTGGGTGCCCTACACCACGATGGCTGCGATCCCGCCCTATCTGTCCGGAGCGCTGCCACGGTCGGTGCCGGTGCGCCTCGCTTCCAGTGAGAACCTCACGGGCCTGAAGGGCGTGCAACTGCTGGTGGGGTATGGTCTTGGCGACGATACGGCCGCCGTCACGGAAATGCTCCGCTCGGGCCGCTACCAGACCGTTCACACGCTGAACTGAGCGCGGTGCTGACAGGGGCGGGCGTCAGGAGGCTTCCTGCAACTCCAACGGGCGCTGCACCATCAACTGGAAGCGGCCACGCCCGGTCTTCTCGATGCGCACCATCGGGCCGTGCTCCTTGAGCCGGCGCTGCAGCAGCAGCAGGCGTGCCTCCAGGTTGTCGGTCACGTCGGGCAGGCCCAGGTCGGGGTCCAGCCGCAGTTCGCGGTTGCTGAAGGCGGTGCGCCCCTGCTCGGTGTAGTTGCGCACCAGCTTCCAGAAGATGGCGCCCGCAACGCCCTTGATCAGGTAATCGTCGCCGATGAAGATGCTGTCGTTGGCGCGGTAGTGGCGCACTTGCAGGGCGGACCCGAGCGCCGGCGGTGCGGATGGCTCGGCGGCCACCGTCTCCTGGGGCTCACTGGCGGACTGCATCAGGTCGATGGCCGCACCCAGATGACCGGCAATGGCCACCAGCATGTCCTCGTCCTCAAAGCCAAACTGCATGTCGTGCGGGCTCTCCACGAACACCACGCCCAGCACGCGCGCGGCGGAGACGATGGGCACGGCCAACTGGCTGTGCGGCTCGCGCAGGCCGGGGTAGGGAATGTCCACGTCCAGAGCAAGGTCCGGCGTATTCGCCTGCAGGCTGCTGCGGATGGCGCTGCTGTACAGGTAGGCGGTCGTCATGTGCTGAATGCGCACCGGCGTGCGTTCGCGTGCGGCCACGCCAATCACGCCATGGCCCACGGCGATCTCCGAGCCCACGCCCGAGGTGGCGTAGCCACAGCTGGCCACGGTGTACAGGCGTTGGTTCACCGGGTCCAGCATCAACAGCATGGCGTGTTGCACGCCCATGAAGTCGGTCAGTGTGGCCAGCGTGGCGTTCAGCACTTCGTCCAGCGACGTGCAGCGTGACAGGCGTTCGCTGCAGCGGCGCACGTTATTGAGCATGCCGCAGCGCGGCGGCGGTGCCGGCAGTGGTGAGCCTTCCAGCGCCTCGATCTCCTGCACCGCATAGACGTCGGAGCCCCGTAGCATGAACACATTGGCCATGCCGGTGTGCGATGCAATGCCGGCCAGTTGGGCCTTCATGCTTTCAAACAGCGGGCCCTGTGTCTCGGTGCGCAAATACCGAATGTGCAGGCGAAAGAACTGCGCGGTTTGCGGATGCAGCACCAGCAGGCTGGCATGGGGGTTGGCCAGGATGTTGGCACGCGTCTTATTGAAGAACTGGAACGACAGCGCCACATGGTCTTCATCGACAAAGCAGACCTGCGAGATGTAGGCCACATTGGGCGTGCCGTCGGCAGCGGCCGTGGCGATGACGGCCGGAATGAGGCCCTCCAGACAGGGGCGAATCTCGCCCAGAGTGGGCTTGTTCATGTGCCATCTCCAGCGCGCACCGCGTCCAATGGCGCGCCGGCCTTGGGCCCCGGTGTCTGGTCGAAGGCCTCGGCGGGCTCAAACTCCACGGCCACCACATCGGCGATGTCGTGGGCCAGCATGGCGCGCGTGAGGACCGGCGGAAAGCCGACCTCCGCGATTTCCGTTTCCATGGCGACCAGGTAGCGCGCCAGTACGGCCTGGTCCGTGGCATCCGTGTTGCGTGTGCGGGCCTGTAGGGACTTGAGCTGCAGGGCCCGGTTGCTGGCCGGATGCGTGAAGACGACCGCCACGCGCCCGCTGGCCGCGATGTCCTGCAGCAATTGGCGCGACTGCTTGCGCGACAGGTAGACGGTGGCAAAACGCCCATCGTCTGTGATCGTGCTGCCCATCGCCCGCATCATGCTGGGGCGCAGCGCCGCATCGCAAGAGCTCACGATGGTGGAGACGCCGCGTTGCACCATGGCAATCAGATCGGCGGACAGCACGGGGGCTGGTGGGGCACTCATACCCGAAACCGCTTGCGCGTCAGCGCCAGCGCCACCCAAAACGCCACCCCGGTATAGGCCAGCAAAACCAGTGCATGGCGTGCCACGTTGGCAGGCCACTGGTCCATGAACAGGGGTCGCACCAGTTGCACGGCGTTGCTCAGTGGCAGCCAGTCCGCCACCACGCGCACGGCCACCGGCAACTGCTCCAATGGAAAGAAAACACCGCTCAAAAACATCATCGGGGTCAGAAACAGCGTGAAGTAGTAGGTGAAAAAATCATAACCCTTGGCCAGTGCGTTGAAGATCAGCGCGATGCAGCTAAAGGTGATGCCCACGCCCAGCAGAATCGGCCAGGCCAGCAGCAGTCTTGGCGAATGGCTGATGCCCAGGGCCAGCATTACGCCCAGGATGGCGGTGACGGTGAACAGCGACTTGAAGGCCGCCCACAGCATCTCGGCCAGCACGATGTCGTCCAGGCCGACCGGCGCGTTCATGATGCCGTCCCAGGTCTTTTGCACATGCATGCGGCTGAAGGCTGAGTACAGCGCCTCGAACGAGGCCGCCTGCAT
>NZ_JAUSLE010000046.1 GCF_030646845.1 Rhodoferax sp. | reverse complement strand
GGTGCTGTGCAAGCCCGGTTCGATCAAGCCGCACACCCACTTCACGGGCGAGATCTACGTCTTGTCCAAAGATGAAGGTGGCCGTCACACGCCTTTCTTCAACAACTACCGTCCCCAGTTCTACTTCCGTACCACGGACGTGACCGGTGCGATCGAGTTGCCAGAAGGCAAAGAGATGGTGATGCCGGGTGACAACGTGTCGATCACGGTCAAGCTGATCAACCCGATCGCCATGGAAGAAGGCCTGCGCTTCGCCATCCGTGAAGGTGGCAAGACGGTCGGCGCCGGTGTGGTTGCCAAAATCATCGCGTAATTCGCAGTATTCAAAGGAATTACCATGGCTACCAAGCAAAAAATCCGTATCCGTCTGAAGGCTTTCGACTACAAACTCATCGACCAGTCGGCCGCTGAGATTGTGGACACAGCCAAACGCACTGGCGCCATTGTCAAAGGCCCGGTGCCCTTGCCAACACGCATGAAGCGTTTCGACATTCTGCGTTCGCCGCACGTCAACAAGACCAGTCGCGACCAGTTTGAAATCCGTACACACCAGCGCCTGATGGACATCGTTGACCCAACGGACAAAACCGTTGATGCTTTGATGAAGCTTGACCTGCCTGCTGGCGTGGATGTCGAGATCAAGCTGCAGTAAACCATAAGGGGATTCGGCGTGAGCCGGAGCCCTTTGAGAACACGGGTGTTGAATGGACTTGTGCGAACAGGCAGTTCAGGATATACTCGCAGGCTCTGTCGGTTTTGCCATGCATTTCCGCCAGAGTTTTATCAACAGTCTTTCACGCAAAAACGTTGTAGCCAATTGAAGTTGCAGCGGTGAGAGTTACGGAGAAAATAATGAGTCTGAGCAACTCCCTAGGGTTGCTGGGCCGCAAGGTGGGCATGATGCGCCTATTCACCGATGAGGGGGATGCAATCCCTGTCACGGTGGTGGATGTGTCTAACAACCGTGTGACCCAGGTCAAAACCCAAGAGAATGATGGCTACGTTGCCTTGCAGGTGACGTTCGGCGCGCGTAAAGCATCGCGTGTGACCAAGCCCGCAGCTGGGCACCTTGCAAAAGCAGGTGTCGAGGCCGGTGAAATCATTCAAGAATTCCGCCTGACCCCTGATGTCGCTGCCCAGTACAAAGCGGGTGCAACAGTGCCTGTGACGGCTGTGTTCGCTGTCGGTCAGAAGGTCGATGTGCAGGGCACTACCATTGGTAAGGGCTTTGCAGGAACGATCAAGCGTCACCACATGAGTTCGCAGCGGGCATCGCACGGTAACAGCCGTTCGCATAATGTCCCTGGTTCCATTGGTATGGCGCAGGATCCGGGCCGTGTGTTTCCTGGTAAACGCATGACGGGTCATCTGGGTGACGACACTGTCACCACCCAGAACCTTGACGTGATTCGCATTGACGAGGCTCGTCAACTGCTCATGATCAAGGGTGCAGTTCCTGGTTCGGCTGGCGGTTTTGTGACCGTTCGCCCTGCCGTTAAGGTCAAGGCCAAGAATGTTGATGCGAAAGGAGCGAACTGATGCAGCTCGAACTCCTGAATGACCAAGGTCAGGCTACTTCGAAATTTGAGGCGCCTGAAACTGTGTTCGGTCGCGCTTACAACGAAGATCTGGTGCACCAGGTTGTGGTGGCCTTCCAGGCCAATGCCCGTCAAGGCACGCGCGCCCAGAAAGACCGTGAACAGGTCAAGCACTCGACCAAGAAGCCTTTTAAACAAAAGGGTACGGGTCGTGCCCGCGCTGGTATGACTTCCTCGCCGTTGTGGCGTGGGGGCGGTCGGATATTCCCGAACATGCCTGACGAGAACTTCACGCAGAAGATCAACAAGAAGATGTACCGTGCAGGCATGGCATCTATCCTGTCGCAATTGGCCCGTGAAGGTCGCTTGGCGGTGGTTGATTCCATGAAAGTGGACTCGCCCAAGACCAAGCCCCTGGCTGCCAAGTTCAAAGCCATGAATCTGGATTCCGTGCTGGTGATTGCCGACGAAGTCGACGAAAACCTGTACCTCGCGTCCCGAAATCTGGTGAATGTATTGGTTGTTGAGCCGCGTTACGCTGATCCGGTGTCCCTGGTTCACTATCGCAAAGTGCTTGTCACCAAGGCTGCTATGGACAAACTCAAGGAGATGTTCGCATGAGCCACGGTCCAAATACTTCCAAGTTTGAAGAAGGTCGCCTGATGCAGGTGCTCGTAGCCCCCATCGTGTCTGAAAAGGCAACGATGATCGCTGAAAAGAGCAATGCGGTGACTTTCAAGGTGCTGCAAGACGCGACGAAATATGAAATCAAGGCCGCTGTGGAATTGATGTTCAAGGTTGAAGTCAAGGGCGTGTCTGTGGTGAACACTAAAGGCAAGACCAAGCGTTTTGGCAAGTCTGTTGGCCGTCGCGACAATATTCGCAAGGCTTATGTGACGCTGAAACCCGGTCAAGAGCTGAACCTCGGTGGGGAGGCTGCGTAATCATGGCTGTTATCAAAATGAAACCAACTTCCCCAGTCCGTCGTGGCATGGTGAAGATTTCGCGTGATCATCTGTACAAGGGTGAGCCCTTTGCGCCGTTGCTGGAACCCCAGTTCCAGCATGCTGGTCGCAATAACAATGGTCACATCACAACTCGCCACAAGGGCGGTGGCCACAAGCATCATTACCGTGTGGTGGATTTCCTCCGTACGAAAGATGGCATTCCGGCCAAAGTCGAGCGTATCGAGTACGACCCTAACCGTTCAGCGCACATCGCACTGGTGTGTTACGCCGATGGCGAGCGTCGCTACATCATTGCGCCGCGTGGCCTTGAGGTCGGTGCATCCATCATGAGCGGCGCAGAAGCTCCGATTCGTGTTGGTAACACTTTGCCCATTCGCAATATCCCGGTGGGTTCTGTCGTGCATTGCATTGAGTTGCAGATTGGCAAAGGCGCGCAAATCGTGCGCTCGGCCGGTACTTCGGCAACCTTGCTGGCGCGTGAAGGCATCTACGCCCAGGTGCGTATGCGTTCGGGTGAGGTTCGCAAGATCCACATCGAATGTCGTGCGACTCTTGGTCAGGTGGCCAATGAAGAGCACAGCCTGCGCCGCCTCGGCAAAGCGGGTGCCAAGCGCTGGAAGGGTATTCGTCCGACCGTTCGCGGTGTTGTCATGAACCCGGTGGATCACCCACACGGCGGTGGCGAAGGCAAGACCGGTGAAGGCCGTCATCCAGTCGATCCTTGGGGTAATCTGACCAAGGGTTACCGTACCCGTAACAACAAGCGCACGCAGGTCATGATCGTGTCGCGTCGCAAGAAGTAAGGGGCAGGTAAATGACTCGTTCTCTCAAAAAAGGTC
>NZ_JAUSLE010000006.1 GCF_030646845.1 Rhodoferax sp. | reverse complement strand
GTCCCAGGGCGCTTTTGACTCCGCCGGGGATTTCACCTGCATCAGGTACATGTCGTGAACGTAGCGACCGTCAGCACGCACGTAACCCTGAGCGTAGAAATCCTTCAGCTTGGTGCTCTTGAAGTACGCCATGATTTTGTCTGAGTCGGTTGTCTTGGTGGCTTGCACCGCCTTCAGATAGTTCATGGTGGAGGAGTAGTCGGCCGCCTGGACATCGGTAGGCATGCGCTTGGCCTTCTCGAAGAAGCGCCGTCCAAATTTTCGTGTTTCGTCGTTCAGGTTCCAGTCCCAGCTGGTAGTGAACAGCAAGCCCTCCGCTTTGTTGAGGCCCATGCTGTGGACATCGGTGATGAACAACAAGAGGCTTGCGACCTTCATGGACTTGTCGATGCCAAACTCCTTCGCGGCTTTGAGCGCATTGATCATGTCGCCGCCACCGTTGGCGATGCCCAGGATTTGTGCCTTGGAGCTTTGTGCCTGAAGCAGGAAAGAAGAGAAGTCGGATGCGTTGATCGGGTGCTTGACCGAACCCACCACCTTGCCGCCACCGGCCTTGACCACGTTTGTCGCATCGCGCTCCAGCGCTTGACCAAACGCGTAATCAGCGCTCAGGAAATACCAGTTTTTGTACCCCTGTTTCACCAGAGCCCCGGCGGTTCCCTTGGCTGAGGCGACTGTGTCCCAGGCGTAATGGATGGTGTACGGTGAGCACTGCTCATTGGTCAGTGCGGAAGTACCCGGACCGTTTCCGATGAACACCCGCTTTTTCTCTTGCGCGATCTTGGCCATAGCCAAGGCGGCGCCTGAGTTGGTTCCTCCCACCAACATGGTGATGTTCCGGGTATCGATCCACTCTCGGGCTTTTGACGCGGCAATGTCAGCTTTGTTCTGATGATCTCCACTCAGAAGCTCAATAGGAACGCCATTGACCTTGCCGCCAAAATCGTCAATCGCCATCTGTATAGCCATGGCGCCATTCTTGCCATCCAGGTCGGCGTACACGCTGGACATGTCGGTCAGAAAGCCAATGCGTACCTTGTCCTGTGCGTACACAGTGCTTGTGGTCAGGCCTGCTATGCCCATTATCAGGACCATGGTTTTAACGGTCAGTTTCATGATGTCTCCTCTAGGGGCTAAAAAATGCAGTGAAATCACAAGGACTCAAACGCCCAGAAACTCATTGAGCATCGGCATCTTGGTTCCGAGTTCAGCCGCACTGAATTGCGCCACGATGCGGCCATGCTCCATGACGTAGAAACGGTCAGCCAGTGGCACAGCGAAGCGCAAGCTCTGCTCCAAAACCATGATCGTGCAGCCTTGGCATCGTGACTTGGTGGGTGCATGCTTGTGCTGCTCATGGTTTTCGTAGCCTGTTCCTGTGCGAAGTTGTTACAGCGCGGCAATCAGTTCCGGCACAGCCGTAAACAAATCAGCCTCCAGCCCGTAATCAGCGACGCTGAAGATCGGCGCTTCGGCATCCTTGTTGATCGCCACGATGACCTTGGAGTCCTTCATGCCCGCCAGATGCTGGATGGCGCCCGAGATGCCGCAGGCGATGTACAGCTGCGGTGCGACGATCTTGCCGGTCTGGCCGACTTGCCAGTCATTCGGCGCATAACCGGCGTCCACGGCAGCGCGGGAAGCACCCATGGCGGCCCCGAGCTTGTCGGCCAGTGGTGTCATGACTTCCATGAACTTGTCGTGCGAACCCAGGGCCCGGCCACCGGAGACGATGATCTTGGCTGCGGTCAGCTCGGGGCGGTCGTTCTTGGCGATTTCGCTGCCGACAAAACTGGCTTTGGCGCTGGCCGCCACCGCCGTCACGCTTTCCACGGTGGCCGCGCCACCGCTGGCGGGGGCGGCGTCAAAGCCGGTGGTGCGCACGGTGATGACCTTGATGGCATCCAGGCTTTGCACGATGGCAATGGCGTTGCCGGCATAGATCGGGCGCTCGAAGGTGTCCGGGCTGTCGACCTTGGTGACGTCGGAGACCTGGCCGACATCGAGCTTGGCGGCGACGCGCGGGGCAATATTCTTGCCGGAGGCGGTGGCCGGGAACAGCAGGTGGCTGTAGCTGCTGGCCAGCGCCAGCACCTGGGCGGCGATATTTTCAGCCAGGCCGTGGGCGAAGGCGGCGCTGTTGGCGTGCAAGACCTTGCTCACGCCGGCGATCTGGGCGGCAGCCGCGGCAGCAGGACCTGCGTTGGCACCGGCGACCAGCACATGCACGTGACCGCCGCATTGGAGCGCGGCGGTCACGGTATTCAGGGTGGCGCCCTTGAGGGTCGCGTTGTCGTGTTCGGCAATTACGAGTGTTGTCATTTTTTGCTCCTCAGATGACCTTGGCTTCGTTCTTGAGTTTGTCCACCAGCGTGGCCACGTCCGGCACCTTGATGCCGGCGCTGCGCTTGGGCGGCTCGCTCACACGCAGGGTCTTGATGCGCGGGCTCACGTCGACGCCCAGGTCTTCGGGCTTGAAGATTTCCAACTGCTTTTTCTTGGCCTTCATGATGTTGGGCAAGGTCACATAACGCGGCTCGTTCAGGCGCAGGTCGGCGGTGATCACGGCCGGCAGGCTCAGCAGCAGGGTTTCCAGGCCGCCATCGACTTCGCGCGTGACGGAGACTTTGCCGTCCACCACTTCGACCTTGCTGGCGAAGGTGGCTTGCGGCAGATCCGCCAGGGCCGCCAGCATCTGGCCGGTCTGGTTGCAGTCGTCATCAATGGCCTGCTTGCCCAGCAAAATCAGGCCGGGTTGTTCCTTGTCGAGCAGGGCTTTGAGCAGTTTGGCCACCGCCAGCGGCTGCAGTTCTTCCGTGGTTTCGACCAGGATGGCGCGGTCGGCGCCGATCGCCATGGCGGTGCGCAGGGTTTCCTGGCACTGGCTGACGCCGCAGGAGACGGCAATGATCTCGGTGACCAGACCTTTTTCCTTCAAACGCACGGCTTCTTCGATGGCGATTTCATCAAAGGGGTTCATGCTCATTTTGACGTTGGCGATATCTACACCGGTGTTGTCCGACTTGACGCGGACCTTCACGTTGTAGTCCACCACGCGCTTGACTGCGACCAGGACTTTCATCTAACACTCTCCAAAATGGGTAAGCCCCTTCCTGACAGGCGGAAGTGGCGTTGCGGTTTATTCCAGAACGATCTTGCGTTCCTTGATCAGGGCGCTCAGCATGCGGCCTTCTTCGGCCAGCAGCTTGCGAAACTCGGCCGTATCCATGCCAACGGGTTCGGCGCCCAGCGATTCATAGCGGGTTTTGGTGTTGGCTTGGGCCAGTGCTTTGGCAATTTCGCGGCCCATGCGAGCGGTGATGTCGGGCGGTGTGCCATTCGGTGCCCACAAGCCAAACCAGATGTCGAGCTCGGCGCCCTTGAAGCCGAGTTCGGACAGGGTGGGCACCTCGGGGAAAAACGACGAGCGCTTGGTGCCGGCCACCGCCAGCATGCGCACCTTGCCGGAGCGCACATGCGGGAAGGAGATACCCGAATCAAACACATAGTCCGCCTGACCGGCCATCACGTCCTGCAAGGCTGGTGCAGCACCCCGGTAGGGAATATGCGCCACTTGCACGCCCAGAACCTTGTTGAACAACTCGCCGGCCAGATGGGGCGGCGTGCCCGGGCCGGCCGACGCGTAGGACAGTTTGCCGGGGTCGGCCTTGATCATGCTGACCAGCTCCTTGGTGTCCTTGGCGACCAGTTGCGGCTTGACCACTAGGTACATCTGGCTACGGCCCACGCCCGCCACGGGCGTCAGGTCACGCGAAGGCAGAATGGTTTGCTTGAACAGCGACGGATTGGCCGTTTCGACCGAGGTGGGAGCCACCATAAAGGTGTAGCCATCAGCCGCTGCGCGGATCACTTCTGACGCCGCCACATTGCCGCTGGCGCCGGGCTTGTTGTCCACGAGCACTGGCTGCCCCAGTGCTTCACTGAGGGACTGCGCCATCACGCGCGCCATCACATCCGTGGTGCCACCGGCGGCAAAACCCACGACAATTTTGATGGGTTTGGCGGGCCACGGCTGCGCCTGGGCGTGTACCGTGCCTGCCGTACCCAGCAGGCACAAGGCGGCCGCAGCCAGATGCATCACCGTGCGTCGTGGTTGTGAAAAAGATCTCGTTGTCATTGCGTGTCTCGATTCATTTTTACTGACGACTGGGAGCTAAGTCAGAGCAGTGACAGCCGTCACACCACTGCTCTGATGTTGGGTTAAAGTGGGCCGCCTGGTCAGGCCGCGCCGTCGCGCAGCAGGTTGCGGGCAATCACCAGTTGCTGAATCTGGCTGGTGCCTTCATAGATGCGAAACAGGCGAACGTCGCGGTAAAAGCGCTCGATGCCGTACTCAGCCAGGTAGCCGGCACCGCCAAAAATCTGTACGGCCCGGTCGGCCACGCGGCCACACATCTCGGAGGCAAACAACTTGGCGCAGGCGGCCTCTGTCCCGACGTTGTGGCCTTCGTCGCGCTTGCGGGCGGCGTCCAGCACCATGCAGCGCGCGGCGTAAATTTCGGAATGGCTGTCGGCCAGCATGGCCTGGATCAGCTGGAACTCGCCAATCGCTTTGCCAAACTGCTTGCGCTCACGGGCGTAGCGCAGGGCGTCCGCCAGCATGCGTTCGGCGGCGCCCACGCTGGCGGCAGCAATGTTCAGGCGCCCCTTGTCCAGCACCTTCATGGCGGTCTTGAAACCGACGCCTTCCTGGCCGCCAATCAGGTTGGCGACGGGGATGCGCACATTGTCAAAAATCACGTCGCAGGTGTGGGCGCCTTTTTGCCCCATCTTCTTGTCGATGGCACCGAGCGACAAACCCGGTGTACCTTTTTCAACGATGAAGGCAGAGATGCCATCCGCGCCCTTGACCTGCGCCGCCGTGCGGGCCATCACGGTGAAGATGCCCGCTTCGGGCGCGTTGGTGATGTAGCGCTTGGTGCCGTTGATCACGTAAAAGTCGCCGTCTTTCACCGCCGAGGTGCGCAGGCTACCGGCGTCGGAGCCGCTGTCGGGCTCGGTCAGCGCAAACGAGCCAATGATCTCGCCGGTGGCAATCTTCGGCAGGTAGTGCTGCTTTTGCGCCTCGGTGCCATCGATCACGATGCCCTGCGCGCCGATGCCATTGTTGGTGGCGAACAGTGAGCGAAAAGCCGGTGAGGTGTGGGAAATCTCAAAACCGGCCAGCACCTCTTCTTCCATGGTCAGCCCCATGCCGCCATAGGCTTCAGGAATGGACATACCAAAGAGACCCAGCGCCTTCATGTCGCGCACGATGTCCTCGGGGATCTGGTCGGTTTCGCCAACGTGTGCTTCTTGCGGCACCAGCTTCTCGCGCACAAAGCGCCCAATGGTGTCGAGCAACAAAGTAAGGGTTTCTGAGTCTCTGATCATGGTGTTCTTCCGGTGGGTTACTTGACGT
>NZ_JAUSLE010000082.1 GCF_030646845.1 Rhodoferax sp. | reverse complement strand
AGGGCCGCGTCAACGGCTCGCACTGCACGTCGATGCATTCGATGGACAACTATTACGTCAGCAAGCTGCTCCCCCTGATTGCCGAGAGCGGCGTCAGCGTCATCGCCAACCCGCTGATCAACATCACGCTGCAGGGCCGGCACGACACCTACCCCAAGCGCCGCGGCATGACGCGCGTGCCCGAGCTGATGGCCGCCGGCGTCAACGTCGCCTTCGGCCACGACTGCGTGATGGACCCCTGGTACGGCATGGGCAGCGGCGACATGCTGGAGGTGGCGCACATGGGTCTGCATGTGGCGCAGATGACGAGCCAGAAAGGGATTCGCGACTGCTTTGACGCGGTGACGACCAACGCGGCGAAGGTGATGCACTTGCAAAGCTATGGGCTGGAGGTGGGCTGCGATGCGAGTTTTGTGCTGCTGCAGGCGCGCGATCCAGCGGAAGCGATCAGGCTGCGGGCGAACCGGCTGAAGGTGTGGCGCAAGGGCAAGCTGGTGGCAGAGACGCCGGAAGTAATGGCAAGGCTGCAGTTGGCAGGACGTCCGAAGGCGGTTGGTTTTTCACATCCGTGAAATCAACTGATCGGGACAACTTTCTTGACAATCTGACGTGATTCCTGAATCGAGAGTAAAATCCGCATGCTGCTGCAATTTGCTTACCTTTGCAGCAACTGTAGTCTGACACGGTCAGCGGCACCTCACACGCCGCCCCCGAACCTTTTTGGCCGATAGATCCGGCCCTCCCGGTCGTCAAACTCCCCCAGCGGCGAGCTTTACCTCCGGTCTCATTTTTTCCCTCCCCGACCGAACCCATGACCTGGGCCCAAGAACCGGATTCATTTCCGGCTCATGAAACCCCGGTTTTCCTGCATGCCTGGCTGTAGCCAGGCAACAGTTCCGTTGATGGTTTTTTAACCAAGACCGTCATTCCCCCCGCGTCGCGCGGTTCATTGAAACCGCGGACGCTTTTTTGAAAGATCCCAAAATGGGCAAGAAACTTTACGTTGGCAACCTCTCCTACTCGGTAGATGACCAATCCCTGAATCAAAATTTCTCTGACTTCGGCACCGTCTCGTCGGCCAAGGTCATGATGGACCGCGACAGCGGCCGCTCCAAGGGCTTCGGCTTCGTGGAAATGTCGAGCGACGCGGAAGCCCAAGCGGCCATCAGCGGCATGAACGGCAAATCGGTCGATGGCCGTGACATGGTGGTCAATGAAGCCCGCCCGATGGAACCGCGTACCGGCGGCTTCGGTGGTGGTGGCGGTGGTGGCCGTCGCGAAGGCGGCGGTGGCGGCGGCTATGGTGGCGGCGGCAACCGTTACTGAAGTCTGCACCTCAGTTGAAAAACCGGCCTTCTGGCCGGTTTTTTTTCGCCCGCCGTGTCGTCCTGCAGCAGCCCTAAGCCCGCTCTCCCTCCAGCAACTTCACCAATGCCCACAACACCCGGTTCGCCGGCGTGGCAATGCCCAGCGCCGCGCCGCGTTTCACGATCAGGCCATTGAGGTAGTCAATCTCGGTGCGCTTGCCGCGCGCCAGATCCTGCGCGGTGGATGAATACTGGCTGGGCATGCTGGCGGCGAGCTTGTCCACGGCCGTGTGCACGTCGCCCGCCACCTGTACGCCTTCGGCCTGCGCCACGGCCAGGCATTCGGCCACCACGTCGCGCATCACGTCCTGGATGCCCTCGCCCGCCACCGTTTTGCCATAGGGCAGCTGGGTGATGGCCGAGACGGCGTTGTAGGCGCAGTTGAGGATCAGCTTTGCCCACAGCGCGCCGCGCACGTTGCTGGAGATGTCGGTAGGGACGCCAGCGGCGATCAGCGCTTGCGCCACGCCCTCGCTCGAAATGGAAGCGGAGGCAGCGGGCTCGATCACCAGTTCGCCGCGGCCATGGTGCCTGACGTGGCCGGTGCCGGCCATCTCAGTGGCAACGTAAACGACTGCGGCGGCCACAGCGTGTTGCGGCAGCACGGTGCGCAAGCGGTCGGCGTTGTCCACGCCGTTTTGCAGCGTCAGCACCAGCGCATCGGGCGCCAGGTACGGCCGCAGCAGGGCGCCAGCCGATTCGGTATCGGTGGACTTGACGCACAGCAGCACCAGCTGCGCGCCCTGCACCGCGCTGGGGTCCGTGCTGGCGGCCAGGCGCACGTGCTCGTCGAAGGTTGCGGTTTCCATGCGCAGGCCGTCGCGGGCTATTGCCTCCACATGCTGGGGCCGCGCGATCAGCACCACCTCATGCCCGGCGCGCGCCAGCATGCCGCCGTAGTAGCAGCCGACGGCACCCGCGCCCATCACGGCGACCTTGAAGCCATTTTTTGCCGCGTGTGGCTCGGTGAGCGGGATGCTGGGCATGGTTGAACTCTCGTGTATCAAACAGGAAAACCTATTCTAGGTATGGCGTCCATGTTGCGCTGTCGGTGCGGACGCCCTGCGGAGGATGCGCGTGCAATGTGGGCCGGACACTGGCAAACTTGAGCCGATGAACTACTGGCTGATGAAATCCGAGCCCAAAGAATGCTCGGTCGACGATGCACTCGCCGCGCCCGATGCCACCGTGCCCTGGACGGGCGTGCGCAACTACCAGGCCCGCAACTTCATGCGCGACGCCATGCGGGTGGGCGACGGCGTGCTGTTCTACCACTCCAGCTGCGCCGAGCCGGGGATCGTGGGCATCGCACGCGTGGCTTCAGAAAGCCGACCCGATCCCACGCAGTTCGATCCCAGGTCGCCCTACTTTGATCCGGCTTCCAGACCCGACGCGCCGCGCTGGCTGCTGGTGGACGTGCAGGTGCTGCGAAAGACCCCCCCGCTGACCCTGGCCGAGCTGCGCGCCCGGCCTGAGCTGGCCGACCTGCTGGTGCTGAAGAAGGGCAACCGCCTTTCCATCACGCCAGTGGAGCCGCGCCACTGGCAGGCCATCACCTGAAGTCGCGCACATGGGGCCTGCCCGTGGCCCAGACGGCGCTGGCTGCACGGACAAACGCTACCCATCTGGGGAATGGCAGAGCGCGTGCAGCTTCCTTAAACTGCTGTTTTTCCTGCACTCAAACGATTCAAGGCGATGAAACTCTCTTTTGACGTAGAAGAAGCCAACTTCGACGAACTGGTGCTGGCCCGTTCGCACGAGGTGCCGGTGTTGCTGGATATCGGCGCCGAATGGTGCAGCCCGTGTCGTGTGCTGGGGCCGATGCTGGAACGGCTGGTCCAAGAATACGGCGGCAAATTTGTGCTGGCCAAAGTCGATGCCGACGAAAACATGCGAATAGCCGGCCGGCATCAGGCAAAAGGCTTTCCGACCGTCATCGCCTACAGCCATGGGCAGGTCATTGACCGTTTCCACAGCGCGCAGACCGAAGGCTTTCTGCGCCGGTTTCTTGAAGGTTTTATCGAACGCCATGCCCAGCCAACGACCGGGATGGCCGGGTTGACAGTGGGTTGAATGCGCCAACCGCAATTTTTTATTCAGAAAGAAGGGCTCAACATGGATCTACCAGATCGCGACGGAGATGGTTATCTCACCGACATGAGTGCGTGGACCGAGGACATTGGCCGGGCCATGGCCGAAGCCGACGGCTATGAGCTCGACGATGCCAAATGGGCGCAGATCATGAAAGCCCGCGAATATTACGAAGAATTCGGCAGCGTGCCCCCGATACGGAAATTCGCCAAATATCTGAACGAGGAACAGAACGCGGTGTTCAAACTCTGGATGACCGGTCCGATGAAGCCGATCACCAAGTACGGCGGTTTACCCAAGCCTACGGGCTGCGTTTGATGCATGACCCGCAGTGCTTGCGGGTGCCTTACTTGTTCTTGGTGACTTCGTGACCGATGACGCCGCCGACCGCCGCTCCGGCCGCAGTTCCCAACAAGCCCCCGCCGACGACATTGCCCGCCACGCCGCCGATAACGGCACCTGTGGCTGTCCCTTTTTCCTGCGTTGTCATCCCGGCACAACCGCCCAGGGCGACCAAAGCTGATGCGGCAACCAAGCCAATTGAATATTTCCGTATCATTTTCATTTCGATTCCTTCATGTTGACCATCTGACAAAAAATCCGCATTCGAACGAATGTGGCTTAAGACTTGCCGAAGCGCGCCTTTGCCTGCTGGACGCAGTTGCTCTTGGCATCACCTGCCAATGCATCACACTTCTCCTTCGCGACTGCATAGCCCGCATCGCGTTTTACTGATGCGGCATCCTTGCGCGCGTCAGCACCTTTTTCGTTCGCCTTGGTCTGGGCCTTCATCGTCTTCTCGTCCGCGGCGCTCTGCGCTTTGGCGGACGTCTCGCTGGCCGTGTCATTCGCATTGGCGGTCTTCACCTGCACCGAGGCGTCGGCCTTGGCGGTCACGGCGGCAGCCTTCGCTTCCTTCACGCACACGTCCTTGACGTTGCCCGCCTTGTCATCGCATTTTTCACTGGCGACCGCGTAATCGGCGTCTGCCCTGGCGACGCGCACCTTGTAATTCGTGGCCTCTGAGGGCTTGTATCGCGCCCTCAGCTCGGCCTTCTCAACCTTCGCCTTACCACTGGCCTCGGCCTTGCATACATCCTTCGCATTGCCGGACAGCGAACCGCAGGCCGCCGTGGCGGACTTGTACTCCGCGGCAATGACGTTGCCGCCGGACTTGTATTGGTCTTTCGACATGGACTGCGCCATCGCCCCGGCGCTGACAAAGAGACCGACCGCAATTGCAATGGCGCTGATATTTGAGTTCTTCATGGCTTGTACCCTGGTTGACCGAATCACTTGACGTGATTCATTTCTTTCATTCGCTTGTGCAAACCGGCGAGCTGCTGCCTGCTCTCATCCCTGGAGATGCCATACCGCTCCTGGATCTTGCCGGCGAGGCCATCGCGTTTTCCTGCAAGCATATGGAGATGGTCATCGGTCAACTTGCCCCATTGCTCCCTGACATGGCCATGGAGTTGTTTCCAGTTGCTTTCGATGCGGTCCCAGTTCATGTCGTTGTCCTTCAGGGTGATGGAGAATCGGCCCGTGCTGGTCCCGCTTGCCCCTTGCTGTGATTGAAGTTTATGGACCATGCGCACCGGCGTCCGTTTGCCAGCGCACATAGTCAAAAAGATCAATACCGCCGTGCGACGCCGTTTTCGATCCGCACGCGGTCACCCACCCGAATATCGGCGATGGTGGTTTGCGTTACTGTCTGATAGGAGCCGTCGTTCATGCGGATGGTGAATTTGTAGGCGTCGGCTTGGGTCTGGCTTCTCTTTTGCATTTCGTTGCCGGCATAGGCGCCACCGGCAGCGCCGAGCACGGTGGCGGCCGTCTTGCCCTGACCCGCGCCCACCTGGTTACCGAGGATGCCTCCGACGACGGCACCCGCGATGGCGCCCGCGCCAATGCCGCTGCCACCAATGCCGGTGTTGTCCTGCCGGACAAGCTCGATGGACTGCACGACGCCATATCCCGCGTAAGCAGCGCCTGAGTTGGTGGTTTGCGGGTAGGCAGTGCCATAACCGGATGTATTCCCCGCCGTATTCATGTCTGCGCAAGCGCCGAGCGTGAGTACGGCAGCCACCGCGATGGCTGATTTGAAAGTATTGATGGTTTTCATGAATTGGTTCCTTAAAGATTTGCTGGTTGCTGGGACTTTTACTTCTTGATGCTCATTTCGTTGCGCACGCTGCGCACGCCCTCGACGCTTCGGGCAACTTCCACGGCACGGTCGATCTGGCTCTGGTTGTCGACAAAGCCACTGAGCTGGACTTCATCCTTGCGCGTCACGACTGCAATGTCGAAACTCTTGACGTTCGCATCGGAAAGCAAGGCGGATTTCACTTTCGTCGTGATGATGCCGTCGTCCACTTTGTTGCCGACCGTCGTCGCCTCGCCCTTCAGGCTCAGCTTGTTATCAATGTTTTTCACACCAGCCACGGCGCGTGTGACAGCCGTTGCGCGATCAATTTGCGCCTGGTTGTCCACAAAACCGCTCAACTGGACTTCGCCCTTGCGGGTTTCAACCTTGAAGTCAAAACTCTTGACGTCCGGGTCGGCGAGCAGTGCGGATTTGACTCGCGTTGTCACCACGCTGTCGTCAATCTCCGTCCCCACCGTCGTGCTCGGTGCCGGTGTGCCGGTCGTGTCCGAATACTTGCTGCAGCCGGCGGCAAAGATCGTCATCGCTCCCACAAGCGCTGTACTCAAGACAAGCAATCCGAGGTTTGGTTTCATGTGAAAGATTCTCCATATCTAAGAACTGGATGGAGCCGCAGGACGGGCTACCAGGCAATTGTTGCCCCGGTGCGTCCGGCGTTCTGTGCGCCTGCGCACATACGCCAGAATTTATTTGATTTAGCCTGCAGGGCATCTATGAAGCCGATCCCCATGGCCGCCGCCATCGCCCAGCCGGGCCCGCACGACCTTGCGTTGTCGGGGTGCTGGACCGCGCGCGGTATCGGCGCCATCGAGCATCGGCTTGAGTCGGTGCGGCTATCCGCCAACACGCCGGCGATTGCCGACGGCGCCGCTATCGAGGCACTGGACTCGTCCGGCGCGTGGGTGCTGCAAAAACTGTTGCTGCGCCTGCGTGATGAGGGAATCGTCGTGACCCTGCGCGGCTTGCGCCCGGAATTTTCCAGGCTGCTGGAGGCCGTGGCGCAACAGGTCGCGGAACAAGTGGCCCGGCCCGCGCCGGCCGCCAGCACACCGCCATCAGTGATTGCAGGCATTGGCCAGAGTGCTGTCGCCGCATTCGAGCAGGCTGCTGCGCTGCTCGGCTTTGTTGGTGAAGCGGCGTTCGCGTTTGCGCAATCCGTCGTGCATCCGGGCCGGTTCCGGTGGCGCCCCATCCTGTACAACATCCGCACGGCCGGATTCGACGCACTGCCCATCGTCGGGCTGCTGTCATTTCTGCTCGGGATTGTCGTCGCCTACCAGGGCGCCAGCCAGCTCCGGCAATATGGGGCCAACATCTTTGTCGCTGACCTGGTGGGTTTGTCGATGCTGCGCGAATTCGCACCTCTGATCACGGCCATCATCATCGCCGGGCGCTCGGGCTCCGCCTATGCCGCGCAGATCGGAACCATGGCCGTGACCGAAGAGATCGATGCCATGCGCACCATCGGTATTGCACCGATGGAACTGCTGGTCCTGCCCAAGATCATTGCGCTCGTGATCGTCTTGCCGCTGCTGACAGTGTTTGCGGACGTGCTCGGTGTCTTCGGCGGAATGATCATGGCACGCACACAGCTCGATGTCGGCTTTGGCGAGTTCCTCGACCGCTTCTCCAAAGCGGTCAGCATCACGTCCTATGTCGTCGGCATCGGCAAGGCACCGGTATTCGCCGTCATCATCGCCGTGGTTGGCTGCTTTCAGGGCTTTCGCACGCACGGCGGCGCCGACAGTGTCGGGCGCCAGACCACGCGCAGCGTCGTGCAGTCGATCTTTCTCGTGATCGTCGCCGATGCCCTGTTCTCGATCGCCTTCAGTGTGCTGGACCTCTGACATGGAAAGCCAGGCGCAAAACAGTGAGGCGGTCATCGACATCAGGCAGGTGTCGACACGCTTTGGTGATCACGTGGTGCATTCCGGTATCGACCTCGAAGTGCGCCGCGCCGAGATATTCGCGGTGATTGGTGGCAGCGGTTCCGGCAAATCGACGCTGCTGCGCGAAATGATCCTGCTGCAGCGTCCCAACGAGGGTTCAATCCGGGTCCTTGGCGTCGACCTGCAGAGCCTTGGTGACGAGGAGGCGCTGGCACTGCGGCAGCGCTGGGGTGTGATGTTCCAGCACGGTGGCTTGTTCGGCTCGCTGACGGTGATGGAAAACGTCGGCTTGCCGCTGCGCGAGCACACGGCGCTGGGCGATCGCCTGATTGATGAGATCGCGGCGTCCAAGCTTGCCATGACGGGTCTCAAGCCTGAAGTTGGCGCACAGTATCCGTCGGAACTCAGCGGCGGCATGATGAAGCGCGCGTCTCTGGCCCGCGCACTGGCACTCGACCCCGAACTGCTTTTTCTGGATGAACCCACCGCCGGGCTCGACCCGGACAGCGCCGCCGGCGTGGATGAGTTGGTGCTCAAGCTGCGCGACCTGTTCGGCCTGACCATCGTCATGATCACGCACGACCTCGACCTGTTGTGGCAGGTGGCCGACCGCGTCGCCGTGCTCGCGGACGGCAAAGTGCAGGGCGTCGGCTCCATGTCCGAGCTGTCGCGCATGGACAAGCCTGCCATCCGGCAGTTCTTTGACGGCCCGCGGGGCCGGGCGGCGCAGCAGCAGGACAGGCTGCATGCCGGCCTGCCTGAAAGTGAAACCATCGGGGAGCCATCATCGAAACCAAAGTGAATTATTCCGTCGTTGGCGCGTTTGTGCTGGTGCTTGGCGCCATGCTGATCGCCGGTGTGCTCTGGCTCGCCTCGGGCGGCGCCTGGCAGAAACAATACGATTTCTACCTTGCAATCCTGGACGAATCGGTCGCGGGTCTCAATCTGAATGCGCCCGTCAAATACAACGGCGTTGATGTCGGCAATGTGCGCGATATCAAACTGGACCGCATCAACCCGCAGCGGGTCAAGCTGCTGTTTGCGATTGAGCATGGCACGCCCATCAAGGAGGACACCATCGCGGTTCTGAAAACTCAGGGCCTGACAGGCATCGCCTATGTCGAACTCAGCGGCGGCGCAGCGGATTCACCCCCACTGCGCGCCGTCGCGGGAAGCCGGTATCCCGAAATCCGCACCAAGCCTTCGCTCAGCGCGCGGCTGGAGAACGTGCTCACCAGTGTGCTTGCCAAGATGGACAGCACATCGAACAACATCAATTCCATCCTCAGTGATGCCAACCAGGCGGCGTTCAAGAGTGCGCTCGCCGACATCGCCACGGTGGCGCGCACGATCGCAGCGCGCAAGGACACGATCGACGCGGGCATCACCCATGCCGGCCAGACGCTGCAGTACACATCACAAGCCACGGCGCAGATGGGTGCCGTGCTGGATCGCATCGGACGCAGCGCCGACGCTGTCGAAAAGATGGGCACCGAGGTCGCCAAAACGAGTGCCAGCGCCGGCAAGACCGTCGACGCAGTGGGCTCCGACGTCAAACGCTTCGGCTCGGAAGCACTGCCGGAACTGGAACGCCTGCTGGGCGAATTGAGTGATCTGACGACTTCGCTGCGCCGGCTGAGCGAGCAGACCGAGCGGGATCCGCGTGGCCTGCTATTCGGCCGCAAGCCGGTTCCGCCAGGACCGGGAGAACCAGGAACTGGACCATGAAAACGATCAACAAAATGCCTGCCGCCAGATTTGGCCGGCTCCTTGCTGGCGCTGTATCCGTCATCGCCCTCTGTGCCTGTAGCGGCTTGCGCCCGACCGCAACGGTGCATCCGGCCTTCTATGCGCTCGACGGCGCGCCAGTCACCGCCCCGCTGCCGGCCAAGGCCGCGGCGCCGACATTGATCATCAATCCACCGCATGCGGCCGCCGGTTTTGACAGCCAGCGCATCATCTACGTGCGAGAGAACCACAAGCTCGAATACTTCGCGAACAGTGAATGGATAGACCCGCCTGCGCGCATGCTCGGGCCGTTACTTGTCTCCGCGATCGAGAACACCGGGGCATTCCGCGCCGTCGTGCTGACGCCAGGCGCCGCGACCGGCGACCTGCGGCTGGACACCGAGATCATCCGGCTGCAACACGAGTTCCAGAGCAGCCCGAGCCGCGTGCGTTTCACGCTGCGGGCCTATCTCGTGGATGACAAGACGCGCCGCGTGCTGGCCTGGCGTGAGTTCGATGCTGCCGTTGCCGCGACCAGCGAAGACCCTTATGGGGGCGTGATCGCGGCCAACCGGGCCGTACAGAGCGTACTCAAAAGCCTGTCGCAATTCTGCGCCGAGACAGTGGACAATGCGCCATTGACGAAATGATCGAAAGCGGAGTTGTTCTGCTTTGGCACTTCACAATTTATTAGGAGACAAACACAAATGAATCCCACGAAACTTATCGGAATCATCCTGATCGCAGCCGGCGGCCTGGGGCTGGTATACGGCGGCTTCAGCTACACCAAGGAAACCACGGGTGTGAAGCTGGGCCCGCTGGAACTCAAGGTCCAGGAGAAGGAAACCGTCAATGTGCCATTGATCGTCAGCGCTGGCGCGATCGTGCTCGGCGTATTCCTGCTCGTCGTCGGACGCAAATAGTGATTGGCCGGGCCGCGCAGGAGCGCCGTCCGGGCTACAACAAGCGCCCCCAGACCCGCGCCATCCACTCCCTGACGCGGAAGTGAAGTGGCCGGCGCTCCCAGCCTTGCGGATCGATGGCCTGCGACGCCTCCAGGTCCCTCGCGAACATGGCCTGCATTTGCTGGGCGAACTCTCGTCCGAGGATCACGGCGTTGACTTCATCGTTGTCAAGAAAGCTGCGCCAATCCAGATTGGTAGACCCCACGGTGGACCAGACGCCGTCGATGACCGCCGTTTTGGAATGCAACAGCGCACCGCCCCGTTCGAAGATTTTGACGCCCCCCTGGAGCAGACCAGAGTAATGCGCGCGTCCCGCGTGAAACACGATGGCCGAATCAGAGTGGCTCGGCAATATCAGCTTCACATCGACCCCGCGCGCGGCAGCGTCGGTCAGTGACTTCAGCAACTGGGGATCGGGTACGAAGTACGCATTCGTCAGGTGCACCTGCTTTTCCGCATTGCCGATTGCCGATATCAGGGTCAGGTAGATCAGGCTGAAGGGATCGTCGGGCGTGCTGCCGATGGCGCGCACGATGTCTTTCCCCTGCGCCGTCAGGACCGGGAAATAGTCTTTTCTGGCAAGAGGATTACCGCGCTGCTTTTCCCAGGTCTCCATGAAGAGCTTCTGAAATTCGGCAACCACCGGGCCCTCGATCTGCAGGTGGGTATCGCGCCATGGGACCGTGTTTGTCTCCACCTTCCCGGCCCGCTTGAGGATCGAACCCGAAGAATAGACGCTACTGATGTTGATGCCGCCAAGGAATACGGTGCGCCCGTCCACCACCAGCAGTTTGCGGTGATCGCGGTTGTTGATCCGCCACGCCGTCTTGGCCGTGAGCGGATTGATCGGATTGAATTCGAGCACCTGGATTCCGCCTTGCGTCAAGCGATCGAAGAAAGCCTTCGGCGTGTTGAAGCCACCTACGCTGTCATAGATCAGATTGACCTGCACGCCCCGGGCTTGCTGCGCCAGCAACAGGTCGGCGAACTGGCGCCCAATTTCATCGTCTTCGATGATGTAGGTCTCCAGGTTGATGTGGTCCCGCGCGTTGCGGATGGCAGCGAACATGGCCGAGTAGGTCGCCGCACCATCCTGCAACAGGGTCACTTTATTGCCCAGGATGAGCGGACTGCCAACGATGGCCTGCTCCAGCACAATCTGCTTTTCCAGAATATCGATATCGCCGGACTTGCGCTTGAGCTCCGCGAGAATCGCCGCACTCTTTCCCGCCGAGAGCTCGCCGCGCGCGTTCTCAAAGCGGGCGGCTTGTCCGGTGTGCCGCTCTATCAGGGCCTCGGTATCAGGCAGCGTCGCGCAGGCCCCTGCCGCAAACAGGGAAAACACCGCCAAAGCCAGCTTGAGCCCACGAATCGCCGTCATATTCATTTCCTTACAGTTGCCTCATTATTGGCTGGACGCGGCAAGGCCCTGGCATCGCTGACCAATTTTCGGCAATCGCTGTCCTTTCCGGGACCGGCGTCGATCAATGGGATGAGCGTCAGCAGGGGGTTGACCATGCCCAGCGCAATCGCACCAATTGCACGGGCGGCAACCCGCCCTTTGTCGACCTCGACCGTGGGCCTGACAAAGCTGCCACGGACGTAGATCGGGCTGCGCAATGCCAGGGGGCTGGTGTTCTTGGTTTTCTGATTCAGCGTCAGATCCAGCTTCTCCTGCCCCAGATCGATGCTGCCTGTACCCAGGATCGTGGTGACCTCTGTATCGAAGACCAGCGCGTCCGTGACCATGACACCATCCTTGACATCGAAATCGGCCACTCCGCAACGCAGCTTCACGAGCTTGTCACCGGTCAGGCTCAGTTCCAGTATTTCCCACAGATGCAGGCCGGCCTTCTCCATCATCAGCTTGCTGATCTCGCCGCGGGCGATGACCAGCCCCACCTTGCCACTGGAACTCGCGAGCATGCTACGGACCGAGTTGCCCTTGCCCACCAGATCGAACTCGCCATTGATCTGGCCGACGCTGGTCTTGGTCAGATCAACCGTTGGAAACAGCTTGGCCATGAGAAGTTTTCTTGCCCGCACCTTGGCGGTCGCCTGGATCGGATCTTTGCGCCCATCAAGCGAAATCACGGCATTCAGGTGACCGCCCGCGACGCCGAAATCGAGCGGATCGAGCGTCAGCACGGAATCGTGCAAGCTCAAATGGGTCTTGAGATCTTCAATCGGCAGCTCCTTGGTGCGGCGGATGGTCCTGGCCTGCAGGGTAACCTCCGCGTCCACACTGTCCCAGCGATCGGTCTTGAACGGCAGTTCGGGCAGCACCCGTGCCGCCGCGGGCGTCGGCACGCTCACCAGAGACGGCGAAGGGGATGCCTGTTTGGCAGTCTGCACACTTCCGGGTCGCGCGCCAATCATCGGCCCGAGATCGTCGAGATCAAGCAGCTTGGACACCAGCTCGGCTTTCAGGGCCGGGCGTTTGCCACCGGTATCGACCTGCAATGCACCTTCGATGTCGCTGGCGCCGATGCGTCCGGAGAACTTGTCGTAGCGCCAGGTGTGGCCGCTGTGCAACAAATGCCCTTCGGTCGCGTAGGATCGTGTGGCCGGCAGCGCGATGCCAAGCAAGGGAAAGAGCTGGTCGAGACTGTCGCCGCGCAGGGCCAGACGCATGTCGATGGCCGAGAATTTAAGCAGGCTGGTGATGGTGCCGTCGGCCCGCACGTTCGTGCGCCCAATGGTCGCATCAATTTTCAGGGCATAGGGCGTTGTCTCGTCACGCAAGGACAGCACTGGTCCGCCGCTGCCCGCCGCCTTGAGGGCCAGCCCCTTGTATTGTCCGCGGGCGTTGAAGACAACACCTGCATCGGTCGTGCGCCCTGCCTGGGCGTTGGCGCTCGAGAGATCGGACCGGATGCTGGTCTTCGCCTCTGGATCGTCATAGCCGAGCGTTCCGCGATCAAGCGTCAGGCGGTCGATCTGGATACGCGCGCCTTCATCCTGCTGGTTGCGGTCGAGCAGCCAGCTCTTGCGCCCTTCGGTGCCTTGCTCCAGAAAGACGGCGGGGCGCGTCAGCCGCACCTCGGGGAAGACAATGTTTTGCCGCAGCAGCTTCGGCAAGTCGATCGCGATGTCGACAGCGTCGGCCGTGACCATCTGCTTTTCCCGGGCCCAGTCCGGGTTCGCGAATGTCACGGCGTCGGCGTGAATGTGCGGCCAGGGCCAGCCAAACTCCACGCTGAGGTCGCCGCTGATGGCCAGCACACGTCCGGTTTTCTCCGCCGTGATGCGCTCGATCGGGCCACGCAGCCAGTTCCAGCCGAACAGGGCAATGAACAGAGTGGCCAGCACGATGGAAGCGAGTATGGACACTGCTGTCCATTTGAGGAAACGAGGTAGCGTCATGTTCATGTGGGCGGCGATGCGGGCATGCTGTTTTTGAGGTCCAACGGCGAGGGAACGTCCGAGAACTCCGGCGACCCTCCGCGCCGGCCAACTGCTGCCCGACACGCGAAATACCTGTCCAGTTTCCATATCGGGGGATCGGGCGTCTGTGCGCTGGCAGACACAACAAGCCCGGTTGTTCCACGACCAGCGGCCGATAGCCATGTTGTGTGGGCCAACGCACAGAACATGAACCCGCCTCGTGCGAGCATCAGACCATCAACCGCAAATGGAACAAATCATGAACCACAACAACGTCGTTCGAAGTCTCTTGCTGTCCGCAGTGCTGGCCGCCAGCACCGCAGCCCTACCGGCTTTCGCGCAAGTCAGCATCAACATCAATATCGCGCCGCCTGTGGCACAGTACGAGAGCGCCCCGGCAATGGCACCAGGCTACGTCTGGGCACCGGGCTACTGGGCCTGGCACACCGACCGGTACATCTGGGTTCGCGGCCACACCGTTGCGCAACGCGTCGGCTACCGTTGGGAACCGGATCGGTGGGAACAGCGTGGCAACAGCTACTACCGGCACCCGGGCAACTGGGCACCTGATGCCAGCTATCACGCCGTCAAGGCAAAGAAAGAAAAGAAGCCCAAACACTGGGACAAGGGCCGCGGCAATGACGGGCCAGGCCAAGGCAATTCCGGCAAGCATGGCAAAGGTGGCAAACACGACCGTTAACACGGTGCCGCCGCTCTCGCTGGCGCCGCGCTGGGAGCGCTTGCCCAGCCAGCACACGCTGCTGAATGTCTCTTACGACCCCACCCGTGAGCTCTATTCTGAGTTCAACGCCGCGTTTGCCAAACTCTGGAAGGCCAAGACCGGCCGGGACGCTGACGTCGTGACACTGGCCCTGGCGGGTGACGTCAACGCCCTGTACAAAAACGGACAGTGGATTGCGCAAGACTAGCAAAAACGCCTGCCGCACAACTCGGCGCCCTACACCTCCACCATCGTGCTGGTAATGCGTCAGGGCAATCCCAAAGCTATCAAGGATTGGGATGACCTGGTCAAGCCCGGCATCAGCGTCATCACGCCCAACCCCAAAACCTCCGGCGGCGCGCGCTGGAACTACCTGGCCGCCTGGGAGTTTGCCAAACGCAAGTTCGGCAGCGAAGCCAAGGCTAAAGACTTCGTGCAGACCCTATACGAGAACGTGCCGGTGCTGGATACCGGCGCACGTGGCTCGTCGATTAACTTTTCCCAGCGCAACCAGGGCGACGTCTTCATCTCCTGGGAGAACGAGGCCCACCTGCTGGAGAAAGAATTTGGTGGCAAGGTGGACATCGTCTATCCATCGCTCAGCATCCTGGCCGAGCCACCGGTCACGGTGGTGGACAAAAACGTGGACCGCAAGGGCACCCGCGCCGTGGCGCAGGCCTATCTGGAATACCTCTACACCGATGAAGGCCAGGACATCGCCGGCAAGAACTTCTACCGCCCTTCTTCAGAGAAAGCGCAGGCCAAGTACGTCAAGCAGCTGCCCAAGCTCAACCTGTTCACCATCGAGCAGGCCTTTGGTGGCTGGGCCAAGGCGGACAAGGACCACTTTGCCGACGGCGGCAGCTTTGACCAGATTTACCTGAAGAAGTAAGCACAAGCGCCGTCACCTGTGAAACCCCCGCTTGGCCCGACTCGTGAGCCATTGCCCTGCCTTGTCGGCCCACATTGGAGTTCATGCGTTGTGGACGCATCTGCATAATATGTGGGAGGGATGATGGCCATGCCAGTTCACTCAGGACAAGGCGCTTCGGTCAGCGGAGCAGCGCGCAGTGGCGATGAGCGTGTTTCGTTGCTGACAGAGATCGATTTTAAATGGTTAATGGCGGGGCAAGGCTGGTGGATCGACACGACCCGCTTTCATCGTGACCCATCGTATGCAGCCCAGTTCTTGCGCTTGGCCTTGGCGTCGCCATCTTTCGCCTTGCGCGAATGCGCGGCTGTGTTACAGGCTCAGTTTGGCGGCACCCTCAACAGTGCGATATCCCATCCGAGCACTCAGTTGAGCGAGCCGGGCGATGCGCCGGCCCCCGACCAGTTCAACGTGGGATAGTGGTAGTAGAGCGCGTTGAGGTACGCAGCGACCTCCGCCACATCGTCATCACTCCACTCCAGCCCTGAGAATTTCTGCCAACGCCGGACTTCCACCCGAAGACTTGCCGGATCAGTGACGCGTTTCTTGTCACGCCAGTGAACCTCGGTGCTGTGGCAGGCGCTGCAATGCGTCATGTACAACAACTCACCGCGCGTGGCGTCGCGAACTGGCAGTGTTTGGGCTTCGGAGAAATTTCCGAACCAGACGAACATCACGACGAGTATCGATTTCAGAAGCATGTAGTTTCCGTGCACATCGTTTGCATTTCATCATATCCATCACGAAATGTCTTGCCAGATGCAAACTGACCGCAGCGCCCACAGTCATGGCATTTCTTGAAACGCCCATGGGTCTGCCCAATGGCGGCGGTAGTCATTTGTTGCGCCAACCCTAGGGGATCTCTTTCTCCACCCGGATCCTGGCGACCAAGTCTGCGACGGCGCGGTTTGCCAGCGCTGGCGCACTAGCGTCCGCGATCTGTGCCCGAATCAAGCGCTCCAGCGTCTCGACTTGGGGCGTCAGGGGGCCAAAGAAGCGTGGCGCGTCGCCCACGGCAATCAGCAGCGTGGGAAAGTTCTCCACGTCCAGCGGGTGCAGCAGGTCGGCCTCGTCTTCGACGTCGACCCAAACAAATCGCACCTGCGGGAAGGTGAACTGCACCTGGGAGAAGCGGCTGCGGTAGTCATTGCAGACGCCACACCACTCGGCGCACAAGCAGACAACGAGAACAGAGGCTGGCGGCGCCGGGTTTTCGGGGTTCATGAGGTGATGATCGCAAAAATTGTTATGTCAGTTTAGCGATAAACAAATTAAAAAATAAGCAGTTTGAGTTTTAAAGAGCGCCTTCCACTGTGCTCAGACCCGTAACCCGACTTCGACCACCGACCTCCCCTTCCCCTATTACCCACACCCCCTATCCACATGGTCCCCAGCATCATCGTTCCCGGTTGGCGCCGCTCCGGCCCTGGTCAGCCGCGTATATCATGGTCGCTGTTTGCATCAAATGCAGGAGCACAACCATGGGCACGACGACCAATACACCGGTTGAGGAACGCGACGACGCACCGATCGCCAGCTTCTCCCAATGCCATGTGGGCATCCTGTCGCACTTGACCGCTTTTGGCAGCTTGCCCACGCTGCTGGAGCCGGCAGCGCGGGCGCGGCAGATTGCGGAAGAGACACTCAGTTTCTTTCAGGATGTCGTCCTCGAGCATCACGCCGAGGAAGAACGGGAGTTGTTCCCTGCCGTTGTGGCCAGTGCCGCCCAAGGCGATGAACTGGAGTGGATCAAGTCAATGGTTGATCATCTGACCCGGCAGCACCGGCAAGTTGAGTCGACCTGGGCCAAGCTGAAGTCGCAGGTGAAGAAGATTGCCAGGGGCGAAACCACCGACCTGGATACCTCGGCCGTTGAGGCGCTGGTGCGCGATTACGGGGCGCACGCCGCCTTTGAAGAAGCCGAGTTTCTGCCCCTGTGCCAAACCATTCTCGGGCGCAACAGCAATCACATGGCAGCGCTGGGCTTGTCCCTGCACATGCGGCATGTGCCGCCTGCAGTCGGTCACATCTAGCGCCAACCAGGCCAGCCTTCAGCGCCCCAGGTCTTTCGCGCTGGTCCCGGCAATGCCCCAGTTTTCCTTCGGCACGTCATGGATCCAGACCCGGACGTTTTCAATCGGGGCGCCGACAGCTTCCACCAACGCGGCGGTGACTTTCTCGATCACGGCGCGCTTCTGTTCTTCGGTACGGCCCTCGATCATGTAGATTTGTGCAAATGGCATGTTGATGTCTCCTGATGGTCTATTCGGGTTTGATATTGGCGGACTTGATGACCTTGCCCCAGCGTTCGTTTTCCAGTTTGATGAACTCGGCAAACTGGGCGGGCGTGTTGGTCTTGACGTCGGCGCCGATGCCTTCGAAACGGGCGACGATCGCAGGTGTGTTCAGGCCTTCGGCCAGTGTTTTCTGCAACCTGTCGACCGCCTCGCGCGGCATGCCTGCCGGGCCGACCAAACCAAACCAGGTCACGACGTCAAAACCGGGGAAGCCCTGCTCTGCCACGGTCGGCACGCTGGGCATGAGCTTGGAGCGGCTGCCGGCCGTGATGGCAATGGCCTTGAGCTTGCCCAGCTTGACGTTGGGTGCCGCCGTGGTGAGCGAACTCTCGAAGCTCAACGGCACCACACCGGCCAGCAGGTCTTGCGCGGCCGACGAAGTCCCCTTGTAGGGCACATGAATCAGCTGGATGCCTGCGAGCGACTGCAGGTATTCGGCTGCCAGGTGCGAACTGGTGCCGATGCCCGGCGTGGCGTAGGCGAGCTTGCCCGGATTGGCTTTGGCGTAGGCGATCAGACCTTTCAGGTCCGAGAACGGCGCAGACGGATGTGCCACGATGGCACCCGCGGCTGTGCCAACCAGGGTGATGGGGGTCACGTCACGGGCAACGTCGTATGGCAGTGTGGCGTACAGGTTGGGGGCGATCGCCAGGCTGCTGATGGCGCTCAGTGCCAGCGTGTAACCATCGGGCGCGGCCTTGAGCGCCGCGTCGGTGCCAATGTTGCCGCCGGAGCCCGCCTTGTTTTCCACCACGACCGGCTGGCCCAGCTTGTCGCTCAGGATCTTGCCGGCGGTGCGGCCCATCATGTCGGTCGGCCCGCCAGGGGCGAAGGGCACGATCAACCTGATCGGCTTGGAGGGGTAGACGTCAGCTGCCGTGGCGGAGACGGCCAGGGCAGACAGACTGCTGGCCACGCAGACCAGAACGATGCGGCGTGACAGGGCTGGAAGGCGATAAGTTGAAATCATGGAATGTGCAGGAGTTGGAGTTGGAGGGGTCAGACAAAGCGCAGGCTGGTGCTGCCCATGCCTTGCACGCGCAAGGTGACGTTGTCACCCGCTTCCACGGAGACGGCTTCCGTGATGCCGCCCGACAAGATCAGGCTGCCCGCCGGAATGCATTCGCCGCGTTCCGCCAGGTGGTTGGCCAGCATCGCAATGGCGGCGGCCGGGTGGCCGAGCACGGCGGCACCGGCGCCAAAGGCGACCGCCTGGCCGTTCTTCTCCATCACGATGCCGACGGTGCGCAGGTCCACGCCGGACACGGGCATGGGCTGGCCGCCGACCACGAAGCGCGCGGCCGAGGTGTTGTCGGCCACCACGCTTTTCAGGTCGAACTTGAAGTCGCGGTAGCGGCTGTCGATCACCTCGATGCCGGGCATCACAAAGTCGGTGGCGGCCAGCACGGCGCCGATGTGGCAGCCGGGGCCGCGCAACTCGGTCTTGGTGACGAAAGCAATCTCGGGCTCGACCTTGGGATGGATCAGCTCACTCATCTTGCACTCGCCGCCATCGGGCACGGCGTAGTAGTCGGCCATGAAGCCGAACACCGGTGTGGTCACGCCCATTTGTTTCATCTTGGCATGCGAGGTCAGGCCAGCTTTGAGGCCGACGATGCGGCCGCCGCGCGCAATCTTGCGACGGCGGATTTCGTCCTGAATGGCGTAGGCATCGTCCCAATCCATATCGGGATACTCTTCAGTGATCTTGGTCGTGTCCTTCGCCTGCAGTTCGCAGTTTTCCAGGCGCTCGGCCAGGGCGGCAATGGTTTTGGGGTCGAGTTTCATGCGGCTACCTTGGTTAAATTTTGACGTTCACGCGCCATCGTCATGGCAGTGTCTTCGATCATGTCCTCTTGCCCGCCCACCATGCCACGGCGGCCCAGTTCGACCAGAATGTCACGGGCTGGCACGCCGTACTTCACACTGGCGCGTTTGGCAAACAGCAGGAAGCTGGAATAGACCCCGGCGTAGCCCAAGGTGAGCGAGTCGCGGTCGATGCGGATGACGTGGTCCATGATCGGCACCACCAGGTCCTCGGCCACGTCCTGAATTTTGAATACATCGACGCCGGTCTCGATCCCCATGCGCGCGCAGACGGCGATGAACACTTCCATCGGCGTGTTACCGGCGCCGGCACCCAGGCCGGCGGCGGCGGCGTCGATGCGATTGGCACCGGCCTCAATCGCGGCAATCGAGTTGGCGACACCCATGGCCATGTTGTGGTGGCCATGAAAGCCCAGCTCGGTCTCGGGTTTGAGCGCAGCGCGCACCGCACTCAGGCGCACTTTCACATCGTCGGGCAGCATGTAGCCGGCCGAGTCGGTGACGTAGATGCAGTTGGCGCCGTAGCCCTGCATCAGCAGCGCCTGGCTGACCAGCTTTTCCGGACTGGCCATGTGCGCCATCATCAAGAAGCCCACCGTGTCCAGGCCCAGCTCGCGCGACTTCGTGATGTGCTGCTCCGACACGTCGGCCTCGGTGCAGTGGGTGGCGACGCGGATGGTCTTGACGCCCAGGTCCTTGGCCATCAGCAGGTGCTCGACCGTGCCGATGCCGGGGATCAGCAGGGCCGACACTTTGGCCTGCTTCATCAGCGGGATCACGGCGCCGAGGTATTCCTCGTCGGTGTGGGCCGGAAAGCCGTAGTTGACCGAGCTGCCGCCCAAGCCGTCGCCGTGGGTGACTTCGATCAGCGGCACGCCAGCGGCGTCCAGACCGCAGGCGATGCTTTTCATCTGCTCCAGCGTCATCAGGTGGCGCTTGGGGTGCATGCCGTCACGCAAGGTCATGTCGTGAACGGTGATTTTTTTACCTTGTAAATTCATGGTATTTCTCTGCGAGGGTTCAGGCGAAAGCCGGGATGGCGGCGGGCGCAGCTTTGAGCGTGAGCCGGCCGGCGAGGATTTCTTCCGCAAACATTTCAGCCGTGCGGGCCGCAGCGGCCGTCATGATGTCGAGGTTGCCGGCGTATTTGGGCAGGTAGTCGCCCAGGCCTTCGACCTCCATGTAAACCGAGACGCGGTTGCCATCGAACACCGGGCCGTTGACCAAGCGGTAACCGGGCACGTACTTTTGCACCTCGGCCAGCATCTGGTGAATCGACGCGGTGATCTTGGCCTG
>NZ_JAUSLE010000038.1 GCF_030646845.1 Rhodoferax sp. | reverse complement strand
CCGATTCAGACCAGGCCGACGACTACGTGGCCGAAGAAGACTTCGACGACTACGACGAAGCCAGCGACGACGACGGCAAAGGCGGCTCCAAGGCGGTGTCGCGCAAAATGGAAGAGCTCAAGCGCGAAGCGCTGGCGCGCTTCGATGCCCTGCGCGAGCTGTTTGAGCAGTTGCACAGCAGCTACGACCAGCACGGCTACGCCAGCCCAGCCTACCAACAGGCGCAAACGCTGCTGACCCAAAAGCTGATGACGATCCGCTTCACCGCCAAAGCGATCGAAAAACTCTGCGACACGGTGCGCCAGCAAGTCGAGTCGGTGCGCAAAAAAGAGCGCGAACTGCGCCGCATCATCGTCGATAAGTGCCGCATGCCACAAGACAAGTTCGTGGCCGACTTTCCGCCCAACCTGCTCAACCGCCAGTGGGTGCAAAAGCAGGCCGCTGCCGGCAAACCGTGGAGCGCCACCATGGGGCGCCACATTCCGCCGATCCAGGAACTGCAGCAGCAGCTCATCGACCTGCAGACCAGCGTGGTGGTGCCGCTGGAGCAGCTCAAAGCCATCCACAAGCGCATGAACGACGGCGAGCGCATGTCGCGCAACGCCAAAAAAGAGATGATCGAGGCCAACCTGCGCTTGGTCATCAGCATCGCCAAAAAATACACCAACCGCGGCCTGCAGTTCCTCGACCTGATCCAAGAGGGCAACATCGGCCTGATGAAGGCGGTGGACAAGTTCGAGTACCGGCGCGGCTACAAATTTTCCACCTACGCCACGTGGTGGATACGGCAGGCCATCACGCGCTCGATCGCCGACCAGGCGCGCACCATCCGCATCCCGGTGCACATGATCGAGACCATCAACAAGATGAACCGCCTCAGCCGCCAGCACCTGCAGGAGCACGGCTTCGAGCCCGACGCCTCGATGCTGGCCGAGAAGATGGAGATCCCGGAAGACAAGATCCGCAAGATCATGAAGATCGCCAAAGAGCCGATCTCCATGGAAACACCGATTGGTGACGATGACGACTCCCATCTGGGCGACTTCATCGAAGACAGCGCCAACACCGCCCCGATGGAGGCTGCCATGCAGGCCGGCCTGCGCGACGTGGTGAAAGACATTCTGGACAGTCTCACACCGCGCGAAGCCAAGGTGCTGCGCATGCGCTTCGGCATCGAGATGACCAGCGACCACACGCTGGAAGAAGTGGGCAAGCAGTTCGACGTGACACGCGAGCGCATCCGCCAGATTGAAGCCAAGGCACTGCGAAAGCTCAAGCACCCCAGCCGCAGCGACAAACTGCGCAGTTTCACCGACAACCTGTAGCCATCCAGGATAAAGCCCCTGCCCTTCGCGGCCGGGGTGCTCGGGTAAGGTGGCTGTCAATGCGCACTGCCAGACGCTGAAAACAAGAAAAAAGCCCCGTGATCGATAGATCACGGGGCTTTTTTCTTGTTTTCAGACCGCCTGTGGAAGCCTGAAAACTCATGCTTGGCGGAAACGGAGAGATTCGAACTCTCGAGGAGGCTCTACACCCCCTACTCCCTTAGCAGGGGAGCACCTTCGGCCACTCGGTCACGTTTCCTGAAACTGAAGTCATGATTATCTCACGACTCGGGCGGGATTTTAGACCGGAGGCTGGTCCAGGTCAAAAGCTTTGTGCAATGCACGCACAGCCAGCTCCATGTATTTCTCATCGATCACCACAGAGGTCTTGATCTCGGAGGTGGAAATCATCTGGATGTTGATGCCTTCTTCGCTCAACACACGGAACATCCGGCTCGCGACGCCCACGTGGCTGCGCATGCCAATGCCGACGATGGACACCTTGCAGATCTTAGTGTCGCCCACGACCTCTTGTGCGCCCAGACCGGGGAGTACTTTGTCGCGCAACAAATCCACCGTTTTGGCGTAGTCGCCGCGGTTCACCGTGAAGCTGAAGTCGGTCTTGCCGTCCTTGCTGATGTTCTGGATGATCACATCCACTTCAATGTTGGCATCGGCTACCGCGCCGAGAATCTGATAGGCAATCCCGGGCTTGTCGGGCACGCCCAGCACGGAGATTTTGGCTTCATCGCGGTTGAATGCAATGCCGGAAACAATGGCTTGCTCCATGTGTTCGTCTTCCTCAAAAGTGATCAGGGTGCCGGAAGCGGCTTCCTCGTTGATGTCAATGTCCCAGGGGGTAAAGCTGCTCAGGACGCGCAGCTTGACCTTGTATTTGCCGGCAAACTCGACCGAGCGGATTTGCAGAACTTTGGAGCCCATGGAGGCCATCTCCAGCATCTCTTCAAAGCTCACCGTCTTCAGTCGACGGGCTTCGGGCACCACACGCGGGTCGGTGGTGTAGACGCCATCCACATCGGTGTAGATCAGGCATTCTGCAGCTTTCATGGCGGCAGCCACGGCCACAGCGGAGGTATCCGAGCCGCCACGCCCCAGGGTGGTGATATTGCCCAGCTCGTCCAGCCCCTGAAAGCCGGTGACGATGACCACCTTGCCGGCGTCCAGATCCGCGCGCACCCGTGCGTCGTCAATCGACTCGATGCGGGCCTTGGTGTAGGCGCTGTTGGTGCGAATCGGCACTTGCCAGCCCGCGTAGCTGACAGACGCCATACCTTCGGCCTGCAGCGCTATCGCCAACAGGGCGCTGGAGGCCTGCTCGCCGGTGGCGGCCAGCATGTCGAGTTCGCGGCTATAGGCGTCGGTCGTCTTGGCGGGGGCCAGCTCTTTGGCCAGCCCCAGCAAACGGTTGGTTTCACCGCTCATGGCGGAGGGGACGACCACCATCTGGTGGCCGGCGCGCGCCCATTTGGCGACGCGTTTGGCGACATTGCGGATGCGCTCGGTAGAGCCCATCGACGTGCCGCCGTATTTGTGAACAATCAATGCCATTGGAGGATTTTTTAGAGCAAAACCAAGGGATTGTACCAATGCAGCGCAGGCCCCCTGCGCTCAGCAAAGCCAGTCCCAACCTTGATACGGATCTGGTGCCCGCGCGTGGTGCAGACGGCAATCTGGTCCAGCAGCTCGGCCAGCTGCGCCGCGCTGGGCACCTCATCATATGTGGCCTTGAGCCAGTGCCGCAGCACATTGGCCTGCCGCGGGCGGCTCAAACGCTGGATGCGGGCAATCACCGGCGGCATGCCAATGAGCGCCAGATCTTCCCTGGCCACATCGAGCAAGACCGCCTGGGCCTGCGCCGCATGCGCAGCACTGCGGGCAAAAGTATCGCGAAACTGGGGAAACGTCGCTTCCAGCGCGGGCAGCAGCCGGGCGCGGATGCGATTGCGCGTGAACCGCTCATCGACATTGGTCGGATCGTCGACATGGGCCACGCCACGGCTGGCGAGCCAGGCCCGAATGTCGGCCGCGCGCACCCGCAACAACGGGCGGTGGTAGGTGATGCCGACGCGCTCCCAGGTCGAGGGCATTGCACTCAAGCCGGGCAGACCACTTCCCCGGCTCAGGGCCAGTAACAGCGTCTCGATCTGATCGTCGGCGTGCTGCGCAATTGCTATAGATTTAATAGCAATATGCGCATATTCCTCGCGGGCTACAGCCTCAAAAGCCTTATACCGGGCACGACGAGCCGCATCTTCCGGGCTGTCACCTGATGCGTGGCGACCATCGACCCGCCTGACCGTCAACGGCACATCAAGCTGCGCGCAGAAGGCCCGGCAATGCCGCTCGAAATCGTCGGCGGCTGCCTGCACACCATGATGGATGTGGACCGCATGGACCTGCCCCGGCCACTTCTCGGCACAGGCCAAGAGCAAGGCGGTCGAATCGGCGCCGCCACTGAAAGCCACCGCCAGCGGTAACACTGGCGAAAAGGTCGAAATAGCCTCAGCGAACGTCGTCGTCACACGTTACTTGCCAACACGCGACCTGGCCCCACGCTATTTGGATGCCGCCTTGGTATCTGTGAACCGGCCATAGCTTTGCAGGCGGTCGTAGCGGCGATCGAGCAGCTCCTTGACCTTGAGGTCGCTGACCTGACGGTAAGCGTCCGTCAGGGCGCGCTTGAGAAAAGCGGCCATCTGTTTGTGATCGCGGTGTGCGCCGCCCACCGGCTCATTGACGATCTTGTCAATCACTCCCAGAGCCTTGAGGCGGTGGGCGGTAATGCCCAGTGCGTCCGCCGCCTCCTGCGCCTTCTCCGAGGTTTTCCAGAGGATCGAGGCGCAGCCTTCGGGGCTGATCACGGAATAGATTGAATACTGCAGCATCAGCACTTGGTCGCCAATGGAAATTGCCAGCGCACCGCCGGAACCACCCTCACCGATGATGGTGGTGATGATCGGGACCTCGAGCTGCGCCATCTCGAAGATGTTGCGGCCGATGGCCTCCGACTGGCCGCGCTCTTCGGCGTCAATGCCCGGGTAGGCGCCGGGCGTGTCAACAAAGGTGAACACTGGCAACTTGAACTTCTCGGCAGTTTTCATGAGCCGCAGCGCCTTGCGATAACCCTCGGGCTTGCTCATGCCGAAGTTGCGCAGGCCGCGCTCTTTGGTATCGCGCCCTTTTTGCTGACCCAGCACCATGCACGGTGTGCCATTGAAGCGTGCCAGGCCGCCCACAATGCTCAGGTCATCGGCAAAATGCCGGTCGCCATGCAGCTCCACGAAATGGGTGAAGAGTTCGTTGACGTAATCCAGCGTGTAGGGACGTTCCGGATGGCGCGCGATCTTGGTGATTTGCCACGGCGTCAGATCACTGTAGATGTCTTTGGTGAGCTGCTGGCTTTTCTTGGCCAGTTGCTCAATCTCGGCAGAGATGTCAACGGCGGACTCGGTCTGCACGTAGCGCAGCTCTTCAATCTTGTTTTCGAGTTCGGCGACAGCTTGCTCGAAATCGAGGAATGTTTTCTTGGCCAACGTTGTTGCTCCTATCAGTTGGGGGGTCAGTATTCCACCGGCAGCGGATCAAGCGAGCGCCAAATATACCAAGTGGCTACGCTGCAATAGGGTGCCCACGCGGCGGCGACCTCTCGCGCGTCACTGCGGCTGACCACGTCGCCTGAAAAATAACTCTGGCTGATGCCATTGATCAGGCCGACGTCATCCAGCGGCAGGATATTAGGGCGCATCAGGTGAAAAATCAAAAACATCTCTGCCGTCCAGCGGCCAATGCCGCGAATGGCGGTCAACTCTTCAATGATAGCCTCATCGTCCATTGTCTCCCAGGCCTTGACGTGCACCGCGCCGTTGTCAAAGTGCAGCGCCAGATCCACCAGGTACTCGACCTTGCGTGCGCTCAAACCAGCCGCGCGCATGTCGTCGACCTTCAGTTTGAGCACATTGCCGGCCGTGATCTTCTTCGGCAGGAGTGCAAAACGGTCCCACACAGTCTGGGCCGCCTTGACGGAAATCTGCTGCCCCACAATGCTGCGCGCCAGCGTCACAAAGGCATCGCCCCGGGTTTGCAGGCAGGCGTCGCCAAACTTGGGGATGAGCCGCTTCATCACCCGGTCCTTTTTCATCAGGTGCTTGCAGGCATCTTCCCAATAGGGGGGCGTTGCGACTTCAGTCGCTATATTTTTAGTAGCTACCATCACACTATTTTCGGGGGCCAGAGGCCAAAATGACTGTCGAGAAAATCATTGCGCAGCTTCCCAGGTGGTGCCGGTGGGCGAATCCTTGAGGACAATGCCCTGGGTCAGAAGCTCCTGGCGAATGCGATCGGCTTCGGCAAAGTTTTTGGCCTTCTTGGCTTCAGCCCGTTTCAAAATCAACTGGTCAATTTGATCATTGGATAGTTGGTCACTGCCTGCGCCAAGCGTGACGGTAGGGGGAAAAAACGTATTGGTGTTAACGAGTAAAGGGGGATACAGAGTAGTCGAAGGTTCAACCGTGGCAGCTCGCCGTCCCTGCAACCAAGCGCGTGGGTCTTGTTGAAGAAGACCGATACAGCCACCCAGCTCCTTGAGCAAGCCCGCCAGTTCAGCGGAACGGGTCTTGTTGACCTCAGACGCCAACTCAAACAGCACTGCCACCGCCTCGGGGGTGCCGAAGTCTTCATCCATCGCCGCCTTGAAGCGCGCGGCAAAAGGCTGCGTCCAGTCGATGCCAATCGCCGCTGGCGCCACCAGATCCAGTGCCGTATACAGGCGCTTGAGGGAACTGCGCGCATCGTCCAGATGCGCATCGCTGTGGTTCAGGGCACTGCGGTAATGCGCCCGGATGATAAAGAAGCGGGTGGTTTCCGCGTCATAGCGTGCCAGAATGTCACGAATAGTGAAGAAGTTGCCCAAGCTCTTGGACATCTTCTCGTTGTCGCGCGTCACAAAGCCGTTGTGCATCCAGATACTGGCCAGCGGTTTGCCAGTGGCGCCCTCGCTCTGGGCGATTTCGTTCTCGTGGTGCGGAAACTGCAGGTCGGCCCCGCCGCCGTGAATGTCAACCGTTTCGCCCAGCATCTGGCCGCACATGGCCGAACACTCGATGTGCCAGCCCGGGCGCCCTTTGCCATAGTCACTGTCCCACTGGGCGTCGATCGGCTCGCTCGGTTTGGCCGTCTTCCACAGCACAAAGTCCAGCGGATCATCCTTGCCGTCCAGCACGGCGACCCGTTCGCCGGCGCGCAACTCGTCCAGCGACTTGCCGCTGAGCTTGCCGTAACCCGGGAACTTGCGCACCGCGTAATTGACGTCGCCAGTGGGCGCCTGATAGGCCAGACCCTTTTGCGCCAACCGGCCAATCAGGTTCAGCATCTGCGGCACAAACTCGGTGGCACGCGGTTCATGGGTGGGACGCTCAATGCCCAAGGCGTCGGCATCCTGGTGCAGGGCGTCGACCATGCGATCGGTCAACGAACGGATGGATTCGCCGTTTTCCAGCGCCCGTTTGATGATTTTGTCATCAATATCGGTGACGTTGCGAACATAAGTCACACGCAGGCCGCTGGCTTTGAGCCAGCGCTGCACGACGTCGAACGCCACCATCGAACGCGCGTGACCCAGATGGCACAGGTCGTAGACCGTCATGCCGCAGACGTACATGCGCACGTGACCGGGCTCCAGCGGTGACAAGGGTTCCAGTGCACGCGACAACGTGCTGTAAATGCGCAAACTCATGGTGTTTCGAATGACGGCTTCGAGGGATATTCAACCGGGTGGTGGCCTCGGCAAAGACTGCTAATGGGTGGGTAATTTTGGAAGCGCTGAAAAGCACCCCCTCGGCTACAATTCAGCCCAGTATAAAGCCCTGCCAGCACAGCGTGCTGCGGCGGTTGTTCACCCTGTAGGAATAAAAACGCTCCATGACGTACGCCCGCTCCACCATCTTCACCACGCTTCGTCTGCTCGCTCTGGCGGCCGCCTTCGCCAGCCCGGCAGCCCACGCGGACGAGTACGGAGATGTCAGCCAATTGCTGCGCGCGGGCAAACTGAATGAGGCCATGATCAAGGCCGACGTCTACCTTGCAGCCAAGCCCCGCGACCCGCAGATGCGCTTTCTCAAGGGCGTGATTCAACGCAACTCGGGCAAACAGGCTGATGCCATCACGACTTTTACCAAGCTGACGGAGGACTACCCCGAGTTGCCGGAGCCCTACAACAACCTGGCCGTGCTCTACGCCGGACAAAACCAGTATGACAAGGCGCGCGCGGCTCTGGAGATGGCGATCCGGACCAACCCGAGTTATGCCACGGCGCACGAGAACCTCGGCGACGTGTACGCCCGACTCGCCAGCCAGGCCTATAACAAGGCACTGCAGCTCGATGGTGCCAATGCGGCCGTGCCGCCCAAGCTGGCCCTCATCGGCGAAGTGTTCAAACCCAACATCAAGGGCCAGACTCCTGCTGCCGCCGTGCCGGCTGCGGCCCCGGTGGCCCCAGTCGCCAAAGCCCCGGCTGCACTGCCCGCGCCTGCCGCTACACCGGCCCGGGTGGCCGCGCCGGTGGCACCAACCGCGCCACCAGCAGCGGTTGCCACGCCGACGATCGCCGCCGCACCCGTTGCGGCACCCGCCAAACCGGCTGTCAGCGACGGCTCGGTCACAGAGGCCGAGGCTGCTGTACGTGCCTGGGCGAAAGCCTGGTCTGCCAAAGACATGTCTGCTTATCTGGGCGCCTATGCCAAAGAATTCACACCGTCGACGAAGCAATCGCGTAGTGCCTGGGAGGAAGATCGCCGCAAACGCATTGTGGGCAAGGCCAGCATCAGCGTCAAACTGGACAACCTGACTGTGACGGTCAATGGAAACAAGGCCGTCGCCAAATTCCGTCAGGACTATCGGGCGGATGCGCTGGCGGTGTCCAGTCGCAAGACACTTGAACTGTTGAAAACCGGTGACAAATGGCTCATCGTCAAGGAATCCACAGGCAACTGATGGCCGTTTGCGCATCACTGCGGATGCCGCAAGCGGTACTGCCTTCATGCTTGGCCTGATGCCCGTATGAAGCGATATTTCTTTGCTCTGTGTGTTTCAGCTGCCGTCGCTCTGACGAATGCAGCAGGCGCTTCCGCGAGCAAGAATGCCGGCGCCAGAGCCGCTCCCGCGTCACCCGCCAATTCCAAAAAAGTGGAAGTGGCAGGCTTGGCTGAAGCACGCCTGATCGAGGTTTACCAGCTGGTGTCCAGAGCGCAGGGGCGCGAAGCTTTGGCCAAGGCAGAACGACTGGTGCAGGATTACCCCCACTTTCAACTGGCCCAGCTGGTATATGGCGACCTGCTGGCCTCTCGCACAGGCCCTGTTCGCAGTTTTGGGGACGTCCCGCAGCCCATACTCAAAACGGCAGCGCCCATGCTCCGCGAACTGCGTGATGAGTCACAGATGCGCTTGAAGGCACTGCGGGAGCGTCCGCCCCCAGGCGCAGTGCCTTCGCAGTTTTTGGCGCTGTCTTCCCGCAACAAGCACGCCATTGCGGTGGACGCCTCCCGCTCACGGCTTTACCTGTTCGAAAACCGGCCGGCCGGGCTGACTCTGGTCGCCGACTATTACATCTCGGTCGGAAAATCCGGCCTGGAGAAGTACGCCGAAGGTGATTTGCGCACCCCGATGGGCGTGTACTTCATCACCAGCAATCTTGACCCCAAATCGCTGAAAGATTTCTACGGCTCAGGCGCACTGCCCATCAACTACCCGAACGTACTCGACAGCAAACGCGGCAAGACCGGCAGCGGGATCTGGTTGCATGGCACACCACCGGGCCAGTTTTCACGCCCCCCACTGGCGACCGATGGCTGTGTCGTGCTGGCCAACCCCGACCTCGACGAGGTCATCCGGACCGTCGAGACCCGCACCACCCCGGTCGTCATCTCGAATCGCCTGCAATGGGTGATGCCAAACAGTGTCCGCGCCGACAGCAAACCCTTTGAGGCCGCTTTGACGGCGTGGCAGAACGCCAAATCCAGCGGCAATATGGACCGGATCCTGAGTTTTTACAGCCCGGATTTCAACAGCAACGGCAAGACGCTGTCCGAGTGGACGCCAGCCTTGCGTGGCGAGCTGGACCGGGTGCGCGGACGCGCCATCCAGCTCAAAGACCTGTCCTACCTGCGCTGGACGGATACGGCCGACACCATGGTTGTCACTTTTGGCGAGGTGGCTGATGGCACGCGTACTGGCCCGACCAAACGACAGTACTGGGGGCGGCAAGGTACGCAATGGAAGATATTCTTCGAAGGAATCATTTGATGAAATTTAAACGTTTTTCGACGCTAGCCCCCGTATTGATTGCGGTATTAGCTATATTTTCTATAGCAACTAACGCCTTGGCAGAGGTCTCACCCCGGGTCAGGTTCGCCACCACCGCAGGCGACTTTGTGGTGGAGGTCTACCCGGACAAAGCGCCCAAGACAGTCGAAAACTTCCTGCAATACGTCAAAGACAAGCACTACGACGGCACCATCTTCCACCGCGTGATCGAGAACTTCATGGTGCAGGGTGGCGGTTTTGATGCCAAATTCAGCGAGAAGAAGACCCGTGCGCCTGTTGTGCACGAAGGCCGCGAGGCGCTTGCGAAAGGCGGCCTGAAAAACGTCGTGGGCACACTGGCCATGGCCCGCACCAACGACCCTCAATCCGCCACGGCGCAGTTTTTTATCAATGTCAAAGACAACGCGTTTCTGGACCCAACCGTGATCCCGCCAGGCGACCCGGTGCCCCGATTCGAGTACCAGGGCCGTGTCTATGAAAACACGCCCCGTGCCAACCTGATGAATGCGCCGCAGCTGTTTGGCTACACGGTGTTCGGCAAGGTCGTCAGCGGCATGGATGTGGTCCAGAAGATCAAGGCCACACCGACTGGCGCCGGCGGCCCCTTCCCGTCCGACGTTCCCAAGACCCCCATTCTTATCAACTCCGCAACCCTGGTGAAATAAATCATGAGCAACCCAAAAGTCGAACTCTACATCGCCAACTATGGCGTCATCACCCTTGAACTCGATCAGGACAAGGCGCCAAAAACGGTTGCCAATTTCTTGAGCTATGTGAACAAGGGTCACTACAACAACACCATTTTTCACCGTGTCATCCCCGGCTTCATGGTGCAGGGCGGCGGCATGGAACCCGGCATGAAGGAAAAGAAAGGTGACGAGCCAATCGACAACGAAGCCAATAATGGCCTGAAGAACCTCAACTACACCGTGGCCATGGCCCGCACCGGCGATCCCCACTCGGCCACCGCACAGTTCTTCATCAACGTGGCCGACAACGCCTTCCTCAACCACACCGCCATTTCAGCCCAGGGCTGGGGCTATGCCGTGTTTGGCAAAGTGATTGGCGGTACCGATGTGGTCGACAAGATCAAGACCGTCAAGACCGCTCGCAAGGGCTACCATGATGACGTTCCGGTTGAAGACGTGGTCATCGAAAAGGCCGTGGCACTCTGACATGAACCTCTCCGCCCCCAGGGTCACGGTGCAGACCACTGCTCCGCCCTGGCCGGTATTGCAGGCGCCACCTCATTGGCGAAACGTCGACTTCATCTCGGACCTGCACCTGCAGGCCAGCGACGCTGCCACCTTCGACGCATGGCAGGCGTTCATGCAGACCACGCGGGCCGATGCCGTTTTCATCCTGGGTGATCTGTTTGAAGTCTGGGTTGGTGATGACGTGATTGACGCCGGGGTCGATGGTCCGATCACGCCGGATCAGGGACCAGGCTTTGAAGCCCGCTGTGCGCAGGTTCTCCATGCGGCCAGCCGCCGGCTCGACATTTTTTTCATGCACGGCAACCGCGACTTCCTGCTGGGTCCGGCCTTCGCCCGGGCCTGTGGCCTGACGCTGCTGGACGACCCCACCGTGTTCGAATTTGCCCGGAAACGCTGGCTGCTTTCCCACGGCGATGCCTTGTGCCTCGACGACACGGATTACATGCAATTCAGGGCCACGGTGCGCGGCGCCAGCTGGCAACAGGACTTTCTCGCCAAGCCGCTGGCCGAGCGGCAGGAAATCGCGCGGGCGCTACGCACGCAAAGTGGAACACGTAAACGCAGCGGTGTGACGTATGCCGATGTCGATACCGTGGCCGCCTGCGACTGGCTGCACACGGCCCAAGCCAGTACGCTGATTCACGGCCACACCCACAAGCCTGCCGACCATGACCTGTCAAATGAGCTGCAGCGCATTGTCTTGAGCGACTGGGACGCCGCCGCCGTGCCGCCGCGCGCCGAGGTCTTGCGCTTGAGTGTGGCCTCAGTTGCGCAGGCGACGGGGAGTTCAGTTCAACGCATCGCCGCAACTCACGCTGCCTGACCAGCGCCAGCATCAAAAGAAAGGCCGCTGACAGCGGCCTTTTTCACAACCGAGCGATCAAGGCTTGAGCAGCACCTTCAGCACGTTTTGCAGTCGGCGTGCGACGCCTGCGTCAAAACTGCTGGCCAACACGGTGGCGGCGTCTTGGCCCCAGGTTTGGGCCGGTGCCGGATCATTGCGTTTCGTCAGCAGCTGCAACTGCAGCATGCGACGGGCACTCAGGTGCTCCGCAGGCGTCGGAGTTTCGGCGGCCATCTCCAGACGCAGCAGGGCTGTGCTCGCATCGCCGGCAGGCGCCTGCCCCAACGCCTTGATCCAGGCACTGCGGGTGGCGGCCGTGACGCGGTTGCCCAGCTCCTGTGCCGAGGGAACCTGGGCGGCATCGCGATGCTCCCAAGCGCCCAGCAGGTGGGTCAACGCCTCGCCGTGTGCCTGTGCCGCCAGCTTGCGCAAGGCAAACTGGGCGTGTTCCAGGGCATCGCGCTGGGCACGAAATGCCGTGTCGCCCAGACGCGGCGCTTCTTGCCAGGGGCCTGCCCCGTCACGGCCATCGCGGCGCGGGCCACGGTCATCCGGACGACCGGCAAATTTGGCATCACGCGGTCCACGGCCGGCGTCTCTGGCACCGTCCCGGCCGCCTTCCTTGCGGTCCCCGAACTTGCCACCGCGCCCCATGGGCGCAGGCTCGGTCTTTTTCATACCCGGGCGGTCATCGCCACGTACCGCTACGACCGGCTTGGGAGCGGCTTTGGGTGCTGCCTTGGGCTCAAGCGGCGCGGCTGCTTCGTCCGACACGAGCGCAGCACCTTCCTCCACCGTGTCGGTCGTCTGCGACGCCACGACAGTTTCAGTCGCTGATGGCACTGCTTCCACCGGGGCCGGAGCGACTTTTGACTCATCAGTTTCAGCAGCCGCCTGCACGGCGGCCTGGGCTTGCGCCTGCCCGCGCAAGGCCGCTTCCAGTGCGTTCATGGCACTGCGAATGGCTTGCGCATCACCGCCCGCGTTGGCCGCCTCCAGCGCCTTGGCCGCGTCCAGCACCATGCGGTCCCGTTCACCCAGTGCGGCATCGGCCTTTTCGCGTTCTGCCGTCGTGCGGTTGAAGGCGTCGTCAATCGGCTTGCGAAAGGCGTCCCACAGTTTTTGTTCCTGGCGGCGCTCCATGGGCACCACATGGGCCTCGGCCTGCCAGCGATGCTGCAAGGCCTTGACGGCATCGATGCGCAATTCGGGCGCTGCACCCAGCACTTTGGCCTCTTCAATCATGGCCTGGCGCACTGCCAGGCTGCGTTTTTGCATCGCCTCCAGCGGCGCCGCGGCGGCATTGATGGCCGCTTTCCAGAGCGGCTGCAATTCGGCAAATGCCTTTTCACCGACGTGGCCACCATCGCGCCAACGGTCGCCGAACTGGTGCAGGATGCGGTTGAAACCTTTCCAGTCATCGTCCAGCGCCACGGGGTTGGCGGCAGCCCAGGCATTGACTTCCTCAATCAATGCCAGGCGCTGTGCCCGGTGCTCGGCGGACTCGGCCTTGACCTTCTCCAGCCAGACCTCCACCACTTTGTGGGCTTCGTTGCAGGCATCGTCAAACCGCTTCCACAAGGCATGGTTGGGCACACCGCCCTGATCGGTCTGTTTCCACTGGTCGCGCAACGCGCGCAGGCTTTCCTGCAACTTGCGCCCGCCCATGGCCTGACCTTCGGGGCGCTTGAGCAGGCCTTCGGCCTTGGCCACCAGCTCTTCACGCAACTGGTCGGCGCGCCAGCGCTGCCAACCCTCAAGCTCGCCCGCTGCGGCCAGCGCCGCGTGCGCCTGGTTTTCCAGCTTGTCGTCGATGATCTTGCCGAATTCCTTGAGCGCATTGCGCAAGGCAGCGGCGGCGCCCGCACTGGCTTTGCCATGGCCTTCCGCGACTTCCTGCTCCACTTTGGTCAGCGCGTCACGAACGGCCGACACGGCTCTGGCCTTGATTTCAGGGTCAACCTGGGGCTTCTTCGGTTTGGCTGGCGCCTCCATCGGAACGCCGCGCGCAACGCGGAGTTCATCGGCCCACACCGGCACCGGCGGCAGGGGCGCAGCGGCGTCAGCGGCCGCAGCAGCAGCTTGTCCCAAGGCGCTTTTGAAAGCATCCCACACGACCAGGAGCTGTGCCCGCGAGGCATCCAGCAGCGGCGGGAACTTGGCTTCAACGCTGGGCCAGTTGGCATCATTCAACAGGGAAGTCGCCTGTGCCTGCCAGTGATCCACATCGGCGTGCAAAGGATCCACCACCGCCTGCGCATCGCGCCACGACTTCGTAGACAGCACTTCAATGCGCTGGGCCAGCAGCACAGCGGCTTCACGCTGCACCTGCACACGATGCTGCAGGTCTTCGATGACCTTCACGCGGTCACCAAGCTGGCCCTTGAGCGTCGCCAATGGCTCCTTGCTCAGAGGCGCGCCCGCCTTGGCGGCATCCCGCTGCCACGCCAGGGCATCGGCAATGTTGAGCTTGGCCACCGCCAGCAGCGCCTGCGCCTTGTCGGCCCACTCTTGCGCAATGGATTCCTGAGTCCTGCTGCGCTTGATTTCATCCAGCTTTTCGCGCAGCAGCTTGGCTGCGCCTTTGTCTTTGCCACTGAGCTCCTTGAACACGGCCTGCATCTGTTCGGCACTGGGCCCACTGGCCAGCCAGTCACGGACTTTCGCTGTGCGCTCACCCGAGGTTTGAGCCGAAAATGCCCCTCCCGTCAGCGCATCCAGCGGATGGGGTTCGTTTGTTTTGGCTGGGATTTGTGTCACTTCGGGGGCTTCAGCAGTTTTTTTGAGGGCAGAGAAAGGGAACATGAGTCGCACAAACAAGGAGAAGGATCCCCGCCGGTTTGCGGACAGGGTTGAACCGCTATTTTCGCCGTTATTTGTCGGTCTGGCAAAAAGACTATCGGGCGCTTAAATTCAGCTCCGCGCGGGGGCTCCATTTTGCCTCGGGTGGCACCGCTTTGGCAGCGCCCAGAAACAGTCTTTCCAAAGGTAATTTCTGCAAGGCCAGGTAGTCCCGCACGATCACGCCGCGCTGCAGCGCCAGTTCGCGCATGTCGTCGTCGGTGGCCGCCAGGTGGGTCAGCAAGAGGGCTTCCATTTCATTGACGGGATGTCCTTGGTCATCCCCACCAGGTTGCGTGGCTTTGGAAAATCAGCACGCCGGTACACCGCTTTCAGAAGCGCCGGGTACTCAGCCTCCGTCACAGCCGCAGTTGCGTCGTCAACCCGTCCGCCCTCATCGGTCTCGCCTTTCGGCGTGCCGCCACCGACCACTGCGGCCCGGCGCTTCTCGGCCTGCACCAGCGCTTTGAGTTGTTCGCGCTTGAAGGCGTCACGCTCCGCTTCAAGGCTGGCCGTGCCAACCACCGTCATCTTCAACGCGGGGCGCTCGATCAGGGCCTGGGCCACCTTCTGCAGGCCCGGCCGGGCCTCGGGGGCCAGCACGGCGGAACAGGGGGCAAAGCTCACCACACTGAGTTCATCGGCGCCACCACCGAACGCGCTGGCCAACATAGTGAAGGGCGAGGTGATGGCCTTGACGATCAGGTTGACGATCATCCTGAAGATGATGGGCCCGAGTCTGAATTGCGGGTCACTCAGTGAGCCACTGATGGGCAGGTTGATGTCGATGACGCCCTGGCGGTTGGCCAGCAGGGCCACCGCCAGCTTGACCGGCAGATTGCCTGGCGCACCCTCCACCTTGTCGCCGAAGGTGAGTTGATTGAGCACAATCTTGTTGGTCGCCACGAGTTGCCCATTCGGCTGCACGACATAGCTGACATCCACACTGAGTTTGCCGCGCTCGATGCCGTAACCCGCGTAACGGACCGAGTACGGTGACAGCGGTGGCAATTCCAGGTCACGCACCTGTCCCTTGATATCGAGCACCACCGGCGTGGTCAGCGGATTGACCTTGCCCAGAATCTCAACCGATGCCGTGCCCTCGGCGCGACCGCGCAACTCCAGATCGGCCAGGTTGACCGTGCCCGGCTGCGTTTGAGAAGAAAACGCACTCAGCTTGCCCGTCAGCTCGGTGAGCGATGCCGAGTAATTGGGCTGAATGAAGCGATCCGAGAACTCGACCCGCCCCCCCAGCAAGCTGATCGGCCCGAAACTGATCACAGCCGGCAATGCGGACTTTGGATCATTTTGAGGCTTGGCCCCCGTAAATGCTGCGTCATTAGCTATGATTTTTATAGCATCAGGTGCACTCGCAGCTGGGGCTGGGGCCGATGCGGTGGGCTCGGCTAACGATTTCATCACGTCCTGCAAATTGAGCCGTCCCGCCTCGCTCAGAATCAGGCGGGCAAAGAAATCACTCAGCACCGTCTCCCTCACGGTGAATTGAGAGGCAACGCCCGGTGCCACCGCCACGTCGAGCCCGCGCAGACTCAGCACCTTCCAGCGCAACAGTTCTTCACCGATCTGCAACGGACCTGGCGTCACTGCCGGCGCGCCCGGGCCGGGCACAGTTGCGCTCTGCGGGGCAGACAGCGTATTGGCCAGAAAATCTTCGACGCTGGTGTCGCCATTGACCTTCAGCACCGGACCCGCGGCCTTTTGCGCGTAGCTCACCTGGCCCTTGAAACTGGTGTCCGCCCTGAGCAATTCAATATTCAGGGCGTCCGCCAGGTAAGGTTCAAACGCATGCACGGGAACCCGGACCGCATCCACCCTGCCCTGCACTGCCAGCGGGCTGAACCCGGCGCTGCCGCGCCAGTCCAGGCGACCCGCCTGCGTGCGCCCGGCACGAATCTGCGTGGCCACATGCGCCTGAAACGGCTTTCCGCCGGCGCTGGAATAGTCTTTCAGTTGCACCGCAAGCGCCGACAAGTCAAACGACACCGGCTTGCCCATTGAGTTGTCCAGAAATGTCGCTGCGCCGCCATCCAGCGCGACCTCATCAATCACCAGACCCCAAGCCTTCGCGGCAGTCGCCTGCGCCCGGCCAGTCGTTGCCGGGGGCCTTCGCTCATCCGCGCCGGTCAATGGTCTGACTCCGGTCCTGGCGGTCTTCAGCCAGGACTCATACATCCAGCGGCCTTCGGCCCCGCGCCCTACCGCCACCTTGGGTTGCGACACGCTCAGTGTGCCCACGGCCACGGTCTGGCGGTCAAGGTCCACCCGGGCCTGCGCGACTTGCAGCTTTTTGATGCTAGCCAGGTGGGTCTTGCCCTGCGTCAGCGCCACATTGTCCAAGGTCAACTGGCGGGCTTGCAGCAGCAGTTCGGCAGATTGGGCGGGCCCGGCGCTGGCTTTCCAGTTCAACCCGAACTCCGCATTCAGGTTGCCGCTCAGGGCAGGTGTCATGAACTCGGCCAGATAGGGGCCCGCGGCAGCCAGGGGCAAGTCGGCCACCGTCGCCGTTACGCTGGCAATCTGGTCGGTGGCGCTGCCTTGAAAGCTGAACCTGGCGCCGCCCTCAGGCTTGCGGGACATTGCGCCGGCACCAGGTGCCACGCTGGCCGAACCGCCAAACTGCAAAGGCTGGACAAAGGGCAGCGCGATAGCCGTGGCATCGACAGTCACACCGCGCAGACCCAAGTGGGTTGGGGGCGTCGTGCCTTCGTCCGTCCAGTTGATCGCTCCACTGCGCAAGAGTACTCTGGTGACGGCCAGCCTCCAGTCGCTACCGGGGGCATCGTTTCCGGCCTTAGCCCTCGTAGTGTCTACCTTAGCCGCTATATTTTCAGGAGCAACCTGCGGTTTGAACAAGCTCGCCAAATTGAGTTGACCGGACTTTCCCCGGTGAACGCTCAGGACGGCGCCATTCAACTCCAGCGCCGACAGATGCACCACCCGCTCCAGCGGCCGCAGGTCGTCCAGGGTGACTTTGAGCAAGTCAAAGGCTAACAATTCCGGCGTTTGCGCCGTGCCATCCTGGGGAACATTCGGACCGGACCCAGCACCCACCAATCTGACTTTGCCTGCCTGCGCGATGCCACGGAGCTTGACCACCCTCTTGGGCGCCTGCTCGAACGCGAGTTGGAGGTCCGCATTCAGAATGGCCGAGGTCAGTTTGACCGGCAGGCTCGCAGGCATGTACCCCAGATAGGGGGCCAAGTCCAGGTCGCTGATCTTGAGCGTTGCGTCCGTCTTGTGGGTCTGGGCAAATGGTGTGCCCTGGGCGCTGGAGTCAAACCGGCTCCCATTCAGGCGAAATGCCAGATGCGGCTCAACCACGACAGTACGCTGCGAAGCCAGATTGCTCAAGAAAGGCACGTTGACCTGCAAATCCCGCAATTCATGGGTTTTGCCCACCGCCTGGTCGGCGAAATCCATCGCGCCACCCGACAGCACCAGGTTATGCAGCGCAAACTGCAGAGGCGCGCCATCCGGCTTCTCGTTTGGCTTGCTCAAACGCGCCAGGATGTCATCGACGTCGTAGCGGCCTGTGATGTCCAGACGGGCCACTCTCAAATGGGGTCCCTCCACCTGGACGGCATCCACCACGGGCGCCCACCGCACCAGAGACTGCAGTTCTGCGTCTATATAGAAGCGCTTGACAAGCAACTGGGGAGACGGGTCGGCAACACCATCAACACGGGCCACCGCAAGATCATGCAGCGTGAGTTCCAGAGAGCAGGGTTTGAAATCAACCCCGCCCAACGTGACTCTGCGTCCCAGTTGCTCTGTAGCCAGCTTTTCGACCTGGTTCTTGACGATGGACGGCACCGCCAGCCAGGTCACGGCCCACAGGGCCAGCACGCCGCCTACCGTCCAGACCACTCGCTTGAACCATTTTTTTTGCCTGACTGCCTTGACATCCATGGCTCAAGTTACCAACCCGATGGCATCAACGTCAATGCCCCAACCGGGCTAAACGACAAGAACATCACAAAAAACAAGAAAGCCCGGTCGGTTGGCTCCAAGCCATACCTCCGGGCTCGACGGCTGACACAAGGTCCATGCCGTCAGGGCTTGCGTAATGGGAGGGTAAAGTCCCAAGACGCTGGGAGGTAAAAGATTACCTCCACAAATTGTCGGGGCCGCTTTATCACTGCCACCCGGAGGTGGGGACTGGCTACTGCCGACTTTTCACACTTGTCATCTGACAAGTGATTGCAGTCTAGGCAAGTAGCGCAGCAAATTCAAATTGAATTTTCAATCAGCAAGCGACTGTTGATTGCCTGAACAGGCGCAAATCCCGGGCAAATACATTGTTGTGCGGACCGTATATTCCCTTATTCACGGCATTCATAGAATCATAATTCGAATAACAATTGATTTTTATATGGTTGACTTGATATATCAACTGCACCTAGAATCCGCCCATCCCAGCTTTAGTCTAGGGATAACCCGCATCCGCTGCCGAACCCGGCATATTCAAATCTCTGCACAACGCGTATGAAAGACAGCGCAGGATATTGATAGCGTACCAACCCAAACGAGGTGCCGCGAGTGTTGCCCCTGCATGCAGTGCAACGCTTTAGCCCACGCGAACGAAGGAAGAGCTATGACAGCGTCAGAAAAATTCACCCGGGGCCTGCGAACTTTCGCAACCGACATCGCCCAGGGCTTCTTTGAAATCACACACAACAGTTTTGCCATCGTCGGATTGGCAGTGATGTTTGTCGTCATCACCTTGACGGCTCGCCCGGAACTGCGCGAGATCGGTGAGGTCAAACTTTTCAGTTGGCTGCAAACCCGCCAGATCGCGGTAACCGGATTGCCCAGCGAGCTGGACGCCATTGACCGCGCGACAGCAAGCAACCCCAAGGATTTGCCTAAACAGCAAGCCGCTGTCGCCTACTGGCTGAGCAAGAAATACCGGGTTGCGCCTGAACCATTGAGCGCCCTGGTGGCCGAAGCCTATGAAATCGGCATCCGCACCAAGCTGGACCCCACCCTGATCCTGGCAGTCATGGCCGTTGAGTCCGGGTTCAACCCGTTTGCCCAAAGCCCGGTCGGCGCCCAGGGCCTGATGCAGGTGATGACCCAGATCCACAGCGACAAATACGAAAACTTTGGCGGCAAACTGGCGGCCTTTGATCCAGTGACCAACCTGCGGGTGGGCGTCAAGGTGCTGCAGGACTGCATCACCCGTGCCGGCTCCCTGGAGGGCGGCTTGCGCCATTACGTGGGTGCCGCCAATATTGAAGACGATGGGGGCTACGCTGGCAAGGTCATGGCGGAGCACGCACGTCTGCAAATGGTCGCGAAGGGCCGCCCGGTACCGTTGACCGTACCCCGCTCCATTCCCGTGGTGGCACCGGTCGAGCCTGACAACAGCCCTGAAAAGGTCGCAGTCCTCTTCAACTCGTGATAGCCGGTGATTCCGGGGCTTGGCGGCTGTGACCAGGCTTGTCAGTTAAACTCACTCCGTACGCGACTGGCGATAGGCGCTCAACCCCTGAGGGTGTGACGCGCTGAAGTGGGAACACCACGGGGGAGCGTGCCGCATTGCCAGGGTGGCGTATGCGTTTAGCCGTTCGCCTGGGCAGCCCTGGGGTCAAACACATGACCCCCAGGCCCAACGTCTTCAAGGACTGCCATGTACGACCGTAAGATTCTCATTGAGCAAACCGATCCCGAGATCTTTGCCGCCATCCAGGCTGAAAACGCCCGCCAGGAACACCACATCGAGCTGATCGCCAGCGAAAACTATGCCTCGCCTGCTGTCATGGCGGCGCAAGGCACACAGCTCACCAACAAATACGCCGAAGGCTACCCCGGCAAACGCTACTACGGCGGCTGTGAATATGTTGACATCGCCGAGCAGCTGGCGATTGACCGCGTCAAGCAGATTTTCGGCGCTGATTGCGCCAACGTGCAGCCGCATTGCGGCGCATCGGCCAATGAAGCCGTCTTCCTCGCCTTCCTGAAACCGGGTGACACCATCATGGGCATGAGCCTGGCGGAAGGCGGTCACCTGACCCACGGCATGGCGCTGAACATGAGCGGCAAGTGGTTCAATGTCGTGTCCTACGGCCTGAACGACAAAGAAGAGATCGATTACGACGCCATGGAGCGCAAGGCCCATGAGTCAAAGCCGAAGTTGATCATTGCTGGTGCCTCGGCCTACAGCCTGCGCATCGACTTCGAGCGCTTCGCCAAAGTCGCAAAAGACGTGGGCGCCATCTTCATGGTGGACATGGCCCATTACGCCGGCCTGATTGCCGCCGGCGTCTACCCCAACCCCGTGCCACACGCCGATGTGGTGACATCCACCACCCATAAGAGCCTGCGCGGTCCACGCGGTGGCATCATTCTGATGAAGGCACAGCACGAGAGAGCCATCAACAGCGCGATCTTCCCCGGCCTGCAGGGCGGCCCGCTGATGCACGTGATTGCAGCCAAGGCGGTGGCCTTCAAGGAAGCGCTGGCGCCGGAATTCAAAATCTATCAGCAGCAAGTGCTGACCAATGCGCGCATCGTGGCAGAAACGCTCGTATCACGCGGCCTGCGCATTGTGAGCGGCCGTACCGAAAGTCACGTCATGCTGGTCGATCTGCGGGCCAAAGGCATCACTGGCAAAGAGGCCGAGGCCGTGCTGGGCGCCGCCCACATGACCATCAACAAGAACGCCATCCCCAACGACCCCGAGAAACCCATGGTCACCAGCGGTGTGCGCATCGGCACTCCCGCGCTGACTACCCGTGGATTCAAGGACGAAGAAGCCCGTATCACTTCGAATTTGATAGCAGATGTGCTAGATAATCCGAGGGATACCGCCAATATCGATGCGGTACGCGCCAAGGTCAACGCCCTGACTGCACGTTTCCCCGTTTACAAATGATTGCCCCCACGCTCCGCGCTTCGCGTCTTCGCTGCCCGCCGAGGGGGCGCTCGCTTGCTCGGGGCGGCCCAGCGCGGCGCCCGACCCTGGAATGAAGTGCCCGTTTTGCAGTCATTCGGAAACCCAGGTAGTCGAAACCCGGATTTCTGAAGACGGGGACTTCATCCGCCGCAGGCGCCAGTGCGCGTCGTGCGAAAAGCGCTTTACCACTTACGAACGCCCGGACGTCAACTTCCCGGCCATCGTCAAAAAGGATGGCCGACGCATTGAGTACGAGCGTGCCAAATTGCTGGCCTCCATGAATCTGGCGCTGCGCAAGCGCCCGGTGAGCACGGAGCAGATCGACAGCGCCATTGAACGCATGGAAGAAAAGCTGCTCAACCTGGGCCTGCGTGAAGTGCCCTCCACCCGCATTGGCGAGTTGGTCATGCGCGAACTCAAGAAGCTCGACAAAGTGGCTTATGTGCGCTTTGCCAGCGTCTACCGCAGCTTCGAGGACATTGATGAGTTCAAGACGCTGGTGGACGAGGTGCGACGGTAGCTGACATTGTCGGCGGCAACGCTTCTGGGTTTCTGGTCGTTAAATGGGGAGACCCGGCCTTCCAGGCGCTCGATGTGACCTCATTGGTGTCTTGTGAAAAAGCAGTTTTCCCGACGAATGGTCACGGAGGGCTGCATCAACGGCGTTGCAGCTGCACCCAAGGCCAGCCTAGACTAGTCACATGGTTAAAGCAGCACATTTATGGACTGGTCTGAAAAGAGCAAAAGGCCTGACGCTCATCGAGCTGATGGTCACCGTAGCCGTAATGGCTATTCTGCTGACCATTGCATTGCCCGATCTTCGCGGCTTCATTGTCAGCAATCGACTCGCATCCGATGTCAATGGCTTCGTTGGATTGCTCAATTACGCTCGCAGCGAAGCAATCACCCGGAATCAGAGCGTGATCATTTGTCCAAAAAATGATTCCGCCGCAGCCCCCGCCACTACAACACCCCCCACGCCCTACCCTTGCAGGAGCTCGCAGGACTGGGGTGAATATGAAATACAAGCCTTTGTCGACGTCGATGGCAGTGGTACGGGAAATGCCGGTGATATCTTGCTGAAAACGATCCCGGCAATTGACAAGACGGCACTGGAGCGGGGATTTGTTAGACCTTCAGGCGCGGGGATTATCACGTTCCGATCCGTCGGTTTTTCCAACACTGCCCATCGCTTTGATATCTGGGCCAAGAAGTCAGGCGATACCGCCTACGAGTTCAAGTACGGTCGCTCGGTTTGCATCAGCTCACCAGGGCGTGTACGGGTCATTTCTTACAGCGCAAGTGCCTGCACCAACTTCTAGACCATGAAAATCAAATCACACCCGGCGATCGCGTCGCGAGGCCGAAGACGGCAAGGCGGGGCCACACTGATCGAGGCTCTGGTTTCCATATTGATCATGTCGATCGGCTTGTTGGGCATTGCCGGTTTGCAGTTGAACGCCATGACATTTCAAAAGAACGCGTGGTCCACGCACCGCGTCGCGGAAGTGACGAACGATCTGGCGGAGCGGATCAGGGCCAATCCGGCCGGGGCAACGAATGGTGACTACAGCTACACCGCCGACTACGCCACGGGCGCGGCGGCCACTTTCACCAGCAACAACTGCCGCACCTCCGGCAGTTTCTGCAGCACCGCACAAATTGCGGCTGACGACATCACCGACTTCGTTCTCAAAGCCCAGGCCAGCCTGCCGCAAGGCGCCGCCCAGATCACCGGGACACCAGCGGCCGGCTTTGTTATCACAACCATGTACATGGACAAGGAGTTCGTCAATCCCGCAACGGGCGCACTATTGACGACGCCCACCTGCACAGCGACCACAACCGGTATTGAATGGCGTAACTGCTGCCCGGCCGCAGCAAACGCGCCTGCCGGTGTTCGCTGCCGTCGCTTCAACATCATTCCATGACTACTTCCATGAGCAAACACCTGTCTACCCGCAGCTTGGGTCGCCGCCACAGCACTGGCTTCTCGCTGGTTGAACTAATGGTGAGTCTGGCAATCGGCATGGTGCTCGCCATCGTGGCGTCAACGATTTACCTGTACACCAAACAATCGTACAACGCGACCACCGAAAACTCCCAGATGGAAGAAAACGGCCGATTTGCCCTGAACTTGCTAAGCAAGTACATCCAGAGCGCCGGATTTGTCATGATTGACCCTGCTATCCCTTCACCGCAGGGCCCCATTGACAACAAGATGCGAGGCTGTGACTTCGGTTTTGTCAATCCCACCACCCCCGCGAGCAGCGCGGACCTAGCCTGCTTGGCCGCGACACCCGCCGGCACTCTACCATCGGCCTCGATCGCCCTCTTCTCCGAGACCGACGCCTACAGTGGAACGGGGGCCAAATACCAGGGCTTTGACTGCGTCGGGCAGAGTTCGATACCAATCCCCCTTGCGTCGGGAACCTGGGTGAATGAGATTCGCTCATACTTTTTTATCTCCCGAACCAATGTGCAAACGCCCTACGGAGTTAGATCCATGGGTCAGTTAACCTGTGTCGCCGACCGGACACTGCCTAGCGGAACTGCAAGTTATCAATCGCAGCCCCTGATACCGGGCGTTGAGCAACTGGCGTTCACCTATCTTCTGCCTGCTGTGGCCGACCCGAACACCGCCCAAGGCGCATCAACCGCCACCGCGATAGCGGCGGCAAACCAATGGCCCGCCGTTTTGGCTGTCGAAGTGTGTGTGTTGACCAAGTCCATTCAATCCAGTGGCAATGACACAGGGACCGCGTACACCGACTGTTACGGAAACGCAATTGCTGCAGCGGCTTCAGAGAGTTATCGCACGTTCAGAACGACCGTCAGGGTTAGAAACAAGTCCAATATATGAAGCAGTCCACAGCCCCTGTCAGACGGAGTATCAAGCCGTCTGGATCGATGCAATCCGGCGTCTCCCTGGTCATTGTCATGATCTTCCTGGTAATTCTGAGTGGCCTGGCCATCAGCGCCATGCAGGGTTCCACGTTTTCTGCCCGTGTCGCAGGCAATGAGTCTGACCGCACCCTGGCGTTTCAGGCTGCCGAAGCGGCCCTGAAAGATGCCGAGCATGATTTGAGCAGTGTGTTGGCTGACGGTACGACGGCCTGCCCAATCCCCTCAACCGTCTGCCGTGCGGAACCTATTTCCCGAGGTGATGGATTTGACACGACCTGCCCCAACGGACGCTGCATTCCGGTGCCGCGATGCACACCACCGGCCACCTGCACTCAACCGGCTCACAATTGGGAAATAACTGCCAATTGGACAAATGCAGCTCCCGCTGACAACACGGTGGTTGTGAACGGCAGCGTGATCTATGGCTTCTACACAAACGCTACGCCGCTTCCAGTGGTGGCCCAACAACCTCGTTACTTGATTGAGTATTTCAAGCAAGGCGACTTTTCTGTCTACCGGGTGACTGCTGTTGGCTATGGCGCCAATTCGTCAACCCAGGCTATTTTGCAATCTGCAGTGAAGGCTCGACAACTATGAACGCACACGACAACCCGGCTTCTTGGTCGATGTTGAAATCCTCCCTGGTATCCAGGATGTTGAAAGCCGCGGCACTTTTGGCAGCAGGCTTTGTTGCGTTTTCTGCCCATGCCATCAACCTGACGCCCTTGCCGCCGTATCTGTCGGAGACTAAAGGCTCGCCCATGGTGATGCTGAATCTCTCCCGAGATCACCAGCTTTTTTATAAGGCTTACAACGAATACTCGGACCTGGACGGCGATGGCTTGCCTGAGACGCAGTACAAACACACTTATCGCTACTACGGCTATTTCGACAATCAGCGCTGCTATACGTACAACACCTCCACCAATCGTTTTGTGCCTGCGCGCAAGGAAAATGCGAGCACTGCGACAGACCCGACCTATTGCGGCGGAACGGATGAATGGCACGGCAATTTCATGAACTGGGCCACCACGAGCCGTATGGATGTCGTCAGGCGTATTTTGTACGGTGGCATGCGAAGCACCGATGACTCCATCGTGTCTGGCACATCGCTGACCGTATTGGAGCGGGCGCATCTGCCAACCGACGCGCACTCATTTGCCAAGTACTACACAGGCACGGACATCCGTAAGCTGACGCCTTTCAGCTCGGTTACGGAAATCAGCATGTGCAACACGTCATTCAAGAACGGCCAATATTCTCACGGAGCGATCAGCGCCCCCTCTATCTTGGTCGCCAATGGCAATTTTGCACTTTGGAACTCCAATGAACGCTGGCAGTGTTATTGGAGTGAAATGAAAACCGCTTCCAATGCCAACGTACCGGCCAGTTCTGGCTTGAATGCCAGTGCCAACAATCCATCAAGAGCGACGAACGGCTTAGGCAGGACAGGGTCTGATCAGGGCACATACACAGCCCGAATTGAAGCCTGCAAAATTGGGCTGGACGGGGCAGTAGCGCCAGCAACTGGTTTTACCGATGACGAACAGGCACGTTGCAAACTTTACCCCTTGGGCAATTACAAACCTGTGGGGCTGCTACAAAAATACGGGGAAGCCAACCAGGCCGCGTTTGGCCTGATGACGGGTAGTTTCAACAAAAATATTTCGGGTGGTGTGTTGCGCAAAAATGTGGCGTCGTTCACGGATGAAGTTGACCTGGACGACGGTCAGTTCAAGAACGTGGATGGCATCGTGAAGAACCTGAACAAGCTCAGGATTTACGGGTATGACTATAACGATGGAACGTATATTGGTGCGGACAACTGCACATACCAGTTGATTGGGCTGTCGGAAGGCAGTTGCACAAGCTGGGGCAACCCCATGGGTGAGATGTACCTGGAGTCTCTAAGATATCTAGTCGGCAAGAAAGCGGGCGCACAAATCACGGCTACGTCCGGCTTTGATACGAGTGGCGGAAAAGATGCCGCAATTGGCTTGACGATTGCCGCATGGTCTGACCCTTTCGCAGCATCAACCGTGGCAAACTTTGGTGATCAGATGTGCCGGCGTACCAGCATTGTCAATTTCAACGCCAGTGTCACGTCATATGACAACAACCAATGGTCTACTCAGACTGACATCCCGGGCTTTGGCAGTACCGTCACAGCCGCTAGTTTGACAGATCAAATCGGCGGCGCCGAGGGTTTGTACGCGGCGGGAAAAAAATGGGCTATCGGCAGCACTCCGACGGACACCAGCGAAATCTGCAACGATAAATCTTTTACCAGTCTGGCGGGAGTCAGTGGCATATGTCCAGAAGCACCGACCCAGAGTGGTAGCTACCTGATGGCAGGAGCCGCCCTGTTTGCGCACACCAATCCGATCCGCAACGACTTCACCATACCCGCATCTAACAAGCGTGCATTTCGCGTGGACACTTATGGCGTCGCCTTGGCAACGGGCACGCCCCGGATCAAAGTGCCAGTGCCAAACCAAGCGGGTAAATTCATCGTCATCCAGCCGGCATATCGACTGGATAAGGGGGTTGGGCAACAAGGCGGGGGCACTTTGGTGGACTTTCGAGTTGTAACTCAAACCAGCACTTACGGCAAATATGTGGTGCAGTGGGAAGACTCAGAGCAAGGCGGTGACTACGACCAGGACGTTTGGGGAACACTGGAATACAACGTCGTTGGGAACAACATCGAGATTTCGACTCAAACCGTCGCAGAGGCGACCAATCAACCCCAAGGCTTTGGCTATGTGATCTCGGGCACCACTGGCAAGGACGGTGTTCATTTTCACTCTGGAATTGAAACGTTCAAGTACACTGATCCGGCCAACATCACGGTCACGCCCACAACCCATCTCAACGCCTCTGGTGGCTGCAATCCCTGCCAAGTTGGCGATGTCAAGACGACAGCGACCTATGCGATGACAGGCGTCTCCTCAGATGCACTTCAGGATCCCCTTTGGTACGCCGCCAAATATGGTGGCTTCGACCGGGACAAATACACGGGAATTGGCTCGATCCCTGCCACGTATTCACCCGGCACGGCCTTGATTTCTGACTCATGGGATGCCAAAAAGACAGACGGAACAATCATTGCCGGTGGCGATGGGATCCCGGATACGTTCTTTTACGCAATTGACCCATCTCAACTAGAGAAGTCCCTTGAACAGATTTTCCAGACGATTCTCAAATCGGGCGGCGCAGCACCGGCTGCAGCAACATCGTCTCGAACGGCGGCGGGCGGCTATGTCTACGTCAGCACCCACAGCATCAAAGGTGCTGGCACCGGCGTAGACTCAGATGCCAGCGGCCAGTTCTTGCGTTACAGCTTTCAATCCAACGGCAATGTCTCAGGCACACCGGACTGGGATGCGGGGATCGTGTTAACTGCGCAGGCGTCCGGGTCAGGCTGGGATACAGGCCGCAAGATACTGACTTTGTCAGATACAGCGCCGGTGGCATTTCGGTGGGCCAATTTGTCCACCACACAGCAAACCGCCTTGCGGAAGAATCCTGCAACTGGCGGCAATGACACCGTTGCGGTAGGACAGGCAAGGCTGAATTGGCTGCGTGGCAGCGCATGCGATGAAGTTGCAGCCGGAACCACTACGACATCCTCGGACTGCGCCATTACCCCCAGGGGAGGCCTGCGCGCGCGCGCCGCGACCAAGCTGGGCGCGATCATTAACTCGACACCATGGTTTGTTGGTGCACCGGCTGCGGGCTACACCAATGTCGACTTTGGCGGCGGCTATAACACTTTCCGAACCTCAAATCTGGCGCGGAATGCGGTATTTGTGGCAGCCAACGATGGGATGCTACATGCGTTCCATGGTGGAACCGGCAGTGAACTGTTTGCCTACGTCCCACGTGCCCTGTACACCACCAGCGGTACGGCGCCCTACACGAAACTGGCCGCAATCACTGCCAAGAACTTTTCGCTTCAGACCAACACAGACGGAATCAACGCCGATGGCAGTGTCATGGCCGCAGACATGAAAACGGGTTCGCCCGCCACTTGGAAAACCTATCTGTTTGGTTCATTCGGTCGCGGGGCCAAGGGCATCTATGCCCTCGACGTCTCCAGCCCAACGACGGTGACGGAGTCGAGCGCCACCACCGTGGTGAAGTGGGAGTTCACCGAAGCCGCGGACTCTGACATGGGCTACATCGTGGGGCGTACGAACTCCCGATCAAATGGGCAACCGACCCAGACTGGAATGATGGCGAATGGGAAATGGGCCGCCATTTACGGCAATGGCTACAACAGCGCGAACGGCAACGCAGCCCTGTTCATCATTTTTGCCGACGGCCCCGCGTCCGCCAGCGCGACGACATGGACAAACGGAACCGACTACAAAAAGATTGTGGTGGGCACGGCCGGGCTGGGGCCAAACAATGGATTGTCCAGTCCAACTGCTGTTGACACCAACAACGATGGGGTCATTGACGTCATCTACGCGGGCGACCTGAAAGGAAATGTCTGGAAGTTTAATGTTTCCAATACCAACCCGGCAAACTGGGGAGTGGCAACGACAGGAATGGTGCCCTCTTTTCAGGCGACCAACGTCGTCACCAACGTGGGCCCCCCAATCACGACAACGACCTATGCGCAGCCTATCACCACGTCAATCGTGCCGTTCGCCCATCCCCAAGGGGGCTACCAGCTCTTCTTTGGCACTGGCAAGGTGCTTGAAAGCACGGACTATCCCATGACAACGCCCTACAGCCAAACGCTCTATGGGATCTACGATCAGCCTGGCATCAGCACGACCCTGACCACCGGAAAAACTGACTTGGTCCAGCAGACGACCGTCATGTCTGGTGGCAACCGGTATTTTTCGACAAACACTGTGAGCTATCCAACCCAAAAGGGATGGTATCTGGACCTGCCGGTTTCATCTGAAAACGTAATCTTCAACCCAATCGCAGAGGATGCGTACCGGGTGAATGTCCGGTCACTCGCTCCCGAGAACACCTCTGATGGCTGTCGTTACGATGCTACCGCCTACGACATCACCATCAATCCAATTAACGGCACACCCATTTCAGATTTGATTCCGGGCGCCACGCTGGTAACGGGCTATGGTGCAGTCGGCGGGTCTACGCTGAATGCCTTTGAATATTCACGAGGTGGCGTATTCAAATCTCCCACGCCACCACCAAGCAGCACGACTTGCAACCCAGGTGACCCCGACTGTGTCTGCAACCCCGCCGCGGGCCATACCAACGAATGCGTTTTATGTCCCGACCCGCTGACCTGCAACCCGCCATGGAAGCCGCTACCGCAAAACCAATGCATGTACCGGACGCTTACGGCATTGGGCAACGGAGGAATACAGACCGGTCAGCGCTTTGGTGCCTGTACCGATGGGCGTTTGACGTGGCGTGAAATTCTGCGCAATCGTTGATTTCGAAAGCGAAAAAAGTATATGAAAAAACCGATAACCCAATCCGGCTTTACGTTGATCGAATTGATGATCGTGGTGGCGGTGATAGGCATACTCACGGCCATTGCGCTGCCCTCGTACAGTGAATACGTGGCCCGGGGCAAACGCGCCGAGGCGCGCGCCGAGGTCTTGAAGGCCGAGGGATGGCTGGAAAGGTATTTCACGGAGAACAATCGCTACTCGGACACCCCAACTAGCACTGTCAACGCCGCTTTCTCGAGCAGATTCTCGCTCGTTCCCGCGACCGGTGCGACCAACTACAACATCACCCTGGCAGTTACGAATTCCACGTATACCGTCACCGCGACGCCAGCGGGCAGCATGGCCACCGACTTTTGCGGCTCATACACCAAGACCCACACGGGCTCCCTCGCGTCATCAGCAGCCAACAATCCTTCAAAATGTTTGAAGTAGGCATTGGCTGAACGCGGTACTGACCAGACTCCTGCGGTGTGGATTGATTAGACAAACTCGGTGGTCAAGACTTGAGGTCACCCAGTCAGCCCGACAAATGGCAACCCGGGTGGGTTTTGCCTTGCTCGTGCTGGCATTGCACTGGGTCGCGTTAGAGCTCCTTGCCCATAGGCTTAAAGCGCCTTCGCGGACGGACAAAGCGCTGCCGTTGATACTGCACATTCAATGGCCCGGGTCCAGCGAGGCCTTGGAACCGGCCAGATCCGCGGACGCAAGCGCACTGCACACACCAGTGACATCCCCAATCTCGGAAATTTCGAAACTAGCCGAAGACTCGTCGCCTCCAGCCACTGCTCTGACTGATCTATCCTTCGAGAAATACACGAAAACCAATGGTGTTGATCAGGGTTGGGACCCTGCGCTCTACCGATCAAGTGCAGAGGTTGACACCACCGCCGCACCAACAATTGATTGGGTCGTGAATCGCCAGTCAATGCCTAAGGCGGGTGGCACCCTTTTGGTCGTGACGGTCTGGATTTCTGCTACGGGTGTTATCGATCACTTTGAACTTGAACAGCAACAGCCAAGCGGAGATTGGGCGACCGCAGCTCTCTCGTCGTTACAGACAACAGTCATGGAGCCTGCAACCCTGGGCGGGGCGCCAGTTGCGAGCACAATGACAATTGAAATTTCCCTCGACAATCACATCCAATGAACCAGGTACAAACCGAGTGGATGCAACAGGCTCTCCGACTGGCCATTGCAACGCGAAATACGACACCGCCAAACCCTGCAATCGGCTGCATGATCGTTGACACCGATGGACGCGAGCTTGGGAGTGGTGCGACCCAGCAGACCGGTGGGCCGCACGCCGAAATCATGGCCTTACGCGACGCCCGATCTCGCGGGAAGTCACTTCATGGTGCGACGGTTTTCGTAACGCTGGAACCGTGCTCTCACCATGGCCGGACTCCCCCCTGCTCCGACTCGCTGATAGAAGCAGGTGTAAAGAAGGTAGTCATTGCGATGCTCGATCCGAATCCAAGAGTGGCCGGCTCCGGCGTGGCCGCGCTACACGCAGCGGGAATACTGACATCTGTTATGAATGCCGAGGATTCATCTGCGGTTTCGGCTCGCGAGCTTAACATCGGTTTTTTCAGTCGCATGATCCGCAAGACCCCGTGGGTGCGCATGAAGATTGCCGCGTCGCTGGATGGCAAAACGGCATTGAACAACGGTGCGAGCCAATGGATTACCTCGGATGCCGCCCGTGCGGACGGCCATGCCTGGCGTGCTCGCGCCTGCGCCGTACTCACCGGCATTGGCACTGTGCTGGCGGACAACCCGCGACTGGACGTGCGGCTGGTTGACACTCCACGCCAACCCCACCTGGTGGTGGTGGACAGTCGCCTTGAGACGCCACTCGACGCCCATCTTTTTGTAGCTGGCCGCGCCCTCTTTATCTACGCTGCCGTGCCAGATGACACCAAGAAAGCCGCATTGGAGGCACGCGGCGCTACCGTAATCTACCTGCCGGGCCAGCAGCCCGGAACACAAGGTAAAGTCGATTTGGCCGCCATGCTGCGCGATCTGGCGCAGCGCGAAATCAACGAATTGCACGTCGAGGCCGGACACAAGCTCAATGGGTCTCTGATTCGCGAGGGACTGGTGGACGAGTTTGTGGTCTACCTGGCCCCCAAAATGATCGGCCAGGGTTGCGACATGGCCAGCTTCGGGCCTTTGTCCGAACTGTCCCAGGCCATTCCCCTTGAGTTCAAATCCACCGACCTGCTGGGGCCGGACCTGCGTATCGTGGCCCGAATTCCGGGGCGTGACCGGTTCTAAGTGACAAGTTTTGGGGTTCCGCCCGGCCGGCGGGCTCATTCCCTGCGAAAATACCCGGATGTTTACCGGAATCATCACCGGCGTGGGGCGCATCGTCGCCGTTCATGCCCTAGGCAGCTCTTCTACACACGGCAAGCGCCTCACCATTGAGTGCCCGCCCGCCTATCTTGACGACGTGGGGCTGGGCGACAGCATTGCGCTCAATGGCGGCTGCATGACGGTGACCACGCTGGACGCCGCGCAACGGCTGTTCACGGTGAATATCTCCGCGGAATCGCTGGACAAGACCGCCGGCCTGGCACAGACCGGAACCATCAACCTCGAAAAGGCCCTGCGCGCGCATGATCGCCTGGGGGGCCACATTGTGTCTGGCCATGTCGATGGCATTGGTACGGTAACGCATTTTGAACAAGTGGGCGAAAGCTGGCAGTTGCGCGTGCTGGCACCCAAGGCGCTGGCCAAGTACCTCGCCTACAAAGGCTCGATCACCGTCAATGGCGTCAGCCTGACCGTGAACCGCTTCCTGGATTCAGAGGCCGGTTGTGAGGCCAGCATCAACCTGATTCCCCACACGGTCCAGAACACCGCTCTGGGAACGCTGAAAGCCGGATCGCAGGTAAACCTTGAGATTGATTTGATCGCGCGGTATGTCGAGCGGATGCTCAGCGCTGATCCGCAGCAGTCACGGCCCGTTGCGCTTCAGAGCAACACCCCCACCGACCAACACCTCCATACTTCCTGAAAGACATCTGCATGACCGCCCCCTCCCCTGTGGCAATTTCTCCGGTTGAAGACATCGTGGCCGACATGCGTGCCGGCCGCATCGTGATCCTGGTCGACGAAGAAGACCGCGAGAACGAAGGCGACCTGGTGCTGGCCGCGGACCATGTCACGGCTGACGCCATCAATTTCATGGCGCGTTTTGGTCGGGGCCTGATCTGCCTGACGCTCACCCGCGAGCGCTGTGAACGCCTGCAGTTGCCACCCATGACCGTGCGCAACGGCGATAAAAAGGGCACTGCTTTCACAGTCTCGATTGAAGCGGCCGAAGGTGTGACCACCGGTATCTCGGCCGCGGATCGAGCCCGAACGGTACAAGCCGCCGTGGCCAAAAATGCGACAGCTGACGACCTCGTACAACCCGGCCATATCTTTCCCCTGCAGGCGGTTGAGGGCGGCGTGCTGATGCGCGCAGGGCACACCGAAGCCGGCTGTGATCTGGCGGCCATGGCGGGTTGTTCGCCCGCGTCGGTGATTTGCGAGATCATGAAGGACGACGGCACCATGGCCCGCCTGCCCGACCTGCAATTGTTTGCAGCCGAGCATGGTTTGAAGATCGGCACAATTGCCGATTTGATTGAGTACCGCAGCCGGGTCGAATCTCTGGTGGAAAAACTGGGCTCGCGCACCCTCAATACGGCGTTCGGGGAATTCACCGTTCATGCCTTCAAGGACAAGCCGGCACAGGGCGTTCATCTTGCGCTGGTCAAAGGCCAGTGGGGCCCCGACGACACCGTCGCCGCCCGCGTCCATGAGCCGCTGTCGGTGTTGGACGCACTGGAAGTGGGCCGCGCCATGCACTCCTGGAGTCTGGATGCCAGCCTGGCGCGCGTGGCCTCGGAGGGCAAGGGTGTCGTGGTACTGCTCAACTGCGGCGAAAGCGGCGAGCAACTGCTGGCGCAATTTGACGGCACCGCCCGTGCCAGCCATGGCCCTGAGCGGGGTCGCATGGACCTGCGCACCTACGGCATTGGTGCGCAGATTCTGCGCGAATGCGGTGTGCACAAGATGAATCTCATGGGAAACCCACGACGGATGCCGAGCATGGCAGGCTACGGGCTGGAAATTGCCGGCTACATCACAAAATAAACAACACAAGGATCGAACGATGTTTGGCGCAGACAAAGGAACCCTGGATTCCACCGACAGCCGCTTGAACGGCAAAAAATTGACGATTGGTATCGTTCAGGCCCGCTTCAACGAGCCCATCACCAACGTGCTGGCCCAGGCCTGCAAGGCCGAGCTGATCGCGCTGGGTGTGCAAGAAAAAAATATTGACCTGGTCCTGGTGCCGGGCGCACTGGAAATACCCGTGGCCCTGATGGCCATGGCCGAAAAACTGAAGTACGACGCGCTGGTGGCGCTGGGCTGCATCATTCGGGGTGAGACCTATCACTTCGAGCTGGTTGCCAATGAGTCAGGGGCCGGCGTCAGCCGGGTCGCGCTCGACTACCAGTTGCCGATCGCCAACGCGATTCTTACCACGGAAAATCTGGAACAGGCAATTGCCCGCAAAACAGAAAAAGGGCGTGATGCCGCCCGCGTCGCCGTTGAAATGGCCAACTTGCTGGAAGATATTTGATGAGTGACCTCAATCCAAAACCTGCGGGCAGCCGCCCGCCCCGCCAGCCCCGTACCGGAGTCACAAGCACCGGCGCGCGCAAGGCCGCCAGCAAGTCGGGGCGTTCGCGCGCTCGCGAATTTGCCTTGCAGGCGCTCTATCAAAAGCTGGTCGGGAAAAACGATGTGTCTGACATTGACACATTCACCCGGGATCTGGCTGGGTTCTCAAAATCCGATTCTGTGCACTTCGATGCGCTCCTGCATGGCTGCATCGATGAAGCAGCCGAGCTGGACGCGCTGCTCACGCCGCTGCTGGACCGTCCGTTCGCGGAAATTTCTCCGATTGAGCACGGCATCATGTGGATCGGGGCTTACGAGCTCAAGCACTGCCTGGATGTGCCGTGGCGCGTGGTGCTGAACGAATGCGTCGAGCTGGCCAAGGAGTTTGGCGGTACCGACGGTCACAAGTACGTCAACGCGGTGCTCAATGGATTGGCGCCGAGCCTGCGTGCCGCTGAAGTAGGTGCAGACCGGGGCAAAGCGCGCGCATGAGAATATCGAGCCGTGCACAGCGCATTGACCCTTTCTATGTGATGGAGGTCGCCAAGGCGGCATCGGTTCTGGCGGCTGAAGTGGCGCGTAGCGAAACGCCGATGATCTTCCTGAATATTGGCGAGCCTGACTTCACGGCACCGCCGCTGGTACAGGAAGCTGCCTGCAAGGCAGTACATGACGGCATGACGCACTACACGCAGGCCACCGGCATGTTGGCGCTGCGCGAGCGCATCAGCGACTGGTATTTGCAGCGTTTCAACATTCAGGTTCCGGCCAGCCGCATTGTGGTGACGGCGGGCGCCTCGGCGGCTTTGCAGCTTGCCTGTCTGGCATTGATTGAAACGGGTGACGAGATTCTCATGCCCGATCCCAGCTACCCGTGCAACCGCCACTTTGTGAGTGCGGCGGACGGCACTGCGGTTCTGATCCCGACCACGGCGAACGAGCGCTTTCAGCTGAGCGCCAACAAGGTGCAATCCGCGTGGGGCGACAAAACCCGCGGGGTGTTGCTGGCCTCGCCCTCCAACCCCACGGGCACCTCCATTCACCCGGATGAACTGCGCCGCATTCACTCGGTGGTCAGCCACAAGGGCGGCATTACGCTGGTGGATGAGATTTACCTGGGACTGAGCTACGACCCGCAATATAGCCAGACCGCACTGTCACTCGATGAGGACATCATCAGCATCAACAGCTTCAGCAAGTACTTCAACATGACCGGCTGGCGACTGGGATGGATGGTGGTGCCCGAACGAATCGTGCCCGTCATCGAGCGTCTGGCGCAAAACCTGTTCATCTGCCCCAGCACCATTTCACAATACGCTGCCCTGGCCTGCTTTGAGTCCGACAGCATCGCCGAATACGAGCGCAGGCGTGCCGAATTCAAAGCGCGGCGTGACTACTTCATCCCCGCGCTCAACGCCCTGGGCCTGACCGTGCCGGTGATGCCCGATGGCGCTTTCTATGCCTGGGCCGATTGCACCACGGCGTGCAGGAAGCTGGGCGAAAAATTTGGAAATGGCGCAAGCGTCAAAGACAGCTGGGACCTTGCTTTTGAAATGATGAAACGTGCCCATGTGGCCGTCACGCCGGGACGTGACTTTGGTGTGGCCGACACACACAATTTCATCCGTTTTTCCACCGCCAGTTCCATGCCCCAGTTGCAGAGCGCCATCGAACGCCTGAAAGCCTTGCTGTCATGACCGGTGCCGTTCAGAGCGAACGTGAATTTTCGTGGCCCGTGCGGGTGTATTGGGAAGACACGGATGCCGGCGGCATCGTGTTCTACGCCAACTACCTGAAGTTTTTTGAGCGCGCCCGCACCGAATGGCTGCGCTCTCGTGGCCTTGAACAGCGCCTGCTGCGAGAACGCACCGGCGGCATGTTTGTGGTGAGCGACACCCGTGTGCGCTACCACCAGCCGGCACGCCTGGACGACGAACTTATTGTTACAGCCCTGCCTCTGGAAACGGGTCGCGCATCCATGACAATACAGCAGCAGACATACCTCAAGACGCCAGCGGAAAATATCCTCTTGTGTGAAGGCAGCATCCGCGTTGGCTGGGTGGATGCCACCAGCTACAAGCCTGCGAGAATCCCGCCAACCATTCTGGAAGCCCTCAAATGAACCAAGACCTGTCGATCCTTCATCTGGTGCTTAACGCCAGTGTGGTCGTGCAATTGGTGATGTTGCTGCTGGTGGTCATCTCCGTGTCCAGTTGGGCGGCGATTTTTCGCAAGCTGTTTGCGCTGAAGCGGGTGAAATCGCTCAACGACGAGTTCGAGCGCGAATTCTGGTCGGGCACCAGTTTGAATGACCTGTTTGCCGCCGCCAGCAAGAACGCCCGTGACTCCGGGCCGATGGAGCGCATTTTTGCCAGCGGCATGCGCGAATACCAGAAGCTGCGGGAGAAACGCATCGCAGATGCCGCCACGCTCATGGACGGCGCACGCCGCGCCATGCGCGCCAGCCTGCAGCGCGAGATGGATGTAGTGGAAACCAATCTCTCTTTCCTAGCCTCCGTCGGGTCGGTCTCGCCCTATGTCGGCTTGTTTGGCACTGTGTGGGGCATCATGCATGCTTTCACCGGGCTCGCTTCCCTGCAGACGGTCACCCTGTCCACCGTCGCCCCCGGCATCGCGGAGGCGCTGGTGGCCACTGCCATTGGCCTGTTTGCTGCCATTCCGGCCGTGGTGGCCTACAACCAGTTTGCCCGGGATATCGACCGCATTGCGATCAGGCTGGAGACCTTCATTGAAGAGTTCTCCAACATCCTGCAGCGCAATGTGGGCGTGCAATCGGCCTCGGGCCATTGAGAGGAGTTTGACCATGCCAGCCCTGGTCAGCCGAGGACGCGGACGCCGCACCATCAACGAGATCAACATGGTGCCCTTCATTGACGTGATGCTGGTGCTGCTGATCATCTTCATGGTTACCGCCCCGCTGATCACACCCAGCATGATCGACTTGCCCAGCGTGGGCAAGGCTGCCAAACAGCCCGACCAGGTGATCCAGATCGTTCTTGGCAAAGATGACTCGATCGCCATGAAAGTGCAGGACAAGTCCACCTCTCTGGGGCTCAAGGACATCGCCGGCGCGGTCAAACAGGCCCAGAGTGGTGCGGCCAATTCCGCCGTGGTTATCAGCGCCGACAAGAACATCAAGTACGAGTCCGTCGTCAAGGTCATGGATACCCTGCAGCGCGCGGGCGTGCAACGCGTGGGATTATCCGTACAACTGGCCAATTAGGGGGCAGTGCATGCACGCTGCGACCGATCGCCTTGAATTCGCGCCGCCGCCCACAGCGGGCCTGACCCGGGCGCTGGGGCTGGCGGTCCTGGCCCACGCCGTCTTGCTGGCGGCCCTGACCTGGGGGGTGCACTGGAAGCGGGATGCAGTGACTGTGACGGCCGAGGCCGAGCTATGGTCTTCTGTGCCCCAGCAGGCCGCGCCCAAACTGGTCGAAATAGCTCCCGAACCACCTGAAACGCCCAAGCCAACCCCGAAGCCGACCCCACCGCCGCCACAAGCCCAACCCAAGCTGCCCGATGCCGACATTGCACTGGAGCGTGAAAAGCTGCGCCTGAAGAAGGAAAAGCAGCAGGAACTGGAAAAACTGAAGCAGGACAAGTTGAGTCAGGAAAAACTGCTGCTTGAGAAAAAACGTCAGCAAGACAAGCGCGATCAAGACCGGCAAGCCATTGAAGACAAGAAGAAGTCTGACCTGGACAGCAAGCGCAAGGAGGCTGCCAAGGCCCAACAAGACGCCAAACAAATGGAAGCCCAGCGTCAGGCCAATATTCAGCGCATGGCCGGGCTGGCCGGTGCCACAGGCGCATCCACCGCAACGGGCACAGCCAGGCAGTCGTCCGGCCCGTCAGCCAGCTATGCCGGCCGGATTCGCGCCAGCATCAAGCCCAACATCGTATTTGCCGACGACACGGCCGGCAACCCGGTGGCTGAAGTCGAAGTACGCACCGCGCCCGACGGCACCATCATCAGCCGCAAATTGACCAAACCCAGCGGCGTCAACTCCTGGGACGATGCGGTCTTGAAAGCCATTGACAAAACCGGAAAACTGCCGCGCGATGTGGATGGCCGGGTGCCCAACGCCCTGATCATCAGTTTCCGTCCCAGGGACTAGTCTCAGGCGGCAGTCACGCCGGGACCTGTCTTCACGCATTTGCTATACTTTTAATAGCAATATAGGCATATTACACGGTGGCTAGCGGCCTTTTTTACTCATAAACGATAGTGGCCTTGCCCTGGTCCGCCTGCACCCGCCAGCCGGCCAGTGCCTCATTGCTGGGGAAGAATTTGGCACCCTCCCCCAGTTGCAGTTCTGCCGTCGCCGCACCCGCCTCACCCTGGCGCGACACCAGCAGGCGCACGCCCAATCCCCGCACCAGTTCGCCCTGCTCGGTCATTTCGCGCCTGGCCGGGTACTCCTTGACCATTCGCGCCACGTCAGGCGCCTTGCCGTTCACCGCCACCCGCAGGAACTTTCCAAAACGGCAACGCGCCTGGTCCAGGTCCCAGATCTGCGTCACGGTCAACTGCATGCCGCCCGAGAACCGGTCCGGCTGCTGCTTGCCCATGACGATCACCAGTTCATCCTCTTTGAGCAGGTTGCGGTGGGCGTTGATCAGCGCCTCATCGGCACGGGCTTCGATCACGCCCGATTTGTCGTCCAGCTTGAACAGCGCCAGCTTGCCGCGCTGGCCATTGATGACCCGGAAATCAGTGATGATGCCGGCCAGCAATTGCGGCTCGCGCGTGTCAATCAGGTCTTCGATCTGGCGCTTGGCGAAGCGGCGCACCTCCAGTGCCACCTCGTCAAACAGGTGACCGGACAGATAAAAGCCCACGGCGGTCTTTTCATAGGTGAGCCGCTCCTTCACGCCCCAGGGCATGGCTTCCACCAGATCGGGCTCCTGCGTGCTGGAGCCATGATCGTCCTCGCCGCCCATGTCAAACAAGCCGCCCTGGTTGGCGTTGGCCACCGCCGCCGCACCGAAGTCAAAGGCCCGGTCGACCGAGGCCAGCAGGCTGGCACGGTTCATCTGAATCGAATCAAACGCACCGGCCTTGATCAGGGCCTCCACCGTGCGTTTGTTGATGCGGGCTCGGTCCACCCGCGCGCAAAAATCAAACAGGCTCTTGAAAGGCCCCACAACATCGCCTGACGGCCCGACGCCACGTCCCTCCCGCGCGGCCACAATCGCCTCGATCGCCTGCTGGCCGGTACCTTTGATGGCGCTCAGGCCATAGCGAATCATCTTGTCGGAGATCGGCTCAAAGCGGCTCACACCCCGGTTCACATTGGGCGGCTCAAAGGTCAGACCCATCTTGAGCGCGTCTTCATACAAGACCTTGAGCTTGTCGGTGTCGTCCATCTCCACCGTCATGTTGGCGCAGAAGAACTCGGCCGTGTAATGCACCTTGAGCCAGCCGGTGTGGTACGCCAGCAGCGAGTAGGCAGCCGCGTGCGACTTGTTGAAGCCGTAGCCGGCAAACTTCTCCATCAAGTCGAAAATCTCGTCGGCTTTGGCCTCGTTGATGTCATTTTTTGCGGCGCCATCGCGGAAGATCTGGCGGTGCTTGGCCATCTCGTCCGCATCCTTTTTACCCATGGCGCGGCGCAGCATGTCAGCGCCACCGAGCGAGTAGCCACCCAGAATCTGCGCGGTCTGCATCACCTGCTCCTGGTAGACCATGATGCCGTAGGTCTCGGAGAGCATGTTGGCCACCAGCGGGTGCGGATACTCCACCACCTCACGGCCGTGCTTGCGCGCCACAAAACTGGGAATCAGGTCCATCGGACCCGGGCGGTACAAGGCGTTGAGCGCAATCAGGTCTTCCAGGCGCGTCGGCTTGGCGTCTTTCAGCATGCCCTGCATGCCACGACTTTCAAACTGGAACACGGCTTCGGTCTTGCCGTCAGAAAAGAGCTTGTACACCCGCGCGTCGTCCAGCGGCAGGTTCTCAAAGGCAAAGTTCTCCTGGCCCTTGTGCCGCTTCATGATGAACTCGCGCGCAATCTCCAGAATGGTCAATGTGGCCAGGCCCAAGAAGTCGAACTTCACCAGGCCAATGGCCTCCACGTCGTTCTTGTCGTACTGGCTCACCGCCGACTCGCTGCCCGGCTGCTGGTACAGCGGGCAAAAGTCGGTCAGCTTGCCCGGCGCAATCAACACGCCGCCGGCATGCATGCCGACGTTGCGGGTCATGCCTTCCAGCTTGCGCGCCAACTCCAGCAGGGTCCGAACATCCTCCTCTTTGGCCTCGCGCTCGGCCAGGATCGGCTCGGCCTCGGTCGCGTAAACGGTTTTGTCGTCCTTCTTGCGATCGGGCGGGGGCAACTGCAGGCTGACGCTGACACCGGGCTTGTTCGGGATGAGCTTGCTGATGCCGTCGCAAAAGGTGTAGCTCATGTCCAGCACCCGACCCACGTCGCGCACGGCAGCACGCGCGGCCATGGTGCCAAAGGTCACGATCTGGCTGACGGCGTCCTTGCCGTATTTGTCCTTGACGTAATCGATCACCAGGTTGCGGTTGGTCTGGCAGAAGTCGATGTCAAAGTCGGGCATGGAGACCCGCTCCGGATTCAAGAAGCGCTCGAACAGCAGGTTGTATTGCAGCGGGTCCAGGTCGGTAATCTTCAGTGAATACGCCACCAGCGAGCCAGCACCTGAGCCCCGTCCCGGGCCAACCGGGCAGCCGTTGTTTTTGGCCCAGTTGATGAAATCCCCCACAATCAAAAAATAGCCCGGAAAACCCATCTTCAAAATGGTGGTGATCTCGAATTCAAGCCGCTCGACGTAACGGGGCCGCTCGCTCTCACGCCTGGCCTCGTCCGGGTACAGATGCAGCAGCCGCTCCTTGAGACCCTCATGCGACGCGTAGCGAAAGTAGTCGTCCGGCGTCATGCGCTGGCCGTTGACCTCGGGCGTCGGGAAGTCCGGCAGTTGCGGCTTGCCCAATACCAGTGTCAGATTGCAGCGCTTGGCGATTTCCAGCGTGTTGGCCAAGGCCGAGGGCACATCGGCAAACAGCGCCTGCATCTGCGCGCTCGACTTGAAATACTGCTCGCGTGTGAACTTGCGCACACGGCGCTGATTGCCCAGAATCTCCCCCTCGGCAATGCACACACGCGCCTCGTGCGCCTCGTAGTCGTCCGGACCGGTGAACTGCACCGGGTGGGTGGCCACCACGGGCAATCTCATGCGCGCCGCCAGTTGCACGGCAGCGGTCACATGCGCTTCATCATCAGCACGTCCTGCGCGTTGCAGCTCAAGGTAAAAACGATGCGGAAACAGGCTGCCCAGCTTCAACGCTGCATCAAAAGCGCGCGCCTCATCGCCCTGCACCAGTGCCTGCCCGACCGGGCCCGCCTGCGCACCGGACAAGGCAATCAAGCCCTCGTTCAGTTCCTGCAACCAGGCCAATTTGACAGTCGCCTGCAACTTGCCCGCATTCTGCGTCCAGGCACGCGCCAGCAACTCGCACAAATTCAGGTAACCCTGCCGGCTTTGCACCAACACCACCAGACGCGACAGGGCGGTCTCGTCTTTGCCCAGCCCTTCCAGCCAGATTTCTGCGCCGATCAGGGGCTTCACGCCCCTCTTGCGCGCCTCTTTATAGAACTTGATTGCGCCAAACAGATTGCTGAGGTCGGTAATGGCCAGGGCGGGCTGCCCGTCGGCGGCGGCCGACTTGACGATATCATCGATGCGATTGGTACCGTCGACGACGGAGAATTCGGTGTGGAGACGCAGGTGAACAAACATAGCTTCTATTGTAAGAAATCGCCAGGGTGAATCTCTTGAAAATTCTCGTGGTCGATGATCATGCCCTGGTGCGCGAAGGCTTGCGCCAGGTCCTCAAAGGGCTGGACGAGCAGGTCGAGGTGCTGGAGGCGCCCCACTGCACCCGCGCTTTTGAGCTGGCGGCCCTGCACGCCGATCTCGATCTCGTGCTGCTGGACTACCACCTGCCCGACATGAACGGGCTGGACGCGCTCGATGTGTTCGGCAGGGAACATCCTGAACTTCCCATCATCATGCTGTCCGGATCGGTCAATCCCCAGATCATGCGACAGGTACTGGCCAAGGGTGCGGCGGGCTTCATCACCAAATCCGGCTTGAGCAATGACCTGTTGGCGGTTTTGCGTCTGGTTCTGGCAGGTGACGTGTATGTGCCGCCAGAACTCTTCCCCGACTCGACTCTGCCTCAGCCGGACGAATCAGAAGCCGGCAAGGCCGCCCCCCAGCTCACGCCGCGTCAGGAAGAGGTGCTGCATCTGCTGCTGGACGGCCGCTCCAACAAGGACATCAGCCGGATCCTGCAACTCTCGGATGAGACCACCAAAAACCATGTCACCGCGATTCTGCGGGGCTTTGGCGTGCAGACCCGTATCCAGGCCGTTCTCGCGGCCCCCCTTTACGGTTACACCAAATCAGCGCCGTCCGCCTGATGCGGTCGGCTGGCGGGTGCGCCGGCAAGCTGCACACCGTCCGGTTCACCCGCGGCCAAACGACGGATCAGGCTTCGCAGTTTGGCAGGTCGCACCGGCTTGTGCAGCAAGGTCAACCCGGCGATCCTGGCCGCCTGCATCAGCGCAGGGTCCGTATCGCCGCTCATGAGGCAGGCGGGAATCTGCTGCCCCGCTGCGGCCCGCAGCTGGCGCACGGTGTCAAGACCATTCTCCGTATCACGCAAACGATAGTCGCTGATGATGACGTCAGGAACGACGCCGAATTTCAGCTGCCACAGCGCCGTTGATACCCCCTCGGCCACGACCACAACGACGCCCCACGATTCAAGCAGGCTCACCAGGCCCTCCCGCGCCAGGGCATCGTCCTCAATCACCAGGACGACCAGATCCGCAAGATCGTCCAATGTCCTCGCCTCGAACGGGTTCGGCAGGGCCGGCGCCCCGGGCGGTGCCAATGGTACTTCTATGCTGAAACGGGTTCCCAGCCCCAGACTGGAGCGCAATTGCAGCCGATGTCCCAGCAGGTGCGCTGTTCGCTCCACAATGTTCAGCCCCAGGCCCAGGCCCTTGCTGCGGTCCCGCTCCCTGTTGCCGACTTGATAAAACTCCTTGAAGATCGCCTGGTGATGCTCAGGCGCAATACCAACTCCGCTGTCCCACACCTCGATGCGCGCATGCTTGCCGTCACGCGCCAACCGACAAGCGACCAGCACGCCCCCTTGTCTCGTGTAACGCACGGCATTGACCACCAGATTCAGCATGATGCGATGCAACAACGTGGGGTCGCTCAGCAACCAGACATTGGTTGGCCGCACGCGCAGGCGAAGGTCTTTCTCTACAGCTGTTGCTGTCAAGCCCAAGCGCAACTGATCGAAGATATCGGCCAGCGCGAACGGTCGCCGGTGAACCTGCACAGCCCGTGCATCCAGCCGGGAGATATCGAGCAAGGCGTCCAGCAAATCCTGCATGGCCTGCACCGACGCGTCCAGGTTGGTGATCAAATGCGCTGTTTCGGCGTCGTGCGGCAGTTGCGCCAGCCGTGCGACGAACATCCCAAGTGCGTGGGTCGGCTGCCGCAGATCATGGCTGGCGGCAGCCAGAAAGCGTGATTTGGCGAGCGTGGCAGTCTCAGCCTCTTCTTTCTTCTCCCTCAACTCCAGCGTCGCCAGGACAACGCGCCGCTCCAGCTCATCGCGACCCGATTCCAGGCGTTCAGCCATCTGGTTCAGGCCCAGCTGCAACTCGCGCAGCGGGTCATCCGGCAGCACTGCACCGCGCGCTGACAATTCGCCACGCCCGATGTGCTCAATCATGCGCGAAACACGCAGAATCGGGCGAATGACTCCCCGGCCAAGGCGCACCGCCAGGAACCCGCCAAACAGCAGCCCCCCCAGGGTAACGGCAACGCCCGCCAGCAGCATGTCGCGCTCGCGCTGAACAAGCCTGTCACGCGAGAACTCGATCAACACATGACCCAGGGGTTGCGCGATCGTGCCTGCAGCAGCCTCCCGGGATTCATACAGGTCGTCCAGCTTGACCTGACTTGCCGCAATCGGCTGTGACAACAAGTCCGTGCCCGTTGCCGGGTCAAGCTTCTCGCTTTCCTGCCCGCCCAGAACCGGGAGCGCCGTGTAGCGGGGTTGACCCGCCTTGACGAGCATGATGCCCTGGGCATTCACGATTGCCACCGAACGCACATCCGGCTCACGCAGCGCACCACTGGCGATGGTCTGCAACTGGGTGATATTGGCCGAAAACAGGCCGTACTCGCTGGCGGTCGCCAACTGACGGGCCAGCGTCCTGGCACGCTGGCTGTGCGCCTCGCCAATGTCACCAACGCGGGCCACCAGAAACACCGCCGCCAGCAACACGGCGAGCAGCGTCACCGGCAGGAGCGCAGTCAACAGCATGCGGCTGCGGATGTCGACCATTTTCATAACGCACCCTCCCGGCGCCGCAAGCGGGCGCGCAAGGCGTCCGGCTCCAGCGTCAATCCAAGCGAGCGGGCAACGTGCTCGTTCACGGCAACGCTGAAGTCCTGTGAGTAAAGCGGCGTTGCCGACAGTGTCTTGCCCTGAAGCACGCCCCGGACAATCGCTGCGGCTTGTTGGCCAATCTGCCTTGGTGTCACGTGCAGGGCCAGCAAGGCGCCGGCCCGCACATAGGCGGGTGAGAAAGCCACCAGTGGCACCCTCGCCCGAAAGGAGGCCAGCAGAATATTCTGGATGTTGCTGCTGTTGTACAGCTGGTGATCGGGCACTGCCAGCAACAGATCAGCATCTTCAAGGACCCGTTTCAGGCCAGGGAACAAAAGCTCATTGCTGCCGACGGTGGCCTCGGCCAGTTCCAGCCCACGGGCCTGTGCCAATGCTTTCAAGGCAGGTGCCTGCGCCTGCGATTCATCTCCCCATAGCACCCCAACGCGACGCGCCGCGGGCAGGGCCAGCCGGATCAATTCGAGTTGGCGACTCAGGGGCTGATCAAGATAGAGGGCCGAAAACTGCGGCGACGCCTTGCGCCCATTTGTCAACAGGGCACGCTCAAAACTGCTGCGTGGCAGCAGGGTGCAAAGCACCGGTGTGCGCAGTTCTGCTTTGGCCAACGCATTCGCGGCCTCAGATCCCAGCGCCACGAACAGCTTGGGCGTCAACTGGCCCGCGACTGCGAATTCAGCGACTGTCACCTGAAGCAACTCAATGCGCGGCACGCCACCGCGTTCAAGTTCATCGACCAGTGCCCCAGCCGCCTCCACATAGGCGACACTGCTCTCGCTGCTCACGATCACGACCGTCGGCGCCGCGTGCGCCAAAGTCCCTGCCAACCAGGTCAACCAAAAACAGACGATCAGGGAGCGCAGGCGCAAGGGCATATGAGCCGGATCAGTTTTCCACCCGAAGGGTTACGAAAGCCCGGCGTTGAAACTGGAACCTTGGTGAAAAGTCCTGGTAAGGTCCACCCAGGTTCTGCACCACGAGGGCCACCTCAGCCCGATTGGGGCCAAAGCGCAGCGGTGCGCTCAGGCGCAGGTCCGTGCGGGTCATCGCCACCTGGTCGAGGTAACCCGCCCCTTGCAACGTCACCGTGCCACTGTCCTGATGCATCAGGCTCAGATCCAGGCCACCGGGTAATTTCTGAAAGAAGGTCAGTGAGCTTGCCAGCTTCGGCGCCGCCAGCTTGGAGCCGCGATCGGTGGAGCTGATCTCGGTATAGGCCTGGTTGAAGATAACCTGCGCGTCGCGCCACGGGCGCCATTTCATCTGGTATTCAACCCCCTGAATGGAAAAATTTTCGCCATTGACATAGTCCACGGGGTTGGACGGAAATAGTGTTGTGACTGGGGACACGGCATACTCTTGACGCCGGACGAAGCCGGAAATCTGCTCGTGAAAGACGCGTACATCCAGATTGGCACCCAGTGAGGGAAAGTCGCCCAGGTAGCCCAGTTCGTGTGCCAGCACACTTTCGGGCTGCACGTTGCCGCTGGACACAGTGGTTGCCTTGAGCAGCAATCCATTCCAGACGTAGCGCACATCGCTGAACTTTTCAAACGTACTGGGCGGACGAAACGCCCTGGAAACACCCGCGCGCAGTGTCTGCCCGTCAGCGACGTGCCAGTTCAGCATCAGCCGCGGCGCCAGACTGTCGCCACTCATGCTGCTTTTTTCATACATTGCACCGGCATTGAGAACCAACTCAGGGGCAAACCGCCATTCGGCATTGCCGAACAAGCGGGTGAAATCCGTGACAAACGCCGCATCGGTGTTGTAGAGCGGCCTGGAGACGACCTGCTCACGCCGCACCTCGCCGCCCCACACCACCCTCAGAGCCGAGCCACGACGAAAGGTGTGCTGCAGAGATACGGTGTCGTTGCTCGAATGGCCACTGGCGTCGATGTCAATGCTGTCGTTGACGAAGGGCTTCAGGGAATAGGGGAAGGAGTCCCGGTAGGACTCTTCCGAGTGGGAAATGCTGAACGCGAGGTCTTCGTCCTCAGCGAGATTGCGCCGCCAATCGAGTTGTGCATAGCCGGAATCAAGACCACGGTCACGCAAGGGATCATCCACAACGCCGGCAAAGCCCCTGCCGGCATCGATTGCGAGCGTGCCTGCGCGCAGTTGGACTTCATCGCGTGCACTGGCACGCAGATCGGCACGAAAATTGGCACGGCTGATCTCGTTGTGGCCGTTCGAGCCCACCAGCCCCCCATCGGCGCGCCGGTCCACCGCAAGACGGAAGCTGGCATCCTCCCCGCCCCAGCCGATACGCGCCTGCGAATCGCGAATATCGTTCTCGCCACCAGTCACGCTAACCTGCAGGCCAAGCGTATCCACCGTATGGCGAGTCACGATATTGATGACCCCCAGCATGGCGCGAGCGCCGTAAGCCGCCGAGTTGGAGCCGCGCAGCACCTCGATGCGCTCAATATCCGCCAGTGCCACCGTCTGTAGACCAGGTCCAATGCCGCCGACCAGATACGGGGAATAGACCGACCGGCCATCAACAAGCACCTGGATGCGGTTGGAGTAACTGTCAAAACCACCGTGGTAGCTGGCCAGGGGCGCACCCGTGTCAAAAGACGTGCTGGTCTGAAAACCGGGCACCAGACGCATCAGGTCAGCCACATCCCGTGCGCCGGACAGGCGAATCATGTTGCGGTCAATGATGGTGACGGCACCGGGTGTGTCATCCAGCCGTTGGGGCAGCCGCGAGACAGACAGGACGATGGGCATCTCCGTCAAAAAGTCCTTCTCGGACACGGAAGCAGGTACTTGCGCGTTGGCAAGGCCCACCCAACCCAGCATGGCGATCAGGCAGATCGGTCGACTCATTGATGACTCCAAGAAATTTTTTTGCTCCCAAGGGCTGATTCTGCCCTGTCGGCGATCCTCCCCGGCCGACGCGCCCGGCATGCTTCTAGAATCAACCGGTGAACACCACCCTCAACATCTCCGCCTACAAATTCATTGCCCTGCCCGACGCCGCAGAGTTACGTGTCACGCTGCTTCAACGGGCACAGAGCTTGCAGCTCAAAGGCACCATCCTGCTGGCCGAAGAGGGCATCAATCTGTTTCTGGCAGGAAGTGGCGAGGCAGTGCGCGGGTTTATGGCCGAGCTGAACGCCGATGCGCGTTTTTCTGACATCGCGCCCAAGGAGAGCTGGTCAGCCCATCAGCCATTCAAGAAGATGCTGGTGAAGGTCAAGCGGGAGATCATCCGCATGGACCACCCCGCCATTCACCCGGCCGAGGGGCGTGCACCCGCGGTGGACGCCCAAACGGTCAAACGCTGGCTGGACCAGGGGCATGACGACAGCGGCAGGCCGGTCGTCACACTGGACACGCGCAATGCGTTTGAAGTGGATCACGGCACGTTCAATGGCGCCATTGACTGGCGCATCGGCAAATTCACCGAGTTCCCTCAGGCCCTGCTCGATCACAAGGCGGAGCTACAGGACAAGACGGTGGTGAGCTTTTGCACGGGTGGCATCCGTTGCGAGAAGGCGGCCATCTTCATGCGGGAAGCCGGGCTGGAGCATGTGTACCAGCTCGAGGGCGGCATCCTCAAATATTTCGAGGAGGCCGGCGATGCGCATTACACAGGCAGTTGCTTTGTGTTCGACGAACGCCGGGCCCTCGGCGCAGACCTGTCGGTCTCCCATCAGTGATCTGACAGCGAAGTCACACCCATGGTTCGCTCCCCCATCCCCACTCGATCGAGCGATATCGCTCAGGACAGAGGGTCGATCGGGGTGGCAACGCGCCGCGCCGTGATCGCAGCCATGCTGGCCGCAACCCAGCCCGGCTGGCTGACCGCTTGTAGCCGCAGCAACCCGCTGCGGATTGCCGGACACCCCTGGCCGGGTTATGAGCCGCTGTTCTATGCGAAATCTCAGGGGCTGCTGCCCGCAGGGCTGGACCTGCAGGAGATGCCAACCGTCACGGCGTCGATCAATGCGCTGAAGGAAGGGCGCACGGACGGCGCCATGCTGACGCTGGACGAGGCTCTGGTGCTGCAAGCGCGAGGGATGGCCCTTGAAGTGGTATTGGTGTTCGATGCATCCAAGGGGGCCGATGTGCTGCTGGCCCGCAAGGAGCTGCAGGGGGTGGAGCAATTGCGTGGAAAAATCATCGGACTCGAACCCAGCACCCTGGGTGAGCTGATGCTGGCCATGATTCTGGAGAAGGCAGGCCTGTCCCGGGCCGACGTCACAACACGGTACGTCGCCTTCGAGGAGCAGGAAGCAGCATGGGCCGGATCGCAACTGGATGCGCTCATCACCTACGAACCGGTGGCCCGCCGCCTGGCCGCCGGGTCGGCCCGTCAAATACTGACCACCCGCCAGATGCCGGACATTATTTTTGATGTGCTGGCCATCAAGACGGACGCAGCGCGTTCCCATGCAGAGGTCTTGCGACAGACGCTCAAGGCGCATTTCCAGACCCTGGAGCAGCTGCGCCGCAACCCCTGGGACACGGCCTACCGCATGGCGCCCCATCTGGGCATACCCGCCGAGGAACTGATCAATTCCCTGCGCGGGCTGGAATTGCTCGACCTGGTGGCCAACCGCAGCTACCTTGCCCGTAAGGACGGACACATGGTGGATGTCGCGCGCCGGCTGTCCGTCATCATGCAGGCGGCGGGCGCTCTGTCGGCCCCGGCCCAGGTAGAGACGCTTTTCAACGACGCTTATTTGCCCGGGGACGCATCATGAAATCAGCCTTGCGTTGCCTGCTTCTGTGGCTGGCATGGCTGGCTGGACCGGCACTGGCCGCAGATACAGTGACTTTCGGAGTGCTGTCCTATCGCCCCAAAGCCCAGGCGCTGGCCCAGTGGGAGCCGCTGGAGAAATACCTGAATTCGGCAGTCGCTGGCGTCTCCTTCAAGGTACATATATTCAATTTCGAAGAGTTGCAGGACGCCGTTCGTCAGCAGCAAACCGACTTCGTGTTGACGCAGCCCGCGGAATATGTGCGCATGACGCACCAAAGCGGCCTGTCCTCCCCGCTGGCAACCCTGATCACCCTGGAGCAGGGAAAACCGGTGCGCGTCTTTGGCGGCGTCATCCTGACCCGCAGCGACCAGACACAACTCAACACCCTGCAGGACCTGCAGGACAAGCGGGTCGCGGCTGCGTCGACAGCTTCCTTCGGTGGTTACCAGGCCCAGGCCTATGCCCTGAGCAAAGCCGGCGTCGACCTGGGCACCGTGCTGCAGACCGGGTTGCCACAAGACCTGGTCGTGCAGGCGTTGCTGGCGGGGAAGGTGGATGCAGCGTTCGTGCGCTCGGGTCTGATCGAAGCCATGGCACGCGAAGGCAAGCTCGAGCTTTCGCAGGTCAAGGTGGTCAACCGCCAATTGCTGCCGGGCTACCCCTTTGCAGTCTCCACGGTGCTCTACCCGGAGTGGCCGGTCGTTGCCATGTCCCACGTGCCCGAAGAACTGGCTGTGCGGGTGGCTGGTGCGCTGCTGTCGCTGCCCCATGGCGGCGAAGCGGCCCGCAGCATGGGCATTCATGGCTTCACCGTGCCGGCGGAATATGAACCCGTGCGCAGCCTCATGCGCGAGCTCAGAGTGCCGCCCTTCGATACCCAGGTGCGCGTATCACTGCAAGAGATCTGGCAGCAGTACCGGCTGTCCATCATGATCCTGCTCGGCGCCATGGTCTCGGTAGCGGCATTGGCTGCGCACGGCACCATGCTGAGCCGGCGCCTTGCGTCCATTGCCGACACCATGATCGAAGGCCTGTATGTGGTCAACCCGGCCGGTCGGATCTCTTATGTCAACCGCGCGGCGTGCAAGTTGCTGGGCTATCGCAGGGATGAACTGATCGGTCAGTCCATGCTCAAGTTCGCCAACCCCGACGCATCGGAAAGGCCGGACCGCAGTGGGGAACAAACCTTTGTCAACCGCCATCACCAGCCCTTCCCGGTGGAGGTGAACTGCCAGCCAAAGTTCAAACGGGGAAAGCTGGTGCAGACCGTTGCCGTGTTCGACGAAATATCCGAACGCAAGGCCCAGGCTGAGCGCATATACCGGCTCGCCTTTTTTGACAGCCTCACCGGACTCCCCAACCGTCGCCTGTTGATCGAAAACGTCGAGAACGCCATGGCCCCTGGCGCGGCCGAACACCGGCAGTTCGCCATCGTCTTGATGGATCTGGACCACTTCAAACAGCTGAACGACACGCTGGGCCATCAAGTGGGCGACGCGGTGCTGAATGCCGTGGCCCAGCGTCTGCGGGTCCGGCTCGACCACCAGCACACGCTTGCCCGGCCCGGCGGTGACGAGTTTGTGGTGCTGCTGCAGCTCGCTGGACCCGACGCCGAGAGCGCGGCCAGGCAGGCCAGCGAATGGGCGCTGGAACTGACTTCGGCCTTCGAGGCGCCGTTCGACATCGCGGGCCAGCAGCACCACGTAACCACCAGCATGGGAGTGGTCCTGTGCGGCACCGAGCGGGTGTCCGCCGACGAGCTGCTCAAACGGGCCGACATTGCCATGTACCAGGCGAAGGGGGCAGGCCGCAACACCTTTCGCGTATTTGATGCCGCGATGGCCACGCGGCTGGCGGAGCGGGCTGTCCTGGAGGCCGAATTCCGCCAGGCCCTGCAAGCCCGGCAACTCACGCTGCACTACCAGGTGCAGGTGGACACCCAGGGGCGGCCAAAGGCAGTTGAGGCACTGGTGCGCTGGCAGCACCCGGTGCGTGGATTGGTGGCCCCCGGCATGTTCATCCCGATGGCCGAGGAAACCGGGCTGATCGTGCCGATGGGAAATTGGGTGCTGGAGCAGGCGTGCCACCAGCTGGCCGCCTGGCAGGGCGTGCCCGGCAAAGACCTGCTGCTGGTGGCGGTCAACGTCAGTGCCCACCAGATCTTCCAGCCCGATTTTGTGCAGCGCGTGCGCGACGCATTGCAGATGAGCGGCGCCAGGCCGAGCCGGCTCCAGCTCGAACTCACAGAAAGTGTGCTGGCCAGGAACATGGAAGACATCATCGAAAAGATGTACCAGCTGAACGCGCTGGGCGTCACCTTCTCGCTCGATGATTTCGGAACCGGTTATTCCTCGCTGGCCTATCTCAAGCGCCTGCCGCTGCAGCAGCTCAAGATTGACGCGTCGTTTGTGCGCGACATCCTGACCGATCCCAACGACGCCGCCATCACCCGCACGGTCATCGCGCTGGGACAGAGTCTGGGTCTGGAAGTGATCGCCGAGGGCGTGGAGCTGCCCCAGCAGCATGCCCTGCTGCTGCAGCAGGGCTGCCCCATGTTCCAGGGCTACCTGTTCGGCCGTCCGGTGGCGGCGGGCGACCTGCAGACCTAGAAAAAAAGGCCTGGCACCGCAAGCGGTGCCAAGCCTTGACGACGACAGCTGCGTCTACCCGCGGAATTTCGCGGCCACCTCAGCCACGCGCTTGCCAAACAGTTTGGCCGTGTCCAGGTCGCCCTGCAGCATTTCTGCCGGAGAAGCGTCCGATGGGGACTGCGCAATCGCGCCGCTGTAACTCACCAGATTGTTGATGTCGGCGCGGGTTGCAGCCTTGGTGTTGCTGGGCATCAGGCCCTGGCTGACCCAGATCATGCTGTGCTGCATGGCCAGTGTGAACATGGTGGTGAGTGTGCCCTGCTTGTCGCCGTTCAGGCCCGCACTGTTGGTAAAGCCTGCCGCCACTTTGTCCTTCCAGGCCTGAACATACCAGGGCTTGCTGGAGGCATCGGCGAACTTCTTGAACTGCCAGCTCACGTTGCCCATGTAGGTGGGCGAGCCAAAAATGATGGCGTCTGCGGCAGCAAGCGTCTCCCAGCCCCCTTCTGGCAAATTGCCTTCCGCATCAATGGCGACCAGCTGAGCGCCAGCCCCCTCAGCGACGGCTTGCGCCATGCGCAAGGTATGACCGTAACCTGAATGAAAAACTACTGCTACTTTTGCCATTTTGTCTACTCCTTGAGTCAGGGAAAAAGAGAGACTTGAACATCAAGCCCCGCGGGAAACCATTCGTCTGTCTGCGAAAACCTGCGACGGATACTGGCCGATCAGGCCGTCAGATCGAACACCAGCACTTCGGCGTCCTTGCCGTGGGCCAGCCTGAGCTGGCTCTCGCCTTCGATCAGTGCCGCATCGCCCGTGGTCAGTGCGGTGCCGTTGACTTCGAGCTCGCCACGCACCAGATGCACGTAGCTTTTCCGCTGGGGATCCAGCTTGAGTTCGGCGGTCTGGCTACCGTCAAACAAGCCTGCGTACAGGCGCGCATCGGCATGAATCGTGACCGAGCCCTCGGCGCCGTCACTGGAGGCTACCAAACGCAACTGGCCCCGCTTCTCGGCATCGGCGAAGGTCTTCTGCTCATAGCCTGGGGCAATGCCGGTGACGTTGGGCTCGATCCAGATCTGCAGGAAATGGGTGGTGTCATTGGGCGCGTGGTTGAACTCGCTGTGCTGCACACCGGTGCCGGCGCTCATGCGCTGCACATCACCGGGCGGAATGCCCTTGACGTTGCCCAGGGTGTCCTTGTGCGCCAACTCGCCACTGAGCACATAGCTGATGATCTCCATGTCGCGGTGCTCATGGGTGCCAAAACCGGTGCCCGGCGCAATGCGGTCTTCGTTGATGACGCGCAGGTTGCCCCAGCCCATGTGCTGCGGGTCGTAGTAACCGGCAAATGAAAAGCTGTGGAATGACTTGAGCCAGCCGTGGTCGGCATAGCCGCGATCCCTGAATTTCCGGACTGTCAACATGATTTGCGCTCCTTTGTTATCCTGAACTTTAGGCCTCTCCCCGGCCGTGGCAATCCATGACATTTGATGGCATCATTCAAATAATTAGAACAAAAAGGCGAATCAAGTGCAAAGTGCTCGCGATGTTTTGACCCCCGACGCCCTGGCCATGCTGCAGACCATCGCCGAGGCCGGCAGCTTTGCCGCCGCCGCCCGTGTGCTGGGCGTGGTGCCGAGCGCCCTGACCTATCGGGTGCGCCAGATTGAGGATGCCCTGGATGTTCTGCTGTATGACCGCAGTTCGCGCCAGGCCCGCCTGACCGAAGCCGGCGCCGAGCTTTTGCGCGAAGGTACGCGCCTGCTGGCGGAGATCGACGCGGTGGCCAATCGGGTCAAGCGCGTGGCCACCGGTTGGGAGCCGCAACTGACCATCGCGGTCGACAGCATCATCTCCAAAGCCACCGTGATGGAACTCTGCGACAGCTTTTTTGCCTTGAACCCGCCCACCCGCATCAAGCTGCGCGATGAAACCCTGTCCGGCACCCTGGCGGCGCTGACGTCGGGCCAGGCGGACCTGGCACTGGGTGTGACCGAGTCAAGCACCAGCGCCGGCATACACGGCAAACCGCTGGGTGACGTGAGCTTTGTTTACGCGGTGGCGCCGCACCATCCACTGGCCAGCGCCCCCGAGCCGCTGAAAGACGAGGTGGTCCGCCAGCACCGCGCCGTTGCCGTGGCCGACACCATCGCCCGCGGCACCGGCGTGACCATCGGCCTGCTGGGCGGCCAGGACGTGTTCACCGTCGCCACCATGCAGGCCAAGCTGGATGCGCAACTGCGGGGCCTGGGCAGCGGCTTCGTGCCCGAATGCATGGCCCGGGCTTACATCGAAACCGGTCGTCTGGTGGTCAAAAAAATGGAGCGTACTCAACGGATCATGCGCATCAATTACGCATGGCGCAGCGTTACCAAGTCGGGCCACGGCCGCGCGCTGGCATGGTGGCTTGAGCAACTGGAAAGTCCGGCAACCCGGGCCGCTTTGCTGGAGCGGCACCGGGGCGTGTAAAGTGCAAGACGTACAACAACCCCTGGAGACACCGGCCATGACCCAATCCAAACCGAAACCCAAGTCGAAACACATTGCCGTCGTCGGGGCTGGCATGGCTGGCGTTGCCTGCGCCCGCACCCTGGTGCAGGCGGGCCATACCGTCACGGTGTTCGAGAAAAGCGCCGGCATGGGCGGACGCATGGCGACGCGCAACAGCCCGTTTGGCACGTTTGACCATGGTGCGCAGTATTTCACCGTGCGCGATCCAAGATTTGCACTGGCCCTGAAAACCGTGCCTGAGCTGTGCCGGCGCTGGAGCGCCAACACGGTGCGGGTGCTTGACGAGCATGGCCGCGTGGCGGCCGCAGGCCTGCCGGCCAAAGACGCGCACTGGGTACCGACACCAGGCATGAACGCACTGGTCAGCCGCTGGGCCCTGCCGCTGATGGAGCAACACAACGTTGAGCTGGAAACCAAGGTGATGAAGATGGAGCGCGATGCGCTCAACGCCCATCAATGGCAGTTGCACACCGAGGGGCCGGGTGGCGCGCAGCATGTGTTTTCGGGTTTCGATGCGGTGTTGCTGGCCATACCCGTGGAACAGGCGCGCGTGCTGCTGAAAACATCAAAACAGGCCGATCAGCTGGTGAAACAGGTGGCCAAGGTGGAAATCGCCCCGTGCTGGACGCTGATGCTGGCGTTTCCGCAGGCCGTGCAGCCGGGCCTGACCACGCTGGGTCCCCAGTGGAACGCTGCCCGCAGCACGCACCACCGCATTGCCTGGCTGGCACGTGAATCAAGCAAGCCGGGGCGCAGCATCGTGGAGCGCTGGACCGTGCAGGCCAGCGCCGCCTGGTCACAGGAGCATCTGAACGACGATGCCCCGCGCGCGCAGGCCAAGCTGCTCAAGGCCTTCGCAGAAGTCACCGGCATCCGGGCCGAACCCGATTACGTGGACACCCAGCGCTGGCGCTATGCCCTAACCACCCAGCCTCTGGGCAAATCGCATCTGTGGGACGCCAAAACGGGCATCGGCGTCTGCGGCGACTGGTGCCTGGGTCACCGCGTGGAATACGCGTTCATCTCCGGGCTGGAACTGGCTCTGTCCGTCGCTTAAGGGGAAGTCGAGCGTGGGGGCCCAATACATCGGACGATTCGCCCCCTCGCCCACTGGCCCGCTGCACGCTGGCTCGCTGGTCGCGGCGCTGGCCAGCTGGCTGGACGCCAAGGCGCATGGCGGCCACTGGCTGATTCGCATTGAAGACATCGACACACCGCGCTGCGTGCCGGACGCAGACCGCATCATCCTGCAGCAACTGACCGACTGTGGCCTGCACCCCGACGCGCCGCCCCTGTGGCAATCGCAGCGCACCGGGCTCTACCAGCAGGCGCTGGACCAGCTGGTGGCACGGGGGCTGGCCTACCCCTGCGCCTGCTCCCGCCGCGACATTGAAGCCGCGCTGAGCCGCCAGGGCCAGGGCCGCACGCGCCACGGCGAGCTGGTCTACCCGGGCACCTGCCGCGCCGGCTTGCATGGCCATGCAGGGCGCGCGTGGCGGCTGCGGACGGATTGTTTTGAACAAAATAGGCCCCTAGCCCCCGTGGAATATGCTCAAGCAGCTATCATTTCAATAGCATCAGAAAAATCCGTTATCCACTGGACCGACCGCCGCCTGGGTCCGCAACAGCAGGACGTGCAGGCCGAGGTGGGCGACTTTGTGCTCAAGCGCGCAGATGGCTGCTTTGCCTACCAGCTTGCCGTGGTAGTGGACGACGCAGCACAGGGCATCACCGACGTGGTGCGGGGCGAAGATCTGGCCGACAACACCGCGCGGCAAATACTGTTGCAGCAAGCCCTGGGCCTCGCCACACCGCGCTACCTGCACACGCCCCTGGTACTGGGTGCCAACGGCGAAAAGCTGTCCAAGCAAAACGGCGCGCAACCGTTGGACACCGCCGACGCGTTGGCCGCATTGAACCGGGCGGCCAGCGTGCTGGGTCTGCCCGCCCACCACGGCAGCGCGGCGGAGGCACGCAGTGCCTGGGTAGCGGACTGGCAACGGCTCTACGAGCCGGTCCGGTAAGCCACTTCCGCCGGAGCGGTCATCTTCCCATGCTCGATCCGGGCGCTCCCCATCCACATCTTGAGGATTCTCAAGCGCTGACCGGCAATCCCGACGCACATTCCCAATGAAGCGGCCGACGCACGAACGCTGTGCGAAGCCTCAATCGTGACCATGTGACGACGCAGCGAGGTGAGACATGAGGGTGAGCAGCCGCGATTTGACAATCGAAACCGGGCAAGTCCTGACGCGGATGCTCGACACCGTGGGCTGGGGCCTTTTCTTCATCTGGGCCGGCATCGTTTTTCTGGCCAACGCAGGCTGGGGCGTCGGTCTGCTGGGCACCGGCGTCATCCTGCTGGGTGCCCAGGGGGCGCGCGGCTACTTCTCCCTGACCGTAAACCGGTTTGGGCTGATGCTCGGGATCTTCTTCGCCATGGCGGGTATTTTCCGATTGCTTGACATCCACCTGGACAAAGCGCCAATCCCCGCGTGGGCGCTGCCCATCCTGCTGATTGTCCTGGGCGTCGCCATTCTGGCGTCCCTGTGGCTGCATCGGCCACGCGACTGACGCCTCGGGCGGATGCGCCGAAGCGGTGGCACGATGAAAGGCGCACCCGATGCCAAGCCCTATGCAAAACCCCGAGCAATCCTCCAGACGAAACGTGATCGCCGTGGTGGCTACCGTCATCCTGATCGCCGGCGTGCTGATCGGGTGGCAATTCTCAATCGATCTGGCGCAAGCACGTGTGCGCGCAGCGCAAGGCAGCGTGCTGGTGTCAACACCCTGCGGCCCCATCGAGTACCAGGAAGCTGGCACGGGCGCTGCACTGCTTGTCGTTCACGGTGCCGGTGGTGGGCACGACCAGGGCATGGCGTTGGCAGAAGGGCTGGCGCAGCAGGGCGTGCGGGTGATTGCGGTGTCGCGCTTTGGCTACCTGCGTACGCCGATGCCCCCAGATGCCTCGCCGCCCGAGCAGGCCGACGCACACGCCTGCCTGCTCGACGCGCTGGGCATTCGCCAGGCGGCAGTGCTCGGCGCCTCAGCGGGCGCGCCGTCGGCGATGCAGATGGCAATTCGCCACCCGGGTCGCGTCAGCGCGCTGATCCTGATGGTGCCGCTGGCCTACAAGCCCGTGTCGGTGGCGGATTCCGCACCGGCGCCTTCCGCACTCGCCGGGAACGTGCTGGACGCGCTGGTCGGCTCGGATTTTCTGTTCTGGGCGATGCAGCATATGGCACCCAATCAGTTGATCAGGCGCGTACTGGGCACGCCCCCTGAGCTGGTGGCGGCTGCGAGCCCAGCGGAGCAAGCGCGGGTGAAGGCCATGCTCGACATCATCCTGCCCGTGTCCGAGCGCGCCGAGGGCTTGCGCAACGAGTCGAAAATAGGCAACAACCTGCAGCCCTACCCGCTGGAAGCGATCCGCGCGCCCACCCTGATCATCAGTGCCCGCGACGACGGTTATGGCACCTACGCCAGCGCCCAGTACAGCGCCAGCCAGATAGCGGGCGCCAGGTTCATCGGCTACGACCAGGGCGGCCATCTCTTGATCGGGCATGACGAGGAAACACAGCAGCAGATCCTGAACTGGCAGCGTCTCTACAATCCTGTCCCGTGAACGATACAAACCCCACCGACCCCACCTCCCCCGACAACCCACCCGGCGCGCGCCAGCCGCGCATCCGGGGCAGCATGCCCGAAGGCGTGGCCTACCCCAAGGAAATCAAGAGTTTTGTGCGCCGCGCCGGTCGCACCACCACCGGCCAGGCCAAGGCCTTTGAGGACATCGGTCCCCAGTTTCTGCTGCCCTACCAGGCAGGCGCTATTGATTTCGTAGCTTCTTACGCAGATGCGACGGGGGCTACAGGCCAAAATGATCCAAAACTTCGCCCAGTCATTCTGGAAATCGGCTTCGGCATGGGCGAAGCCACAGCCCACATCGCGGCCCTGATGCCGGAAAAAAACTTCTTGTGCTGCGAGGTGCACCAGCCCGGCGTCGGCGCGCTGCTCAAGCGCATTGGCGAACAAGGCCTGCGCAACATCCGCATCGTGGCCCACGACGCCGTCGAGGTCATCGACAACATGCTGCCCCTGCAAAGCCTGGACGGCGTGCACATCTTCTTTCCCGACCCGTGGCACAAAAAGAAACACAACAAGCGCCGCCTGATCCAAAGCGCCCTCATTGCCAAGCTGGCTGCGCGCCTGAAAATAGGCGGCTACATCCACTGCGCCACCGACTGGCAGCCCTACGCCGAGCAGATTCTGGAAGTGCTCAGCAACGAGCCGCTGCTGAAGAACACGGCCACGCAAGCCCACCCGGAGCTGGCCGGCTACGCGCCCAAGCCCCATTACCGGCCGCTGACCAAGTTCGAAAACCGCGGCATCAAACTCGGGCACGGCGTGTGGGACGTGGTGTTTGAACGAATCTAGAACCCTGTCGTCTGGCCATTTTGTGCCGCCCGCCCGCAACGGCGTGGGGCCCAGTTGCATCGGTCTGCCCGCTGGCGCCTGGCCCACCACCCTGGATTTTTTTACCGAGCGCTTTCCCGCCATCAGCCGGGACGTCTGGCACCAGCGCATGGCCCAGGGCGATGTGGTCGACGAGCACGGCGTTCAGCTCACACCCGACAGCGCCTACCAGGGGCATCGGCGGGTGTACTACTACCGCGCTGTTCCGTATGAGCCGCGCATCCCGTTTGACGAGGTGATCCTGTTCCAGGACGAGCAGCTGATCGTCGTCGACAAGCCGCATTTCCTGCCCGTCGTGCCCTCCGGCGACTACCTGACCGAGACCGTGCTGGTGCGGCTCAAGCAGAAGCTGGGCATCGACACGCTCGTGCCCATCCACCGCATCGACCGTGACACCGCCGGCCTGGTCATGTTTTCAGTACAGCCGGCAACCCGCGGCCTGTATCACGCCCTGTTCAGCCAGCGCACCGTGAAGAAGACCTACGAAGCCATCGCCCCCTGGCGTGACGACCTGGCGCTGCCCCTGACGCGCGAGAGCCGCATTGTCGAAGCGGGCCACTTCATGCTGCAGCACGAGGTAAGCGGCCCAGTCAACGCCGTCACTCACGTGGACGTGCTGGAGGTGAGAGGCACACGGGCCCGCTATGCCCTCAGCCCCGTCACCGGAAAACGCCACCAGCTGCGCGTGCACATGGCCGCACTGGGCCTGCCCATCCTGGGCGATGGCCTCTACCCCACCCTCACGCCCGAGGGGCAAATCGACTACGAACGCCCACTGCAGTTGCTGGCCAAGTCGATTGAGTTTGTGGACCCGGTCAGTGGGGAACAGAGGCGATTTGAAAGCAGGCGCGTGTTGCAGGGATTGGTTCAGGATGGTGGGCGTTAACAGACTTTCTGGCCGCTAGCCCTCGTGGAATAAGCGCAAGCAGCTATTTATTTAATAGCTACCCGCACTTCCAGATTCCTGCGTTTGGCAATCGTTAAGAACCGTACACTACTGCGGTGTTTCGGGTGCCACTAATGACTTGAGGAGTCGCGCGAATGTGCAAAAAATGTATTGCTGACAAGGATTTGATGACTTTTCCGACCGTCAAGTTATACCGCAGCGACCGTGATATACCTCAAATGCTGCGGTCTGCATGCCATTAGACAACGACACTATGGGAATGGCCGCAGCACTTCCTGGGTTGAAGGAAGACATCTTTGCACTGTACGAAGCGATCCTCGCAAACTTTCATGTTTGTGCCGAGTACGACCTAAGCTCGGCGACACCAGATTTTCTAGCGCTTGAGTACGTGGGTGGTCATCAGACGAGAGTCTTTGGCTCAGCACTTGGCATCGCAGTGAAGATGCGGTCCTTCTTCGATATTCATCGTAAGAATGAAGCGCTGTTCGATTTTCTCAAGGCGTTACCCGCTGAGTCCAAGGGCAAACCGCTTTGTCGCCAAGCTCACCCGAAAGCACGAGACCTATCCCTGCGAGATGCATGCAACAAGATCATTCATAGTCTGAAGGTCGAATTCATTCCAGGCCACATTGAGTCCAAACGGTTCGACCCACCCGTCACATTCACGAACGAGGTTCCAACGGAAGAAGTTGTGTTGGCTGGTATCTATGACTCCGTGCCCTGGGTGTGCACTTTAAATCTTCTGGTTTTCTGCTCCTTGGCACACGAACTGCTTCGATGGGTCGAATCGAATGAAGTTGTCTGACCAATCATTGCAGCCGACCACCTACGGCAGCAGCTGAATTCCAACGATGAACCAATCTTCGAGGTAAGGTAAGCTCAGCCGGACCCGCCTCGATAGTCTTACTGCAACCCCACACAGTTCGCATAAAACGTCACAGTCGCTGGCCAGTCGCTGAAGATGCCGAGAATGCCGACCTGCTGGGCCAGCACATCCAGCACGCGCATCATGTCGCCCTCACGCTTGATCGCGGCGTCGAAGCTCTGGTAATAAAAACCGTTGTTGCCATCGGCCAGGATGCCCGAACGCTCCAGCGTCCAGGTGATGATGCCCAGGCCGGCCGCCTTGGCATCTTTCGCATACTGCGAGGGCACGATATTGCCACTGGCGTCGGTGCTGAGCAGCGCAAAGATGGGCGGCGCCACGATGTTGATGCCCTGCGCCTTGTAGCCGGCTAATTCAGCGGCCCCCGGCAACTCGCCCACGCTGTTGGCATCGTCGAGGTAGACCGCCTGCTTGCCGAAGGCCGGCTCGTTGCGCACCCAGTAAAGAACGTCGGCTTTGTCGAACGACTGCGCAAACACCCGCTGCGCCGGCACTCTGGCCTGCTTGTACTCGTCGATCATCTTCTGCGCGTAGGCTTCCTGCGTGAAACCATCAAAAGGCATCCTGACGCTCGGGCTCTTGAGCTCCGGCGTCATATTCACGCCGAGCCGCGTGAACAGCGCAATGCTTTCCTTGTGGGTGAGCAGCGTGCCGCTGGTTGGGCCGGAATAGAGATCGGTGCGCCAATTGGCGGTGCCGGCGAGGTACTCCGCAACGGTCCTGGCGCGCGGGTTGGCGGCGTCCATCTTGCCGCGCAAGGTCTTGAACTCGGCCAGGGTGATGTCGCTGGTACGGCATTCGGCGTTCGCCGGTGTCACCACGTTGCCGCTGCCATCGATAGTGGCCGCAGTGAACGGCTTGGTGCATTTGGCAGCCAGATCGGTGGCCAGGATGTTGGTTGTGGTGTGCAGGTCGTTCTGCGCGTGGCGGCACACCAGTTCCTTGTCTTTGGTGAAAGTGACGTCGCACTCGACGATGCCCGCGCCCATTCGGGCCGCCGCCTCGTAGGACTCTTTGGTGTGCTCAGGGAACTGCATAGCCGCACCGCGATGGCCGATGGAAAAATTGGTGCGCGTGAACTGCGGGCGATTGGTGCACGCCAGCAGCTGCTGCTTGAGCGGGCTCTCGCTCATGTCGTTCACGAGAAAAAACGGGCGCGGGCCAAGCTGTACGCTGGGGCTGTGCGCCTTCAGTGAGGCCTCGGCTTCCGGTCCGGCGGCCAGCGCCAGGCTGGGCAGCAGGCTGGCGAGGCAGGCCAAGGTGAGTGTGAACAGTGAACGGCGCATGGGATCTCCCGGGTAACAGTTTGCTCGGACAGCGACGCGGTCAGCACCATGGCCGACCGGACTCAACGCACTTTAGTTGGCGCCGGTGACAGCCAGATGACGGCCGAAAACGTCGGGTCTGGCGATCCTATCTCGATGCACCAGACCCGCCGCAGCCACTTGAACAGTGCGTATTTGCGATTTGTCAAAGTAAGAGACGGGGCAACTTCTACAGTGCATTCCATCATGCATTCGACAATTACACAATCCATCTCGCTGAGCGGGCAGCCCATCCCACCGGAGTTGCCCCCCGTACCCTTTCAGGTGCCCCCGGAAGACGAACCGGGCACGCCACCCCGACCGCATGAACCGGCTCCTTTCGAGCCGGCCCTGCCAGACCCGGAACCCAGCACGGTGATTGCGCCCAAGGCCTGAGCGCAAACAGGCCATGAGATCACGCCTGCTTTTTATTGAGCGCTGATGATCCCGCGCTGGGTCACCATTGCCTACCTTGTGTACCTGGCAGCGCCAATGGCACTGCTGTTCATCGGCTCGTTTGGCGAGCTCTGGCTCAACACGCTGCTGCCGACCGGCAGCACGGTCAAGTGGTACCTTGAAGTGGCCGCGGACCCGAGCTTTCGCCGCGCCTTCACCGCCAGCCTGTTCGTCGCCGTCATGACCTCGATTGCCTGCGTGGTGATCGGCCTGCCCCTGGCTTACGCGGTCTTTCGGGCGCATGACCCGCGGGTGCGCGCGGCGGCACGGGTGCTGTACCAGTTGCCGGTGGCGCTGCCGGCGCTGGTGCTGGCCTTTGGCTTCATCCTGGTGTTTTCTTCGGACACGCTGCCCTGGCTGGGCAGCATCTGGCTGCTGATTGCGGGCCATATCGTCCTCGGGCTGCCGTATTTCCTGCAAACGGTGGTGGCCGACATGCAGCGCCTGGGCCTGCGCACGCTGGAGGATGCGGCCGAGTCGCTGGGCAGCACGGCGCCGCAGCGCTTTTTCCACATCGTGCTGCCGGCGCTGCGGCACTCGGTGCTGTCGGGTCTGATCATCGTCGCCGCCTTGTCGATCGGCGAGTTTCAGTTCTCCAACCTGGTCTCGGGCTTTCTCAACCGCACCTACCCTGTGGTGCTGCTGCAGGCGTTCTATGGCGCCACCGGTTTTGCCTGCGCGGCCACCGTGATCTTGCTGACGCTGGCCCTGACAGCCTCGGTCACAGGCGCACTCTCGGCCCGTGGTGCGGCCCGCTTTTCTGCCGCGGGTGGCAAACGATGAACAACAACGCTACGCCGTCCGTCCACCTTGAGAACGCGACCTTCAGCTACCCCGGCGGCAAGGCCGGTGTCTTTGACATCACGCTCGACATCGCGCCCGGGGAGCTCATCGTCTGCATCGGCCCCAGCGGCTGCGGCAAGACCACGCTGCTCAAGCTCATCGCCGGCTTCTTCCCCTGCACGTCTGGTCGCGTCTATCTGGGCGGGGAGGATGTGACGCTGGCAAGCGTGCGCTCGCGCCAGTGCGGCATCGTCTTTCAGTCCTACGCCCTCTTCCCCCACATGCGCGTGTGGGAGAACGTGGCCTACCCGCTGCGGGTGCGCAACATCGCCGTGACTGAGCGCCGGCGCCGTGCGGATGCCATGCTCGACATGGTTGGCCTCGGCGGTTTCGGTGAGCGCCTGCCCGCCGAACTGTCAGGCGGCCAGCAGCAGCGCGTGGCGCTGGCGCGGGCCCTCGTTTTCACGCCGCGTGCCCTGCTGCTGGATGAGCCACTCTCGGCACTGGATGCCGCCACGCGGGTTACCATGCGCGACGAAGTCCGCCGCATCCAGAAACAGCAAAACATCGCCGCGTTGCTGATCACGCACGACCAGGACGAAGCGCTGTCGCTGGCCGACCGCATCGCCGTTTTGCGCGACGGCCGGCTGGTACAGGTCGCGCCTCCGCAGGAGCTCTATGACCGGCCGGCCGACGCCTTTGTTGCCAGTTTTGTGGGCCGTGCCAACCTGATTGACGGCCGGGTTGCCGCCCCTGACGCGGTGGACACGCCACTGGGCCGCATCGCCACGCCGGCGCACGCCCTGGCCATGGGCACCCTGGTGCGCCTGCTGGTGCGGCCCGAAAGAATCCAGCCCGCCCGTACGGCCACGGGCGAAAACATCTTCGCCGCCACGGTCGTGCACGACCGCTTCTTTGGCGCCAGCCGCGAGATCGAACTCGCGGTGGGTCAGGGCATGCTGAAGATCGACACCACCACGCGCGAGGCCATCGCGCACATTCACGTGCCGCGCCAGGCGGTTCAGTTCTTACCCACCCACTGAAGGAGATGACAATGCAATCCAGACAATGGTTCGTCGCTGCCCTGACCTCGCTGTTCGTCGCCGCGGTACCCGCACAAACGGTGCTCGACTCGCCGGAACTCTATCCCGGCGAGAAGGCGCTGTTCGAAGCCGCCAAAAAGGAAGGCATGGTGGTGAGCTTCGACACCGGGCCCACGTGGGCCAACTGGGCGGCGCAGTTTGCGGCGTTCAAGAAACGCTACCCGGAAGTCGAGATCGTCTACAACGACCTCGGCTCGGCAGCTACTGTCGTGGCACTGGAGAAAGCGCGCAACCGCCCGCAGGCCGACACCGCCTACTACTTTGCCGCATCGGCGGTGGATGCCGTCAACAAGGGCGTGGTCGCGCCATTCAAGCCCGTCAACTTTGACAAGCTGCCTTCGGTGTTTCGCGAGAAGGACGGCCGCTGGTTCACCATCCACACGTTGACTGTGGCCTTTATCGTCAACACCAAGCTCGTGAAGAACGTGCCGCAGTCGTGGGCCGATCTGCTCAAGCCCGAGTACAAGAACTCTGTGGTCTATCTCGACCCGCGCTCCACGGGCGTTGGCCAGGTGCTCACCTTCGCCGCCAATTTTGGCGCGGGCGGCGACATGAACAACATCCAGCCGGGGCTCGACTACCTGGGCCGGCTCCACAAGTCCGGCAACGTGCTGCGCGTGCTGGGCACCACGCCGTATGCGCAATTTCTCAAAGGCGAGATCCCGATCTGGATTTCCTATGAGAACGATGGTCTCAAGGCCAAGCACATCGATGGCCTGGGCGACGCAGTCGCCGTCGTGATTCCGAAAGAAGCCTCTGCCGCCGCACCCTACGGCATCAGTCTGGTGGAGAAGGGGCCCAACCCCAACGCCGGCAAGCTCTGGCTCAACTTCATCATGACCGATTTCGGACAGGGTATTTTTGCCCAGGGCTTCGTGCGGCCTTCGGTCCCGGGCGTCAAGCTGCCCGATTCGGTGGCCGACAAGCTGCCCGCCGCGCCGCAGGTGCGTCCGCTCGATGTGCTGGCGGCCGCCGCGAAGAAAGCGGAAGTCGACAAGGGCTGGGTCGCCGCCACAGAGGCGAAGTGACCGCCCGGTAGCCGCCCGCCATGCGCCTGCGCACGCAACTGATGCTGGCCGCGCCCGCGGTCGTCTTTCTGGCGGTTTTCTTCATGCTGCCGGTGGCCGCAGTGGCAGTCGATGCGTTGCGCGAAGGCACACGGGCTTTCGTGCGGGTGTTCTCGCTGCCCGCCTTCTGGCCATCGCTGGCAGGCACCCTGCTGCTGACCCTGGTGGCGGCCACGGTCTCGACCCTGGTGGGTTTTGCGGTGGCCCTGCACCTGTCGCGGCTGCCGGAGCGCGTGCGCACCTTGTATTCATTCGTGATTGCGCTGCCGCTGACTTTTTCCGGCCTGATCGTGGCCTATGGTTTCATTCTGGGCTATGGCCGTGCAGGCTTCTTCACCCAGTTGCTGGGTTTTGCGGGCCTTGATCCGGCGATCATCGGCAAGGCGCTGTTCACGCCGGGCGGGCTGGCCTTTGCCTCGTCGTACTACCTGATTCCGCGCGTGGTGATGGGCATCCTGCCGGTGCTGGTCAATTTCGACCGTGCGCAGCTGGTGGTGGCCGAATCGCTGGGCGCCACGTCAACCCAGGCGCTCTGGCAGGTGATGCTGCCGCAGGTGGCGGCGCCGCTCGGTGCGGCGTACTGCCTGGTCGCCGCGGTGATCTTCGGCGCCTACGGCACGGCCCTGGCACTGGTCGGTACGCAGCTTCACATCCTGCCGCTGCAGCTGTACAGCCTGATCTCCGAAACCGGCACGGATTTTCCCGCTGCCGCTGCCCTGGCACTCATGATCACGGTGGCCTGCGCCTCGATCATGACTGCCGGCGAATGGTTTGGAAGCCACCATGAACGTCATCTATAGCCTCGATCGGACGCAAGGCCTGCTGTTCGACGCCAGCGGTCGGCGCTTAGATCCGCAGCAGCGTGCCTGGCTCGACATTTCCACGCCCGCCACGGGCGAGCTGGTCGACAGCATCGCGGCAGCCACATGGTTGCAGCGGCACAGTGGCGCACCGGTACGCGTTCCGGTTGGGGTCATCGGGCCGCGTGAAGCCTCCGGCGTGCAGTTGCTGGCAGCCGAGCAAGTCGGTCATGGGCTCGCCAGCATGGGCTTTGTGGTGATCTGCGGTGGCCGCGGCGGCGTGATGGAGGCCGTCTGCCGTGGGGCGGCTGGCGCCGGCGGCATGAGCATCGGCCTGTTGCCGGATGCCGACCCCAGGTTTGCCAACCCTCATGTCGGCATCGTGATCGCCACCGGCATTGGCGAGGCGCGCAACGCGCTCATCGCCCGCGCCTCGCTGTGTCTGGTGGCCATTGGCGACAGCTTCGGCACGCTGTCGGAAGTGGCGCTGAGCCGGCAATTCGGCAAGCGGGTGATTGGCCTCGAAGGTGCGGCCCGAGTCGAGGGTGTGCTCCAGGTCGCGACAGTGGCACAGGCGCTGGGCGAGGTCGCGCAATGCGCGCTTGCGGTCTGAAGGGGCTCAGCCCGGCAGCAATCCCGCCAATAGCTTCGCCACGTGCACCGCCTCGCGCTGCGCGCCGTCATGAATCTGGTGACGGCAGCTGGTGCCGTCGGCCACCACGATGGCGTCGGGCTTCTCGCGCACCGCAGGCAGCAGGCTCAGCTCGGCCATCTGCATGGACACCTCGTAGTGATTGGCCTCGTAGCCGAAGCTGCCGGCCATGCCACAGCAACTGCTCTCGATCAGCTCCGGCCTGGCACCGGGGATGAGCTTGAGCACTTCCATGATGGGCGTGACGGCGGCAAAGGCCTTCTGGTGACAATGGCCGTGCAGCAGGATCGGCTGACCCGCAGGCTGGAGTTTTGCCTTCAACACTTCCAGCCGACCAGAAGCGGCCTCACGCGCCAGAAACTCCTCGAACAACAGCGCCTGCTTGGCGATGGTCTGCGCCGCCTCACCCAGGCCCATGACCAACATTTCATCACGCAGGGTCAGCAAACAGGAGGGCTCCAGCCCGACGATGGCAATGCCTTTTTCAGCAAACGGCAGCAAGGCATCCACGACCTCGCGCGCTTTGGTTTTCGCCTCCTCCACCATGCCGCTGGACAGGTAGGTGCGGCCACAGCACAGGTGCTTGCCATCCGCTATCTTTTTGGTAGCTACATGCACAGTGTATCCGCCGGCTTGCAGCACTTTTACCGCTGAAAATGCGTTGTCGGACTCGAAGTAACCGTTGAAGGTGTCGACAAACAGCACCACGGGCTTGGCAGCAACCAGCACGTCTTCACGGCTGGCCAGCGCTGCCAGGGAGGCCTTTGCGTTGAAGAAATGCTGGTTTCGCCACTGCGGCAGGCTGCGCCTGGCCGAGAAACTAAGCAGCTTTTCGCTCAAGCGCGCCAGCAGCGGCAGACGGTCACGCAAGTTCAACAGCGGTGCCAAGCGGCTGGCCAGGGCCGCGTAGTCCGGCAGGCGCGCCACCAGCTTGTCCTTGAGCGTGTGGCCGTGTTTGACCTTGTAGTGCTGCAGGAACTCGACCTTGAGCTTGGCCATGTCCACGCCGGTGGGGCAGTCACGCTTGCAGCCCTTGCAGCTCACGCACAGGTCCATGGCCTCCGCCACCGCCTCGCTGGTGAAAGCGTCCTTGGCGCTGAGGCCTTCAAGCTGGCCGGAGAGCGCCAGGCGCAGCGTGTTGGCACGGCCGCGCGTCAGATGCTTCTCGTCACGCGTGACGCGGTAGCTCGGGCACATGGTGCCGGCGTCGAACTTGCGGCAGTGGCCGTTGTTGTTGCACATCTCCACCGCCTTGGCCAGGCCCTGCGCCGGGTCGCCGCCGCTGCCAGGTGCCGTGGTTTCCTCGGTGACCGGGTTGTTTTGCACGTTCCAGGCGCTCCAGTCCAGGACCGGCTGGAGCGGAATGACCTGGTAGCTCGGGGAGTAACGCATGAGCCGCGTGTCGTCCATCCTGGGCGGATTGATGATGCGCTTCGGACTGAGCAAATTCGAAGGGTCAAACTGTTGCTTGATCTGCGTTAACGCCTGCGTGAGCTGCGGACCGAACTGCCATTCGATCCACTCGCCGCGGCACAGGCCGTCGCCGTGCTCGCCACTGTAGGCGCCCTTGAACTTGCGCACCA